>NZ_JBDOCV010000003.1:0-177913 GCF_040750275.1 Flavobacterium enshiense
AAAAATCCCCGCCTTCACAAAGCCGGCGGGACGTTATAAGCAACCATTACAAAACTTTACGCAAAAATGAAAATGACATATATTTTAATCGGAATCATATTATCTATAGCAATCATATTATTTTTAAATAGTTGTAGAAACAAATCCGCTTCAAATGAAAAGTTTTATCTGAACCAAAAACTATAAAAACACAGGAAAACACTTTTCCTGAACTTAGAAAAATGGCTTTTTCTGTGTCACCTGAGCAACTTGGACTTTCATTACAAAATGACAAAACTGAAGTCTATGGAATAATTATGGATTGGGAAATGGGTGGAGCAACTGCTACAACAATATCATACATTACTGGGGATGCAAGTTTGTATTTGAGCTCTGGGGGCGGAGTAATTGGTGGTGGGCAACATCAAAATGTAAGTTCCGCAGCAAAAGAATTTGTAAAATTAGGAGAAACTTATCTAAATAAAACTGACAAAGTCGAAGAGCCAAGTTTACCAAATAAAAACGAAGTAATTTTTTTATCTACTTACAAATAAAGGGATTTATAGTGCTACCGAAAAAATGGAAAATTTTGAAAACGATTCATCAAATTGGATTGCATTATTTGAAGAAGGAAACAAAGTCTTAGCTGAATTGAGATTAATAAGTGACAAATAAAAATGGCAGCTTATAACAACGGTTTTATAAAATGGCTATGGCCAGTGTGTATTTGAAAGAGCCAGTGTTTGCAATTCTTCTCCGAAGTGAGGTTTTTTCTTTTTACTCTTTTCGGTATATTTGTAAGCAACAATAATAAAAATCCGCCACTTTATAAAGCCGGTGGACGTTAGCTGTAACTTTACTAAAAATGACCGTAAAAATATCAATATCAGTAATTTTACTAATCCTTTTCTTTTCTTGTAATGAAAAATTATCGGTAAAGAAAAGTGAAAAACCAAGATTTTTAAAACTTGATAAACGATATTCTATTGTTGGAGATTTTGATGGAGATAAAATCGATGACACAATTTTTGAATCATACCAAAACAGCGCAACAAAACAAGAGATTAATAAAATACATGATAGTTTAGATTGGGATAACGATTTAGAATTAACGGTAAAAAACAAACCAATTTCAATTTTATATTCAAGTGATAAGTCAATTGATAAACTAGTAGTTACAGAAAATTACCAACAAAAAGGTGTTTACTTGTTTTCAAATCTAGGCGATATTAATGGAGATGGAAAAGATGAATTTGGTTATGCAGTAGATTGGGCTGATTTTTCAAGCCTTAATACATATCGCATAATGACGCTTGACAAAAATAAATTTGTTGAAATCTTCAACTTTCCGATCCATGAAACCATGAGTATTATACCTGAAAATCTATTTGACTCTAATAAGTTAGTTTTGAAAATATCTGATAACACAATTAAATACAAATACGCAGATATGGAAGATGGAGATATAAAAGTAGGTGAAAAAAAATTTTAAATAACAAAAGCTACAGCTAACAGCGGTTTTATGCAATGGCGGGGCTTGGGATTTTTTGGGAAAGTTTTTGCTCGCACTTTTTGTATTAAAATTCACGTTTTTCTTTCACTCTTTTCGGTATATTTGTAAACGTCAGTAATAAAAAATCCGCCACTGACATAAAGCCGGCGGGACGTTGTAAGTGATTTTACACAAAGATTACAGAAAATTAATACAATTATTTAATACTTTAATCTATTTTTATAAACCAAACAACGTTTCAATTATGAAGAAAAAACTAAAGAATTTATTTTATTTATCACTTTTACTTTCTGGCTTAATTATTGTCGGGTGTGAATTACAAGAAGACGTAATTGACCAACACAACCACAAACAGAATTTAAAAATGTATGAAAAGACATTTGATGAATTAATGTCAGACGAAAAATTTGTTAATTCTTTCAATAAATTACCAAAAAGTAAAAAGAAAATTTCAACCTCGGCGATAGGAAAAACTGTTATGGAAGAAGAATATGGATTTATTATTACTGATAAACCAGCCATAATTATAGAAAGTGAACAAGGTGTTTCCTATACATTTAATATTACAAGAGAGTTAATTTCTGATGATTATTTTGAAAATCTCATCATTGAAAACCAACCAAATAATATTACAAAAGCTTACATAGTAAAATACAACATCCCTATTACAAATAACAGCCTTTTGCTTTCTTCAAATTATAATGAAGCTAATACAATTATTACTCCAATTGTATACAATAATAATATTGTTTCGCCAAATTCAAAACTGTATCCTTCAGGAGAAACTTGTATGACTTATTATTTTCCTATGTGTGAAGTCACAGGTGGAAGCTATAACAGTGACCATATTGCAAATAGTGATCAGTGTGTAACATCTTATTATAGCATTGAAACTGTATGCTTTCCTTCTGGAGTAGGTGGAGAACCTCCAACTAATAGCGATCCTACAAATCCAAATCCTTCAGATGGTTCTGACACAGGAGAAAATTATGAAGGAGGACACGATCCTAATCCAGAAGAAGACCCAATTATAACATCTCCAAATCTACCTGAATTTGAGGAATATAAAATTATTAATGAAACGAATTGCCTAAAGCTTAAAAAGTTAATTGAAACCACACAACTTAACCCAGTAAATTCTTTCAAGGAAGCTTTAGAACAAAATCAACATGATGCCGAAAATGGAAATTTTGAAAAAGGATTTAAATTAACTTACAGCCCTACAACAAACTCATTTAATATTGCGGAGGCACCTAACAGTGCCTCAAATTGCAGTAAAATTAATTTTTTCCCTTCAGCAAACATGATTGGCAATTTCACAGTCATCCAGTTTCATGCGGGTTAACAGATATGTTCTCTCACGGGGATGTAATTTTGTTTTACAATATGATTAAAACTCATAATTTCGGAAATTCAACTTATAGTAATGGGACATCTGTTGATTATTCAAACTTTGTAATTACTGTCGCAACTGGTTTTGGTACTTATGCCCTAAAAATTAAAGACTGGAACGCATTTAAAACAAAGATGGAATCAATACTATTAAATGAGTTTACGAAAGCAGATTTTTTAGAAAATTTTGAATCAATTCATAAAAAGTGGCAGTTTGATAGTTTAGGTAACAGTATAATTACAGCTGGAAAGAATGAAAAAAATATGTTAGAAACTATAAATTCCCTCCTTGGTTCTAGCATATCATTATATAAAGCTGATTCAGATTTTACAACATGGAATAGATTAGAAAATGAAAACAACATAGTAACCCAAAAACCATGCAATTAATTATGAAAAATAATATTTATTATATGATAATGGTATTTATAATTTCATTATCTTCTTGTAAAGCACAAATTGTAAATATTGACAATGATAATTATAGTCGAATTCCAGGTGTTTACTATAAAGATACTAACAATCAATTGGATCGGTATGTTGGAACATGGCTTTATACTAACGGCATGACCTCTTTAAAAATAATTATTCAAAAAAAATATAACAATTTTAATCCATCAAAGAATTTTTATGAAGACATTTTAATAGGCGAATATCAATATATTGAAAACGGGGTTGAAATTGTCAATACACTCCCCCGCTTACAAGATTCATCAATAAATTCACGCAATCATTTTATAAGTGGAAATTATCTTTTAAAACACTTTTACAGACCCATTTGTAATGACTGCGATGAAATATTCAAAAGAGTACGTATTCATTTTAAAGACCCTGAAAGAGATTATATGATGACTGATGCGTATATTGGTTACCAAGAGAATTTACCAAATGATAAAATGATTTTTGATTTACAAATGGGGACATCTTTAATTCCAAACGACACTTCACCTCAAACTACAAGAGTTCCTGCTGGACATTACATATTAGTTAAACAAAATTAAAAACCACTTACAACAAGGGTTTGCTGCAATAGCGGCTTTTAGGAAAACTGAAAGCCGCTATTGTATTTGTAATGGTTAGCGATAAATAAAAAATTGGTAAACTTACCCGCTACTGTCAGCAAGCCCCGGGACGTTAGGCGCTATTTTGATCGAACTCACTAAATATGAAATTATTATACAATTTTATTTTTGTCTTTTTAATCATTCAATCTGGAGTTGGTCAAACTTCAAACGAATATTCATACGCCATTTGGATTAGTAAATATGAACGAAACTGGATAGATTCTGAGGACAGCTTTTTCATTGTTGACATGAATTCAAATTCATTCAATTTAGAGTCAAGTAAATCATCTATGCTTATTTTAGGTGATGACTACGACGCACAATTATGTTGCAAAATGTTTATTCCTGAACAAAAAAATTCAGGTCACTACAATGAAAATGAATTATTCAAGCAAAACAAAGTGCTTAAGATTAAAGATGGAAATCTAACAATTCATATTTTAAAATTGAAAAGTTCAAACTGTGAATGCACAACTCGTAATGTTAGTAAGTTTGAAGGAATCGATCCACCCATTCTCGTAAAATTTCTATTAAATTACGAAACCTTAAAACTTTCAACTTCTGAAAAAAGGAAACTTAGAAAAGAAAAGGAATTTTATCGTAAACTTCTTAGAAAAAACAGCGCCTAACAGCGGTTTTAATAAATGGCTTGCGCCGGTGCATAATTGGATGATCCGGTGTTTGCACTTCTCTCCTATTTTTCAAATTTTCTTTAAAACTTTTTCGGTATATTTGTAAGCATCAGTAATAAGTTTCCGCTACTTTATAAAGCCAGCGGGACGTTAAGCAGTCCGTTTATCATAGATTACTAAAAAGAATGATTTGAAAAAAAAGCGTGATAAATGGAAAAATTAGCCCCTTACTTGATTTTATTACTTTTCGTTTCAATACCAATTTTACAATTTATATTGTATATCCGTATTGACAGCAATAAAATTAAAAAAAGTAAAAGCTTTATTACAATTATTATACTTTTTATATATTTTTTATTCCCTTTTTTAATTAATTTTTTACAAAATCAAAGAGAAGTTATCTCTGATTCAAAATATATTGAAACTAAATGTTTATTACCTGTTGTATCACTTTTCTTGGGATTGTGGATAATGGGTTTAATAATAACGTTAATCACATCGATATTTTATATTATCTATCGAGGAATATCAAATAAGATCAAAACTTAATGATTTAATCTATGATAACATAAAACCGAATGGCTAACAGCGGTTTAAACAATGGCTAAAACCAATATATATATTTGGAATAGTTTGTGTTCACACTTCAGCGCTAATTTTCATCTTTCTTTCTAACTTTCGGTAAATTTGTGAAAGCCAGTGTCAAATCATAACTATTGTTTAAAGCCGCAAAACGTTAACAACAGTGCAGCTAAAATTGGAAGAATTCAATGTTGTCAAAAAATATAAAATGTAGCATTATGAAAAAATTAATCCTAATCTCATTACTTTTTGGATTTTTTAATGTTTATTCTCAAAAAATATTCGACACACACATTCATGGTGAAGCAGACCCAAGCATTCAAATGAAACTACTAGAAAATTCTGGTGTCTACAAAGCAGCCATAAGTACTTCTTGGGACCTACAAGAAACTTATCGAGATAAACACAAAATTGAATTACTATATGGATTAATGCTTCCCTGTCCAAATGGAAAAGTCCCATATGTTAACCGACTTTGTTTTTCGGATGGAAAAGAATTGCCAGATATTAAATGGGTAGAACAACAAATTAATAATGGAAAAATTGATTTCATTGGAGAAATACTAAGCCAATATTACGGAATTTCACCATCAGATAAATTATTATACCCATATTATGCATTAGCTGAAAAATACAATCTCCCTGTTGGTATTCATACAGGATTAGCAGGTCCTAATCATGGCTGTCCAAATTTTAAAGTAAGTTTAGGAAGTCCAATCTTAATGGAAGATTTAATATTAAAATTTCCGAAGTTAAAAATTTGGATTATGCATGCAGGCAGTCCTTTTTTAGAAGAAACTATAGCAATTATGAGTGTTTATCGAAATGTATACACCGACATATCCGCTATTTCAAATCCTTATATTGTTCCCCACAAAGATTTTTACGCTACTATGAAAAGATTAATCGATGCGGGTTTAGAAAATAGATTAATGTTTGGATCCGATAATGGTGACATCAAACAAGCAATTGAATCAGTTAATAAACTTGACTTTTTATCTTCAGAGCAAAAAGAAAAAATATTCTACAAAAATGCAGAACAATTCTTTAAAAAATGAAAGCACAGCCGTTAACAGCGGTTTTAAACAATGGCTAAAACCGATGGATATTTGAAAGAGTTTGTGTTAGCACTTTAGTGTTAATTTTTATCTTTTTCCTTTCTAACTTTTCGGTATATTTGCAAACATCGGTAACAAATCTTTGCCTCTTTTAAAGCCGGCGGGACGTTAGCCGGAAGTGATGAAAAAACGGAACGCAAATAATAAAACATCAAATACTTAAGGCGATAAACATCATATTAAATTTATGAAATTGAAACTTAAAAAGGTTGCACATAATTGTGGTACTTGAAAAAGTGAAACTCGATAAATTTTATACTCAAAATAATAAACTTTAAAAAATGAACTTTTAAAATATGGAAAAATTAACAACTGATTTTAGCATTGGTTTGCTTTTGTGGCAAACATTTCTTGTGGTACTTTTTGCTGCTATTGTATATTTTCTCGTCAAATTATATAAAAAAATTATGCGTAATACAATAAATAAAAATTGATAAAACAGAATATTATCAATTTAGTTTTAAAACCTAAAATCTTGCCAGCTGCTAACAACAGTTTGGTAGAATTGTTAAGTTCAGTTTGCACAAGGAAACTTCCTTGTTTGCACTTCTTCAAAGAAGTAAGGTTTTCTCTTTCAATATTTTACAATACCTTTTCTCATACATTTGAAATAAGAAACAAAAACAATTTAAAAATATAATTCATGGCACTTATCAATCCGCACATTAACTTCAACGGAAATGCCGAAGAAGCATTCAATTTTTACAAATCTGTATTTGGGGGAGAATTTGCAAAAATTATACGTTTCAAAGAGATATCAACCCCTGAATATCCAGTAGCAGAAAATGAGGCAAATAAGATAATGCACATTGCTTTACCAATTGGCAAAAACGTTTTAATTGGTAATGATGTACCTGAGTTTATGGGAAAAGTTAATGAAAATGAAAACAGGTCTAAAATATCAGTAAGTGCAGAAAATCGTGAAGAAGCTTACAAATTATTTAATGGCCTTTCATCAAACGGGAGTGTAGAAGTGCCTATTGTAGACAACCCTGAAGGTTCATGCTTTGGAATGTTTCGAGACAAATTCGGTATTGAATGGATAGTAGATTTTGACCCCAAAATATAACGGAGAAATATAGGCAAAAAACAACAAATGCCTGACAGCGGTTATATGAAATGTCGGGGCTTGACATTTTTTTGGAATGGTCGGTGTTTACATTCCTATATTAAATTGAGCTTTTGCCTTTCAACTCTTAATACATTTACAATCAGCTGCAATAAATCATCCGCTACAGGACAAAACTGGTGCGGTATTAGCCGTAAACAATTGAAAATCGTAAAAAAATGAGAATCTTTTACTTTATATTCCTTCTTTTGGTTACAATTTCTCATGCACAAAAAATTGATAAACAAGCAATTATAGAATTAGACAAACTGCATTCAAGAACAAATTTCATACGTGATTCCATTGGAATTCTAATAAAAAGCCAAAATGCTAAAATCAAAGAAGAAATTAATTCCGATAAGACAGAATTTTTGATGCTTTCATTAGATTCACTTTACAATGTTTCCGATAAAAACGATATTGAAGAATTAAAAACAGATATTAACTACTGTATAAAAAACCCATCATGCTCTTATAGTTTCAATCTTGTTTACCTTCAAGTTGCAAGACAAAGAGGAAAGAATTTTTATAAAGAATTTGAATATGTTTATAACAATTCTTCAAAAGAAATAAAGGAAAGTGAAACCGGAAAAAAAATGGCTGAAAAATTAAAGTTTTTCAAACAAAGCATGGTTGGCAGTGTGGCTCCTAAATTTTCAGGTGTTGATATTTACAAACAGGATATTTCACTTCAGAATTTTTATCAAAAAAAATATGTTTTAATAGATTTCTGGGCTAGTTGGTGTGCTCCGTGCCGTGAAGAAATACCGTTTCTGAAATCATTAAAAGAGAAATATAAAGCACAAGATTTTGAAATAATTAGCATTTCAATTGACGAAGACTTGAAAAACTTAGAAAATGCAATTACTAAAGAAAAAATAGAAGATTGGAAACATTTTTCAACGCTACAAAACAATAGTTCAATCAAACAAGAATACTTTGTTAACGGAATTCCTCATAAAGTACTAATTGACAAGAATGGAATAATTATCGGCAAATGGAAAGCAAGTGGAGAGTTAAATAAAAAAGAATTAGAAAATCAATTAATTCAAATTTTTGGATATTAATTTTTACCTACAGTTAACAGCATTTTCTTTGAAATGGCGGTTTGAGTGTATATCGGTAACTGAAAAATAAACAAAATCCTAAAACATAGATTGACCAAAAAGTTATTCTGAATACAAATACAATTTTTAAGAAAAATACTAAATTTGATAGAACTAAAATTAACTAACCTTTTTGGTATTAAGGTCTTGATGTCGTCCATTGGATAATTCATTTTTTATACCAAATTATAGTAATCAAAACAACAGCTAATAACAATGGCAAATAAAAAGGAATTATCAACCGAACAACGCGAAGAACTACTAAAAATAGTAAAAAACCGTTTTGAGAAAAACATGAGCCGCCATGCAGGTATTGAATGGCCAAAAGTGCTGGCAAAACTGGACGCAAATCCTGAAAAACTTTGGTCGCTCAATGAAATGGAAAGAACCGGCGGTGAACCCGATGTTGTTGACTATAACAAACAGGAAGATCAATACATTTTTTATGATTGTTCAGCAGAAACTCCTAAGGGTCGCAGAAGCATTTGTTACGATCATGAGGCCTTAGAATCCCGAAAAGAAAATAAACCGGCAAACAGCGCTGTGAATATGGCCACAGCCATGGGGATAGAACTGCTGTCCGAAGAACAATACAGAGCTTTACAGCAACTAGAAAATTTCGACAAAAAAAGCTCCAGTTGGGTAAAAACTCCTTCAGCGATAAGAAAACTTGGCGGTGCAGTCTTTTGTGATTTCAGGTATAATACTGTCTTTCTTTATCACAACGGTGCAGAATCATATTATGCCGTCAGAGGTTTTCGAGGCTTGTTAAAGATTTAAATAATCATATTCCGTCAACTAAGAATACTTATTTTTGCATCTAAAATTCATCCATGAACATCAAACTTCTCGCCATTGGAAAAACAGATAACAAAGCCCTGCAATCCTTAATCGATGATTACACGAAACGCTTATCTTTTTACATCAAATTTGATCTGGAAATCATTCCCGATATCAAAAATGTAAAAAATTTATCCGAAAATCAGCAGAAAGAAAAAGAAGGGGAACTGATTTTAGCCAAGCTCACTCCTACCGATCAACTGATTCTTTTGGATGAAAACGGTAAGTCTTTCTCCAGCGTAGGTTTTTCCGAAGAATTACAGAAGAAAATGAATTCCGGAGTAAAAACACTCGTTTTTGTAATTGGCGGCCCATATGGTTTCAGCGACGAAGTATATAAAAAAGCACAAGGCAAAATATCGCTTTCCCTAATGACCTTTTCCCATCAGATGGTACGTTTATTTTTTATCGAACAACTTTACAGAGGCTTTACAATTTTAAGAAACGAACCGTATCATCATCAATAAACATATTCCTCAGAGCCAACTGTTTTAAGTTCCATTGCATTCAAAAACAACTTGTTCAGAAGATAGTTGCCGTACAACATATTTTTATCAAAACCATAATGTACCGGTTTCAAATCTTGATTGATGCGGATAATGTGCTTCTCCAAATCTTTACGTTCCACTACTGAATCGTTTACCAAAATACGGTTCTTTTTATCGATAAACACAACAATTCCTTCAACAGGCTTTTGGAGTTTGTACTGAATATTGGTAAAACCGAGAAAAGCCAGATTCTTTCCGATACTGTCCGCATACGAATAATAATTTTGTGTGGTCGCAACTTCACCTTTCGATTTCTTGCGTTTCTTTTCCTGAAGTTTGACGATGTCCGGCAATATGCTTTTCAACGGAAGTCGTTTGTCAATATTAAAAACCCAATTAGTAGTTGTAATCACTGTATTTTTACTGACATCGGCAATCGTATCTTTATTTTCAACCGAAAAAAACATATCAATTGTAGAAAGATCGTCAACTTGTTTCACTAAAGTTACATCCGCTTTAGGAAGCAAAATTTTCTTTTCTTCTCCACACGAAAACAGTAAAACACTTGCCAACAGCAACGTAATTTTTCTCATCACAATTTATTTTATTGTTGTAGAACTTCAAATAATCTAACACATTCCACCGCTTCCTTTACATCGTGAACACGAAGGATTTTAGCACCTTTCATCAGGGAAACCGTATTTAAAAACGTGGTTCCGTTTAACGCTTCTTGCGAACTGGTGTTCAATAATTTATAAATCATCGATTTTCTGGAAACCGCAGACAACAAAGGAACGTCGAGCATCTGGAACAATTCGAGTTTTTGAAGTACTTCGTAGTTCTGTTCCAATGTCTTGGCAAAACCAAAACCAGGATCAATAATAATGTCGTTAATGCCCAAACTTCTGGCAGCTGCGATTCGTTCCGAAAAATAGAAAATCATTTCTTTTACGATATCTTCATAATCCGTGAGCGTTGTCATTGTTTGAGGTGTTCCGCGCATGTGCATCATAATATAAGGCACTTTAGTTTGTGCAATTACATTCAGCATTTTATCATCCAACAAACCCGCAGAAATATCGTTGATAATGGATGCTCCGCTTTCAATAGCAGCTTTTGCCACTTCTGCCCTAAACGTATCAATGGACAATATCGCTTCGGGAAATTCTTTTGAAAGCAAAGTAACAATCGGTGTCAATCGTTCAGTTTCTTCATCTTCCGAAACAAAAGCGGCATTCGGTCGTGAAGAATAAGCACCGATATCGATAATTGCGGCACCTTCCGTCAACATTTTTTCCGTCTGATTCAGGAAATCTGCTTCGGTTTTATATTTTCCGCCGTCGAAAAAAGAATCGGGAGTGATGTTTAGAATCCCCATCACTTTTGGTGTGGACAAATCAAGAAGGTTTCCTTTACAGTTGACAGTCATTATATTACAAAAATCGGGTTGCTAATAAAATGTTACAAAGCAGCATAAGCTTTGAACTTCATTTGAATTTCTTTACATTTGAAAATTCAAGAACAAAGATAACCAGAAAATGAGTAACACCTCACAGGAATATGATAAAGTAATCGCCATCTGCCGCGATTTGTACAGCAAAAAGATGAAAGATTACGGAAGCGCCTGGCGTATTTTACGTTTGCCTTCCCTAACCGACCAGATATTCATCAAAGCGCAACGTATCAGAAGTTTACAGGAAAACGAAGTCCGTAAAGTAGACGAAGACGAAACCGGAGAATTCATCGGTATCATCAACTATTGCATCATGGCATTAATTCAGTTAGACTTGGGCGTTGCAGATCAACCCGATTTAGATTGGGAAACCGCCGTTCGTTTATACGACGAAAAAATATTGCTTACCAAAACCTTAATGGAAGCCAAAAATCACGATTATGGCGAGGCTTGGCGGGACATGCGCGTAAGTTCTTTAACCGATTTAATCCTTCAGAAATTACTTCGCGTGAAACAAATAGAAGATAACAAAGGAAAAACTTTAGTTTCCGAAGGCATCGATGCCAATTATCAGGATATGATTAATTATTCGGCATTCGCCTTAATTTTAATGGGTTTTACAAAATAAACATGATTTTCAGAGAAGCACATAACGACGATATTCCGCAAATTCAGATGGTTAGAAATTCCGTAAAAGAAAATACGCTTTCCAATCCGGATTTGGTTACCGATAAAGATTGCGAAGAATTTCTTTTCGAACGCGGCAAAGGCTGGGTTTGTGAAATTAACCATAAAATAATTGGTTTCGCCATTGCGGATTTAAAAGACAATAACATTTGGGCTTTATTCCTTCATCCTGATTTTGAAAAACAAGGCATTGGAAAAGCATTACATCAGATTATGCTCGACTGGTATTTTAAACAGGGAAAAGAAACAGTATGGTTAAGTACCGCTTTCAACACAAGAGCAGAAGCCTTTTATCGAAAAGCAGGCTGGACAGAAGTTGGCACACACGGCACCAAAGAGATTAAATTTGAAATGACTTATAACAATTGGTTAAATCACAACATAAAATAACATGAAATACTTAGTACACGTATCGCGAATTATAGTTGGTGTTTTATTCATTATCTCCGGTTTGATCAAATTAAACGACCCCACCGGTTTTTCCTTTAAATTGGAAGAATATTTTTCAGAAGGTGTTCTAAACATGCCTTTTTTAGTGCCTTATGCCTTAGCTATCGCTTTGTTTGTGGTAATTTTTGAAGTGGTTTTAGGAGTAGCATTATTAATCGGGTTTAAACCAAAATGGACGATATGGAGTTTATTATTAATGATTGTTTTCTTCACGTTCTTAACCTTCTATTCGGCTTATTTTAATAAAGTTACCGATTGTGGTTGTTTTGGCGATGCTTTAAAATTGACACCTTGGGAATCTTTTTATAAAGACTTAGCTTTATTAGTATTTATTCTGATTTTATTCTTCGGACAAAAGTACATCCAACCGCTTTTCAAACCGATGGTGGGCGCTTTAACTGTATTTGTTTCGTATTCATTGTGTCTTTTTATGGGTTATTGGGTATTGAACCATTTGCCGTTGAAAGATTTCCGAGCGTATAAAATCGGAACCAACATCCAAAAAGACATGGAATTTCCGGAAGGAGCCGCGCGTTCGGTTTACGAGATGAATTTCGTGTACAAAGTAAACGGAAAAGAGCAGAATTTTGGCGAGAAAGATCTGATGAGTTTACCGGCCGGAGCCGAATTCGTACGTCGTGATGACAAATTGATTACACAAGGCTACGTACCTCCTATCCACGATTTTACCATAGAATTGGACGGTCAGGATTTTACCGAACAAATGCTGAACGAGCCAAAAGTAATTATGCTGGTTTCCTACGATCTGAATAAAGCGAAAGCAGACGGTTTGGTAAAATTGGAAACATTCTCTAAAAAAGCACAAGCCAAAGGTTATAAGGTAATTGGAATGACGGCCTCACCTATTGAAGATATTGCCAAATTCCGAAAAGAAAATAACATTTCATTCGATTATTATTTTTGCGATGCCACAACCTTAAAAACCATCGAAAGAGCCAATCCCAGTATCGTAGTCCTGCATAAAGGTACGATTGTTGATAAGAAACATTGGAATGATATTGACGATGTGAAACTATAATTTACTGATTATGAAAAAAATACTTATTACTGCAATTTTTGGTGTTCTTACTTTCGGAATTTATTCCTACACGCAAAAGAAAGAAGTAACCGAATTCAATAAAGAGGCGCTATCCGAAAAATTAATTACCTTAAACGGTAGCGAAACAACATTCGGAGAAATCCTCAAAAAGCAACAGGGAAAAACAACCGTAATTGAAGTTTGGGCATCCTGGTGTGGCGATTGCGTAAAGAATATGCCAAAACTGAAAGAACTGCAAGCGGCAAACCCAAATGTTGATTTTATCTTTTTGTCCTGTGATAAAACGCAGGAAAAATGGCAGTCCGGAATTTCAAAACACGAATTAAAAGGAGATCATTATCTAATTCCTGATGGTATGAAAGGAACCTTTGGCAAAGCTATTAATCTGGATTGGATTCCACGTTACATTATCGTAGATAAAAACGGAAAAGTTGCTTTATACCGCGCTGTTGAAACAGATCACGAAAAAATACAAACGACTCTAAACACATTAAAATAATGAGACATAATATTGTTGCCGGCAACTGGAAAATGAATAAAAATGCAGGTGAAACGGCAAAATTACTTTCTGATATTCTAAACCAGCTTCCTTCCGGAAAAGAAGTAGAAGTTCTGGTTGCACCATCATTTGTGAATTTATCACAAGCCATTCACATGCTGGAACATACCAATATTGGTGTCGCGGCTCAAAATATGCATCAGGCAGAAGGTGGTGCTTTTACCGGAGAAATTTCTGCGGATATGCTTACATCGATAGGGGTACAAAATGTAATTTTAGGACATTCGGAACGTCGTCAATATTTTAAAGAAACTGATGCGCTTTTAGCCAATAAGGTCGATACCGCTTTAAAACACGAAATGCGCGTGATCTTTTGCATTGGTGAAGAATTAAAAGACCGTCAAAACAAGCAGCATTTTAACGTAGTGGACAACCAGTTACGTGATGGTTTGTTTCATTTGGGAGCCAATGCGTGGGTAAACATCGTTTTAGCTTACGAACCCGTTTGGGCTATCGGAACCGGCGAAACGGCAACTCCGGAACAAGCACAGGAAATGCACCAATTCATCCGTGAAACCATTCGTCATAAATATGGTGAAAGTACCGCAGAAAATGTTTCTATTCTCTACGGCGGAAGTGTAAAACCGGACAACGCTAAAGAAATTTTCTCAAAAACCGATGTAGATGGTGGTCTAATAGGCGGTGCGGCTTTAAAAGCTGAAGATTTCGTTGCCATTGTAGACGCCTTTTAAAACATACATTTTCAAAGAGAAGCCGTTCATAAGAGCGGCTTTTTTTATTCCATAAAGTTCTGTTAAAACAATTTCTTACAAAAAGGGTTGTCCTTACATTTATTCGACAAAATCATCAATTATGAAAAAAATCGCTTTCGTATTACTCTTTGCTCCTATATTCCTTCAAGCCCAGCAAGCCAAAATTTATGAACCGGGAATTATTTCCAATGATGGGGTTTTCGGTTTTACACTTTCTCCGGATGGAAACCGTGCTTTATGGGTAGAATCCAATGGTGGTAGAGATACCTTGATTATAAAGGAAAGTGTAAAGCGAAACGGCAAATGGCAAAAACCGGTAAAAGCTTCTTTTTCAAATCAGTTGCCTTATAAAAATATTGATCCGATATTCAGTCCCGATGGGAAGACTTTGCTATTTCAGTCTAACCGTCCGGTAGCCAATCATCCGGAAAGAACAAAATTCGACCTTTATTCCATATCAAAAACCGAAAACGGATGGTCTGAACCGATAAACCTGCAGGACATTAATACCGAAGCTTCCGAATCGTTTGCCTCCATAACCAAAAAAGGCAACATCTATTTTATGAAGGAAAATGAAAACGGTACCGGAAAATCCGATATTTATGTTGCGGAATTTAAAAGCGGAAAATACACCCCGGCTGTAAATATTGGCACACCAATAAACACAAACGAAAGGGAATCCAATCCTTATATTTCACCAAAAGAAGAGTATATCATTTATTTTTCAACCGATCCGAAAGGGTTTGGTGATGTCGATTTGTACATCAGTTTCAAAATCAAAAACCAATGGAGCATCCCGCAAAATCTGGGCAAGGAAATCAATTCGGAAACAGCGGAATTCTGTCCGTTCGTCCATCAGAAAGAAAACCGTCTGTATTTCGCGCGACAATCCAAGAAAAATGACAAGCGTTTTATTGAAAACATCTATTACTACGACAATTTTAATACGCTGCTGAAAAAATTAAAAAAATCGGCTGTACTGCCAAAAGCGTAAACAATTCGTAATTTTGTGCTACTTTAGCAACATGATTACAGTTAACATCATCGGTTCGGGCAATGTCGCACAACATCTGATTTCGGTTTTTCAACAAACGGAGGATGTAATGCTGCAACAGGTTTTTTCGCGCCATCGTGAAAACATCAGCCA
Source organism: Flavobacterium enshiense (assembly GCF_040750275.1). Classification (GTDB taxonomy): domain Bacteria; phylum Bacteroidota; class Bacteroidia; order Flavobacteriales; family Flavobacteriaceae; genus Flavobacterium; species Flavobacterium enshiense_B. The sequence continues at coordinate 15,892 of NZ_JBDOCV010000003.1, forward strand.
TTTACTTACTGATAATAAAATTGTAACCGATTTTCAACATCTCAACCCTGCTGACATTACCATAATTTCAGTTACAGATGGAGCCATTGCAGAGGTTTCCAATCAACTTCCTTATGACAATCAGTTGGTAGTTCATACCTCTGGAAGCATGGGACTTGAGGAGCTTAACCCTAAAAACAGAAAAGGTGTTTTTTATCCTTTGCAGACCTTTTCGAAATCGAAAGCAATCAATTTTAAAAACATTCCGCTTTGTCTGGAAACAGAGGCTGTGAATGATTATGCAATTCTTGAAAATCTTGGAAAATCGATTTCGGATAAAGTATACAAAATCAGTTCACAACAAAGGCAAAGTTTGCATGTTGCGGCGGTTTTCTCCTGCAATTTCGTTAATCATTTGTATCAATTAGGTAATGAAATCTGTGAAGAAAACAAGGTTCCGTTCGAGATTTTATTTCCACTGATTCAGGAAACGGCCGATAAAATTAAAACGCTTTCCCCAAAAGAAGCACAAACCGGTCCGGCCATTCGTCACGACCAAAAAACCATTGAAAAGCATCTTGCTTTTCTCGACGATGAGAATAAAAAAACAATATATACCTTACTAACACAATCCATACAGCATAAATAATGGCAAAAAGTTATAAAGAAATCATGAATGACATCACCACTTTCGTTTTCGATGTGGATGGCGTTCTCACAGACGGAACCGTACACGTAACTCCAACAGGCGAAATGCTGCGTGAAATGAATATCCGTGACGGTTATGCGATGAAAGCAGCGGTTGAAAATGGTTATACCGTTTGTATTATTTCCGGCGGAAGTAATGAAGGTGTTCGCATCCGTTTGAGAAATTTAGGCATTACCGACATTCATTTAGGCGTTCATGATAAGGTGGAAACGTTTAAAGAGTTCACCGATATTTACAACATCAAACCGGAACAGGTTTTATACATGGGTGACGATATTCCGGATTATCATGTGATGCAATTGGTGGGCTTACCTACTTGTCCGCAAGATGCTTCACCTGAAATTAAAGGCATCAGTACTTATATTTCACACAAAAACGGTGGAAAGGGTGCGGTACGTGATGTCATCGAACAAGTGATGAAAGTTCAGGGCAAATGGATGGAACATTTCGACGCGAAATACGATTAGTTTTCAGTCGCAGTCACAATTTTCAGTAATCTAAAAACTAAAACTCAGTCTTCAATAAAACCATGAAATTCTTAAAACTGATTCGTTTTCAAAATTTAATAATGCTTGCTTTAATGCAGCTGGTTTTCCACTTCGTATTCTTCAAAAACCAACAAGAACCTTTTGTAGCTTTAACAGACCTTGAGTTTATTTTACTGGTTATTTCAACGGTTATGATAGCAGCTGGCGGTTACGTGATCAACAATATCATGGATCAGGAAACGGATGAAATTGCCAAGCCCAAAAATGTAATTGTCGGCAAACACATTTCGGAAGGAATGGCCTACAATATTTATATCGCACTGAACATCATTGGTGTAGGAATCGGTTTTTACCTTTCCAATCTTATTCAAAAACCGATGTTTGCTTCCATATTCATTGTAGTCGCAGGCACTTTGTATATGTATGCCACCAGTTTGAAACAAAATTTACTGATTGGGAATATCGTTGTGGCTTTACTCTTGGGTTTCAGTGTTATCATTGTGGGTATTTTCGATTTATATCCGGCAACCTACGAAGGCAACCGAACGCAAATGGCAATGCTTTTCAGTATATTGGTTGATTATGCCGTATTCGCTTTTATTATCAACTTTATCAGGGAAATTGTAAAAGACATCGAAGATATAGATGGTGATTACAATGCCGGAATGAGCACCTTACCCATTCTTTTAGGTAAAGAACGAACTGCGAAAGTTGTTTTCGGAATCACACTTATCCCTGTTGCACTTTTGCTGATTTACATTAACGATAATTTATTGAGTTTGGATTGGGTACTGTACTATATGCTATTGTTTGTTTTAGCACCTTTACTTTATTTTCTTATCAAAATCTGGACGGCTAAATCCAAGAAAGATTTTAACCATCTAAGCCTAATCTTAAAACTGGTTTTACTTTTCGGAATTCTTTCGATTGTTGTCATCACCGTAAATATGAAACTGAATGCTTAGAGAAAAATTAAAAGGATATAGTGTTATTTTAGCTTCGGGTTCACCACGTCGTCAGCAGTTTTTTAAGGAATTGGATCTGGATTTCGAAATTCGTTTAAAAGAGGTGGAAGAAATCTATGACGAGACGCTGGAAGCTGAAGCCATCACCAATTATTTAGCCGAATTAAAGGCAAATGCTTTTACAGAAGAACTTTCAGAAAAAGACATTCTGGTTACCAGTGACACTATTGTCTGGCATGAAGGAAAAGCATTGGGCAAACCAAAAGATTACCAAGACGCCTTCCAAATGATTGCCTCGCTTTCGGGCAAGACGCATGAAGTCATAACTTCTGTCTGTATTAGGACTAAAAGCAAAACGGACACTTTTTACGAAGTCACCAAAGTAACATTTAATGTGTTAAGGGACGACGAAATACGCTATTATTTAGATCATTACAAACCTTTCGATAAAGCCGGTTCCTATGGCATTCAGGAATGGATCGGTTTGGTTGCCATTGCAAGAATTGACGGCTCTTATGCTAATGTTGTCGGTTTACCGGTAGATAAAGTTTATCAACATTTGCTTACATTTGTATAGTAAAGCACAAGATAATGTTTGACAATCATTTTCTTTTCGAAATTGTTGCCACGGCCACTACCTTACTATTCTATATTCTGGTACGGTTTCTTACGGCAAAAATTATCCGTCGCTTCGCTAAAGTTTCAGAGATCATAGACCATCGACGAACCAATCTGGTGATCAAATACATTAGCATTCTTATTGGCATTCTTACTCTAATTGTATTGTTTACCATTTGGGGAATCAAAGCCGAGCATCTTGTGTTTTTTGCTTCTTCTGTATCGGCCTTTATTGGTGTTGCAATGTTTGCTCAGTGGTCCATTTTGAGTAATATTACTGCTGGCATAATTCTGTTTTTTAATTTTCCGTTTAAAATAGGCGATGTAATTCTCATTCACGACAAAGATTTTCCGGTAGAAGGTAAAATTGTAGATATCACAGCCTTTCATGCACTCCTGAAAACCAAAGACGGAGAGCTTATCACCTATCCTAACAATCTTCTTATCCAAAAAGGCATTACCATAGTAAAACAATACGGTGACGACCGCGAGTTTACCGACTAATAACTTTTCCTTAACTTTTATTGTGATTTTTTTAATACTTTTAAGAAAACATTCTTCGTTTTAACAGGAATAAACATGATTAATTTCATTAAAAACAAAAAGTTATGAAAGCAATTAAAAAGGTCGTACTCGGTTTAGTTTTTTTATTCGCCTTGCAGTCATCAGCTCAGGTATCGGTTAATGTAAATATTGGAACGCCACCCCCATGGGGGCCTATTGGATATGCAGAAGCGCGTTTCTATTATATTCCCGACATTCAAGTATATTATGACATTCACACAGCAATGTTCATTTATCACGGTCCCAGAGGATGGATTCATGTACACAATCTGCCGAACAGATACGCTCACTTCGATTTATACAGTGGCTACAAAGTAGTTTTAGATTATAGAGGAGGGAATCCGTACCATTATTATGACGTACACAAAGTAAAATATCCGAAAGGCTATAAAAAATACAAACAGAAACCTTTTAAAATGAAAGGTGATAACGGAAATCATCATGGCCACGCAAAAGGAGGACCAGAAAAAATTATTCACAGCAACAAAGCCGTTAAATTTAACCGTGACGGAAATCCCGGACATGGTGGCGGAAAACATGGCGGAAAACATGGCGGTGGAAACGGAAAAGGGAAAAACAAATAACAGTTTTTACTTTTAAAAACAAAAAAGCAAGGTTAAAGCCTTGCTTTTTTCATTCCGCTTCATTTTTACTAAACCTAATAAAAACAAAGCTTTGACAAGATTCTTTGTTAAAATCATTTCAACTTTTTCCCTGAAAATTTAATTTTGGCACGGTAGTTGGATTTATACAATCAAACAAGAATAAATTAAATTAAAATATACGATTATGAAAGCTATCAGACTATTATTTGCAGGATTATTTTTAATGACGTTAAGTTCTCAGGCTCAAGTATCGGTTAATGTAAATATTGGAACGCCTCCGGTATGGGGACCGGTCGGATACGCTGAAACAAGGTATTATTACTTGCCTGACATTGAAGTATACTACGATATTCCAACCGCTATGTTTATCTACTTTGATGGAGGCGGATGGATCAGAGCAGCCTACTTGCCTTATCGCTACAGACATTATGATTTATACGGTGCTTACAAAGTTTGTTTACATGATTACGGCCCAAACCCATATGTCTATTATAAAAACCATAGAGTTAAATACCATCATGGATACAGAGGACCTTATCAGAGAACCATTGGAGTAAGACCACAAGTAGTATACAACGGACCAAGAGACGGATATTACAGAGACAGAGACCGTGATGATGACAGAAGAGAGCAATACAGAGACCGAAACAATAACAGAAACGATTTCTACAGAAACGATAACCGAAACGAAAGAAGAAACAACGATTTCAGGAATGAATACCGTGGCGGCCGCGAGAATGGAAATGGCGGAGGGCATGAGCCAGGACGCGGACGTGGAAACGGAAACAACGGAAACGGAAACGGCAGGGGCCAAGGAAAAAGAGGCTAATTACAAATACTAATTTTATAAGGCAAGGACTTAAACGTTCTTGCCTTTTTTAATTTCCTGTTAAATAAATTATTGCGACAGCCTATTTGACTATCTTTGAAAGACAAGAATAACTCTACAAATTAATTATGAAGAAGCTTAGCTTACTTTTCTATATCGTTGCCTTATTTATTTCGAACAATGGGTTTGCCCAACAACCTCAAAAGCCAAGTACTTCGGACATTTACCACCAAATCGAAAAACTGAATTTTTTGGGCTCTGTATTGTATGTTGCCGCGCATCCGGACGATGAAAACACAAAACTGATTTCCTACTTATCCAACGAAACCAAAGCACGAACCGGTTATTTGTCTTTGACACGTGGCGATGGTGGTCAGAACCTCATCGGAACAGAACTAAAAGAGCTTTTAGGCGTTTTAAGAACTCAGGAACTTTTAGCAGCCAGACGAATCGATGGTGGCGAGCAGTTTTTCACCAGAGCCAACGATTTCGGTTATTCCAAAGAACCTGAGGAAACTTTCGAAATCTGGAATAAAGAAGAAATTTTAAGCGATGTTATCTTAGCCATCCGAAAATTCAAACCGGATGTGATTATCAACCGATTCAATCACAGAACTCCGGGAACCACGCATGGGCATCATACCGCTTCGGCAATGTTAAGCATGGAAGCCTTTGACAAAACCAATGATGCTTCTGTTTATCCGGATCAACTTTCCATGACTTCGCTTTGGCAACCGAAACGCTTATTTTTCAATACTTCCTGGTGGTTTTACGGAAGTGAAGAAAACTTTAAAAAAGCCGATAAAAGCAATTTAACAACAATCAACACCGGCGTTTATTATCCGTTGAAAGGGAAAAGCAATGGTGAAATAGCCGCTTTAAGCAGAAGCCAACACCAATGCCAAGGTTTTGGAAGTACCGGAACAAGAGGCAATGAAACCGAATATTTAGAATTTCTGAAAGGAGATGATTTAAAAGAAAAAAACAATATTTTCGAAGGCATCAACACAACCTGGTCAAGAGTGAAAGGCGGGGAAGCCATCGGGAAAATTCTTTATGAAGTTCAGAACAACTTCAATTTCAAAAATCCGGAAGTCCATCTAACCAAACTGATGGAGGCGTACAAACTTATCTCGCAACTGGAAGATGAACATTGGAAAAACTTAAAAAAACAGGAAATAGAGTCCATCATCACAGCTTGTTGCGGTCTTTATCTTGAAGGTGTTGCATCAGTACAATACACCAATCCTAACGGAGAAATCACTTTAAAACTGGAAGCTACTAACCGAAGTAATGAACCTATTGAAATCGAAGCCGTTTCCTTTCTTAATTCATCGGTTATCACCAATAAAAAATTAGAAAATAACGTAGCGTTCAAAGCAGAAAAACTGATCCAGATTCCAACTGAAAATCTTTACTCAACTCCTTATTGGCTAAATGACAAAGGAACTTTAGGACTGTTTGCCGTAAACGATAAAAACAACATCGGAAAACCGGAATCCGATTATTTGAAACTACATTGGAGAATCCGAATTTGCGATATTCCAATTGATATTTACAAAAACATTGTTTACAAATTTAACGATCCGGTAAAAGGAGAAATGTATCAGCCTTTTGCCATATTACCGGAAGTTACCACAGAAATTTTAAACAAAGTAGAACTTTTCCCCAACAACCGAAAACACAAAATTGCTGTTAAAGTAAGGGCCGGGAAAGACAATTGCAAAGGCGAAGTTCTATTAGATTTACCTGCCGACTGGAAAGTGTACCCTAAAACAATCGCATTCGAGTTACCACAAAAAGGAGGGGAAAAAACAGTTACTTTCGAAGTGACTCCTCCATCCTATCCTACTGAGGCTATCGCTAAAAGCATTGCTGTAATTGACAATGTCAAATACGATAAAAAACTGGTTACCATTGATTATCCGCACATTCCATTACAACAGATATTACTGCCATCGGAGGCCAAATTCAATAAAATAGAAATCGAAACCCGAGGCAGCAACATTGGTTATATTATGGGAGCTGGTGATGAAATTCCTGAAAGTTTACGCCAGATGGACTATACCGTTACCATAATTGATCCTGAAAAAATTACTTCGGAAAGCCTTCAGGGTTATGACGCTGTTTTAGTTGGAATCAGAGCTTACAATACTGTTGAACCGTTGAAATTCAAACAAAAAATATTGTTTGACTATGTGAAAAATGGTGGCACCATGATTGTTCAGTACAACACAGCCGGCAAATTGGTTACCAACGACATTGCTCCTTTTGAATTAAAACTTTCACAAGACAGGGTAACCGAAGAAACGGCAGTTGTAACATTCACAGATCCAAAACATACTGTTTTAAATTTTCCTAATAAAATTACTGAAAAAGACTTTGAGTGCTGGATTCAAGAGCAAGGTTTATACTATCCTAACAAATGGGCAAAAGAATTCAAAACCGTTATTTCTTCTCATGATAAGGGCGAAACACCAAAAGAAAGCAGCTTATTGATAGCAAAATATGGCAAAGGGCATTATATTTATACCGGGCTGAGTTTTTTCAGGGAACTACCGGAAGGAGTACCAGGCGCTTTTCGCCTCATGGCCAACCTGATTGCTATCGGAAAATAATCAAATAGAAAAATATGAAAGAACAGGAATTCAAGTGGAAAAGAAGTTATACGATAGTGTTGTTACTCAACGCCTTCTACATTTTGTTGTTCTATTTTTTAATGCAAATGTACGCTTAAATTATGCAGCTAATTGACTGGATCGTTCTATCGGTAACACTGCTCTTCATTGTAATTTACGGAGCTTGGAGAACCAAAGGAAGCAAAAACGTAGAAGAATTCATTCTTGCCAATAATGAAACCCCTTGGTGGACAGTTGGACTATCTGTAATGGCAACCCAAGCGAGTGCCATCACCTTTCTATCCACACCTGGACAAGCTTATCATGACGGAATGGGATTTGTTCAGTTTTATTTCGGATTACCGATTGCGATGGTGGTTATCTGTATCACTTTTATTCCAATTTATCACAAACTCAGAGTTTTTACCGCATACGAATTTCTGGAACAGCGTTTCGATGTTAAAACCCGTTCGTTAGCTTCAATTTTATTTTTAATTCAACGCGGGATGGGGACCGGTCTGACCATTTATGCTCCGGCCATCATTATGTCTGCTTTATTGGGATGGAACCTTACACTGATGAATGTAGTCATCGGAATCATGGTAATCATTTACACCTTTTCGGGCGGAACCAAAGCCGTAAATGTTACCCAAAAACAACAGATGTTCGTCATCATGACGGGAATGTTCATAACCTTCTTCCTGATATTAAGCTACTTACCCGAAGAATTAAGCTTCAGCAACGCATTAGGAATTGCAGGTGCCAACGACAAAATGAACATCGTAGACTTTTCTTTTGATCCGGAAACGCGATACACATTCTGGAGCGGAATCACAGGCGGATTCTTTTTAGCACTCTCCTATTTTGGAACGGATCAGTCTCAAGTTGGACGCTATCTGACAGGTAAAAACATCCGTGAAAGCCAGATGGGTCTTATAATGAATGGGTTATTGAAAGTACCGATGCAGTTTTTCATTCTGCTTACCGGAGTAATGGTATTTGTATTTTTTCAGTTCCATTCTTCTCCTTTACATTTTAACCCGACCAACAACGAATTGGTGAAAAAATCGGAGTATAAAGCTACGTATGAAAAACTGGAAAAACAGCTGGAAAATCTTCAAAATGAAAAGAAAGAAATCAGCATGTTGTATGTAGGACAGTTAAATCAGGATTTTGATAATCCCATACTGCAGCAAAAAATGGTTTCGCTTTCCGGAAAAGAAAAAGATTTACGTGAACAGGCCAAAGAAATCATCAGTAAAGTAGATGATAAAACCGAAACCAATGACAAAGATTATGTTTTTCTGTATTTCATCCTGAACTTTCTGCCAACAGGCTTAATTGGATTACTGTTAGCGGTTATCTTTTCGGCAGCCATGTCTTCCTCAGCATCGGGGTTGAACGCTCTGGCCTCAACTACTACTATAGACATCTACAAAAGAAATGTAAAAGCCGATAAATCCGAAAAACACTTCGTTACTGCTACCAAACTTTTCACTTTAATGTGGGGGATTATTGCTATTTTATTTGCTTGTGTCGGAACGTTATTCGAAAACCTAATTCAATTGGTAAACATCGTAGGATCAATTTTTTACGGGACCGTATTAGGAATTTTTCTTGTAGCTTTCTATGTTAAATTTGTGAAGGCAAAAGCGGTTTTCTGGAGTGCGGTTTTAACACAGCTTACCATCTTCTATATTTTCTACTTGGATGTTGTCAGCTTTTTATGGCTTAATTTCATCGGTGCAATAATGACTATCTTTCTTGGAGTCCTGTTCCAGACTTTTATGAAAACTAAAGAATAATTAAAAAAGGCTGCCAATTACGACAGCCTTTTTCAATTAAAAAACTATTTATTATTTTTTAGACCATTCCATAATGGAATCTTTGTTCATCTTCATATAATCTTGATTATTTGCTTTTTCAGCAGCGGCCAAAGACTGTTTTGCCGTTTCAATTGCTCCAACCTTATCTCCATTTTTAGCCTGAACCAACGATTTTAAACGTAAATACCAGAAAGGAGTTTCAGCCGCTTTCATATCGCAAGCCTTGTTAACCCATGTTAATGCCTTTTTCATATCACCGTTAGACTGATACAAATATTGAGCAGAAGCAAAATAATCATTTGCCGTAGGCCCGGCTAAGGTAGCTTCAATGCTTTTCAGAGCGACTTTTTGTGTAGGCACCTCAAATTTTACAGGAATTAATGTTTTCTCCCATAACAACTCTAAAACTGCATAATCGTTATCTACATTATTAATTCCGATAGTGAAAGTTTCTACTTTTCGATTCAGATTTTCAGGTTTAACGATCGTTCTGATGGCAACATTTGCCTCATCCCATTTTTCAGGTAATCCCCAGTTGTCTGTGTTGTTGTAGAAAATCACTTCCCAACTGTCTGCTTTAGGTAAAGTATATAATGCATACTTTCCTTTTTTTAGCATTTTACCGTCTATCGTAACATCTTCACTAAAACTAATTACCGTATTGGCATTGGCTCCGGTTCTCCATAATTTACCATAAGGCACCAATTCTCCAAAAACAGTTCTCCCTTTTGTACTCGGGCGAGAATATTCGATATCTACATTGGTTAAACCAACGGTCTGTTCAATTTTGGATACAGGACTTGCCTGCGGTGTCTTTACCTGAGCCTGCATTGCCAGTGTAGCGAATGCAAAAACAGCTGTAAGCACTATTCTTTTCATAAATATTATCGTTAATTTGATTTGTAACGAAAATAGAAAAAAAACCGACTGCTAAATGTTAAGAATAGCTTAAATAGAATTTATAGTTTTCTTTTTTTTAAACAATAGAACATTATGTAACTTTACGAAAAAAAGATGTTTTCTGTAAACACCCGACAAAAATTACCAATTTCCGTTGAAGAAGCTTGGGCTTTTTTTTCCGATCCTAAAAATCTCAACAGGATTACTCCTGACACCATGCATTTTAAAACACTTTCGGGAGATGAACAAAAAATGTTTCCAGGTCAAATTATTCATTACAGGATTTCCCCTTTTAAAGGCATTACAATGGAATGGGTTACAGAAATCACTCATGCAAAAGAAAATGAGTTTTTTGTAGATGAACAACGCTTCGGCCCTTATAAATTCTGGCATCACAAACATTTTTTCAAAGCGATTGAAGGTGGAGTAGAAATGGAAGACATTGTGCATTATAAATTACCGTTTGGTTTTATCGGGAAGCTATTTCATCCAATGATTGTAAAACCGAAACTCAACGAAATTTTCAATTACAGAAGACAAAAACTGACCGAGCTTTTTGGTGAATTTAAATCATAATACCATGACAATTTTCTGGTTCAGAAGAGATTTACGTCTCGAAGACAATACCGCTCTTTTTCATGCTTTAAACGACAACGAAGCTGTTCTACCAATTTTCATTTTTGATAAAACCATCTTGCATGAATTAGAAAAAGATGATGCACGTGTGACTTTCATTCACAGACAACTGCAAAAAATTCATTCAGAATTGCTAAAAATAGGGAAATCACTGGCTGTATTTTATGGAAATCCTGAAATTATTTTTCAGCAACTTATTTCTGAAAATAAAATTTCAACGGTGTATACCAATCATGATTACGAACCGGCTGCAAGAAAACGAGATAAAGCAATCTATCAGCTTCTAAAAGAAAACAATATCGAATTCAAAACCTGCAAGGATCAGGTAATTTTTGAAAAAAACGAAGTAGTCAAAGACGATGGAACTCCATATGTAGTTTTCACACCTTACTCCAAAAAATGGAAAGAGCTGCTTAGCAAAAGTAAGTTGGTTACCTACCCATCTGAAGATTTGCTTCAAAACATTGTGGTTCACTCCTACCCGTTTTTAAATTTAAGCGATATCGGTTTTGAAAATTCATCCATCGCGCCCAAACCTTTCGATGTTTCCGACAAACGTATTAGCCATTACGAGGAAACGCGAAACTTCCCGGCAATTGAAGGCACATCGATGTTAGGTGTTTACCTCCGATTTGGAACCGTTTCGATACGAAAAATGGTTTTTCTAGCGCAAAATTCAAAAAATGAAACCTTTTTAAAAGAGTTAATCTGGCGCGAATTTTTCATGCAGATTTTATGGCACTTCCCACATACCGTTAACCGAAGTTTCAAAGAAAAATACGATGCAATACAATGGAGTAATAACGAAAATTTATTTCAGAAATGGTGCGACGGAAAAACAGGTTATCCTTTTGTAGATGCTGGTATGCGCGAACTCAACTCCACAGGTCACATGCACAACCGCGTACGCATGATCGTAGCCAGTTTTCTTTGCAAACATTTACTGATTGACTGGCGATGGGGCGAAACGTATTTTGCACAAAAACTGTTGGATTACGAACAATCCAGCAATGTGGGTAATTGGCAATGGGCTGCCGGAAGTGGTGTGGATGCTGCTCCTTATTTCCGAATTTTTAACCCTACCGAACAGATTAAAAAATTTGACAAAGACCTAAAATATATTAAAAAATGGATTCCGGAATTGGAAACGTCCAAGTATCCGAAACCCATAGTAGATCACAAAGAAGCACGTGAGAAATGCTTACTTGTTTTTAAAGAGGCCGTTGGGTAAAACTTCGCTTTCTTTGGAGGGAAAAACTTAAAGCAAACCCTTTATTTTTTCAAAGTTAATTTCAGAAAAATCACGAATATGAAAATCTGCCAACGATAAATCCTGATGCTTTGAGTTATCACTATGATAACCAATACAATAAATATCTGCTGCTTTGGCCGCTTTAACACCATTAGTGCTGTCTTCAATCACAATACAATGCTCTTTCGGGAATACCGACAAAGAAGCCGCATGAAGGAAAATCGCCGGATCGGGTTTGGATTTAGGAAAATCTTCACCACTTACTGTGTGTGTGAAATACTGATACAAATCAAAACGGGTAAACACGCGATTAATCGTGCTTTTGGATGCTGATGAAGCCAAGATAAGCTGCATACCGTTTTCGTGTAAGTTCTTAATCAAATTATGAACCCCTTCAATTAATTCTAAATCGGGTTTGGTATCGAACGCTTCATTGAAAAGGTGACGTTTTCTCAGAATCAGTTCTTCGACATCGTGTTCCAGATTGAAAGTGTCTTTTACTTTTTGGAATACATTTCGGGTGGAATTTCCGGTGAAAGAAGCGTAAAGTTGCTCAGAAACGTCAATTCCTAATTCGTTAAAATGTTGATAGTAAGCGTATTTATGAACGGGCTCTGTGTCGACAATTACACCGTCCATATCGAAAATTACTGTTTTAATCATGGTTGTTGTGTTGTAAAGCGGCAAAGGTACAAAGTTGCTGCGTTTTTTATGTTAACAAATACAAAAATGGTTTCCTACTAGCCCTGATGGGAGCGGCACCGCGTAAAGCGGACAGCAGGATTTACGTTTCCCGGTACAAAACAACCTTTCGCTCCAAAAAAAATCGACAAAACAATTAAACTATTTACGTTATCTTTAGTCTTATCAACAAATCGATTTCACTTGCAGGACGAAAAAGCCTTTATCGCCGAATTACTTAACCCGAAAACGCAGAACGAAGCGTTTCGAAAGTTGGTGCGTGAATATCAGAGACCGTTGTACAATCATATCCGGAATATTGTAATAAATCATGACGATACAGACGATGTACTGCAGAATACATTTGTGAAGGTATTTCAAAACCTGAAAAACTTTAAAGGTGAAAGCAAACTATTTTCCTGGATGTACCGGATTGCGACGAATGAAGCGATAACATTTATCAATCAACGTGCTAAGAAACAAGGTATTTCCAGTGAAGAAATTCAGGAGAAGGCCATTAACAGTTTACAGGCGGATGTGGATTATGACGGTGACGAAATTCAAATGAAGCTACAACAAGCCGTGGCAAAACTTCCTGAAAAACAACAATTAGTATTTAAGATGAAATATTTTGAAGAAATGAAATACGAAGACATGTCGGAAATTCTCGAAACTTCTGTTGGCGCTTTGAAGGCTTCCTATTTCCACGCGGTGAAAAAGATTGAAGAATTTTTAAATACGAATTAAACCTTTTGAATGTAATTTTGTCTTATGAATATGAAAAAGTTTGATTTACATAACGACCCGAAAATCAAATCCGGTTTTAAAATTCCCGAAAACTATTTTGAAGGATTTGAAGACCGATTGATGCAGCAGCTTCCGGAAACAGAAGTGCGTGTGATTTCGTTATCGAAAAAAAGAACCACTTGGATTTCTGCCGTTGCTGCGGTTTTTGTAGTAAGCTTAGGCTTTTGGTTATACACAAATTATCAAAATAACGAATTAGAGACTAGTACCCAAATGTATTTGGCGTATCAAAGTGATGTTACCACCGAAGATATTGCGGCCCAACTTACGGACGACGATATCACCAATTTTGAAAAAGAATTAGGGCTTTACGGTACCGAATCGGAAGCTTATGTTAATGAATACCTTGATTAGTTATGAAGAAGATTATAACCTTATTTTTACTTGTCGTTTCTGTTTCATTTTTTGCGCAGGATAAAAAGCAGGAACGTTTTGAGCGCATTAAAGCTTTAAAAGTAGCTTTCATTTCCGATCGGTTGGATTTGAAACCTGAGGAAGCTGAAAAATTCTGGCCGATTTACAACCAGTTTGAAGAGCGTCAGTTTGAACTTCACAAACAAAAAAGACAGTTAATGTTCAAGTTGAAACCTGAAAACTCCAAAGATTTATCCGACAAGGAGACAATGGTTTTAATGGAACAGGATGAAGAACTCGAAGCGGAAATTCAGAACAACAGAAAAAAACTCGTAAAGGATTTACAAGGCGTAATTCCAAACCAAAAAATACTGATGTTAAAACAGTTGGAAATCGAATTCAAACACAAACTGTTGGAGCAAATGAAAAACAAGAGATCTCATAATCGCTAAAATAACTTTCATTTTACTAAGCGGCCCGGTTGTACAAACAACCGGGCCGCTTTTTTATACAACAAAAACAAAGTCAATATTTACTGATTTTTGTCATATTCCCTTACATTTTATTTGAATTTCTTTGCCCCGTTAAATAATCCTCAAAAAAAAATATAGCAATATGGAAGTAATGGAAAAACCAACACCAATTGACAAAGAAGTCTCGTGGGATAAAACGAAAACCATTATGAGCAAAACAGATCGCTTTGGTACGATTGAATATGCCAATGAAGTTTTCATCGATGTTTCGGGTTACGAAGATTATGAACTGATGTCACAACCGCACAACATCATCCGCCATCCGGATATGCCGAAAGTAATTTTTAAAGTGCTTTGGGATAATCTGAAAAAAGGTAACAACTACCACGCAATTGTGAAAAACCTTGCCAAATCCGGTCGCTACTATTGGGTGATTACCGATTTCGATATTTCTAAAGATGAAAAAGGAAACATTGTGAATTATTTTGCCAGACGAAAATCAGTACCACAGGAAGTAATTACCAAACATATTGAACCGTTATACAAACGATTACTTCAGATAGAAAACGCCAGCGGAATGGACGCCAGTGAAAAATATCTGATTGGTTATCTGGAAGAACAAAATAAAACGTATGTGGATTTTATCATGGAAATCATGAGCGAACATGAAAAATCCGTTGAACTTCAAAACGCGGCGGCTGCAGAAATTAAAACAGAAGATAAAAAAGGATTCTTTTCGAAATTCTTTGGTTAGTTAAGTGTAAATTAAGAAAGGCTGGTTTTTACCAGTCTTTCTTAATTGAACTGCAAACGGATGATTTTTTTGTTTCCGGCAGCAATGGCGGTTTTACGATCAATAAACCGAAGAGTAAACAAATCTTTGTATTCCGCAATTTTGTTCCAGCTTTTTCCTTGATCGTAAGAATAATAAACACCGGAAGCTCCAACAGTTACCAACTCGTTTCCGTTGCTTCCCGGTACAAACTGAGCGCAGGAACCGTAACCAAACCCTTCATTTTCCGCAATCTTGTTCCAGTTTTTTCCGCCATCTAAAGTGATAATTTTGTTGCCAAAGTTTTGCTGAGGTTTTTCATAATCGCCACCGGTGGCAAAACCGATGGTTTCATTGTAAAAATCGGCCGAGAAAATTCCGGTCATGGCACTACCCTGAATAATAGGTGTTTCAATCACTTGCCATGATTTTCCTTTGTCTTCGGAATAAAACACTCTCGATCTTTTACCTCCGGAAACAATCCAAGTCTTTTCTCCTTTTATGATGATATTGGTGTTACTGGCCGCGAAAAAAGCTTCACCTTCTGTTAATTTGGGTAAACTTTCACAAGATGTTTTGGTCCAGCTTTGACCACCATCTCTGGTAATCAATAGTGAAAAGCAGTCTTCGGTCGGGTCACCTACTGCAATACCTTCATTGTCATTCCAGAAGTTAATGGCATCGTAGAAAACTTTTTCGCCTTTTTCTTCATAGACTAATTCTGTTTCTTTTCCATCTTTGGAAATACGATACAACAAACCAGGATTTCCGATAGCCAGTACAAAAATATTGTCTTTGGTTTGTGCAATGCTTCGGAATTCAATTTTTAGCGTGTCTTTTTGAATATTACCTACAAAACGTTTATCATCTTTTAAAGAAATAGAACCGTAATTTCCATTGTTGGCTGCATACCAAACTTTATCATTATCTACAACTAAAGCTCTGATACTTAATTTTTCAGACAACAATGTATCGATTTCCACCTTTGTAAAGCTTGGGGCAAAAAGAGGCGATGGTTTTTCAACAGATTCAACTGTAGTTACCGGCTTACTGAAAACCGATTTCATACTACAGGAGCAACATAAAAAAGCAGCAACAAAAATGACAACGCTTCTCATTTCAAGTGAATTTAGAAACGCTAAAGTACGAATTTGCTTTAGATTTTTTTGTCTTTTCCGTCAAGCAGATAAATCCATAGCATACGTGAAAAACGAAAGTTGAAGGTACTCATTACGATCGCTAAAATCCCGATTAACACAACGATGGTTAAATAACTTTCAATAAACTGATTGGCGATAAGAAAAAACAATACCATTTCACCTACAGCAACCGCATAACTCACAAACATCGAACCGAAAAAATAACCCGGTTCTTTTTCAAATTTATGATGGCAGTGTGAACAACTTGCGTTCATTTTTGGCAATCGCAAAAGAAAAATATTTCCCTTTTCCGCAAACACTTTCCCTTTTCCACATTTAGGACATTTTTCTCCGAGGATATTTAATAAAACTGACATACTATATTTTTTATACAAATTTCGGCAGTTTTTAGCATTGCATCTATAAACAATTTACGCAATTATTTGTACTTTTAGGACATTGTTAATTTACAGCTACCATGAAAAATTTTACTGTTTTAGATATTCAACAATTTGAATCCGTAAAGAAAAAGAAGGAATTATACACCAATACAATCGAAAATCATATTGTTACAGCACACAAAAACATACACAAGCCACACAAGCATAGTTTTTACCTAACTGTACTTTTTACTCACGGCAGCGGAATTCACGAAATCGATTTCATCAAATACGACATTCAACCCGGGACACTTTTCTTCCTGAATCCGGGACAAATGCACCATTGGGAATTATCCGAAGATATTCAGGGATTTATCTTTTTTCATACGCAATCCTTTTACGATTTACATTATGCGATAAACCGAGTAAACAGCTTCCCGTTTTTTTACAGCGTTCAGAATTCGCCGGTTTTGTATCTGGAAGAAAATCAAAGCGTATACTTCAGCAGCTTGTTTCAAGAGGTTCATTCTGAAAATCAATCCGATTTCTTATTCAAAAACCACAAAATTATTTCACTTATTGATTTAATTTATATTGAAAGTACAAGGCTTTACATTCAGAAAAACGATTCGGAAATCATAACCCAGAACACCTACTCCACTACTTTTCAAAAATTAGAAGAACTGATTGAAAAACATTATAAAACCGAAAAATCACCTTCCAAATACGCCGATTGGCTTAACATTTCCGCAAAACATCTCAACCGGATTACGCAAAATATGATCGGTAAAACCACTACGGACATGATTTTGGAAAGAGTTTTTCTTGAAGCCAAACGTGAGTTAATAAGCCGACAATTTAACTTTAATGAAATCGCAACCGATTTAGGTTACGACGATTACGCCTATTTTTCAAGACTTTTCAAGAAGAAATGCGGTGAAACACCCTCTGATTTTATAAAACGCTATCAGTAATCTTTTTGCGCAAATAATTTACTATCTTTGCGGGCTTATTTTTTTACACAATGAGATTACACCGTAATTTAGTTTTCACCGTTATTGATTCGCTTATGGCGATTTTCAATGAAGGTCAGTATGCCGATAAAGTAGTTGCTTTAGCTTTGAAAAAAGACAAACGTTGGGGAAGTCACGATCGAAAATTCGTAGCGGAAACCATTTACGAAATTGTTCGTTGGAAACGTTTGTACGCCGAAATTGCTGAGGTTAAAGAACCTTATGACCGTGATAACATCTGGAGAATGTTCGCTGTATGGGCTGTTTTACGCGGCTATACCCTACCGGATTGGAAATATTTCGAAAGCACTCCGGCTCGTAAAATCAAAGGGCGTTTTGACGAATTGTCAAGAATCAGAAAGTTCCGTGAATCCATTCCGGACTGGATGGACGAATTGGGTGTAAAAGAATTAGGAGAAGAACTTTGGAATAAAGAAATTGCTGCTCAAAACGAGCAGGCAAGAGTAATTCTGCGTGTTAACCGACTGAAAACCACAAAAGAAAAATTACGTGCGATTTTGATGGATTTAAACATCGAAACTGAATTCGACGCGAAATACGAAGATGCCTTAATCTTAAAAGAAAGAGCCAATGTGTTTTTAACTCAGGCTTTTAAAGACGGTTTGTTTGAAGTACAAGATGCTTCTTCGCAATTAGTTGCTCCTTTCCTAGAAGTAAAACCGGGAATGCGTGTGGTCGATACCTGCGCAGGTGCCGGCGGAAAAACATTACACATGGCCTCCTTGATGGACAACAAAGGCCAATTAATTGCCATGGATTTATACGAAAGTAAACTAAATCAGTTGAAATTACGCGCTCGAAGAAACGGCGTTCATAACATCGAACCCCGTGTAATTGAAGGCACCAAGACCATCAAAAAATTACACGAAAAAGCCGATCGCGTTTTAATCGATGCGCCTTGTAGTGGTTTAGGTGTTTTAAAAAGAAATCCGGACAGTAAATGGAAATTGCAACCGGAATTCATCGAAAACATCAAAAAAGTACAGGCCGAAGTTTTGGAAAATTACTCCAAAATTGTGAAGCCGGGCGGAAAATTAGTATATGCCACATGTTCAGTGTTACCCTCTGAAAATCAGGAACAAATTAAGAAATTCTTAAGCACGGAAAACGGAAAAAACTTTACCTTTGTTAAGGATATTAAAGTTTTGGCATCAGAGTCTGGGTTTGACGGATTTTACATGGCTTTGTTAGAAAGAAAAATTTAACCCCAATTTAAATATGAAAAAATTTTACACAATATTTTCAATATTGAGCGTTGTTGTCGGCTTTGCTCAGATACCTACGGGATATTACAATACTGCTACGGGTAGTGGATATACTTTGAAAACCCAGTTGAAAAATATAATCACCACGAATCATTCTGACCAGGGCTACGCTGCTTTATGGACACTTTATACTCAATCGGCTTTTCGTGATAATTATTACGAAAATGACGGTTCTTTATTAGATTTATATTCTGAAAATCCAACCGGAGCAGATCCGTATAATTACACTTCAACCTCTCAACAATGTGGAAATTATACTGCAGAAGGACAATGTTACAACAGAGAACACTTAGTTCCGCAATCTTATTTTGACAATTTTGCGGTAGATCCGATGAAAAACGATCCTTTTCACGTATTCCCATCAGATGGAAAAGTAAACGGTGACAGAAACAATTTACCTTTTGGAAAGGTATCTACTGCTACCTATACTTCCCAAAACGGATCTAAAAGAGGCGCTAATACCGTAAATGACTTTTCAGGCTACTCAGCTACCGTTTTCGAACCTCTTGACGCTTTCAAAGGCGATGTAGCAAGAGCTTTCTTTTATTTTGCGACAAGATACGAAGACTCAATGGATGATTTTTATACATCTGCCAATGCTGCAACTTGTGAAGCAAAAAACATGTTTGACGGTTCAATCAACAAAGTGTTTTCCGATAACTTTATTTTATTGCTGATAAAATGGCATAAAGATGATCCGGTTTCTGCTAAAGAAATTGCGCAAAATAATGCAATCTATAATTTCCAAGGTAACAGAAACCCATACATTGATCACCCAGAATATGTTTGCAATATCTGGACGACTCAATGTGCAACTGTAGATTTACTTGCCACAGATTCTTTTGAAGCCATTGCCAACATTTCCATCTACCCTAATCCTACGAAAAATAACAGAATCAACATAAATTCTGACGTAGAGTTAAGTGAAATCGAATTAATCAACATCAACGGTCAAATCGTTCAGCAAATCAAAAAACCGAACAGTATTCAAAATGTATATACTTTAGAAAACTTACCCCAAGGTTTCTACTTTGTAAAACTGACAGCTGCAGATAACCAGACTGCAACTAAAAAGATATTAGTAAATTAATTCTCAGACAAACAAAAAATCCACCAAGCAGGTGGATTTTTTGTTTCACTCTATGAAACAGCTAGTAAACATCGGCTTGTTAGTATCTTTCCTATTCGGTTATATGGAATGGGGAAAAGATCAACATTCCTTTCTGTATCAAATTAAATACGACTTGTTGTTTGGTCAAAAAAATCTTTTAGAATCGATAACCCATCCAATCATTTTAGCAAGCCTAAGCGGTCAGCTTCTGATTTTATACTGCACTGTAAAAAACAACAGTTCTAAAAAACTCAACGTGTTTGGAATGATTTTACTCAGTTTAATCATACTGTTAATTTTACTTGCAGGAATTAATTTTATCGGCTAACGTAAAAATGATCCTATCTACAATTCCGTTTCTTGTTTTTGGCATTCTTTTGATTGTTATCATAAAAAAAGAGAGGCTAAAAACCTCTCTCTGATATACTTTAGTCGTTCATCGAAATCAAGAACTCTTCGTTGTTTCTGGTTTTCTTGAATCGGTCGTTGATAAATTCCATAGCTTCAACCGGATTCATATCGGCTAGATATTTACGCATAATCCACATACGCTGAATTGTCTTTTCGTCCAATAACAAATCATCGCGACGCGTGCTGGAAGACGTTAAATCGATAGCCGGGAAAATACGACGGTTAGCAATTTTTCTATCCAACTGTAATTCCATATTCCCTGTTCCTTTGAACTCTTCGAAGATAACCTCATCCATTTTAGAACCGGTTTCTGTTAAAGCTGTTGCGATGATACTCAACGAACCACCGTTTTCAATATTACGGGCCGCACCGAAGAATCGTTTTGGTTTCTGCAACGCATTTGCATCCACACCTCCACTTAACACTTTACCGGATGCTGGCTGCACTGTATTGTAAGCTCTTGCCAAACGTGTAATTGAATCTAACAAAATCACTACATCGTGACCACATTCTACCAAACGCTTTGCTTTTTCCAAAACAATATTAGCCACTTTTACGTGTCTTTCCGCCGGTTCATCGAAAGTCGAAGCGATAACCTCCCCTCGAACACTTCGTTGCATATCAGTCACCTCTTCAGGTCGTTCGTCAATTAATAAAACAATTAAGTAAACTTCCGGATGATTTGCAGCGATAGTGTTGGCAATGTCTTTCAATAACATTGTTTTACCGGTTTTCGGTTGTGCTACAATCATACCACGCTGTCCTTTTCCAATTGGAGAAAACAAGTCAATAATTCTAGTGGAAATTGTGCTTTGACGTTCTGCCAATCTGAATTTTTCTTCCGGAAAAAGCGGTGTTAAATGTTCGAAAGAAATTCTGTCACGAACAACTTGCGGATCGTGACCGTTTATTTTCAACACTTTTACAAGCGGGAAGTATTTTTCACCTTCTTTTGGAGGGCGAACCACTCCTTTTACAGTATCTCCAGTTTTTAATCCAAACAAACGGATTTGCGATTGTGACAAATAAATATCATCCGGAGAGGCTAAGTAATTATAATCAGAAGAACGCAAGAATCCGTAACCGTCGGGCATCATTTCCAAAACGCCTTCACTTTCGATAATTCCGT
This sequence comes from Flavobacterium enshiense, assembly GCF_040750275.1. Classification (GTDB taxonomy): domain Bacteria; phylum Bacteroidota; class Bacteroidia; order Flavobacteriales; family Flavobacteriaceae; genus Flavobacterium; species Flavobacterium enshiense_B. Next base: position 37,437 of record NZ_JBDOCV010000003.1, read on the forward strand.
CGAACTCGTAATCCGGTTCTCTGAAATTCGGCTTTTTGTTTTTCTGATTCTGGTTTTGATTAGAATTCTGATTTGGGTTTTGATGTTGCTGATTCGGGTTCTGTTGATTATGAGTCTTTTGATTTTGAACCGAAGCTGGAGTTTCAGCTTTTTCAACTGTTGTTTCTTCTACAATTTCTGCCTTTTGTGGACGAGGCTGAAAATTAGGATTGTTTTCTTTATTGAAACGTGGCTTTTGCTGAAAATCTTTCTTTTTAGCAAAAGGCTCATTTTTTGCATCTTTTACTTCCGCTTTTTCAGATTTTGGTTCAGCTACAGAAGCTTCTTTTGGCTTTATGGCTGGTGCTGGTTTTTCAGTTTCCGTTTTTGGAGTAATTCGTGCGCGCTTTCCTTTCTCTTGTTTTGCATCCGGTATAGCGGCCTGCACTGGCTTTACCGGTTCGATAACATCCGGATTGGCTGCCTGAAGGTCCAAAATCTGATAAATAAGCTCTTCTTTTTTAAGGTAACGGTATTTATTGACTTTAGCCACCTTGGCAATCTCCTGAAGCTCTGGAAGCTTCATTTCTTTTAACACATCAATATCAAACATGTATGTTCTGTGAGTTTAATTAGTCGTAATAGTAGTAAAAACTGGGTGATTTTTTTTGAATTGAAACAATCGCAAAATGAAGTACTTACGATTTTATATTGCAATAATACGAATTTATTTTAACAAACAATGGCATTTTAATCAAAAAGAATAGTATTTTTGTGCAACAATAAACCAAAAATGATTCAGAGAATACAAACTGTTTACCTTTTTTTAGCCTTTGTATGTTCAGGGGTATTGCCTTTCGTGTTTCCGTTATGGAAAGATGTGGCAGGAAAAGAGTTTTATTTTATGATGAACATGCTCTTCGCAGTGTTATTCGGATTAAGCACTACGCTTTGTCTGGTAAGTATTTTGGGGTATAAAAAAAGACAAAATCAGTTTGTGATGAACCGACTGAACATGATATTAAACGTTATATTACTAGGATTATTTGTGTATCATTCGCTAAATCTATCCGGAGAAACGAAAGTTTCCGAGAAGGGTATTGGGATGTTTCTTCCTATTGTTTCTATCGTTTTGCTGGTATTAGCCAACAAGGCCATCAAGAAGGACGAAGATCTCGTAAAATCAGTGGACCGATTACGATAAACCTATCATCTTAGTTTATTAGTGCGCGAAAGAAAATCCGAATCATAATTGGTTCGGATTTTTTTATTCCCCAATATCACCAATTTCGGTGATACAAAATCACCATTTTAGGTGAGTGAATGATACTTTTTTTGTTATATATTTGATTTAACAGAGATTTCCATAATGACAGAAAAAATACGCATCTACCTTGCTGATGACCATCAGGTACTTATAGACGGACTCATTGCCGTGCTGACAACCAATAAATCTTTTGAAGTGGTGGGCTTTTCGCTTTCCGGGGAAAATCTGTATGATAAAGTGTCTTCCAAAAATGCCAATATCCTTATTATGGACATCAACATGCCGGAAAAAAACGGTATCGAAGTACTTAAGGAATTCAAGGAAAAAGGATTCCATTGTGAGGTAATCGTATTTTCGAGCTTTGATGACATCAAACTGATTAAAGAAGTATTGCAGTTGGGCGCCAAAGGCTACCTTACCAAACAATCTGCGGGAGAACATCTTGTCGAAGCCATTACAACAGTTTATAACGGTGAAGAATTTTATTCCAAATCGGTACGCGAGAAAATTTTTCATGCGTTTGCCGGAAGAGAAAAAGAAACCGAAGAAATTAATGCCGAAGAAATCCTCAATAATATTTCCGAACGCGAACTGGAAATCCTGAAATTAATTTCGATGGAATACAGCGGCAAGGAAATTAGTGATGCTTTATTTATCAGTGTGAACACGGTGGAAACCCATCGCAAAAACCTTATGAAAAAACTAAAAGTCAAATCTACAATTGGCTTGGTAAAATTTGCTTATAAATACAATCTTGTTAACATAACCTAAACATTAATTAAAAACACAAGAATTATGGCTTTACTAAGAAACTACGGTTTTCAAACCGAATTGGATTCAGGAGATTTCGAATTTAATTTTGACATCCCAAACAATTGCAATTTTACCACTTCGTATGATGCAACCAAAAATTACTACACGGTTTCCATACAGTTAAATTCGGGGCAAACCCAACCATCGAGCACGTATGTTACACAATACCATACTTTCAGCAGTTCGGGAAGCATTGTTGATGTTCGTTTTCAGGAAACTTTGAATGGAGTTGTCTCAAAAAGACCAAGAACAATAAACAATGAAAGCACTTGGTAATAAAAAATCTGGAATTTGAAATTAAATTACCTAATAGTATTATTTTTCTCTTTCACGGCGTTTTCACAACAAAACACCGTGAAAGATTCTTTTGACTATTATAAAGAAAAACGAGCGTATCTTAAAGCTTTTCATTTCTCTGAAAAACAATCTAATTTATATTTATCAAAAAAAAAATATCCTGAATATGTTAATCAGGTAATTAAAAGTGCTGAATTACTCTCTATAGACATTAAAGACAATAAACGAGCCTATAAATTGACATTGAACGCATTAAGAAATACCAATAATAAAATTAGAGAGGATGAAAAAATCAAACTATTAAACTGTTTATCATTTATCAACATTAGCCTCCAAAGATACCCTCAGGCATTAAAGATTGCAATCGAAAATTTAAAACTCTCAAAAAAAATAAAAAACGACACATTAATAGCAAAAACAAATAGAATCATTCAGATCTGTAATCATAATAGTCAAAACACAGACAGTCTGTATAAGTATCTTCAACCTTTTCTTAAAAGCGCATACAAAATAAAAGATTATAGGCTAATCGCTGATGCTTACAATTATCATTATGCTTTTTACAATATGATTGATGAGCATGATATTGGGAAAATATATTTAGACTCTGCCTTAATATTTGCTAATAAATCTAAGGATCTAAATACAATTAACATATTAAAAAACAATATAGGTGCTGATTATATTAACAAGAAAGATTATAAAAAAGCTATTGAAATATATTTAGATATTATTAATTCCGATAAAAAAAACAGACACCCAAAAGAACTCGCAATTGCTAAATTAAATTTATCCTATGTTTATGAGAATTTAGGTGAATTTAAAAAAGCCTACCAATACCAAACATCCTATGTAGATTACGTCGATTCACTCCGTATCAACAAAAACGACACTGAAATTGAACAAATTCGTACCCAATACGAATTAGACAAAGCTGAAAATACCTTTAATGAAAAAGAACTCCTGTTAAAGCAAAAGCAGCTTAAAAGCGAAAAAATGCTTTACCTTTTGCTAACCGTTTTATTATTCTTAGGAATTCTGTTTTATTTCTTCTATCAGAATTTAAAACTGAGACAAAAAAACAAATTAAAAGACGTTTACCAGAAAACCCAGCAAAACATCATCAACGCAACCATTGACGGTCAGGAAGAAGAACGCAAAAGGCTCTCCGGGGTTTTACACGATAACATCAGTGCGTTACTTTCATCGGCTGGTTTACACATATCGGCATTTGAAGCTAACTATCCGGACATGAAGGATGAACTTAAAAAAACCAAATCCATTCTAAAAGAAGCGCACGATAAAGTACGTGACCTTTCCCATGACCTAATTCCACCGGTATTGGAAAAGTTAGGCCTGGTAGCGGCGTATGAAGATTTGTGCGAGAAAAATTCAAATTCTTTAATCGAGTTCAATTTCAATTATTTCATCGAAAGGGAAACCCGTTTTCAGAATGATTTCGAAATGAAGTTATATTTTATTGTAGCCGAACTTTTCAACAACATCATTAAACACAGCAACGCTTCCAAAGCATTTTTAACCTTAGACCAATCAGACAACCAACTTGTCATAAACATAGAAGACAACGGAAAAGGGTTTGAAATTAAAGAAGGGAAATCTAAAGAAGGTTTAGGCTTATCTCAAATTAAAACCAGAATTAAGAGCCTCAACGGAACCATCAATATTAATTCTAAGGAAAAATCGGGCACTATAATTTACATCAAAGTAGAAATTCCTAAAGAAAAATCAAACGCGATTTCCCAGTTCCACAATGCTTAAATTCTGAATTTTATCACCATCGATTTCAAATTGCAGCATGGTTCGCACCTGATGAAACCCATGTTTACCGGCTGCTCCGGGATTCATGTGCAATAAATTCAAATCTTTATCAAACTGAACTTTCAGAATGTGTGAATGCCCACAAATGAATAATTTAGGCGGATTTTGCCTGATTTCAGTCCGAATCTCCTGATTGTATTTCCCCGGATAACCGCCAATATGAGTAATCCAGACATCGACTCCTTCACACAGAAAACGGTTGTGCAAGGGAAATTCCATACGCGCTTTTGCATCATCTATATTACCATAAACGGCTCGTATGGGTTTCAGTTTCTTAAGAGTATCGGTTACTGACAAATCACCAATATCACCGGCATGCCAGATTTCGTCGGCAAGCTTTACGTATTTTAAAATAGTATCGTCGATATGACTGTGTGTATCGGAAAGCAGAAGAATTTTTTTCATTGTCAAACTAAATCGTTCGCTAATTTACTGAGTTGATTTCTAAAAATTCTCCTAAATCTTACGAAATCAAAAATCAACCAGTCAAAATCTTTGTAACTTTGCTCATCTAAAACTTTTGAGCCAAAATACCTTGAGATATTTCATCGAATTCGCATACAACGGAAAAAACTATCACGGTTGGCAATATCAGCCAAAAGCCGCATCCGTGCAGGAAACCCTAAACAAAGCCTTATCTGTTTTACTGAAAAAAGAAATTGATGTGGTAGGTGCCGGACGTACCGATACCGGTGTTCATGCTAAACAAATGTATGCCCATTTCGATTACGAAGAAATTTTGGATTCAGCCTATTGGACACAGAAACTCAATTCGTTTTTACCGAAAGATATTGTTGTGTACGGACTGATTCCTTTACATGAAGAAGCTCATGCCCGATTTGACGCCACCAGCCGAACCTACGAATACCATATTCACACATTTAAGGATGCTTTTGAACACGAAGGAAGCTGGTATCATTTTCATCCGATTGATGTATCTAAAATGAATGAAGCTGCCAAAATATTATTTGAATATACTGATTTTGAATGTTTTTCCAAAGTACATACCGATGTCAGAACATTCAACTGTGATATTAAAGAAGCGCATTGGCAACAAAATGGTACGCGTTTAGTTTTCACCATTTCTGCTGATCGTTTTTTACGTAATATGGTCCGTGCCATTGTGGGAACACTTATTGGGGTTGGCTCCGGAAAAATTTCTCTTGACGATTTTAGAAAAATCATCGAAAGCAAAAACAGAAGCAAAGCGGGATTTTCGGTTCCGGCACACGGCTTGTATTTAACCAAAGTAATTTATCCGTATCTTCACCAAGAATCATGAAAGCCCTTCAATCCATATCATTAAAAAAAGTCATGCAGTATGCCAAGCCTTATCAATCGAGGCTGTATATGGTTGTGTTGTTTGCAATAACGTTGTCGATATTTGCGGCACTTCGCCCTTATTTGCTGAAACAAACTGTCGATACCTATTTAAAAGTTCACGATAAAGAAGGCTTACTTTTCTACATTGGTTTGATGGCCTTTATTCTAATTCTTGAGGTGGCTTCCCAGTTTTATTTTACGTATTGGGCGAGTTGGCTGGGTCAAGACATTGTTAAAGACATTCGCGAAAAGCTTTTCAGTCATATCACCAAATTCCGAATGAAATATTTCGATCATGAGCCGGTTGGAAAACTGGTAACGCGTTCGGTAACTGATATTGAATCCATTGCCAGCATTTTCAGTCAAGGTTTGTTTATGATTGTAAGTGATTTAATGAAAATGATTGTCGTACTCGGCATCATGTTTTACATGAACTGGAAGTTAAGTTTTATTGTTGTTTTGGGTATGCCGATTTTGGTTTATGCCACTCGAATCTTTCAGCAAAAAATGAAAGTAGCTTTCGAAGAAGTTCGTAATCAGGTAGCTGCCTTAAATACATTTGTTCAGGAACGTGTTAGCGGAATGAAAATCGTTCAGTTGTTCAACCGTGAGGAAATTGAATTGGAAAAGTTCAAGGAAATCAACCATTTACACAACAAAGCCTGGTTAAAAAATATCTTATACAACTCGATCTTTTTCCCAATTGCCGATATTCTATCATCACTTACATTAGGTTTAGTAGTTTGGTACGGCGGTTGGAACATCATGAATGGCGATACGATGACAACCTTTGGAGATTTGTTTGCTTATACGATGTTAATTGGCATGTTATTCAACCCGTTACGTCAGATTGCGGATAAATTCAATGTAATGCAAATGGGGATCATTGCGGCTGAGCGTGTTTTTGAAGTACTCGACAAAGAAGAACTAGTACAAGAAACCGGAGCAATTGTTGCGGGACACTTTAAAGGTGATATTGGCTTTAAAAACGTTCGTTTCAGTTACATCAAAGATGAAGAAGTTTTAAAAGGCATCAATCTGAAAGTAAAAGCCGGGGAAACCATTGCAATTGTTGGAGCAACCGGTGCAGGAAAATCGACTATTATCAATTTACTGAATCGTTTTTACGAAATTGACAGTGGTGAAATTTTAATCGATGGAAGTAACATCAATGCATTTGATTTAGACAGTTTGCGAAAACAAATCGCGATTGTGTTACAGGATGTGTTTCTTTTTGCGGACACCATTTCCAACAACATAACACTTAACAATCCTGATATTTCAAGAGACAATGTTATAACGGCTGCAAAAAAAATTGGCGCTCACGACTTTATTATGAGTTTACCGCAAGGTTATGATTACAATGTAAAAGAACGCGGTGTAATGTTGTCTTCAGGGCAAAGACAATTAATTGCTTTTCTGCGTGCTTATGTGAGTAATCCAAGCATACTGATTTTAGACGAAGCAACATCTTCAATCGATACGTATTCGGAAGAATTGATTCAAAAGGCCACCGAAACCATAACAAAAGGAAGAACTTCCATAGTAATCGCACACCGTTTGGCAACCGTTATTAATGCGGATAAAATTATAGTTATGGACAAAGGAGAAATCGTAGAAGAAGGCAAACACTATGAATTGATTGCTAAAGCAGAAGGCTATTACAAAAACCTTTACGAATCACAATTTGCCGTGGAAAACAACTAATCTGCTATTTATTTCTTATTAAGCGTAATAACTTAATAATCCGTAATAGCTCAAGGTCAAGAACAGTGTATCAATCAATCCGTGTACAATAATGTTTATCCAGATATTTTGGTATTTCTGATAAATCCATCCAAAGGCCAAACCGAATAAAAACGTGATTGCCAATCCCACACCACCCTGATAGGCGTGCGGAAGCGCGAACAACACAGCACTCAAAACTACAATTAAGATTTTCTGGTCTCCAATTATTCTGCGAAACTGAGAAAATGCAAACGCTCGGAACAAGAGTTCTTCTGAAAAAGCAGCGGAGATCCACATAAAAACAAGATATTTAAAATACATCGCCGAATTACCTTTCAACACTTCAAAACTCGAATAATCTGCGGGTTCGTTGAACAGTATAGTCATTAAAGGCTGGAAAACAAAATCCATTGAAAGCTCCAAAACAGTAAAAACACCTATAATTATACCAATGGTTCGAAGTGTAATTTTTTTAAAATTAAGTGCTTTTAAATTCCCATCCTGCAAATAAACGAACAGTAGTATAAATAAGATAATCAGAATAAATGTATAGGGAAATTTAGTCCATGGATTAAAAATAAATCCAAATGTAATGGCAAACAATAAAAAAGCAGCAAACTTTGTATTGAGCAATTTGGAAAGTGCATTCATAGATTTCTAAAATATTAAAATTTAACTTGTCGGACAAACCCAGATAAAACCAATTATTTCTTACAAATGTATAGGAAATAAAACTGCTTGACATATCAATAAATTTATTTTAACAAAAATATAAGACCTTAATTTGAAATCCGACTTTCATTGCTGCAAACAAATAAATCCGTATTTTCGCAATCACAAACTAACAAAGAAATAATTATTTGATATGAAATACGATGTTATTGTTTTAGGAAGTGGTCCCGGCGGTTATGTAACTGCTATCAGAGCATCACAATTAGGCTTTAAAGTGGCCGTTATCGAAAAAGAAAACCTTGGTGGAATATGTCTTAACTGGGGATGTATCCCAACAAAAGCCTTATTAAAATCGGCTCAGGTTTTTGATTACCTAAAACATGCTTCCGACTACGGATTAACAGTAAAAGAATTTGACAAAGACTTCAACGCAGTAATCGCACGTTCTCGTGGTGTTGCAGAAGGAATGAGCAAAGGTGTTCAGTTCCTGATGAAGAAAAACAAAATCGATGTAATCGACGGATTCGGAAAAGTAAAACCGGGTAAAAAAGTTGATGTAACCGATAAAGACGGAAAAGTTACGGAATACTCTGCTGATCACATCATCATCGCAACAGGTGCTCGTTCAAGAGAATTACCAAACTTACCGCAAGATGGTAAAAAAGTAATCGGATACCGTCAGGCAATGGTTTTACCAGAGCAACCAAAGAAAATGATTGTAGTAGGTTCTGGTGCAATCGGTGTGGAATTCGCACATTTCTATAATGCAATGGGAACGGATGTAACCATTGTTGAATTCATGCCAAATGTGGTTCCGGTTGAAGACGAAGATATCTCAAAACAATTTGAACGTTCTTTGAAGAAAGCTGGTATTAATATTATGACAAACGCTTCTGTAGAAAAAGTTGACACTTCAGGAAACGGCGTAAAAGCTACGGTTAAAACAGCCAAAGGAGAAGAAATTCTTGAGGCAGACATTGTACTTTCTGCAGTGGGTATCAAAACAAACATCGAAAACATCGGATTGGAAGAAACCGGTATCGCTACCGACAGAGATAAAATCCTTGTTAACGCATACTACCAAACCAACGTTCCGGGTTACTACGCAATTGGTGACGTAACGCCAGGACAGGCTTTGGCACACGTTGCTTCTGCGGAAGGAATTTTATGTGTGGAAAAAATTGCCGGTTTACATGTTGAGCCTTTAGATTATGGTAATATCCCAGGATGTACGTATGCAACTCCTGAAATCGCTTCTGTTGGTTTAACTGAAAAACAAGCCAAAGAAAAAGGATACGAATTGAAAGTTGGTAAATTTCCGTTCTCAGCTTCTGGTAAAGCTAAAGCGGCCGGAACTCCTGATGGTTTCGTAAAAGTAATCTTCGATGCTAAATACGGTGAATGGTTAGGTTGCCACATGATTGGTGCCGGTGTTACGGATATGATTGCTGAGGCAGTTGTGGCTCGTAAATTAGAAACTACCGGACACGAAATCTTAAAAGCGGTTCACCCTCACCCTACTATGAGTGAAGCGGTTATGGAAGCTGTAGCAGATGCTTACGGTGAAGTAATTCACTTGTAATCTGAAATAAGAATTCTGAAGTTAGAATTCAGAAAAAGTAATAAATCCGCTTTGTAAAAACAAGGCGGATTTTTTTATTCAACTAATAATCAATACCTTACATATTGTTTGTAAATTTGTATTCGAATACCACTTAATTGGAAATCAATTCAAAACTAAATACAATGAAAACAATTAAGTTATTTCCCAAAACTCAAATCATTGGAATGTTCTTAATGATGAGTGCAATCATGTATGGTCAGGATCCTGTAAAAGTGGCACCTGATGTGTATAAAAAAATCCTTCTTGAAAACGATGCCGTAAGAGTAATTGAACTGGAAATTACAGCCGGACAGACCATTCCCTGGCACAGTCATCCCGATCACACTGCTTACGCACTAACTGATGCTAAAATTGAAATAACTGATAAAGGCAAACCGGCTGTTGTTGCAGACATCAAAGCCGGTGAAGTTTTATTTATTCCTAAAGTAACCCACATGGCCAAAAACATCGGAACCTCTTCTGCAAAATTGATCGTTACAGAAATCAAACCGAAAATGGCAAAAAAAATGATGACCAAAACCGATGACAAGCATAATCATAAACATTAGACTATTTCATCTTAAAGAGACGAATCCGTTTTGTGAAAACAAAGCGGATTTTTATTTATCACATTATCAGTAAATTAAAAAAGACAAAAAAAAATTAAAGGCTTTTCTGTAACAATAAATTCCCTACAACGTATAATTAGAGATTTTAAAAAAGAAATTAATATCCAAAATGACACACACACAGGTGTTGTATCTTCGAAAAGGGAATCTTACTACTACTTCAACATGATTCCGATTAACAGAATTAAAATGATCTTACATTCATTTTTCATATTAATCATTTCTAAAATCAAACCAAATTCTAATTAAATTATTAATTAAATGACAACAATTTTATCTCTTTGGTGGCTGATACTTATTGTATTATCCATAGTCTTTTACAAATTTGTTTTGCGTGTTTTCTTCGGAATGGTAATTGTTCCGGAAGACAAGATTGGTTTGGTAACAAAAAAATTCGTTTTGTTCGGAGCCGACCGATCGCTTCCGGACGGACGTATCATTGCAACAAAAGGAGAAGCAGGTTTTCAGGCTCAAACACTCGCTCCTGGTTTATACTGGACGATGTGGATTTGGCAATATTCGGTAGACATGACACCTTTTACCATCATCCCGGAAGGAAAAATCGGTTTAGTAATGAGTAAAGACGGAAAAGAAATTCCAACAGGCCGCATTTTAGCACGTAAAGTGGAAAGTGATAACTTTCAGGACGCAACGTCTTTCCTTAACAACGGAGGGCAAAAAGGACGTCAAACAGCTTTTATTACCAGTGGTTCCTACCGTATCAATACTTTCCTTTTCGACATTATCATTACCGATCAGGTAAAAATCTTCGAGAATATGGTGGGTGTCGTAACCGCATTAGACGGCGACCCGATTCCATTAGGGCAAATTGCCGGTAAATTCGTGGAAGGTCATAACAACTTTCAGGATTTCGATAGATTTTTGGAAGAAGGCGGAAACAGAGGTTTACAACCACAAGTAATGTTAGCCGGTTCCTACTACATCAATACTTGGGCAATTCAAATTGAACAAAACCCAATGACCGATGTGCCAATCGGTTATGTTGGTGTCGTGATTTCCTATATTGGAGAAGACGGTCAGGACGTTACGGGAGAAACCTTCAAACACGGAAATATCGTATCAAAAGGGCAACGCGGAGTTTGGATGGAACCTCTTGGTCCCGGAAAATATGCCTTGAACAAATACACTACCAAATTGGAACCGGTTCCAACGACAAACTTAGTATTAAACTGGGCAAATGCTCGTAGTGAATCGCACGACCTGGATAAAAACCTATCTACAATAACTGTTCGTTCCAAAAACGGATTCCCTTTCAATTTAGATGTGGCACAAATTATTCACGTTCCTGCTAATGAAGCACCGAAAGTAATCGCTCGTTTTGGAAGCATGACCAATTTAGTATCTCAGGTTTTAGAGCCAACCATTGGCAACTATTTCCGAAACTCAGCTCAGGACAGCGATGTAATTTCGTTCTTAAGTACCCGAAAAGAGCGTCAGGAATCGGCTAAAAACCATATCAAAGCGGTTTTGGACGAATACAACGTAAATGCCGTTGACACCTTAATTGGAGACATTGTTCCTCCGGATTCGTTAATGAAAACGCTAACCGACAGAAAAATTGCCGAAGAAGAGCAAAAAACCTATCAGACTCAAAAAATGGCACAAGAGCAACGACAAGGTGTTGAAAAAGAAACCGCTATTGCCGACATGCAAAAAGAAATTGTTCGTGCTTCGCAAAGTGTGGAAATCGCGCAACGAACCGCCGATGCTACCGTTAAAAAAGCAGAAGGAGATGCAACCAGTTTAAAACTGAATGTAAATGCAGAAGCAGAAGCTACAAAAATGCGCGCCAATGCGGAAGCAGAAGCTACAAAAGCAAGAGCCGGAGCACAAGCAGAAGCAACACGTTTAAATGCAAGCGCCGAAGCCGAAAAAATTTCCAAAACCGGTTTAGCTGAAGCGGAAAAAATCATGGCAATCGGTAAATCTACGGCTGAGGCTTATCAATTACAGGTTTCTGCGATGGGTGGCGACAACTTTACAAAATATAAAATCACGGAAGAAATCGGTAAAGGAAATATTAAGGTAATTCCGGATGTCTTAATTTCAGGAAATAATGGTGCCGATGGTGGAATAAGTGGCTTGTTAGGAATGAAACTCATGGAAATGATGGATTCAAATAAACAAAAGCCAGAACCACCACAATCGGAAAACTAATTTGAAATTTGAAACTTATAAAAACCGCTCAGAAATTTTGAGCGGTTTTTTTATGCAGGATTTTAAGACAATTTTGATTTCATGTCTGAATAATCAGTAATTTTATAGAATATAATCAATTATTATACAAATGATTATGAGACAAAAGTTTGAACAAATACATGAAATGGTTACAAGCTTTTTGCTCGAAATTGGCGAAATCTCTTATTTTGCCGGACGCTTTTTTAAAGACTTCCTCAAACCTCCTTATGAATTCAAAGAATTGCTTCATCAATGTTATAATGTTGGGAACCGCTCGCTGTTTCTTGTAGGGATTACCGGTTTCATCATCGGATTGGTTTTTACGCTTCAGTCCCGCCCTACTTTAATGCAATTTGGAGCGGTTTCCTGGATGCCATCTATGGTCAGCATTTCCATTATTCGGGAAATTGGTCCTATTATCGCGGCGCTCATCTGTGCGGGGAAAATCGGATCGGGAATTGGTGCCGAGATTGGCTCCATGCGGGTTACCGAACAAATCGATGCTATGGAAGTCTCAGGAACCAATCCGTTTAAATTTTTGGTCATAACCCGTATTGTTGCCACCACTTTGATGCTGCCGTTATTGGTAATCTTTGGTGATTTTATGGCCTTAATCGGTTCAAGTCTGGTACAAAATCTAAAGGACAACACTACCTTTCTGCTCTATTTCAATTTAGTTTTCAATTCCTTAAAATTCAGTGATATCGTTCCAGCGACGATTAAAACGTTCTTCTTCGGCTTTGCCATCGGGCTCATCGGATGTTATAAAGGTTATTATTGTAAAAGAGGAACAGCCGGTGTTGGGAAAGCAGCAAATGCGGCAGTGGTTTATACTTCGGTACTGATTTTCATTATTGATTTTATCGCGGTTTTTGTTACCAATATTTTTTATGATTAGCAACCATGACTACCGAAACCATCATAACAGTAAAAGACTTACACAAACAATTCGGTTCCAATGTCGTATTGAATGGATTCAACATGGAATTATACAAAGGTGAAAATCTGGTAGTTATGGGAAAATCCGGTTCAGGAAAATCCGTAATGATTAAATGCATTATCGGGCTTGAAGATTTTTCGGGCGGTTCCATTTCGGTTATGGGCAAAGCAATCGGAAAACTAAACCATGACGAACTGGACGAATTGAGAACTGATATTGGCTTTCTGTTTCAGGGAAGCGCTTTGTACGATTCGATGTCGGTACGTGAAAATTTAGAATTTCCGTTACGGCGTCATATTAAAAAATTTGGAATTATTGAAGATACTACGCCTATGGTAATGGAAGCCCTGGAAAGTGTCGGTTTGGCAGCGGCAATCGATTTAATGCCCAGCGAACTTTCCGGAGGCATGAAACGACGAATCGCTTTAGCCAGAACACTCATCCTAAAACCAAAAATAATTTTATACGACGAACCTACAACCGGGTTAGATCCGATAACAGCCAAAGAAATTATCCTGCTGATGAAATCGGTTCAGGAACAATATCACACCTCGTCCATCATCATCACGCATGATATTGATTGTGCCAAAGCGATTTCTAACCGAATGATTTTATTAATCGACGGAATTAACTATATTGAAGGGACTTTCAGTGACTTACAAAGTTCTGATGATCCAAAAGTGAAGGCTTTTTTTAAATAGAGGCATATGGAAAAAACGCGCGAACAAAAAATCCGACTCGGACTATTTACTTTGATTGGCTCACTGCTGTTTATGGCGGCCATCTATTTTGTGGGAAACAAACAGAATCTTTTTGGCCACACTGTTCGATTGAAAGCGGTTTTCGCCAATGTAAACGGATTACGATTAGGTAACAACGTTCGGTATTCCGGTATTGATATCGGGACGGTTAAAAAAATCGAAATGGCTAACGATTCTACCATTTATGTAGAAATGATTATCGATAAAAAAATGTTGTCCCATATCAAGAAAAATGCCATCGCCACCATTAGTTCGGATGGTTTGGTTGGTAATATGATCATCAACATCATTCCGGGAGAAGGAAACGCGCTCAATGTAGAAGAAGATGACATCATCAAATCCTACAGTCGAATCCGAACCGACGATATCCTCAAAACACTAAACGTTACCAACGAAAACGCCGCTTTACTCACTGCCGATTTATTAAAAATAACCAATGAAATCGTTCAGGGAAAAGGAACGGTCGGCTTACTGATTCGCGACTCGATAATGGCACAGGATTTAAAAGAAACAATGTACTATCTGAAAACTACATCTAAAGGAACTTCCGAATCAGTGGCAAACCTGAATAAATTAATTCAGGACTTAAATAAAAGCAATAATGTAATCGGTGTGATGAAAGATACGGCCGTAGCTTCACAAATTAAATCGGTGGTGAAAAATCTGGAAAAATCGAGTTCTGAAATTGACAAAGTGGTTACCAATCTGAACAGCACCATACTGAACATCAAAGAAGGAAAAGGAGCCATCAATTATTTATCCAACGACCCAAAACTGGTAAAGAAAATAGATTCGACCATGACCAATTTACAAAAGGCCAGCTACAAGCTGAACGAAGATTTGGAAGCTTTAAAACACAATTTCCTGTTCAGAGGCTATTTTAAAAAGCAGGAAAAAGCAAAAGCGAAACAAAAACAATAAGTTCGAAAGGCGTTATTTCAAAAAAATTATATCATGCAACATTCAATCAAAATCACCGGAGTAACATGTTTAGTGTTGCTTCTGCTTTCTTGCACACAAAAAGATACTGCAAAAGACGTGTCGCAAACTGCAATCAACAGCTCGATACAAACCGACAGTTGTGACAGTCCCGATGCGAACATTAACTGCTACTTTGTGAACATGCCTGAATTGCTTACTGCAACCATGACGATTTCAGATAATGATAAAGAGAGTGAAAAATTGATCATTACAGGGAAAATTTATAAAAAAGACGAAAAAACGCCATATCCGAATGCAATTCTCTACGCTTATCATACCGATTCCAAAGGAGAATATTCTAAAAAAGGAGATGAAAAAGGGGTACAAAAATGGCACGGTTCCCATCATGGCTGGTGCAAGACAGATCAAAACGGAAACTATCGTATTGAAACCATTCGGCCTGCCTCCTATCCCAACAGTTCAAATCCGCAACATATTCATTCGGCAATCAAACTGCCGAACAGCAGCAAACCGTTTCACATTGATGATTTTATGTTTAAAGATGATCCTTTGTTGCAAAAAATTCATTCTACTCCCAGAGAAAAAAGCGGATTAGGTATTATTGAAGTGAAAAAGATTAATGGAACCTGGATTGGGAAACGTGATATTATCCTAAAATAAAAAAACCTCTTAAACAGAGGCTTTTCTTTATATTTTAGTTACTTCTTGATGAACTTTATCACCTTTTTTCTGTTATCAGCTTGGGCTTCCAAAAAGTACATCCCTTGCGAAAAGTCATTTACATCAATTTGCAACTGTCTTTCATTTCCTGATTCCAATTTTCTGAGGATTCTTCCGTTGATGTCATAAATTGTCAATGAATCGAAGGACTCTTTGCAATCTACGGTCAGAATATTTGAAACCGGATTTGGGTAAACTGAAAAACTAACATACTCTTGTTCTTCGGTTGACAAAGCGCTGTTTGTATAACTGAAATCATCCACGTAAACCGTATTTCCCTTAACAAGGATTGCTAAATTCTTTCCATACGATGCATTATAACCTGACATATCCAATGTATAAAGTGTCATGGTAGTCGAAGGATTGTAATATTTTAATCTGGTAAAAGTAGAAACATCAGCCGGATTTCTTAAAAAGCCAATCTCTATACTGTTATAAACTTCGCCTTCATCTTTAACCCAAAAGGATATCGTACTAGTATTGGATACCGCATTCAATCTTGGGCTGATTAACATAGCTTTATAAGCTATATGGTTTGAATATAATCTAATAGTATTACCATTGGCATCTACATCATTCAAATTGCTTACAGTAACATTTGTGTAAGATGAACTTTGTCTGTATGATTTCCATAATGGATCTAAACTCACAGTATCAAACCCGATACTATACGGCGGATCGACTTCAATATTATCATCACAAACATCACCAAAACCATCATTATCAACATCCGACTGATTCGTATTCGAAACCGTTTTACAATTATCTACAGAATCTAATATCGTATCACCATCTGTATCTGCATCAACATAAGTTGCTGTGGTATTGGTAATAATCGGAGCATTAAAATCAAAATAGATATTAGCGGTATTGTTAATTGTAGTTCCAGCGTATGCATTATAATTTGGCTTAATTTTGAAACTGATATACCCATGACTGCCCGGCTCATCAGTAGTACTGTCCGGCAGGTTGATATTGTCAAAAAGAAACTCCGCCACATTGTTTTTTATCTGTACGCTACCACTATGGCTAAACTCAACAATTTCAATGGTTGTAGGGTCTAATTTATCAACAAAAGTATCTACAACTTTAACATTAACTGCTGATGCGGTTCCGGTATTTTGAAATCTGATCACATAATGCAAATATTCATCAATATCCTGATATAGTATCATATCTCCTTCCAATACCGTTTTATCATTAGGATCATAAGAATTGACTACCAAATGGTTCATTGAAAAGGTATTGTTAGCCGGAATTTGATCTGTGGTTAATGAACTGATACTGGCTGATAAAGGAATACGATCTAAAGAATTCACGATTGGAGGAGGTAAAACAGTAAATTTTAAAGTAATAAAACCTGACTGCATCGGATAAAGATTCGTATAATTCCAAGTAAGAACATTTGCATTTTGAGAAGCAACTGGCACAGAAGAATTAACAAAGTTCATCTTACCGGCATCAAAAGTAAAATTAACAGCGCCACTCATTATTGTAGTTCCACTATTGGTGTATTTAATTCTGTAAAAAACATCAAAACCAGGTCTGGCAGGATCTAACGGGAAAAAATCAATTTTTACATCGTTAACGATTTGGCTAGGAACGGCACAAAAATCAAAAGTCTGCTGCGCCCCTACTCCTGAAAAATTCACTGTGGAGGATAAAGGTGTAAAATTAAAATTATTGGGTGTGTATTGTGGGTTTACAATGTAACCTCCCTGAGGAACAAACATTCGGTAATCACCATTTGAATTGGTAAAAGTATAATATACATTATTACCTAGAGTTGTAGCTCTTACCATCGCTTGCGGCATTGGCAGATCGTCCGGAGCACATCCGTTGGCGTTATAATCGATTCTAATATTCCCTTTAATCAAATTTTTCCATCTTGTATTACACGATTCTATAAATTGATTAAAATCGTTGCATCCTTGTCCGTTTCCGTAAATTTCATAGGTGCCTCCTCCAATTAAATAATTACAAACATTTAACTCATTGCATAGCGTTAAATTTGGATTACTACTAATTCGCAGTTGAGTAAGACCACTCAAATTTGCTCCCGATAAATTATTAATGGAACCTAAATTAGTATTACCGGAAATATAAAGCTGTCCGGTAACAGAACTCAAATTATCCAATCCCGCTAAAGACGTTAACCCTGCCATACCACTTATGAACAACCCCTGATTTAAGCTGGTAATTTGTGAGAAAGCCGATAAACTAGTTACATTGCTGTTTGTATTTCCGATAATGTTAAGTCCGCCAAGACTTGTTAATGATGCAAGTGGCTGCAAGTTGGTAATTTGGCTGTTTAACGTTAGATTCAGACTGCCTCCAATTGTTTGCAACGAGTCCAAACCGGATAAAGTTGTCAGGTTATCAACCGAAATAGCAGCGTTTCCTCCAATACTTCTTAGTGCGGAAAGAGGATGCAAATCACGATCTGAAATTGTTCTAAGCCAATAATTCAAATCTCCAGGAATATTTGTTACTCTTAATGCTAAACCACTGTAATTGGAAGTATCAGTGTCATTTGACAATGTCAGACTTCCTCCAATATATGTAATATTATTTAATGGTGAAAAGTCACTTATATGGTTTGAGGCGATTTCTAAACTTCCTCCTACATGAGTTAAATTTCGAATCCCGGAAATATTTGAAATCCATGTATCATTTATGTATATGCTACCTCCTATGTAAGTTAAATTCTCTAATCCGTTCAAATTTCCTACAAGTGAATTATGCTGCGTAATCCTGAAACTACCATTTATTCTGGTTATATTTCGCAAACCATTCAAATTGGTAATGGCACTACCATTTGCCGGATCAAGTACTACTGAACCGTTAATTTCTGTACAATTCGGATAAGCCGTTAAGAAATAATCTATTTGTCCCTGATTGTAAAAAGTAACACTTCCAGAAGGACATTGCCCAAAAGCAAGGGTGGAAAGGAAAATTACAAATAACGAAAAAAATATTTTTTTTATCATAAACTTCTTTATTGGCCTATTTTGAAAGCTCTATTTTAATATCTAATTATCTTCGTCTGTAGTATGCGACTTGGAGTATACTCTCCATTTCTCCACACAATCCTGAATATCCTGTGGCACTTCCGATTCGAATCGCATAAATTCTTTGGTTACCGGATGTTCAAAACCTAATGTTTTGGCATGCAGTGCCTGTCTTGGTAACGTTTTAAAACAATTATCAATAAACTGTTTGTATTTGGTAAAGGTCGTTCCTTTTAAAATGGCATCGCCTCCGTAACGTTCGTCATTAAACAACGTATGTCCGATATACTTCATGTGCACACGAATTTGGTGGGTACGCCCCGTTTCCAATCGACAGGAAATTAACGTAACATAACCCAATCGTTCCAAAACTTTGTAATGGGTTAGAGCAGGTTTTCCTTTGTCTCCCTCCGGAAATACTGCCATTTGCATGCGGTTTACCGGATGACGGTCGATATTCCCTTCTATGGTCCCTTCGTCTTTTTCCACATTGCCCCAGACTAAAGCTACGTATTCACGTTCTGATGTTTTTTCTGCAAATTGTTTGGTCAGATAATCCATGGCCAGTTCGGTTTTAGCCACCACCAATAATCCTGAAGTATCTTTATCAATGCGGTGTACCAACCCCGGACGTTCGCTGCTGTTCATCGGTAAATTATCAAAATGATAGGCCAAGGCGTTCACCAAAGTTCCGGAATAGTTTCCGTGTCCCGGATGCACTACCATTCCCGCCGGTTTGTTCACCACAATAAGCTGATCGTCCTCATAAACAATATTCAGAGGAATATTTTCACCTTTCAGCAAATGTTCGTACGGTGGATGTTCTAACATCACACGCACCACATCTTCAGGTTTTACTTTGTAATTGGATTTTACGGCAACGTCATTCACGAAGATGTTTCCCGAATCGGCAGCTTTCTGTATTTTGTTGCGTGTCGTGTTTTCAATAAGATTCATTAAAAACTTATCGATTCGTAACGCCTGCTGCCCTTTAGCTACTTCAAAACGATGATGTTCATGTAGGACGTCATCATCATCGAACTCGTCCTGCTCTAAGTCTATATTATTCTGCATTATTCAAATCTTCCTCGGTAGGAACTAAAATTTCCTGCGCATTTACACTGTCTAATTCTTCTTCCTGAAAACCTGTTTTTCCGTCACCTAAAACAAAATCAATTTTAGAATTTTTCAGGATTCTGTCACCGGCTTTCAGTTTCTTACCGTTTTGTTTTACTTCCAAAACCACGTCTTTGGCCATGTATTCCACATACTTCACATCACCTTCCTGTATGCCTAAAGCACGTAAAGTTGATAACGCCTGACGGTATGTTTTTTGAACCAAATCCGGCAATGTTACTTTAGAATATCCTCCAGCATTGATTTTCACATATACTTTACGGCCATCCTTAACAGTAACACCTGCTAAAGGATCCTGTTCTACAATGGAATATGGCGGAAAAGCCGGGTTATAATCAACTGTATCCAACAAATGGAATTCTAAATCTATATCGTTTAAACGTTCTTCCGCTTTTTCTACACTCATCTTCGCCAGATTCGGTACCGGTATTTCTTCTCCGTGATTGGTGGCTACACTAAGGAATTTCATCACCCCAACAACAAATAGAACCGTAATAATTAAAGCTAATGCTAAATGTTTAAAAAAGGTAGGGCTTGTTAAAAATTTTTTCCAACTCATGGTTTTGGGTTTTGGGCAAAGATATTAAAATACTAAAGAATTTTTGTTTCTTCCGAAAAAGTAATTATTTGCTTAAGGTCGTCAGGAACCCACTTTTTCATTTTTATATAAGAAAAATATTTTTTGATGTGGGTTTCAACAAATAGTGATAATTTTGTAAGAACTAACACTTATCAAATAACGCAAAACATATGAAAAATGTTGCCATCATAATGGGAGGCTATTCCAGTGAGTATCAGATATCTCTGAAAAGCGGAAACGTAGTATACAACTTCCTGGACAAATCAATATACAATGCCTACCGAATTCATATTTTTAAAGAAAAATGGGTAATGGTGGACAACAGCGAAAACGAATTCCCGGTAAACCGTCATGACTTTTCGGTGGATTATGCCGGAAGCAAACTTACTTTCGACGTAGTTTTCAATGCCATACACGGAACGCCCGGAGAAGACGGTCTGATGCAGGCCTATTTTGAATTATTGGGTATCCCGCAAACTTCTTGTGATTACTATCAGGCAGCTTTAACGTTTAACAAGCGCGATATGCTTTCTGTATTAAAACCTTACGGAATTAAAACCGCAACTTCTTTTTATTTGGATAAAGGCGATATAATCAACGAAGAAGAAATCATCAAAGCCTTAGGATTGCCCTTATTTGTAAAGCCAAACAAATCCGGTTCCAGCTTCGGAATTTCTAAAGTAAAAACAAAAGAAGAATTACTTCCAGCCATTGAAACCGCTTACAAAGAAGATAGCGAAATCATTATTGAAAGTTTCCTGGACGGCACAGAGGTTTCCGTTGGAGTTATCAATTACAAAGGACAAACCACGGTTTTACCCATTACGGAAATTGTGTCCGAAAACGACTTCTTTGACTACGAAGCGAAATATTTAGGTAAATCTCAGGAAATCACCCCTGCCCGATTGTCGGAGGATATTCGCCAAAAAGTGGAAACCGTTTCCAAAAAAGCCTATGAAGTTTTAAAAATGAAAGGGTTTTCCAGAAGTGAATTCATCATCGTAAACGGCGAACCTTATATGCTGGAAATGAATACCATTCCGGGCTTAACCACCGAAAGTATTTTACCACAACAAGCTAAAGAAGCAGGAATTTCGTTAACCGAATTGTTCAGCAATGCTATTGAATTAGCTTTAGAAAAGTAATATGATATTTTTCGGTACAAGAGAAAAGGAAATCAAAAGAGGCAGCCTTACAAATGTAACCTGTAATGAATGCAGGGAAAACGTTTCAATGACTTACATTGTTGAATCAAAATATTTTCATTTGTATTGGGTTCCTTTTTTTCCATATAAAAAAAACACTTTTGTAGGATGTAATGAATGTGATACTGTTTTTGAAAAAAAACAATTTTCAGAAAACATAAAAAAAAAATTACAGCGAGAAAACGAATTAAAACCGGCAAGAAATCCTATTTGGATGTTCTCCGGCTTAATTATTCTAGCTATTCTTATTCCATTAGCTTTATTTCAATCTTCAAGAGCAAATGTGAAAAAATCTGATTTTGCAAACAATCCGAAAGTAGGTGATGTTTATTTCTTAAATTGTCTGCCATCAAATTACACAACAATGAAAATTGCCGCAATAGAAAAAGACAGCATACACTTCATAGCTAATGATACAGTAGTAACCAAATTCACAAAAATTTTTACTATTAACGAAGACAAATATTATACTGATAAAATCAAATCTTACACAAAATCACAGATACTTGATTTGTTTAAAAATGACAGTATTTATAAAATTGACAGAAACTGATTATGAGAAAAGCAATCTTCCCCGGCTCCTTCGATCCGATAACCTTGGGACATTTCGATATTATCAAAAGAGCATTGCCTTTGTTTGATGAAATTGTGGTAGCCATCGGTATCAATGCCGAAAAAAAATACATGTTTTCGTTGGAAGAACGTAAAAAATTCATCGAAGAATCATTCAAAGACGAACCAAAAGTTTCGGTAGTCACCTATGAAGGGTTAACCATTGATTTATGTCATAAGCTTGAGGCGCAATTCATCCTTCGCGGACTTCGCAACCCGGCCGATTTTGAGTTCGAAAAAGCTATTGCTCACACCAACAGACAATTATCAGACATAGAAACCGTATTTCTATTAACGGCTATTGACACTTCGCATATCAGTTCCAGCATTGTTCGGGATGTTATCCGAAACGGCGGTGATTATACTTTTTTAGTACCCCAATCTGTAAAAATCAAATAACAACATAATGAAAAACATAATAAGCTTATTATTGTTAAGTACAACTTCGGTTTTTGCCCAGCAGACCGATTTTAAAACCCCTTATGAAAAAGGAAACGGCAACCAATCGGCAACATATAAAGAAGCCATCGAATATTATCAGAGACTAGACAAAGGCTTCGAAACCATTGCAATGAAAACAATGGGACAAACCGATAATGGCGAACCGCTTCACATCGTAACTTTCGCAGCAGATAAAAACTTTGATTTCCGTCAGTTGAAATCCGGCACTAAAGCAATTATGCTCATCAACAACGGAATTCATCCCGGGGAAACTGACGGTATAGATGCTACAATGCTTTTTATGAGAGATTTGGCTTCAGGAAAAATTTCCGCTCCAAAAAACACAGTTGTGGTTGCAATTCCGGTTTACAACATTGGCGGCTCGATGAATCGAAATTCCACATCGAGGGTAAATCAGAACGGTCCTGAGGAATATGGCTTCAGAGGAAATTCAAGAAATTACGATTTGAACAGAGATTTTGTAAAATCGGACACTAAAAATTCAAGAAGTTTCCAGGCTCTTTTCAATTTTGTAAATCCTGATGTTTTTATTGACAATCATGTAAGCAATGGAGCAGATTATCAATACACATTAACTTACATCGCCACACATTATCAAAAGTTAGGCGGTACATTGGGTACTTTTTTTAACGAAGAAATGATGCCTGCAGTGTTAAAAGATTTGAAATCCAAGAAAATCGAATCAACGCCTTATGTAAACATTCATGACAAAACTCCTGAAACTGGTTTTGCTAAAAGCATGGAAACTCCCAGATTTTCAACTGGATATGCTTCGATGTTTAATACTTTGGGCGCAATGGTGGAAACACATATGCTGAAAAAGTATTCCGAAAGAGTAAAAGTAACTTACGAATACATGCTGTCTACGTTAAACTTTACGGATAAAAATGCTGCGAAAATTAAAAAACTTCGCAAAGATAACCTTGAAAATTACCTACCGCACAACAAATATACCGTTCAGTGGGAAATCGATTCTGCCAAAGTGAAACAGATTCCCTTCCTCGGCTACGAAGGCAAATACAAAGCAAGTGAGGTTTCTGGTAAACCGCGTTTGTATTACGACAGAACAAAACCTTTCAGTAAAATGATTCCTTTTTATGAAGTTTACAAAGCGAAAAAAGAAATTGTTATTCCAGAATATTACATTGTACCACAGCAACATTGGGAGGTTATCGATTTAATGAAACTGAACGACATTGACATGGTGAAACTGAAAAAGGACACTACTATCAATGTGGAAAGCTATAAAATTGCCGATTACAAAACTGCAACCCAACCGTTTGAAAATCATTATTTCCACTACAACACCTCGGTAACGGCAAGCAGAGAAAATGTCACATTCAAGAAAGGCGATTTAATTATCAAAACCAGCCAGCCAAAAGTAAAATACCTTTTGGAAACATTGGAACCGGAAGCGGCTGATTCTTTCTTCAACTGGAATTATTTTGATATTATCTTACAACAGAAAGAATATTTTTCGGCTTATGTATTTGAAGATTTAGCCAAACAGATTTTAGATGAAAACCCAAAAATGAAGGCCATATTCGAGAAAAAACGCAACGAAGACAAAAAGTTTGCAGAAAGCGGAGAAGCACAATTAGATTGGGTATACAAAAACTCCAAATACTTTGAAAAAGCTTATCTGCAATACCCAGTTTACAAAAAAATGAGTTATTAATTATGAGTAAAACAGTCTTATTTCTGGTTTTCACATTATTTTTATCAACTTCATGTTTCGCGAATGAACCAACTATTCAACGTGAAATTATTCATAATGGAATTGGTATGGGAAGCGTACTCGCTATCGTAACATCGTGGTCCAGAAATAATTCTGTTCTTTGGGCATTTCTTCATGGAATCCTAGGATGGCTCTACGTCATTTACTTTATAATAACACGAGAAAACAAATAAAAAAAGCCGCTTATAAGCGGCTTTTTTTATTTGTTTTAAGGGATAACTTTTTCTTCCTGAAAAAGGAGTTTGATATTCTCGTAGGAGTTCTTTAAAGCTTCTTTTATTTCTTCCGGTTTCATCCAGACAACTTTTTCTATACCTTCCTCAATTTGCCCCTCTGGCATTCCTGTAAAGCTGGTCTTCATTTCGTACCAATGAGTAATTTTAAGCTTGTAACGTCCGTTGCGTTTGAAAACATGATACGTTTTTTGAAGCTTACCGGTTATTTTCAAACCTGTCACACCGGTTTCTTCCTCAACTTCTCTTATTGCAGTTTCTTCGATAGCTTCACCTTTTTCAATTCCACCTTTTGGCAAATCCCATTTTCCGTTTCGAAAGATGAAAAGTACTTCGCCATTCTTATTGTAAACCAATCCTCCACCCGCTTTTACGACTGGCATCTTCTCTTTCAGCTTGTGCATGATTTCTTTTTCATCCGGATGATATAAAAAAGCTCTATCAATTTTATTCTGAAACATTTTTACAATAATCTGCTTGATATCAACACTTTCCAGAAGAAAAAGTTGAAAATCGGTTTCTTTGACAACTTGATTTGTCAGGAAAAGTGGTTTATCGTTTACAAAAACTTTATACATTTGTAATATGATTTTTAACACAGACACAGCTAAAAAAACAGCCGAATTGCTTTTACAAATAAACGCAATTAAATTAAATCCCAAAAATCCTTTTACATGGGCTTCGGGCTGGAAATCTCCTATTTATTGCGATAATCGCATAACCCTCTCATTTCCACCAATTAGAAATTATTTGCGTGAGGAATTTGCAAAAAACATTGAAAAACAATTTGGCAAACCCGATGTTATTGCCGGAGTCGCTACTGGTGCCATTGGTATCGGTATGCTGGTTGCGGAAATTATGGGACTTCCTTTTGTTTATGTTCGACCGGAAGCTAAAAAACACGGACGCCAAAATCAGGTGGAAGGTTTTCTGCAAAAAGGCCAAACAGTTGTTGTAGTGGAAGATTTGATCAGCACAGGAAAAAGCAGTTTACAGGCCATTGAGGCTTTGAGAGAAGCCGGTGCCAACGTAAAAGGAATGGTTGCCATTTTCACTTACGGATTTGACGTTGCAGAACAAAATTGTAAAGAAGCCAAGTTGGATGTTTTCACTTTAGGAAACTACGACTCTTTATTGGAAGAAGCTGTTGCCAAACAATACATTACCGAAGAAGAACACGAAACACTGAAGGAATGGCGTAAGAGTCCATCTACCTGGGGTATTGAAGTATAAATAACGATTAACAATTATGAATTTAGAAAGCCCGAAAGTTAACGTTGAGAAATCCGATGAGTATTTATTCAACGCATTAACGGATGTAAAGAATTTTGAAAAATTAATGCCGGACTCCATTGCCAAATTTGAGGTTTTGGATGAGAATGCTTTCATCTTCGGATTGAAAGGAATGCCGGAAATTAAATTAAAAATGAAAGACAAAGTAGCACCAAACAAAGTAATTTTAGGTGCTGCAAGTGACAAATTACCTTTTACTTTAACAGCGAACATCAAAGCGCTTACGCCTAACACATCTGAAGTTCAGTTAATTTTTGACGGTGAGTTTAACCCTATGATGGCCATGATGATTAAAGGACCAATCTCCAAATTCATCGAAACCCTGGCGGCAAACATGAACAAACTTTAATAGTTTCAGAATTTTAAAAATAAAAAAGGCTTTCATTCATTTGAGAGCCTTTCTTTTAATACAGCATTTGCACTTCTTTTATGTCAAATTGACGAATACTGTCATCTTCCAATAAAATTTCAAGTTTGCCCACCTCATTTACTTTTTGAATAATTCCCATAAACCTAAAACCGTTTGCATCTTCAAAAGGCATCGGCACTCCTTTTTTGAATAAAAATTGGTCATATAGAATCCAGAAATGACTTTGATTCCCGGATTGAAGTGAAGCGATGTTTTGCTTGAGTTTTTCAAGTATAACTTTCAGTACTTCTTCTTTATCAAATTCTTTCTCAACAACCGTAAAAAGTGAACCTGCTTGGGGTAACCCTTCAAATTCCTTTTGATTAACGTTAAGACCAATTCCGATAATGGAAAAAATCTCCCCATTACTTTTGATACTGTTCTCAATCAGAATACCGCCAATTTTCTTATTCTCTGCCAAAATGTCGTTTGGCCATTTTATCGATAAATTGGGAATCTGAAACGTATTTAAAGCTTCAGCAATACTTACGGCAACTGTTACATTCAAATTAAAAATCGAATGAATTTCAAGCAGCAAATCTTTAACAAGTACACTGAATGTAAGGTTTTTACCGGATTCATTTTCCCATTTCGCTCCCATTTGACCACGTCCATCAGTTTGGTTTTCAGCGACTGCCACGGTAAAATTCTCGACAAACTGTTTTGACAGCTTTTCCTTTAAAAAGTCGTTTGTGGAAGGTATGGCATCGAGTTTGATGATATTCATGAAAATAATTAACTTTAGATAGTTTAATCTTATGTTAAGATGTCAAAAATAAGGACAAAAATGGTAACTTTGCGAAAATATACAATTTATAAATGGCAGTAAAAGATATTAGTAATGATGATTTGTTAGCAAACATCATCAAAGGGATTGAAGACGTAAAAGGAAACGATATTGATATTTTAGATTTAAGAGAAATAGATAACACCGTTTGCGATTATTTCGTAATTTGTAACGGTAATTCCAACACACAGGTAAATGCAATTACCAACTCTATTCAAAAAGTAGTATCCAAAGAATTAAAAGACAAGCCTTGGCATGTGGAAGGAACCGAAAATGCCGAGTGGGTTTTAATGGATTATGTAAGCATCGTTGTTCACGTTTTCCAGAAACATATCCGTGAATATTACAACATTGAAAGCTTATGGGGCGATGCTAAAATCACCTCAATTGAAAACAAATTCTAACATTTTATTTTCATGTCAAAAGATAATAAACCTACTAAAATTAAAATCAGTCCGTGGTTTTTATACGGAATAGCGCTGTTGATTTTAATTGCAATACAAGTTATATCCAGCGGATCGAATTTTCAGGAAATTAAACCTACGAGTATTTCCAAATTCTATCAGTTTTTAGATTCAGGTCAGGTTAACAAAGTGGTTTACAACAAAACCACAGCACAGGTATATCTGAAAAAAGAGGCTTTAAAAGCGAAAGACCATTCCAAGCTTAAGAAAGAAACCTATTTTGGAAAAGAAAATACCGGGCCACATTACTCTTTTGATATTGGAACCAACAACGAACTTTTCCAGAAAAAACTGGAGGAAGCTCGTCTGTCAGGAAAATTAAACGATTATGCTTCCGAACCGGAAAGTAACTGGGGAGAAATCATCATTACCTATTTACCGTTAATCATCATCATCGGTTTCTGGATCTACATGATGCGCAGAATGTCCGGCGCTGGTGGCGGTGGCGGAGGTGGACAGATTTTTTCTATCGGAAAATCGAAAGCTAAATTGTTTGATGAAAAAAACGATGTTAAAGTTACTTTCAAAGATGTAGCCGGATTAGAAGGTGCTAAAGAGGAAATCCAAGAAATCGTAGAATTCTTGAGAAACCCTGAAAAATATACTGAAATTGGTGGTAAAATACCTAAAGGCGCCTTATTGGTCGGCCCACCTGGAACCGGTAAAACCTTATTGGCCAAAGCCGTTGCCGGTGAAGCTAAAGTTCCGTTCTTCTCCCTTTCCGGATCGGATTTCGTGGAAATGTTTGTTGGAGTTGGAGCTTCCCGTGTACGTGACTTGTTCAAACAGGCTAAAGAGAAATCACCAGCCATCATTTTCATTGATGAGATTGATGCTGTGGGACGTGCCCGCGGTAAAAGCAACTTTTCAGGTTCAAATGATGAGCGTGAAAACACCTTAAACCAGTTATTAACCGAAATGGACGGTTTCGGCACCAATACACACGTTATTGTTCTCGCCGCTACCAACAGAGCTGATATTTTAGATAAAGCTCTGATGCGTGCCGGACGTTTTGACCGCCAGATTTATGTAGATTTACCGGATATTCGTGAGCGTAAGGAAATTTTCGAAGTACACTTGAAACCACTTAAAAAAGAGGAAGAACTTGATACCGATTTTCTTGCCAAGCAAACACCTGGATTCTCCGGAGCCGATATTGCCAATGTTTGTAACGAAGCCGCTTTGATTGCTGCTAGAAAAAACAAAAAGGCAGTTGGTAAACAAGATTTCCTTGACGCAGTAGACCGAATTGTAGGAGGTTTGGAAAAGAAAAACAAAATTGTTACCCCTTCCGAAAAACGTGCCATTGCCATACATGAAGCAGGTCACGCTACTGTTAGCTGGATGTTGGAGCACGCTGCACCTCTTGTAAAAGTTACCATAGTGCCCCGAGGACAAAGCTTAGGAGCTGCCTGGTACTTACCTGAAGAGCGTTTAATTGTTCGCCCGGAGCAAATGTTGGATGAAATGTGTGCTACCATGGGAGGTCGTGCTGCAGAAAAAGTAATTTTCGATAAAATATCCACCGGTGCTTTGAGTGATTTGGAGAAAGTTACCAAACAAGCCAGAGCTATGGTAACCGTTTACGGATTGAATGATAAACTTGGTAATATCACTTATTACGATTCATCAGGTCAAACCGATTATAACTTCTCTAAACCCTATTCGGAAGACACAGCAAAAGTTATTGACAAAGAAATCTCCGATTTGATCGAAAACCAATACCAGAGAGCTATTCAGATTTTAGATCAAAATAGAGACAAACTGGTTCAATTGGCCGATATTCTTATAGAAAAAGAAGTAATTTTCAAGGACGATTTGGAAAACATTTTCGGAAAACGTCCGTTTGAAAAATCAGATATTGAAGCGGTTACGGAGAACGAATAATTTTGTTAAATATTTTTTTATAAAAATCTTAATTCAGTTGCAGGATTGAATTAAGATTTTTTTATCTTTGGTTATTATCAAATTGTGAAATTCCCAGATTTTATATAATATATGAGTCTTTTCAGAAAGTTTTTTGGCACCTCATCCGAAGATTCGAATGAAGACAAAGAAAAGGATAAAACAAGTCCTTATCTTCCGGATCCGGTGATGCCTATCGACGAACTCTTTACCTATAATTTCAAAAAAAACGGAGGCAAATTTTTATATTGTGAAAATCTGCCGGAAGTACACGATAACTTTGAGAGCATTTTAGAAGAAAACGACTGGTTTGAAAAAGAAGCTTTATGTCTTGAACCAAAACTTTACAGTCTTTTGGATGAGAACAAATTAAATTACACCAGCCCAAAAGACCCAAAATTCCTTCTGACTTCCTGTGAAAATCTGATAGCCAACGAGGGTTCTATTTTATTTTCATCAAAACAAATCAAGCAATACAAACCAAGTGATTTACCGGATAACATTGTAGTTCTTGCTACCACCAGTCAAATTACAGGGAACAAAAGTGATGGTTTAAGGGAAATCAAGAAAAAATACGAGAAAGAAATCCCAACCAATATTACAACATTTAAATACTTCGAAAAAGCTAAAGAAGAAGATTTCCTTCAATACGGAAGTTGCCCTAAAAACTTATACCTACTGCTTTTAGAAGATTTGTAATATGCGCGAAAGTATCATACGAACTCTTTCCGGAATAGTTTATATACTACTTCTTGTTTCGGCAACTTTATATTCCGAATATACGTTTTCACTTCTTTTCGGAATGTTTATGCTTATTTGCACAGTTGAATTCTGCAAACTGATTCACCTGAAGAATTCCGTACCGATTCTTTTGGCATTAACCAGTTATGTGCTTTTTGCCTTTTTCCACACCGGCAACCCCAAAACAGATGCATTACTCACATTAGGAGCCTTGTTTGTTTCCGTAAATTTGATCCTGGACCTGTTTCTGGAACGTGTTAAACCCAAAAACGACAATCTTTCAAAATATGTAACCCTTTTTGGCTACATCATCCTTCCCTTTGTTTTACTGATGAAACTACCAATAATAGAGGGGCCTTATAATCCAAAAATCATCATTGGTGTATTCATTATCATTTGGATAAATGACACCTTTGCTTATATTGTTGGAAAATCTATAGGGAAACACAAGCTTCTGGAACGTATTTCCCCAAAAAAAACCATTGAAGGTTTCTTAGGCGGATTATTTTTTGCTATGGCCGGAAGTTATGTTTTGAGTCTGTATTTCACCAGCTTATCCCCAATTACTTGGATCGCCACCGGGTTTATTGTTTGTATTTTCGGTACTATAGGCGATTTAATCGAATCAAAATTCAAACGTCAGGCCGGAGTTAAGGACAGTGGGAAAATAATGCCTGGACACGGAGGTATTTTAGATCGCTTAGATAGTGTTATATTTGCAATACCATTTTTATATTTATTTTATCAAATTATAAATTATGTTCATACAGTTTCATAAAGAAGGAGCAAAAATTATATTAGGGGCTACTATTACAGCTACTGCGGTTATCTTTTTAGCCGATGAATTCGTAACTAACTTCTGGCTTCAGAAAGCTATTCAGGTATTCACCCTGTTTATGCTGATTATGATATTACAATTTTTCCGTAATCCAACCCGAATTACTGCCATAAACGACAATCATGTTATTGCACCCGTTGATGGAAAAGTGGTTGTTATTGAGGAAGTATACGAATCTGAATACTTTAAAGACAAACGTTTAATGGTATCCATTTTCATGTCGCCGATTAACGTACACGTTACGCGTTACGCAGTAAACGGATTAGTAAAGTTCAGCAAATACCATCCCGGAAAGTACCTTGTGGCGTGGCATCCAAAAGCCAGTGAAGAAAACGAAAGAACTACAGTAGTAGTTGAAAGTCCTGTTTTCGGAGAAATACTATACCGCCAAATTGCCGGAGCATTAGCCCGACGCATTGTTAACTATGCAAAAGAAGGAATGCAGGTTGTACAGGGAACGGATGCCGGTTTCATTAAATTTGGTTCGAGAGTGGATTTATACTTACCTTTAGGTACAGAAATCAACGTTAAGCTTAATGAAAAAGCTGTTGGAGGAAAAACCATCATTGCAATTAAAAAATAATGAATTCTACGGAATTAAATAAATTATTTGACGAGGCTTTTGAAAATGCCCAATTAATACCGCAATCTTCAGTCCCCATAGATATGCAGCTGATTTTGTATGGCTTATATAAGCAGGCTACATCAAACGATTCGGATCGGTTTTTTTTTCGACAGGATTCACAAAACATCCGAGGTGCATTTAAATTAAATGCCTGGATGCAGGTAAACCATCTCTCGGCAGATGATGCCAAAAAACAATACATAGAAATTATCAATAAACTTATGAAAGAACGAAATTTGTAAAAGTTTCGTTTTTTATTTTATCTCCATCAGCATGAAAATTCAAAGAGTAATTATCCTTTTTTTGGTTGTAATGACAATGGTTTCCTGCCGCAAAAAAAACAATCTTGAAGAAGTGGTTCAGATACCGGAGCCGGAAGCACAAGAAACGCAATCCGTCTATGGAAATCCAGCTGATGTAAAAGCAGCAAAAGGTAAATTCAAAATGCGTGGCTTACCATATGCTTACACTGCTTTAGAGCCTTATTTAGATGCTAAAACGATGGAAATTCATTATTCCCGCCATCACTTAAGCTATTGCAACAATTTAAATAAAGCTATTAAAGGCACAGAACTTGAAAAATGGACTTTGGAACAGATTCTAAAAAGTTCTGATCCAACCAATATGGAAATCAGAAACAATGCCGGCGGGTATTACAATCATAATTTATTCTGGGAAGTAATTGCTCCCAAAGCTGGCGGACAACCCAAAGACAGTTTAGCCACTGCCATCAATCGCGATTTTGGTTCTTATGATGCTTTTAAAAACCAGTTTGTCACCGTAGCCGGACAACAATTTGGATCAGGCTGGGCTTGGTTAGTGGTAGATAAAACCGGAAAACTAGTTGTGGGAAGCACCTCTAATCAGGACAACCCCATTATGCCAGATATGCCGGTATCTGGAATACCGATATTAGCACTAGATGTTTGGGAACACGCTTACTATCTGAAATTTCAAAACAAACGTGGTGACTACATTTCAGCCTTCTTTAATGTTGTGAATTGGTCGGCAGTAGAGAAAAAATATCTGGAAGCCAGTAAAAAAACGCAATTAATGCCTTAAAATCAGATGCTTCTTAAGGCATCCATTAACACATCAACATCTTCTTTTGTATTGTAGTGACTGAAAGAAACACGCAGGCTTGGCTTTTTAACCTCTTCTGAGTCAAGAATTTCAGCCAAAACATGCGATGGCTTTACACTTCCACTCTGGCAGGCACTTCCTCTGGAAACCGCAACTCCTTTCATATCAAGATGAAACAGCAACATAGACGTTTTGTCTTCCGGAAGCGGTAAAACCACATTCAGAATATTATACAACGTTTCTTCACCATTAATTTTCATCTGAGGAAAATCAATTTCAAGACATTCAATTGCATACTTTTTCAACGATGCAATATAAGCGCTCTCTTCCTTTAAATGCTGATAGGCTAACTCTAAAGCTTTTGCCATGCCGACAATCTGATGAACCGCTTCAGTTCCGGCACGTAGTCCTTTCTCCTGCTCTCCACCAAAAAACAAAGGCTGTATTCCTGCGTTCTTCTTAACATAGGCAAACCCGACTCCTTTTGGACCGTGAAATTTATGTGCGCTGGAAACCAGAAAATCAATTCCCAGTTCTTGTACATTAATTTCCGTTTTCCCAATGGATTGGACAGTATCAGAATGAAACAAGGCATTATAATCGTGAGTAATTCTAACCGCTTTCTCAAGATTTAAAATGGTTCCTATTTCATTATTCACATGCATTAAACTCACTAATGTTCTTTTGTTTTGAGACAGCAGTTCCACCAAATCGGTAAAATCAATCTCCCCATTAGATTTCAGAGTCACAAAATCTACCTGAATACCAAATTCTTGCTTTAAAACTTCAGCAGTATGAAGTACAGCATGATGCTCTATTTTACTGGTGATAATTCGTTCAACTCCAAGATCTTTAACCGCGGATCGTAAAATCCAGTTATTGGCCTCTGTACCACAGGAAGTAAAAATAATTTCCGGCGCCGTTGCGTTAATTTGTTTGGCAATCGATTTTCTTGCTGTTTCCAAAAGCACTTTGGCACTTCTCCCATAACCATGTGTAGATGACGGATTTCCAAAATCTTCAGAAAGTATTTTTATCATTTCGGACACAACTTCCGAGCGAATTTGTGTTGTAGAGGCGTTATCTAAGTATACTTTTTTCATACTATTCGGAAACAGTTTGTTTTTTTAATTTACGGTTAAAGATAAGTTTTTCATTGAAAACCACTATCGAAATTAATATCAGGGAATACGAAATCATCTGAACCTCAGAAACATTTTCCTTGTAATAAAATATGGCAATCAAAAAATTCAATATCGGATTGATGTATAACATAACACCAACTGTTGAAGAATTAATCCCTTTAAGCGCAAATAAGTTAAGAAACAGCGGAATGATAGTGAACAGTATCACTATAAAAACAAGACAAATATAAAACAAACTTTCTGTCGGAACCGGACCACTAAACTTCGGATAAAACGGTAACAGCAATATTCCTGCCGTAAGTAATTGGATATTCAGTGCTACAAACTTATCAATTTCCGTATTGGTTCGTTGTGAGATAAGGTACAACGCATAAGTTAACGCAACAATCAAACTGTAAAAAATATCCGCAAAACTGTTAAAAGAAAGCAGTACACAACCTAAAACACTAATCCCTACCGCAATCCATTGGTATTTACTTAACCGTTCTTTAAGCATAAAAAAAGCTAAAACTGTTGTTAATATAGGACAAACCAAATAAGCAAAAGAAGCAGCTTTTACACTGATGTGGTTCATTACATAAATAAATATAAACCAGTTAGCGGTTAACAACAAACCGCCACCTACATTTACTTTAATAATTTTATTTCTCTCTGATTTTGATTTTGACATGACCGTTTTCCAGTCTTTCAGAAGCACATGCCTGCGTATAACAAGATTTATAGCCGATATCAACAAAACACTTAGAAAAACACGATAAAACAAAATGTCCAGCGAAGGATAATGATGTATCGGCTTTAAAGCCAGACTAAAAAAACCCCAGATTACAAAGGCCGTAATGGCTGCCAGATAGTATTTATTGATTTGCATAAAAAAGAAATTCGGAGCAAAGGTAAAGTATTTCCTCCGCTCCGAATTCGATATTATTATTTTATTAAGATTTAGTGTCCGCCTTCGGTTTCGATTTCATCCACATCGATATTTTGCTTTTTCAAGATTGCTTTTACGGCAACCGCAAAAAACAATAAATAAGCAAAACAAAGTACCGGAATAATATAGGATTGGTGAATTCCGATGATATCCGAAAGTTTCCCTTGCAACGGCGGAATAATTCCTCCTCCTAAAATCATCATAATTAAGAATGCGGATCCTTGTGAAGTATATTTACCCAAACCAATAATAGACAAACTGAAAATCGCGGGCCACATGATACTACAGGCCAAACCACCAGCTAAAAATGCATAAATCGCTACGTTTCCGGCAGTAAACAAACCAATTAACATGGCTGCTACACCAAAGATTGAAAAAACAGTCAGGGTTCGCGCCGGTTTGTCTTTACTGATAAAGAAAGCTACTATCTGTAACACTATACAAACCACATAAAAATAAAGTGGCGTCATGTCTTTTTGCGCAATAGTATTTACACCGATAACCACTGAAAAAGCAATCAACGGAACAATTACTAAGGCCATTTTTTTCTTGGCATCCGTCAAATGGAAAACACTGATAGCTCCTGCCCAGCGTCCAATCATCAAACTTCCCCAATACATGGAAATATATGGCGCACTGTCTGAAACACTAATACTTCCGAATTCTTTTAGTTTTAAAAGCTCGGTTAAATTACTTCCGATAGCTACTTCTACTCCAACATAGGTAAAGATGGCCAACATCCCCAAAACCAATTGCGGATATTGCATCGCTCCCCAACCTTCATTGTTTTTTGTGGCAGACCGATACGAGAACAGTAATCCTCCGACAACAACTATTAAAGCACCGGAAAGCCAAAGCATTCTGTTATGCTCCAACCCTTCTTTAAGCGGCTTTATTTCATTCTCATACGAAGTTATTTCAGCTTTTACTGCTTCATTATCAGGAACTACCGATACTTTTTCAGTTGCTTTTTGAAGATCAGCGATTTTTGCTTCTAAAGCCACAATCTTCTTAGCTTCTTCACTTTTATAACTACTGAAAACCGGCACAAAGCAAATAATCAGCAAACCTGTCATTATCACAAGCGTACGCATGGCTTTGTTTGCTTTTTCCATTGGTTCATTCGAAATTCCAGCCGGTACTTTCTTTGAGAAACGAAACAAGGCAGCCGCAGCAATAAAAAGCAACCCTACACATACATAAAGCAAAACTACTTTCCCTAGATCCATACCTTTGATCTGATCGTCTGTAACAGTTGCTGTGGTTCCGAAAAGCGCAAATCCAACAAGTAACGGACCAAGTGCAGTTCCGAAAGAATTGATTCCACCTCCTAAATTCACACGGTCAGCTCCGGTTTTGGGGTTCCCCAAAGAAATTGCAAAAGGATTGGCTGCAGTTTGCTGCAG
The DNA here is from genome assembly GCF_040750275.1 of Flavobacterium enshiense. Classification (GTDB taxonomy): domain Bacteria; phylum Bacteroidota; class Bacteroidia; order Flavobacteriales; family Flavobacteriaceae; genus Flavobacterium; species Flavobacterium enshiense_B. Next base: position 73,751 of record NZ_JBDOCV010000003.1, read on the forward strand.
TGAAAAACCTAAAGCCACTATAAACAAACCAGTTAGCATTCCGGCATACAAATTCGCTTCCACCGCCAGGATCATGGCTCCTGCCCCAAGGGCTGAAAAAAGCAATCCGAAGACAATACTCTTTTTATATCCCCAGCTGCTTACGACATCCTTATTTTTAAAAGTCCCAAAAATGAACAACAACAAGGCACCTACATAATAAGCGGTATAAAATGCAAAATCCACGAGCTGCGACTGAAACTGATCCAGTGAAAAATAGCTTTTACAGAATGGAATAAAAATACTGTTTCCTGCCGCAATAAATCCCCAGAAAAAGAAAACGGTGATTAGTGTATACAACGCAGGATAATTCGTTTGATGTTTAGATGACATAAATTAGTTTTTCATTTGGTTCCCAAATATAGCAATATTGATGAATTTTCGTGTTTTCTTTTATCGCTTTTAAAAACTAAAAATGCTATTTTTGTCCCAAATACAGCAACTTATGAAAAAGTTTTTCGGTTTATTGGTTTGTGCAATGCTTTTAAGCTCTTGTGATGACGGTGATTTGGTTTTGGAATCGTTCAATTTCGATGCCGCTACCATTCAGAAATGTACCGATAAAGAAGTGTTGTTCAAAATTAATGGCGGAGAACTTTTGCTGTTGGACATCCCTGCTTCAAACTTTCCGAATGAAGCCACACCGGTAGACACCCCAAGAATTGTTACCATTTCAGGTTCAAACAGAGTACTTTACAGAAAATACAACGGTACTATTACCAACAATACTATCTGTTCTGTCATTCCGCCGGCTAATCCAACGGTTATCAACGAATGGACTGCGGCAACCGGAGGAACTATTCAAATCATTTCAACGGAAAAAACCACTATTGATCCTGTTACAAGCGAAGTAACGGTTACCGGATACAACCATCAAATTAAATTCATTAACATCCAGTTTGTAAGTAACGATAACACTTTTGTTTTTGAAGAGTATCTTTTCGGAACGTATACTACCGATTTGTAATTAGCGATTTGGATTTTGTTTAATGTGCACTTCGGTGGCACCCAAACCATATTTTTGATAATTGGCATCCTGAAATGAAATTCCGTCATAGCGACCGAGTAAAAAATCGAGTTCTGCTTTCAGGACTCCTTCGCCTACTCCATGAATTAAAACTACTTTCGGCATTCTGTTTTTGATGGCAAAATCGAGTTGTCGTTTCGCAGTTTCCATCTGTAAAGTAAGAATATCATAATTGGACATTCCACGTTTTGAAGGCACTAGTTTTTCAATGTGTAAATCAACTTCCAGAACAAATTCGTCTTTGCGTGATTTCTTTTCTTTAACAAAAGAACGCTTCTTTACCTCTTCCTTTTCTTTTAAAATCTGACTTAAACTCTGATTAGAAGTAAATGACTTTAAATCACTGGTTCTGTTTTCATTAATCAACTCATTTTGCATGAATTTCATTGTAAATCCATCCGCAGTTTCAATGATAATCTGATCCTTTTCAAAACCCACAACTTTACCACTGATTACATCATCAAGCACTGAAACTTTATCCCCTATATTAAACATCTTCTTCTTTATCTTTATGATTACTTGAGGTTTTGGACATTAATTTCATCGCACCGTAAAAGAAAACTATTACGCCGATTACTTGAACCCAAACACTTGGATTAGGTTTCGACTGCTCATAAAAAGCAATTCCAAAAACTGCTAAAAGTATAATAATGTATATGGTTTTCATTGTTACCTTATTTGGACCAAAAATAGTAAAGTTTAAAATATTTTTTCTTAATTTCTGAAGTAATAACTTTTTTTAGTATAATTGTCTTACAGAAAAAAAGCCTCTAATGGAAGAATACATGCTACCCTGCTTAAGCAAAAAACTATTTGGTATAGAATGCTTTGGCTGTGGTACACAACGAGCTTTAGTATTATTATTTAAAGGAGAATTCATTGATGCCTTTAAAATGTTTCCTGCCATTTACACTTTAGTGCTCTTTTTTGTTTTTGCAAGCCTTAACTTTATTGACAAAACCAGAAACTATCACAAAATCATTATTTCACTTGGAATAGCAAATGCAGTAATTATGGTAGTCTCTTATTTTATTAAACATTTTTATATTTTATAGTTAACCAAAACCAAACCATTATGGAAGAAACAAATTTCAACAACTTTGAAACCAAACAAAAATTACCAAATGCTACAGCAGTAATTATTTTAGGCGTATTATCAATAATCACCTGCTGTTGTTACGGAGTATTAGGAATACTTTTAGGAGGTGTAGGTTTGTATTTAGCAAAAAAAGACACCGCCGTATACAACACCAATCCTTCTGCATATACTAATTTCGGCAATATTAAAACAGGAAAGATTTTATGTATTATTGGTATTGTATTAAGCGTTCTGTATTTGATCTATATGATTTGGATGATCAGCTATTTCGGAATGGAAGCATTACAGGATCCGGAATTAATGCAAGAAAAAATGAGAGAACTGATGGGACAATAATCCTATTTATATAAAACAAAAAATCCGCTTTTCAGCGGATTTTTTTATTGCTTATAGTATTTATTTCTCAAATTCTTTAAGTGTATTTATAATTATCGAAACACAATCCATCAATTGCTCTTCAGTCATAACTAAAGGTGGTGCAAAACGAATAATGTTTCCGTGCGTTGGTTTGGCCAATAAACCATTTTCCGCTAATTTCATACAGATATTCCAAGCCGTATCGCTTTCTTCCGTATCATTAATTACAATAGCATTTAACAAACCTTTCCCACGAACTAAAGTTGCAATATTTGAAGTCTCGATATATTTAGCGATTTCAGAACGGAAAACTCCTCCTAAATATTCTGCATTTTCAGCTAAATTTTCCTCTTTTACAACCTCTAACGCAGCAATTGCTACAGCAGCAGCTATAGGATTTCCACCGAATGTAGAACCGTGCTGACCTGGTTTAATAACATTCATGATGTCGTCATTCGCCAAAACTGCCGACACCGGATAAGCCCCTCCTGACAATGCTTTTCCAAGGATTAAAACATCCGGAGTTACATTTTCATGCTGAACCGCTAATAATTTTCCTGTACGTGCAATTCCTGTTTGTACTTCATCAGCAATAAACAATACATTGTGTTTTTCACACAAAGTCTTCGCTTTAGCCAGATAACCTTCAGAAGGAACATAAACTCCCGCCTCACCCTGAATAGGCTCTACAAGAAAACCTGCAATATTCGGAGATGAAGTAATTGCTTTTTCTAAAGCTTCGATGTCATCATAAGCAATTTTTATAAAGCCTGCTGTATAAGGCCCGAAATTCTTACGTGCATTTTCATCGTTGGAAAACGAAATAATAGTTGTGGTTCTTCCGTGGAAATTATTTTCACAAACAATAATTTGTGCTTCATTCTCCTGAATTCCTTTTTTCTCGTATGCCCATTTACGGCATAACTTCAAAGCGGTTTCCACAGCTTCGGCCCCAGTATTCATAGGCAATACTTTATCGAAACCAAAATAGTTGGTAATATACTGCTCGTAAACACCTAATTTATCATTGTAAAAAGCCCTTGAAGTAAGGGTTAAGGTTTGTGCTTGTTCCATCATTGCCTTAACAATCTTTGGATGGCAGTGTCCCTGGTTGACCGCCGAATACGCAGATAAAAAATCGTAGTATTTCTTCCCTTCAACATCCCAAACGTAAACGCCATCGCCTTTACTCAGAACAACCGGAAGCGGATGATAATTGTGCGCACCATACTTATCCTCCAATTGGATGGCTTCTGCTGAACTCATTTTTTCTAACACTTGCATTATAATTTTGATTTAGTAGTTTCAGTTATTATAAAATTCTCAGGGGCTAAATTTCTGTGCAAGTTAACAATTCGTTTCGAAAAAAATAACATTTTACAGTCTTTTTTATGAATTTTATAACAAAAGAGGTTTGTTTGCTTCAAAAATATAGTAAAAAAATCACAACAAAAACTCATTCATACATAGTTAACAAAAAGAAAGATATCTGTTACAAATGATAACCTTTTGTGAATATTCTGTATAAATTAAGCTAACATCAGTCGTTTAAGTTTGTCAGGTCTAACAAAAAACATGAAAAAATGAAATTACACTATGCTTTTTTAGGTTCTGCAATTCTGACCGGCTTAATAGCATGCAATTCTGATGAAAGTTCTAACAATGAACCACAAAGTCCAATTCAGTTAAAAAATCATTCGGTTACACCTGTCTTATTAAATACGAAAACCGAATTTTCAGCAGTAGAAACTTTCTCATTATTTTCCAGTGAGGATGATTTTATTGAAACTCCGGAATTCGTTTTTGGTGGTTCCGCTGATGGCTCCGGTTTATTTAAAAATTCAGATGGAACCTTTACTTTTTTAGTAAACAATGAAGATAATTATTCGGTAGCAAAAATTAAATTTGACAACACCTTTAAGCCCGTTGCCGGTGAATACGTTTTAAATTCTAACGGGTCTGGAAACCGTTTATGTTCTGCCTCTTTAGCAACTCCTGAAATACACGGTTTCGGGCCAATTTTCCTGACGGCCGGAGAAAGTGATAACGAATCACAAGTACACGCAATCACGCCTTTTGACACCAAAGCCAACAATACAACCCCTAGACCCGTTTTAGGTTTTGGAAGATGGTGTGCTGAAAACGCTGTTCCTTTAGCGAAAGAAGCGTATGCAGGGCAAACCATAGTTCTTTTGGGCGATGATGATTCCGGTACTTACGGAGGTCAATTGGTTTTATACAAATCATCAACCGGAGATTTAAACAATGGAAAAGTATACGTGATCAAACGTACAGATAACGTTACCAATGAAAGAACCATGACCGAAAACACAAGTTACCCGGTACAGTTCGTAGAAATTACCAACGCCAAAACCAATACCGGTTTACAAAACAATCAGGCAGCACAAGCCTTAAACGCAATCGCTTTCGGTCGTGTGGAAGATATTGATTACCGCAAAGAAACCGGTAAAGAAAGAGAAATTTATTTCAACGTTACCGGACAAAACAATTCCGGAGCCAATACAGACAATTCCCGTTCTAAATATGGTCGTGTTTACAAACTGGAACTGGACGCCAACAATCCTTTAAGCGGACAACTCACATTAGTTTTAGATGGAGATAACAGAACCGGAAAAGCAAAACAATTCCAAAATCCGGACAACATCTGTGTAACGAAAAACTATGTTTACATTCAGGAGGATTCTAACGGTTATGGTGATGAAACGCACGATGCTTACATCTATCAGTATAACATTGCCACTAAAGAATTAAAAGTGGTTTTTGAATTAGATCACAAAAGAAACGATGCAACCAACAAATTCTTAAGTTCAACTTCAGCTTTAGGATCTTGGGAATATGGTGCATTGCTTGATGTTTCCGAAACAATTGGAGTGCCGGACACATTCATGTTATCCATTCAGCCACACTCTTGGAGAACCGATGCTTTCAAAGGTGTTGATGGCGGAAGTGTTCGTCCAAACGAAAATCAGGGAAGTCAAATCGTATTGATTAAAGGTTTACCAAGATAATTCCAAAATAAAGAATACCAATAAATTAGGAGTACTTCACCGTGCTCCTAATTTTTAATTTACAACGTTGATGAAAAAAATCATCCCTTTATTGCTACTTGCACTATTTATATTCTCCTGTCAAAATAAAGAATACAACCCGCTTACTCCTACTGAAAAAACCAAGCAGCATTTTGTAGCGCATTATTCCGAATTCGCAAAGGAAGTTTCCGAATTAAATACGTTGATTCAGAAAAAATCCGATAAAAAAACACTTCGGCAAAAATTCAAAAGCACCCGATTAGCCTATAAAAAAACAGAAGCCCTGCTAACCTTCTATTTTCCGGAAACCGCTATAAAGATAAACGGAGCCGCCATAGACAAAAACGACATCCAGGAAACCAGCCGCAAAACGGAAGAAGCCACAGGTTTTCAAAAAGTGGAAGAGCTACTTTTTTCCGATGAATCCGATACTGAAGAGTTAAAAAAACAAATCGGAATTTTAAATGGCTATGTCCAATCGGCAAAAACGAATACTGAAAACATACTACTTTCCGACAGCAATATTTTTGAAGCGCAAAAACTGGAAATGCTCCGTATGATGAGCTTGGGTATTTCGGGTTTTGATTCTCCGATTGCTTTTCATTCCATTCCGGAAACTAAAGCGGTAATTCAAAGCATTGGCAGAACAATCTCAATTTTTAAAACAGATGAGGCGTTCACGGCACTGATTAGCCAAACAGAAACCTATCTCGACAAAAATCAGGATTTCGATACTTTTAACCGCGCGGAATTCATTGTAACATACTGCATTCCCATTTCTAAAAAAATCCAGCAGCTACAAAAAGAACTTAAAATCAAAAACAATCCTTTTCCGGGTGCCATCAATTTTGAGGAAGCTACTGTTTTTGAAGAAACCGCTTTTAATGTGAATTATTTTGCCCCGGCTTACAACCAAAACCCTTCAAATGAGCAAATTGCTTTAGGTGAACAATTATTTTCCGACACTATTTTAAGCGGTAACAACCAGGTTTCGTGTACTACCTGCCATATTCCATCCCAAGCATACGCCGATCATAAAACCAAAGCCGTCGAAAACGGAAAACTGTCCCGAAACACACCTACCCTTTTAAATTCCGGCTTTCAAAATACTTTATTTTTAGATGGTCGCGTGCAGTATCTGGAAGACCAAGTCAAAGCGGTTATCAACAATAAAGATGAAATGCACGGTAGTTTTGCCCATGCGCTTGACAAAGTAAAAAAGAGTACGAAATATAAGCCGGAATTTAAAAAAGCTTTCCCCAACGATAACGAAATTACAGAACAGAATCTTTTAAAATCGTTGGCGAGTTATGTGCGCTCGTTATCGAAACTCAATTCCAAATTCGATTCTTATTTACGTGGAAAGGCTGCATTTTCATCACAAGAAAAAAACGGTTTTAACCTGTTTATGGGAAAAGCAAAATGTGCTACGTGTCATTTCTTTCCATTGTTCAACGGAAGTGTACCTCCTTTTTACAATGAAACCGAAAGTGAGGTTTTGGGTGTTCCTTCTAAAAACGTAATTCAAAACGCAACAATTGATACTGATTTAGGCGAATATCTAATAACGAAAGCGCCCTTAAAAAAGCATGCATTTAAAACACCAACCATTCGAAATTCTGCAGTAACGTTTCCTTATATGCATAATGGTGTTTACAATTCGCTTGAAGAAGTTATCGATTTTTACAACCGCGGCGGTGGTGCCGGAATTGGTATAAATTTAGACAATCAAACCTTACCAACCGACAAACTAAATCTTTCCAAAACCGAAATTCAAGAGTTGGTTGCTTTCATCAAGACCCTTAACAATCACTGATTATTCCTCATACATTTCCAAAAGCTTCGTAACGGTATTCAGATTGCGCATCGTTGCCGTTACATTTAACTTTTTCTCAATGTATTTCTGGTCGAAACGGGTTTTTCCGGCTCCAACTGCGTATTTAATGTAGATACGATTTTTGTCGATTACGGCTTCATCAGGTTTAACCTGACTCATTTTGAGTTCATGAATACTACTGTCATTCAATTCTTTAGAGATGAAAGTGAAATACAGTTTTTTGGTATCAATATCTTTTTCTTTTAAGTACGGATTGTTTTGCAAACAGGCTTCCAAATCATTTTTAGTAACAACAATAATTGGCACATCGTAACCCCATTCTTTAAAAATCTCCTGTTTGATTTTAAATCCGACTGTTGCTCCGTGTCCTTCTTCAGAATCTATAAAAACATTACCCGATTGAATATAGGTTCTCACATTTGCAAAACCCATTCGCTCCAATAAAGCTTTAAGGTCTTCCATTTTAATCATGTTGTGTCCGGAAACGTTAATGCCGCGAAGCAGTGCTAAATGACGATACATAGTAGTTCAAAAATTAGAAATACGAAGTACGAAATTTGAAGGTGTATTTGCAACTAAATCTTTATTGCTTTTTCAATTTTTAAAATCTTTTCTTTTATCAAGCATAAATTCGAGAACGTCAAGTACGCCATTTTGTTGGGTAATATCTCTGGATTTCAGGTCATTTTCACAAAAAACGATAAACGGATCGATTTCGTTTTCCTTCAGATTTAACTTAGTTATGAAAAATTCATTTGAAAACTCTCTTCTCACATACTTCTTGAAACTTTCAGTGTTTTTCACTTCACCTTTTGGAGCCAACTGCTTATCCAGCAACTTAATGATTTTATTCCCTATCTCTACAAAATCGATTCCTTTATCAATCTCACCGGTAAAAACACCAACTACTTTTGGCTGATTTTCCTCTCTTGCCAATTTTTCCATTTTTAAAGCTTCATAGCTGGTACCGACTTTAAGTTTTTCTGTCCCTGCAATTTCAATTTCTTTTAATTCAACAGCTTTTATTTCCAATTGAAATACAATTTCGGAATTAAAATGCTCCTGGTTCAGTTTTACTTTTTTCTCGTTATAATCTTTAGCCGCGAACAAAATGACATCTCCAACAGCAGCCGATATTAAAAACTTCCCCTTATCATCTGTTTTCTTTACTATTTTTTTGGTAATATTGACTACTTCAACATTAGCTTTTGCATAACCATTACCCAAAACAATCCCTTTCAAATCGTGTTGCCCGAAAAGATTCAAATGGAATAAAAAAAGAATAAAAATTATAACGAAACGATTCACGGTACATACTTTTTATATTATCACTCTAAGTTACTGCATCCTTTTTCAATTTCCTATTAATTTCCTGTTAATTATTTGATTTCCTTTACATTAAAAAATAAAATTTTAAAATTCCAGATTATCACACTAAGCAGAGTTGAAGTATCAAATCCCAAACCTCAAATTCGTAATTGACAATTCGTAATTCGTAATTGACAATTCTTATCTTTGCCGCATGGGAAGAAAGAAAACAGACAAAATCGTATTCGAAAACGTGAAAGTCCTTGATGCAGGTGCAAAAGGCGTATCAGTAGCAAAGGCTCCTGATGGTAAAGTAATTTTTATTCCGAATGTAGTGCCGGGCGACGTAGTGGATGTACAGACATTCAAAAAACGCAAAGCCTATTACGAAGGAAAGGCCGTGAATTTTCATGAATTTTCCGAACATCGCATCGACCCGATCTGTGAGCATTTCGGCGTTTGTGGCGGTTGCAAATGGCAGAACATGAAATACGAGCAGCAGCTGTTCTACAAAAATCAGGAAGTTTATAATCATTTAAAAAGAATCGGTAAAGTGGAATTGCCGGAATTTGAACCGATTTTAGGTTCCAAAGAACAATTCTTCTATCGCAATAAAATGGAATTCGGTTTCTCGTCTTCCCGCTGGATGACTCAGGAAGAAATCGATTCCGAAGTGGAATTAGACAATAAAAATGCCGTTGGTTTCCACATCCCGAAAATGTGGGACAAAATTCTGGACATCAACAAATGTCACTTACAGCAGGATCCTTCCAATGCCATTCGTAATGAAATAAGACGTTTTGCCAACGAAAACGGATTAACATTCTTCAATCCTAGAGAAAATCACGGTTTGTTGCGTACCCTTATGATTCGTACAGCATCTACCGGAGAAATCATGGTATTGATTCAGTTTTACGACAACAATAAAAAAGGCATTGAACTGATGATGAATTTCTTGTCGGAGCGTTTCCCGGAAATCACGTCGTTACAATATGTGATCAATCAGAAAGCCAACGATACTATTTACGATCAGGACATCATTCTTTTCAAAGGAAGAGAATATATTTTGGAAGAAATGGAAGGTTTGAACTTCAGTATCAATGCGAAATCGTTCTATCAAACCAATTCTGCTCAAGCCTATGAATTGTATTCAATTACTAGAGAATTTGCTGGTTTAACAGGTAATGAACTGGTTTATGATTTATACACCGGAACCGGAACTATTGCACAATTCGTTTCCAAAAAAGCGAACAAAGTAATTGGTGTGGAAGCCGTTCCGGAAGCAATTGCCGATGCCAAAGAAAACGCAAAACGCAATAACATTACCAACTGTGAGTTTTTTGTTGGGGACATGAAAAACGTGTTCAACGACGAATTCATCAAAACACACGGTCATCCGGATGTAATTATTACCGATCCGCCTCGTGACGGTATGCATGCTGATGTAGTGGGACAGATTTTGAAAATTGCTCCAGAAAAGGTAGTGTACGTGAGTTGTAATTCGGCAACACAAGCGCGTGATTTAGCTTTAATGGACGGAATGTACAAAGTAACCCGAGTGCGTCCGGTGGATATGTTCCCGCAAACGCATCACGTGGAAAATGTTGTACTTTTGGAAAAACGAAATTAGTTTACAGTCGCAGTCACAATAATCAGTTAAAAATTTTCATTTGCAAAAACACTGATTATCACATTGATTCTAAATACACTATGAGAAAACTTAAAATAGTTGCATTGTCTTTTTTACTTGCCAATTCATTTTGGAGTTGTGAGAAAGATGATATCTGTGCCGAAGGAACACCAACCACTCCCAATGTGGTGATCGAATTTTATGATGCTGCCAATCCTGAAAACCTGAAAACCGTTAGTAATTTAGGCGTTGTGGCTTCGGGTTTTACAACTGGGATATCGTATAACGGCATTAGTAAAATTAAAATTCCTTTGAAGGTTAATGAAGACGTTACTACACTTCAGTTCATTCAAAACGGTTCAGACTCAGACAATACCAACGATAACAGTGATGTACTTACCTTCAATTACGTTCGTTCTGATGTTTTTATCTCGAGAGCCTGTGGTTACAAAACGGTTTTTCAACTGAATGACAATAGCCCGGAATTGATTAATGACTCCAATATGTGGATTCAATCCCGAACCATAACACAATCCAATATCCAAAATGAAAATGAAACACACATTAAGATCTATTTTTAGTATGGCTTTGATGTTGGTTTCGTTATCAGCATTGGCACAGGAAAAAACTAAAGACACCGTTAAATCTGGAAAAACAGAACGTTATGGATTGCGCGTTGGTTTAGATTTACACCGTTTGGCAAAATCTGTTTATGACAAAGATTACAAAGGTTTTGAAATTGTTGGAGATTATCGCCTAACGAAAAAAATATACATCGCCGGAGAATTAGGAAACGAAAAGAAAACCGTAGATGACGACCAACTTAATTTTACCACCAAAGGAAGTTATTTCAAAGTTGGTTTCGACTACAACACCTATCAAAACTGGCTGGATATGGAAAACATGATTTATGCCGGTATGCGTTACGGAGTGAGTTCGTTTTCTCAGGAACTGAACCAATATACCATTTATAACACCAATCCCTATTTTGGTCAGACAACAGTTATCGCGGATAAAGAATTCAGCGGATTGAACGCCAGCTGGTTGGAAGTGGTTGGCGGCGTAAAAGCTGAACTTTTCAATAATGTCTATTTAGGATTTTCCGCCCGAATTAATTATCTGGTAACCAATAAAAAACCGGAGAATTTTGACAACTTATTTATACCGGGATTTAACCGTACCTATGACGGAAAATTTGGGGTAGGATTTAACTATACCGTGAGCTACTTCATTCCTCTTTATAAAAGTCAGAAATAAAAATCATAAAAAATCCCAACTTAAGAGTTGGGATTTTTTTATCACTTAACTTCTTTAACACCTTTAAAGAAAAGCCATTTCATAAAAAGCTTTTCGCCTTCGCTGGTTTGCACTGTCTGAAATTTTGGTGCTAGTAACGTAGCCACAACAAAAGCAGTTAACGGTAACCAGATTCCAGTTAAATTGGTAAACATTTCGGCTACAATTCTAACAATTACAAACAATAGCGCAAAACCTATAAAGTTGTATAGCAAACCTTTTGTTTTTAAAGTCATCTTTTTAAAGTTATGAATTATGAGTTATGAGTTAAAAAGCGATTATTGATCACTATTTTCTTGACGCTGACCCGAGTCCTTTGGACGATCTGGCGAAGCAAATTTTGTTCGCTTGCTTCCTTCATACATTTCGTATTTCACCAAACGTGCTTCCAGTTTTCCGTTGAATAGTTTTATTTTTCGGGACGGTTTCAAACCTACGAATTTCAATGCTTCTAAATTGGCAGTGATAAACCACGCATTCGTTCCCGGGTAACTTTGTTTCAACGTATCACCGATTTCTCTGTAAAATCGTTCCATCTCGATATCCAAACGCTCCCCATAAGGCGGATTGAATACCATATGCAAAGGCCCGCGGGTTTCTTTTTCCGTATCGAAGAAATTGCGTTCAGAGATTTTCACATATTCATCCAAATTGGCATTTCGGATGTTGTCCTTTGCTTTCATTACAGCAGACGGCGCTTTGTCATAACCCGTAATCGTATAATGAAACTCTTTTACTTTCTTCATCAATGAATCCATTATCTGATCAAATAAAGCATTATCCCAATCATTCCAACGCTCGAACGCGAATTCTTTTCGGTTGATATTGGCCGGTATATTGCAGGCAATCATCGCCGCTTCTGCCAAAATGGTTCCTGAACCACACATCGGATCGATAAAATCGCCTTGGCCATCCCAACCGGAAAGCAATAACATTCCTGCTGCTAAAACTTCATTGATTGGAGCGATATTAGTTGCAGTTTTATATCCTCTGTGATGCAACGAATCACCGGAACTGTCTAAAGAAACCGAACATTGATCACGGTCGATATGCACGTTGATACGCAAATCCGGAAAATCTTTATCGATATTCGGGCGCTTGCCAAATTTCTCACGGAACTGATCTACAATAGCATCTTTCGTTTTCAAAGCCACGAACTGCGAATGGTTAAAATGCTCCGAATGCAACGTCACATCCACCACAAACGACTGATGCGCCGACAAATACTTCGACCAGTCAATCCCTTGAATGCCACGGTACAAACTTTGTTCGTTAAACGCTCTGAAATGATAAATCGGTTTTAAAATTTTTAAAGCCGTTCTCAAAGCAAGATTCGCTTTATACATAAAACCTTTGTCCCCGTAAAAGCTAACCATACGAGTCCCTTGCTCTATCTTCTGAGCCCCTAACTGGGCCAATTCTTTTGCTAATATTTCTTCAAAACCAAATAAGGTTTTGGCAACCATTTTAAAATTTTGTTCCATTCTTAAGTATCCGTATCAAAGCAATCTCTTTTTTCTATCTTCAATTGTCTATTTTCTTACTTCCTATTGATTGCATCGGCAAAAATACGTTAAATTTGTAGGCTTAAAGAATTTCTATGCAAAAAGATACTGCAAATTGGTTTGCCTCTTGGTTTGACACACCTTATTACCATATTTTATACAAAGACCGTGATTATGCCGAAGCGCAGCATTTTATGGACAACCTTACCCATTATTTAAATCTGCCTGAAGATGCTAAAATTTTGGATTTGGCTTGTGGAAAAGGACGTCATTCTTTATATCTCAATCAGTTAGGCTACGATGTTACCGGTGCTGATTTATCTGAAAACAGTATCGCCTCAGCATCAGAATTTGCTAACGACAAACTGCATTTCAAAGTACACGATATGCGGGAGCCTTTCGAGGAAAAATTCGATGCCGTATTCAATTTATTTACCAGTTTCGGGTATTTTGAAAGTGATGACGATAACCTTACCACTTTAAAAGCCATCAAAGAAAGCCTTACCGAATACGGTTTTGCGGTAATCGACTTTATGAATGTAAATTACATCATCAACAATTTAGTTCCCGAAGAAATAAAAACCGTTGAAGGCATCGATTTTCACATCAAACGCTACGTAAAAGACAATCATATTTTCAAAGAAATCGATTTTGAAGACAAAGGGCAAAAATTTCATTTCACGGAAAAAGTAAAAGCCTTAACTTTAAGCGATTTTGAGCAGATGATGGAAGAAGCCGGGATTTTCCTTTTGGACGTTTTCGGCGATTACAAACTGCGCAAATTTTTTAAAAACGATTCGGAACGCTTAATCCTGATTTTCAAATAGTATGATCTACTTACTGCCTTTACTTTCGGTACTGCTTGGCTACGTGATAGCTACCTTTTTTCGTCCGGAAAGCAAAAAGAACCTGAAGGTTTTACTGGCTTTCAGCGGTTCTTTCTTATTGGCATTGACCGTATCGCATTTACTGCCGGCGGTATATGAATCCTCCCACGTTGCTGATGCTCACGGCCATGTTCACAATGGCGTAGGTTTCTTCATCATGTTCGGAATTCTGTTTCAGATTATTTTGGAATATTTCTCGCAAGGTGCCGAACACGGGCATGTACATGGACACGACACCATGCACCACATTCCGTGGTCGTTGTTCATCAGTTTGTGTCTGCACGCCTTATTGGAAGGAATGCCGGTGAGCCATCATAACGATTTGGCTTGGGGCATCGCCATTCACCACTTCCCGATAGCTATTATTTTAACCACGTTTTTCAGTAGTTCCCATTTGAACCGGACTTCTATTTTCGTCTTTATGTTAACCTTTGCCGCCATGACCCCACTGGGCACCATCGCATCGGAAAAACTACCGTTCATCACGCATTATTACGCAGAAATCACCGCTTTTGTGATCGGAATTCTCTTTCATATTTCATCCACGATTATTTTTGAAACCAGCGAAGGACACAAATTCAATATGGCGAAACTGTCCGCAATTATACTGGGGATTGTGTTGGCTTATTTTATGTAAAAAATATATTTAATAAAAAATAAAAAAAACATGGGAATATTCTCTGCTATATTAGGAAATGCAGGTGCTGTAGACAAAGACACTTTAGTGAAAGACTATGGCAAACTATTAATTACAGGTGAAACTGTAGAGTTAGGCTTTAAATTAATTCGCGATACTTTTATTTTTACGAACAAACGCCTTATATTAGTTGAAAAACAAGGACTTACCGGAAGTAAAATAGAGTACAAATCAATTACATACAAAAGTATATCACGTTTTAGCATTGAAACAGCCGGTACTTTCGATTTGGAAGCCGAATTAAAAATCTGGGTTTCCAGTGAAGTAAATCCAAGTATTGTAAAACAGTTCAATAAATCAGTTAATGTGTATGATGTACAAAATGTTTTGGCGCATCATGTATTAGGTTAAATTATGGCATTTACAAAAACCACCGAGCAATCCTCAAAATACGAACATCTTGAAAAAATGTCGGTTCACGATTTACTGACCAACATCAACAACGAAGATAAAACCGTTCCGCTGGCCGTAGAAAAAGCCTTGCCGCAAATTGAAACTCTTGTTTCCATAATCGTGGCGCAAATGAAAAAAGGTGGGCGATTATTCTACATCGGAGCCGGAACTTCAGGAAGATTGGGAATTGTGGATGCCTCGGAATGCCCGCCTACTTTCGGTGTTCCTTTTGATATGGTCATCGGACTGATTGCCGGCGGCGACACGGCCATCCGTAAAGCTGTGGAATTTGCAGAAGACGATAAAGAACAAGCCTGGAAAGACTTATCCGAATGGAACATCAATAAAAATGACGTTGTTATCGGAATTGCGGCCTCAGGAACCACACCTTATGTAATTGGCGGCCTGGAAAAATGCAATGAAAACAATATTATAACGGGCTGTATTACCTGCAATGCGGGAAGCCCATTAGCGTTAACCGCAAAATTTCCGATTGAAGTAGTTGTCGGTCCGGAATTCGTAACCGGAAGTTCCCGAATGAAAGCCGGTACCGCCCAAAAATTGGTTTTAAATATGATTTCCACGGCCACCATGATTCAGCTAGGACGTGTAAAAGGTAACAAAATGGTTGATATGCAACTCAGCAATGTAAAACTCATTGACAGAGGTGTAAGAATGATAATGGGAGAAATACCGGTTTCGTATGAAGAAGCCAAAGCACTTCTGGAACAACACGGAAGCGTTAGAAAAGCAGTTGAAAACTATCCTAAAAAATAAAGTTATGAAACACATTTTTACCTTGATTTGTTTATTGTTCATTGCTACAGCATTTTCGCAGCAAATCCGTATGGAAAAAGGAAAATTTTATGTAAAAGGCGACCAAATCTCCAGTAGAGAAACGAAACAAATGCTGACTACAAACCCTGAAGCTTTAAAACTATTCAAAAAAGGAAAAAATAAAGAGTCTCTTGGAGGCTTTCTGATTGGTTTCGGAGGCGCCATGATTGTTGGCGATGTAGTAGTAGGATTAGTTTCTGATGCTAATTATCCGTCGGCTATGAGTTATATTGGAGCTGCTTCAGTGTTAACGTCTATTCCTGTGATGTCCGGAAAAAATAAAAAAATGAAACAAGGAATTGATTTATACAATAAAGGTGTTGAAAACACTCTGGGGTATCATGATAAACCAACGGTAGATTTAAATATCATCGCCAACGGAAACGGCTACGGAATTCAAATTGCTTTCTAATGGCAACAGATAAGCAAATTTTAGTTAAAGGAGTACGCTATCTTGGCTTTGCGCTGCCGCTGATGTTTATTGGCCCAAGTATTATTCACAGCGCTTTCAAAAACCAGAGTCATCCGTTTTACATTCCCGTTTTGGGCGTGGGCATTATTTTTTGCCTTTTATCTATTTTCCTGATGTTCAGAGGTATTCAAACGATAATGAAAAGCTTATTCGATGGAAATAAATAACAATTATCTGGAAAGCGTCAAAAGACTTTTTCTCTATTACAAAACCATAGGTGAAAAAGCGATGAATCAATTAGAACCGGAACAACTTTTTTTCGCTGCTAACGAAGACACGAATTCCATTGCGGTAATTGTTCAGCATCTTTCCGGAAACATGCTTTCCCGTTGGACCGATTTTTTAACTTCCGATGGCGAAAAAGAATGGCGCAACCGGGACAGTGAATTCGAAACGGTTTTAAAAACCAAAGATGAATTATTGAACATTTGGGAAAAAGGTTGGGATTGTCTTTTTCAAGCCATCAATTCCTTAACACCGGAGCAACTGACACAAATTGTATACATCCGAAACGAAGGACATACCGTTTTAGATGCCATCAACAGGCAACTGGCACATTATCCCTATCATATCGGGCAAATTGTATTTTATGCCAAGATGCTGAAACAAACAGAATGGGACAGTCTATCCATTCCTAAAAACAAATCCGGAGACTATAACGCGGATAAATTCTCCAAAGAAAAAAGCACCAAATATTTTACAGACGACGAACTAAACAAACTGAAATGAAACTAGTTACTATGCTCGCTTTAACAGTATTGATAACTTCCTGCTACAATCAGGAACGCAACTGTAACGATTTTAAAACCGGTAAATTTGAATTTATACAGGTAATCAACGGAAAAGAAACCAAATCTGTTTTTGAGCGTACCAAAACCCTTCAAATTGAAACCTTCAACGGAAAAACCGACACCGCTTCCGTACGTTGGGTGGGTGACTGCGAATTTGTACTGCAAAAATTACATCCGAAAACCATGAATGAAAAAAAGGCAATTTCCATGAAAATACTGACAACCAACGAGAAAGGTTACGTTTTTGAATATGCTTTCGTAGGTGAAGGAAAAAAACAACGCGGGACTGTAACAAAAATCGACTAACATACGTTTAACAGCAAATCCTTAACCTTACAAAATGGAAATATTTTTAAATCCGGATGCCTGGGTAGCGCTACTAACCTTAACGTTTCTTGAAATCGTTTTAGGTATCGACAACATCATTTTTATTTCAATTGTAACCGGTAAACTTCCGGAAGAAAGCCGTAAAAAAGCCACACAAATTGGTCTTTTTTTAGCCATGTTCATGCGTATCGGGCTGTTATTTGGTATCACACTCCTGATTGCCATGAAAGAACCTTTATTCAGTATCGACTGGGGCTGGTTTAGTGCTCATTTTACGGGGCAGGCCTTGATTTTATTAGCCGGAGGTATCTTCCTGATCTATAAGAGCACCAAAGAAATCCATGAAAAAGTGGATCATAAAGGTGAGGAAGAAAAGGAGCTTAAAACTTCCGCAGCCAAATCATTTGGAAACGTTATTTTTCAGATTTTGTTAATCGACTTAATCTTCTCAGTAGACAGTATCCTGACTGCCGTTGGTATGACAAACGGACTTGAAGGCGCTTTATACATTATGATAACAGCAGTGGTTATTTCCGTTGGTATTATGATGTTGTTTGCAGTTCCGGTTGGAAATTTCGTAAATGCTAATCCTTCCATCCAAATTTTAGGTCTTGCCTTCCTTATCCTTATCGGTTTTATGCTGATGACGGAAAGCATGCACTTATCAGGAGCTTCGTTGGCAGGACAACATGTAGGTGCGGTTCCGAAAGGCTATCTGTATTTTGCCATTGCTTTCTCGCTGGGAGTGGAGTTTTTGAACATGAAAATGCGAAAGAAATAATAACCAATTTATCATATAAAAAAAGCGCTCAAATATGAGCGCTTTTTTTATTCTAACGTTAAGGTAATCTGACCGTCATCTTCTAAGTTGATGTTATAATCCGTCATTTCATGGTCTTCCTTTACTTCCAGTTCTTCCGGCACAACCTCTTCGGGTTCTTCATACGGAAGCGGTTCAAGGAGATTAACCTGTTTTAATTTATCACTGGTTAATTGGTTCCCTAAAGCTTTGATTCCTTTTACCGCGATAAACTGCTCCATGTCAATGGTTTGATTTTCCTTCTGAACACCTTTATTTTTAGCAAAAATGATTTCGGCTACCGGACGCCAATCTGTGGAAACGATTTCCAACTGTGATTTTTCGTGTTCCGATATAAAGATTTCTTCCTTGTTTTCATTTTCGATTAAAAAACGTTTGATGAAATAACGTTCTTTTTCCCCATCATAATAAATAGCAGATATCGGTTTCTTTGGATGCCATTTTTCAAGAATGATCATGTCTTCATCGAAATGCGTGGTCAACTCCGGAATGATAGTCTTCAATTTTCCGGATTGGTTGATGATCAGTAAACGATCATTCGGACGGAATTCGCCCAACAACTCCCCTCTTCCATCAACATTCAAACGCTGAACGGTATCATCAAACCAAATTTTACGTGGTCTTAAGGTGGAAATACCTTTTTCTTTGAGTTCGATCTTCTTGATTGGATATTTCGAAACCGTATTTCCTTTGGAAGCTCTTCCTTTGATGGCAATATCCGCAAAATCCAAATCCCATTTCAGTTTTTTCACGCTGCCTACCTGACGCAACAATATCGTAACGACTTCCGCTTCGCCATTTGGATTGTGTGAAAAATACAATACCATCGAACCTGGTTTTTCCTGAGTCAAATCATACGCTTTGTCTCGCGTTACTCCCGAAACATTAAAACGTTTTATAAATGACGAACCCGATTTTCCATCACGGTAAATCATGTTATAAATGGTACGTTTGTCATTCTTATCGAAAACCGCCACGTGAATAATATCTTTCCCAACGAATTTCTTTTCGTCTACTTTGGAAATCATCATTTTACCGTCGCGAAGGAACACTATTACATCGTCAATGTCGGAACAATCCGCTACATATTCGTCTTTTTTCAAGCCAGTCCCGATGAAACCTTCTTCACGGTTCACATATAATTTCGTATTTCTTAAAACAACTTTCGTAGCTTCAATGGTATCGAAATTTCGAATTTCCGTTTGACGTTCACGACCTTTTCCGTACTTCTCTTTCAGTTTGGCGAAATAGTCAATGGCAAAGTCAATCAGATTAGCCAAATGATGTTTCACCTGAGCCATTTCGTCTTCTAATTTCGCAATCAATTCATCCGCTTTATCAGAATCAAAACGCGTGATACGAATCATCGGGATTTGCGTCAATTTCTGCAAATCTTCATCGATAATGTCTCGCATTAGCTGTTTTCGGAACGGTTCAAAACGCTTGTACATGTATTCGAATAACGATTCTTTGTCCGAATACAATTTAAAGTCGATGTACATTTCTTCACGGATGAAGATTTTCTCCAAAGTCGAAAAATGCCATTTCGTTTCCAATTCCTGCAACTGGATTTCCAATTCCTGACGCAACAACTCAACCGTTCTGTTCGTTGAGATTTTCAACATATCGGAAACCCCAATAAACAACGGTTTATGATTCTGGATTACACAACCAAGCGGTGCAATCGAGGTTTCACAGGCGGTAAATGCATAAAGTGCATCAATCGTTTTATCCGGAGAAACACCCGGTGGAAGATGAATTAAGATTTCAACCTCAGCGGCAGTGTTGTCTTCAATTTTCTTGATTTTGATTTTACCCTTATCGTTCGCCTTCAGAATACTATCAATCAAGGTTGATGTATTGGTCGAAAATGGAATCTGGGTAATCACCAACGTCTGTTTGTCCAACTGGGAAATCTTGGCACGTACGCGAACACGTCCGCCGCGCATTCCATCGTTGTAATTGGAAACATCGGCAATTCCGGCTGTTGGAAAATCAGGAAATAAGGTGAATGGTTTCCCTTTTAATATTTTGATCGACGCATCGATTAATTCGTTGAAATTGTGTGGTAAAAGTTTCGTGGACAAACCAACGGCAATCCCTTCTCCACCCTGAGCCAACAACAGTGGAAATTTTACCGGAAGGTTTATCGGCTCGGCACGACGACCGTCATACGAAACGCCCCATTCGGTAATTTTAGGCGAATACAAAACCTCTAAACCGAATTTCGAAATTCGAGCCTCAATATAACGCGAAGCTGCTGCCCCGTCACCGGTTAAGATATTCCCCCAGTTCCCTTGGCAGTCAATCAGCAAGTCTTTTTGACCGATTTGTACCATCGCATCCCCGATACTGGCATCTCCGTGCGGGTGATACTGCATGGTGTGACCAACCACGTTTGCTACTTTATTGTAACGACCATCATCCAACTCTTTCATGGAGTGCATGATACGGCGTTGTACCGGTTTAAAACCATCTTCAATGGCAGGTACGGCACGCTCTAGGATTACATAAGAAGCATAGTCCAAAAACCAATCCTTGTACATACCGGTTACTTTGGTAATGGTGTCTTCTGGATTGTTCTCTTCGTTATTGTAAAAATGTTCCCCTTCGAAAGACTGGTTCTCTTCAGAATGGGCTTCTTCTGAGAAATTATCTTCCGGGGTCAAATCTTCTGTATTTTCGTTTTCTTCGCTCATATTTCCAGTTAACAGCTTTCAGTTAACAGTTTTCAGTTCGTCTTGACTTTTGTTTCCTAACTCTTATTCTTAACTCGAAAGTTCCTCTACCGTATCCAACTCCACTTTCAAATTCTTGATAATGAAATCCTGACGGTCCGGCGTATTTTTACCCATGTAGAATTCTAACAAGGTCTCAATTGATGTTGCTTTGTCCAACATCACAGGATCCAAACGAATGTCTTCTCCGATGAAATGTTTGAACTCATCCGGTGAAATCTCTCCCAATCCCTTGAATCGTGTGATTTCCGGTTTTGGTTTCAATTCTTCGATGGCATCGATTCGTTCCTGCTCGCTGTAACAATAAATCGTTTTCTTTTTATTTCGAACGCGGAACAATGGCGTCTGTAAAATATACAAATGGCCTTCCTTTATTAATTCCGGGAAAAACTGAAGGAAAAACGTAATGAGCAGCAAACGGATGTGCATCCCATCGACATCGGCATCGGTTGCGATTACGATGTTGTTGTAACGCAGGTTTTCCATGTCTTCTTCAATATCCAAAGCGGCTTGAAGCAAGTTGAATTCTTCGTTTTCATACACGATTTTTTTACTCATCCCGTAGGAATTCAAGGGCTTACCACGCAAACTGAAAACCGCTTGGGTATTCACATCACGCGATTTGGTAATCGAACCCGATGCGGAATCTCCCTCGGTAATGAAAAGCGTACTTTCCAAACTTCGCGGATTTTTGGCATCGGTTAAATGCACACGACAATCGCGTAATTTTTTATTGTGAAGACTTGCTTTTTTAGCGCGGTCTCTTGCTAACTTTCTAATTCCTGAAAGTTCTTTTCTTTCGCGTTCCGCCTGAAGGATTTTCTTCAGTAAGGCATCGGCTATTTCAGGGTTTTTATGCAGGAAGTTATCAAGTTTGGTTTTGATGAAATCATTTACGAAAGTACGAACCGAAGCTAAGCCTGGCCCCATTTCGGTAGAACCTAATTTGGTTTTGGTCTGAGATTCGAAAACTGGCTCCTCAACCTTAACAGAAATTGCGGAAACAATTGATTTTCGGATATCGGACGCTTCAAAAGGCTTGTTGTAAAATTCCTTAATTGTTTTTACCAAAGCTTCACGGAAAGCACCTAAATGCGTTCCTCCCTGCGTCGTATTTTGTCCGTTAACAAACGAGTAATATTCTTCGGAATACTGAGTTTTACTGTGTGTTAAAGCGATTTCGATATCATCGCCTTTCAAATGGATAATCGGATATACAGAATCTTCTTCCGTAATGGTTTCTTCCAATAAATCTTTTAAACCGTTATCCGAATAAAATTTCTCACCATTGTAAATTATCGTTAATCCAGTATTCAGATAACAATAATTTTTCAGCATTTTTATAATGTACTCGTTACGGTATTTGTAATGCTTGAAAATGGTATCGTCTGCAACGAAAGTTACTTTTGTCCCTTTACGCTTGGTGGTTTCCTGAACGTCTTCTTCCAGTGTTAAATTTCCAGCAGAAAACTCAGCTGCTTTTTGTTGGTTATCACGAACAGATTCAACACGAAAATATGTCGAAAGCGCATTTACCGCCTTGGTTCCTACTCCGTTCAAACCAACGGATTTCTTAAATGCTTTGGAATCGTACTTTCCTCCGGTGTTCATCTTCGACACCACATCAACCACTTTCCCTAACGGAATACCGCGACCGTAGTCCCGAACGGTAACGGTTTTATCCTTAACCGTGACTTCGATAGTTTTGCCGGCGCCCATTACAAACTCGTCGATACAGTTATCAAGCACCTCTTTTAAAAGGATATAGATACCGTCATCGGGAGAAGAACCGTCGCCTAACTTTCCGATATACATCCCGGGACGCATACGGATATGCTCTTTCCAGTCGAGGGAACGGATATTGTCTTCGGTGTACTGATTTTGCTCTAGCATATAAAGTTTTTGGAATTTCTGCTAATATAGGTGATTTATCAAAATTTTAAAAGTCGCCCATCAGAAAGTTATTAATAAATTCTTCAATCAAAATAAACTTATTGAAATCTTAAATTTAACATATATTAGAAATAAAATTCACACATTTACCTATAATACATTACCTATTTTAACATTTTTTTATACTTTAGCTCAAACTATAACATACTAACCCATGAAAAAACACATCTTATTTTTACTACTCTTTTTGGGGCTCTCGGTTGTGAGTTATTCACAAAAGAGCATTTCAGGAAGCGTGAAAGACAAAAACGGACAACCAATTCCCAGCGCTTCAATTGTTGAGAAAGGAACGCAAAACGGCACCTCTTCAGGTGTAGACGGTTCTTTTACCATCACTGTAAAAGACAACAATGCTATTCTGGTAATCAGCTCACTAGGCTTCAAAAAAACCGAAGTAGCAGCCTCATCAACTGTAACAGCTGTTCTAGAAGAGGAAGGCCAAGAATTACAGGAAATCACGATTCAAACTGTAGGTTCCAGAAACACTAAGCGTACGGTTGTAGATTCTCCGGTAGCGGTAGATATTATCAACGTAAGCGATGTGGTAAACAAAACCGGTCAGGTGGAAGTAAACTCTTTGCTGCAGTATGTAGCTCCTTCCTTCAACGCCAGTAAACAATCGGGAGCAGATGGGGCCGACCACATTGATCCTGCAACGCTAAGGGGTTTAGGACCGGACCAAACCTTGGTTTTAATCAACGGAAAGAGAAGACACCAATCATCTTTGGTTAACTTATTTGGTTCAAGAGGACGAGGAAATACAGGTACCGACATGAACGCAATACCAGCAGCTTCCATCAAACGAATTGAAGTTTTAAGAGACGGTGCTTCAGCTCAATACGGTTCTGATGCTATTGCCGGTGTTATCAATATTGTTTTGAAAGACAATGTGGATGAATTTACCGGAAACATAACGTACGGTGCTTACAATGCTTCTACGCCATACGGAAGCGACATCAATTCAAGCGGCATCGACGGAAATACTGTGCAAGTTAACGGAAACTACGGTATCAAAATCAAAGAAAAAGGCTTTATAAACGCAACTTTGGATGTGATGAAAAAAGACCACACCAACCGCCCTGCCAACCCAGATAAATACAGTATTTACAGACAGGAATTTGGTGATGCGGAAGCAAAAAACGCGAGTTTATTTTTAAACGGTTCAATTGCTACCGGAACGAATTCTGATTTTTATTTCTTCGGAGGTGCAGGCTACCGTGATACCGATGCTTTTGCCTATACCAGAACCGCAGACAGTCCAAGAAATATCGCTGAAATTTATCCGAACGGCTTCAACCCGGTTATCGGTTCCAAAATCATGGACAATTCATTATCGGCAGGATTCAGAACGAAATTGGCAAAATGGGATGTGGATTTCAACAACACTTTCGGTATGAACCGATTTACATATGACATTCATAACACTTTAAATGCTTCTTTACAAACCAACTCTCCTACTTCTTTCGATGCAGGTGGTCACCAATTAATGCAGAACACAACCGGAATTCATTTTACCAGAAATTTTGAAACTATCAAAAACGGCTTAAACTTCGCTTTTGGTGCCGAATACAGAATTGAGAATTTCCAGATTTTTGCAGGTGAAGAAGCTTCGTATGCTTTATACGATGTTAACGGACAAGTTGTGACAACTGCTACTGATCCGGCTGATTATGTATACGACGGTAACGGCGAACCAAGACCGGGAGGTTCTCAAGGATTCCCAGGTTACAGCCCAGCTAATGAAGTGGACAAATCAAGAGGGAATTTTGCCGCCTACATTGATACCGAATTGGATTTATCTGATGTTGTAACCGTTGCAGCAGCAGCACGTTATGAAAACTATACCGATTTTGGAAGTACTTTTAATGTGAAATGGGCACAGCGCTTTAAAGTTTGTGAAACTTCAGGTATTCGTTACTCCTTAAGTACCGGATTCAGAGCACCTTCATTAGCGCAGAAATACTACAACCTTAAGTTTACGGATTACATCAGTGGTGAGGCATCCGAAACATTGCTTGCTAACAACGACAGTCCAATCACTGCTGCTTTTGGTGTAGAAAAACTAAAGCAGGAAAAATCATTCAACGCAAGTTTGGGATATACTTACAAAAAAGGAAAATTCACGGCTACTGTTGACGGTTATTTTGTAAACGTAAAAGACCGTATCGTTTTAACCGGACAATTTGACGGAAGTGGTTTAGGAATGAATGTAGCGAACGTTCAGTTCTTTGCCAACGCGCTAGACACCAGAACCATCGGATTGGACATGGTCGCATCTTATGAAACAACTTTCGGAAACAATACAATCAGCGCTTCATTTGTGGGGAACTTGAACAAAATGTTCATTGGTGAAGTACACGGAAACAGTATCCTAAACACTGAGGAAGATAAAGAAACACTTTTCGGAAGACGTGAAAAATATTTCCTGTTAGCTTCAGCTCCTGAAAGTAAATTCGGTTTGAACCTGAACTATAACTACAATAAGAAGTTCAATACTAATTTGAGATTTACCCGTTTTGGTGAAATCGAACTGATTGATTGGGTGGATACTGTAGATCGCTACGGTGCTAAAATCGTAACGGATTTATCGTTATCCTACCAATTCACATCCAAAATCGGCTTTACGATTGGTGCTAATAACCTGTTGAATGTGTATCCTGATATTCAAGATACTGAAGCAGAAACGGGCGGTAATTTTGATGCTGTTCAAATGGGCTTCAACGGAACCTACGGATTTGCAAGGCTTTCTTTTAAATTATAATACAACTAAAACCCCGGGAATTTCCGGGGTTTTTATTTATTGATAATGATACAAAATTCCTTTATCATAAACCGTCCACAAACTCGCAGTTTGATCCGCTGCTTTTAAAGCACTATTGGTCCAGGTGTTACAGGTATAAAAGAGATTATAACTTCCTTTAGCTTCGTAGAAAATATCGTGATTACCATAGACGGCGTCTGTTTCTATCTTCATGGCCTCTTCTTCTTTCATTTGAAAAGAATCCTGAATAAATACGACCAGTTGTTCATACTGTTGTTCTGTAATGATGATTTTCTTACACTGTTCATCTTCGGTTAATCTCTTATAAAATGTACAATGCATCGCCGAGGTACTCAAGCCTGATGCGGCGTTAAATGCCGTGGAGAATTTCAAATCCGCCCAAGTAGGTGTATTTAAGTAAAATCCTTTGTCGCCCCAACCAAAAGCCAAATAATTTGCAGTGGTGTCCTTTGCTTTAGTATGTTGAAACTGTACTTTTTCAGACCAATCTATGGTTTCGGATTTTATAGGAACTACAATATCGGTATGAACTCCGTTTGACAATAAATAGATTTCTATTCCTTGCTTTGGCTTTTCTGTGTTCGCGTTTACGGGAATCCGTGATAATATGAGTACCGCTACTACGTAGAGTAGTATAAATCCAATGATTCCTAAAAGGGTTTTGAAAAGGACTTTTAAAGATTTTTTTAGGGTTTTCATGAAGTGGGCTTTTTTTAAATTGCTACGCAATTATTGAGCCAGAAATTCTGTTTTTCTTTTTCTTTTGTTTTGATACAAAAGAAAAGCTAATAAAAATTTTAAAGTGCTTTCTTTTTGTGTCAAGACAAAGTACAAGAACAAAGATCAAAGAACCAAACTCAAAAAAAAACAATAAACAAAAACACAAGCAAGATGCTCGCGCCAGCAAGAGAAAAACATTGTGACAAAAAACAATTACAACAAAAAAGGCGTTCTTCAACGAACGCCTTTAAAACTTTTTTTTAAAAAACTTAAAAACTAAACCCTTTAACAATATCCTTAATCTCATTATCCAAAACCACATCGGCAATCTTCATATTTTCCACATCAAAATTATCATTAAAACTTGGCAAGGAAAACGTTGCGATAACATTTGCACCATATCTCGGGAAAGCATTTTTCGCGATATCCAAAACAGTTGCCCCACCCCTGCCTCCGGGCGAAGTAGCCATTAATAACATTGGCTTTTGCTGAAAAACTTTTACATTAATTCTAGAAGCCCAATCAAATAAACTTTTAAAAGCCGCCGTGTAATTTCCGTTGTTTTCGGCCATGGAGATCACTAACATATCTGCAGAAGCGATTTTATCTAAAAAAGCCTGCGCCAAAGGTTGTTGCCCTACTTCTTTCTCCAAATCCACACTGAATAACGGCATGGCAAAATCGTTTAAATCTAAAACCTCAACTTCATAGCCTTCAAAGAGATGCGAAACATAAGTGGCTAATTTTTTATTGATGGAATGTTGGCTGTTACTGCCTCCGAAAGCTATAATTTTCATTTTTTCTGTCATTGCGCGGAACGAAGCTATTTCAGTTCCCTATTTATATGAAGTCAAAAATAATAAAAAAAACCGCTGAATTACTTCAACGGCTTTCTGTATACTCTTTATTCTTTTATCTATTGTCTCAGATTATACATTGAAACGGAAATGCATTACATCACCATCTTTCACAATGTATTCTTTCCCTTCTACTCTTAATTTCCCGGCTTCTTTTACTTTGGCTTCCGAACCGAAATTAGAATAATCATCGTAAGCGATAACTTCCGCTCGGATGAATCCTTTTTCAAAATCAGTATGGATTACTCCTGCCGCTTTTGGCGCCGTATCTCCGATGTTGATTGTCCAAGCACGAACTTCTTTTACCCCAGCTGTAAAATACGTTTGCAATTTCAATAATTTATACGCTGCACGAATTAAAACCGATGAACCCGGCTCTTTTAAGCCCATATCCTCTAAGAAAATCTGGCGCTCCTCGTAGCTTTCCAATTCCGTGATATCTGCCTCTGCTCCAACGGAAAGGATGATAACCTCCGCATCTTCGTCTTTTACTAGCTCACGAACTTGGTCTACATATTTGTTTCCGTTTACCGCTGAACCTTCATCGACGTTACATACATATAAAACCGGTTTTGAAGTGATTAACTGGAAGCTTTCCATCAACTCTTCTTCATCCTGACTGTTTAATGCTACCGTACGAGCTGATTTTGCATTCAACAACGTTTCTTTGATTCGGTTTAAAAGACTTTGTTCTGCTAAAGCTTCCTTATTCCCTACTTTAGCTGCTTTGTTTGCTTTTTCCAGACGTTTTTCAACCGTTTCCAAATCTTTTAACTGCAACTCGATATCAATGGTTTCTTTGTCGCGGATTGGGTTTACGTTTCCATCTACGTGGACGATATTGTCATTGTCAAAACAACGCAAAACGTGAATAATAGCATTACATTCGCGGATGTTTCCAAGGAACTGATTTCCTAAACCTTCCCCTTTACTTGCTCCTTTTACCAAACCTGCGATATCTACAATATCAACAGTTGCCATCTGAACGCGCTCTGGCTTCACTAATTCTTCCAAACGGTTGATTCTTGGATCCGGCACATTAACTACCCCGATATTTGGCTCAATAGTACAGAACGGGAAGTTAGCACTTTGCGCCTTAGCATTTGATAAACAATTAAAAAGTGTTGATTTTCCAACATTCGGCAATCCTACAATTCCTGCTTTCATTCTATTTTTTATTTACAATAACCCAAACGGTTAACAGATTTTCATTTTTAAAGTGTGCAAATATAATCTATTCTTAGTAAGTATGAAACTGATTACGAACAGGTTTTTAATATCAAAATGATAACTATATAATGATTCTCAGTAATTATGTAAGGCATATCTCAATTAATAGCCATAATTTTGTAACATACTAATTACAAAACAGTTACATTATGAAAACTACACTTTTAACATTGATGGCACTATTTGTATCCGTTAACGTTTTGGCTCAGAACAAAAATGTTCAGCAAGAAGTTAAAACAACTGTTACAACGATTAAAGATTCGGACGGGGAGCGAAAAATTGTAAAAAAAGAAAAAGTTAATGAAGTTCAAAACATTGAGCTGCAGGATGCTGATTCAAAAGTTCTTAACAAGGATACAAAAGAAACACCGGTGCAGGTTACTTCCACCACAGAGGTAACTGTAGATGGCGTAACAAGAACTGTAGATATAGACCGCTCCGCTTACTATCTTATGGATGGGGAAAAATATCAAATTGCAGTAGATAAAACAGGCTACAGCATGTCTATCCCTAAAAGCAAAAAAACAGCTTTATTGAGAAAAACATCTAATAATAATTATATTTATGTCAATAAGGACAAGGTTTCCGTAGGGTATTTCGACAAAGACGGCAATCTGATTCTGGAAACTTATGATGAGAAAAACGACAAGATGTCTTTAGAAAAATTTCAGCTTGTTAAAGAATAAAAAAACTGCCTTAGGGCAGTTTTTTTATTTCCAAATTACAGGAACTTTATCTTTTGGTGGCTTGATAATTCCAAAAAAGACTGTTGATAAAATGCATATTAGAAAACCATAACCCAAATCGTAAAATGTGATCCAGTAATGTAAAACACTATTAATTTCGAATCTTACTCTACTTTTATTTGTAAAAACAAGTAATTTTTCCCCTATTTCATATTCATTAAAAAAGCCCCATTTTTTTTCACTAACCTCATAAACTTGATTATCAAACAAAACCCTAATGACCGGAGAATTAATTTTTTCAAAAGAAACTTTCCCTTTACGCCCATGATACTTTGAAGAAATCGATCCATAACCAATTATTTCTCCTTCCGCTTTATCTGACGATAGAAAAAAAACTGCCTTATAAACAAGACTCAGAATTAATAATACCAAAAGTGTCCTTAAAAAATATTTTCCCATACAAAAAACCTCAGCTTTTGCCGAGGTTCAATTTTATTCGTTATGCAAAAATGATTGCCTGTTTAACAACGTATCTTCATCTTCCACATGATTATCATCCGGAACACAACAGTCTACCGGACAAACTGCCGCACACTGGGGCTCTTCGTGAAAACCTTTACACTCTGTACATTTTCCGGGAACGATGTAATAAATATCATCCGAAATTGGAGTTTGTGCAGCATCAGAATCCACCTCGGTTCCATCGGGTAACACAATTTTCCCACTCAATCGGGTTCCGTCTTTCCAACGCCAATCGTCGGCGCCTTCATATATTGCTGTATTAGGACACTCCGGTTCACAAGCCCCGCAGTTGATACATTCGTCTGTTATTATAATTGCCATCTTATTTAGTATTAGCAGCCATAAGTCTGAAGAAAAACCGCAATTATTCTTCCACAAAAAACTTATTACTTAATTTTGCACAAAATTACAACGTAAACCCTATATAAACAAGTAAGAAATGTCACAAAAAGAAATTATAACCGCTTTTGTTGCACTGGGAAAGTTTTTACAACAATTTTCAGAAAAAGAAAATGTTCAGAATCCTGAAGTAAAAAACAATGCGCAGTTTTTTGATGACTTTGTGGCTTTAATCGATATTTCACAATCTCATAACGGCTGGTTTACTCCCGAGCAGGTTTATTTTGCTATTCAATCCTGGGCAGAAGCCTTAACGGAAGAAAACCTGAATCAATGGGTTTCCAATTATGACTTTTCCAATGTAAAACCAAAAACGGTAGGGTTAATTTTAGCCGGAAACATTCCACTGGTAGGTTTTCATGATTTCATATCGGTTTTGATTTCCGGACACAAGGTTTTAGTAAAAATGTCGTCTAACGATCAGAAACTGTTACCCTTTTTAGCAAAGTACCTTATTTCGGTTCAGCCGGAATTAGAAAACCGCATCACTTTCACAGAAGGCAAACTGGAAAATTTCGACGCTGTAATCGCCACCGGAAGCAACAATACTGCCCGTTATTTCGAGTATTATTTTAAAGAAAAACCAAGCATTATCCGCAAAAACAGAAATTCGGTTGCCATACTAACCGGAAAAGAATCCAAAGAAGATCTAATTGCTTTAGGCGAAGACATTTTCCGTTACTTCGGATTGGGTTGTCGCAACGTTTCCAAACTTTTTGTACCGAAAGATTATGATTTTAAAAACTTTTTTGAAGCGATTTTCGAATACGGCGACATCATCCATTATGAAAAATATGCCAACAACTATGATTACAACAAGGCCGTTTTCCTGATGAGCCTTTTTAAATTATTAGACAACGAATTCCTTACGCTGAAAGAAGACACAAGCTATGCTTCACCAATTTCTTCCGTTTTTTATGAGTTTTACGACGATT
Organism: Flavobacterium enshiense; assembly: GCF_040750275.1. Lineage (GTDB taxonomy): Bacteria > Bacteroidota > Bacteroidia > Flavobacteriales > Flavobacteriaceae > Flavobacterium > Flavobacterium enshiense_B. The sequence goes on from NZ_JBDOCV010000003.1 coordinate 104,945, forward strand.
TACAAACCGTGAAAGACCGCCTGAAAAATGATGAAGACATGATCCAGTGTATCGTTTCCGATAATCTGATTGAAAACAGCATTCCGTTTGGGCATACCCAGAAACCAAAATTGTGGGACTACGCCGATAATGTCGATACACTTACATTTTTAAACAAAATACAAACCATATCGCAAAAAAAGTAAGCGATTATCCTTTTGAGGTTATTTTTTTTCATAGTTACCGTCTTTTTTATGAAATTTGCTTGCATTAAACACACAACATAATGCAATTAGATCACAAAGACAATGTTAGTCCGGTTTTACAAGACGGGATTAAAAACTACCTCATCGACATCGACGGTACAATTACGGAAGATGTTCCCAACGAACAACCCGAAAGAATGGCTACCTGCGAACCTTTCCCAGACGCTTTGGAAACCATCAATAAATGGTACGACGAAGGGCATCAGATTTGCTTTTTTACTTCCAGAACCGAAGAACACCGTGAAGTTACCACAGAATGGTTAAACAGACATGGCTTCAAATACCACAGCCTACTGTTAGGGAAACCACGCGGCGGAAATTACCACTGGATTGACAATCATTTGGTAAAAGCTACGCGTTATAATGGTAAATTTACCGATTTAGTGGAAAAAGAAGTCGTAATTCAGGTTTTTAAAGATTAATCAACTAATGAAAAAACATAATTTCAGTGCCGGTCCGTGCATTTTACCTCAGGAAGTTTTTGAGAAAGCCGCACAGGCCGTTTTAGATTTTAACGGAATGGGATTGTCTCTTTTAGAGATTTCCCACCGCGACAAAGCCTTTGTGGCTGTAATGGAAGAAGCCCGCGCTTTGGCTTTAGAACTTTTAGGATTAACCGGAAAAGGGTATCAAGCGTTATTTTTACAAGGTGGCGCGAGTATGGAGTTTTTACGAATCCCATACAACCTAATGAAAGAAAACGGGAAAGCTGCATATTTAGATACAGGAACATGGGCCAGTGGCGCTATTAAAGAAGCCAAAGCTTTTGGAGAAACCGTTGTAGTAGCTTCTTCTAAACCTGAAAATTACAATCATATTCCAAAAGAATACAGTATTCCTGCCGATGCAGATTATTTCCACTGTACCAGCAACAATACCATCTTCGGAACACAAATGAAGCATTTCCCGGACACAAATGTTCCAATGGTGTGCGATATGAGTTCCGATATTTTTTCAAGAACCCTTGATTTTTCAAAATTTGATTTAATTTACGCCGGAGCACAGAAAAATATGGGCCCAGCCGGAGTTACGTTAATCGTAGTGAAAGAAGAGCTTTTAGGAAAAACCGGAAGAGCCATTCCGAACATCATGAATTATCAACAACACATCGATAAAGAAAGCATGTACAACACACCTGCGGTATTTGCAGTATATACTTCGCTTTTAACGATGCAATGGCTAAAAAATTTAGGAGGCATCGCCGCTATTGAAAAGCTAAATGAAGCCAAAGCAAAATTGTTGTATGATGAAATCGACAGAAACCCTTTATTCAAAGGAACTACCGTAAAAGAAGATCGTTCCAACATGAATGCAACCTTTTTATTGGCAGATGAAAACCATAAAGAATTGTTCGATTCGATGTGGAAAGCAGCAGGAGTTTCCGGAATTAACGGACACCGCTCGGTTGGTGGGTATCGCGCTTCGATGTACAATGCCTTACCGATTGAAAGTGTTCAGGTTTTGGTTGATGTGATGAAGGAACTGGAAAGTAAAATTTAAAGTACAATAACAAAGAAGAACGGGATTACTTCGTTCCTCGCAATGACAAAATAAAAATGAAAGTATTAGCAAACGACGGCCTATCGCAAAGCGGGATTACTGCTTTAGAAAAAGCCGGATTTGAAGTAATTACAACAAAAGTGGCTCAGGAACAAGTGGCCAACTATATCAATACCAACAACATTGACGTAATTTTAGTGCGCAGTGCCACGAAAGTACGTCAGGATATTATCGACAATTGCCCATCCATCAAAATCATCGGTCGCGGTGGGGTTGGAATGGACAATATTGATGTGGCTTATGCTCGTGAAAAAGGAATTCATGTAATCAATACCCCGGCATCGTCTTCGGAATCCGTTGCGGAATTGGTATTTGCACATTTATTCTCGGGGGTTCGATTTTTACACGATTCCAACCGAAACATGCCTTTGGACGGCGATTCACAGTTCAACAATCTGAAAAAAGCCTATGCTGACGGGATTGAACTTCGCGGAAAAACCATAGGAATTATCGGTTTTGGAAGAATTGGTCGTGAAGTGGCGCGAATGGCCTTAGGATTAGGCATGAAAGTAATCGCATCCGACAAATATGTAGATGAAGCCACCATTAAAGTCGATTTTTATAACGGGCAATTCATCAATGTAGATATTGAAACGGAACCAATGGAAGATATTTTAAAACATTCCGATTTCATTACGCTGCATGTTCCGGCTCAAGACGACTATATTATAGGGAAAACCCAGTTTGATATAATGAAAGATGGTGTAGGTATCGTAAACTGTGCCCGTGGCGGTGTTATAGATGAAGTAGCCTTAATTGATGCTTTAGAAGAAAACAAAGTACGCTTTGCTGGTTTAGATGTTTTCGAAGAAGAACCAACGCCTGCGATTCAGGTTTTGATGAACCCTAAAATTTCAATGACACCGCATATCGGTGCTGCAACTTTAGAAGCTCAGGACAGAATCGGAACGGAATTAGCGGAACAAATTATCAGTTTACTAAAAAACAACTAATTCAGTAACAATACTTAATTTCGTGTATTCTTGGCAAAACAAACAGTGCCGGGAATACACGATTTTTCTTTTAACAACTTCTGAAATATAATCTTCTAACAAATTTGTAATCATTTTTTTGCTTAAATTTGATAGTTAACCTTAAAACATTTTCCAATGTTAGATCAGATATCAGAATTAGTAAAACAGTTTGGTGGCGATGCCATTGTGAACAATCAGAATGTCCCAAACGAACATAATGACGCAGTAATGAACGAAACCTCTTCTTCTATCCTTTCCGGATTAAAAGATATGGTTGCCAACGGAAACATTAGTGATGTGGCTGGCTTACTAAACAATGCCAACATTGATACTTCCCATCCTGTAGTAAAACAATTAACCGATCAGTTATCTGGTAACTTAGGACAAAAATTCGGTTTAAGCAGTGATGCAGCTTCAGGTGTTGCCGGTAATATGATTCCAAAAGTTTTAGGTTCTTTAATTGGTAAAGCTCAGGATCCGAATCAGCCCGGATTTAATGTATCCGACATTGTTAATGCCATTGGAGGCGGAAATTCCGGCGGGCTGATGGATGCAGTTTCCAAATACGGCGGACAGTTCGGCTTAGATCAAAATAAGGACGGAAAAGTAGATATGAGTGATGCTACAGCTGCCCTTTCCGGAAAAAGCGGCGGTTTTTTAGGTGGTTTACTTGGTAAGCTTTTTGGAAAATAAAGCTGTGATATTCAATATTAAAAGCCAGGCATACTGTCTGGCTTTTTTGTTAAATTGATTTTTCAATCGGCTGACTTTTAGTAACTTTATAAGAAAATTCAGAGTGATGAAAAATATAATTTATTCCTTTTTTATTGTGACAGCTGCCATCATTTTCGGTTGCAATCCGACTTCAAAACCTGTTGCAGAAAATCAGGTTTCCCAAAAAGCAAATGATACGGTTCGCATCGCCAACGATGAAATGGAATATGAAATCATTATTATTGACGGAGGCTTTAATTATTGGCTCAATTCCACTGCAAAACCACGTGGATTTTATCCTCAAAGTCATCTTGAAGCCCGAAATGTACCTTGGGTAACCGAATGGAACAATCGCTCCCGTTCTCCAAAAAACAATCAGGAACGTGATTTATTCCTGATGCAAATCGATTACCAGAACGGAACGGATTATGGTTATGAAGTAAACTATCTGTTGTACAATTATCTGGTTTATTTTCAAATGAAAAATAATATTCGTCTTGGAGGTTTTGTGCCTCGCCCATAATTTGTATTTTTGAGCATATTTCTAAAAAATGGCAAATTTAAAAGAGCGTTGGGGAATTCAAAGCAATTGGCAGATGGCTGTCATTTTTGTCGTTTTTGCCATTACCGGAACTACCGCTTCTTACCTGTCTAAACCCATATTGGAATGGCTGGGAATTACCCGTGACACTTTACACCCGGTTTTATATTGGACACTTTATATCTTAATCATACTTCCGGTTTATAAAGTACTTTTGGTAAGCATTGGAACCATTTTCGGACAACATACTTTCTTTAAAAACTTTGTTTTCAAAATGCTTCGTGGGATGAAATTAGGCTTCATTGCTGATTTGTTCGGAAATAAAAAAGGAGCCTAATAAAGCCCCTTCAATTTCTATTTTCTATTCTCTTTCTTTATCAGATACGTATAAATCCACGTAAGTGTAAAAGTCGGGATAAAATCAATACCTGGAAGAAGTTCTTCTATAAAAACGGTAATACCTCCAATTGTACCTACAGTCCCTTTATACATTCTGGCAAGAAGAAATCCAGCAATCGGTGCCCAAATCACATCCGTTATTTCTGCAAACAAAGGGATTCCATAAGACGCATAGCCAATAAGGTCAAATATAATACTCAAGGCTAATTTTTTTCCACGATTGTCCGTTGCGGTTTTTACTTCGGTTTCTGTCATTTAAAATGTTTTTGATTGTCATTGCAAATCCAATGCCAGATTAATCATCACTAAAATTAGTCATTGAGCTTAGACTTATAATTTTTACGCAGTTTTTCCAATTTCGGACTGATTACCGCCATACAGTATCCTTGATTCTTATTACGGTTGTAATAATTCTGATGGTAATCTTCCGCGGGATAAAAAACCACAGCTTCCGAAATTTTGGTAATTACTTTTTTTCCGAAAATATTTTGGTCATTCAACAGCTTGATAAAATTCTCTGTTGCTTCTTTCTGAATCGCTCCGTGATAAAAAACCTCACTTCTGTATTGCGTTCCCACATCGGCACCCTGACGGTTTAACGTTGTAGGGTCGTGTGTAGCAAAAAACACTTCTAATATATCCTCATAGGATATTTCTTTAGGATCGAAAGTAATTTCAATTGCCTCGGCATGGCCACTGTAACCTGAACATACTTCTTCATAAGTGGGATTTTTGGTTTTCCCACCGGTATAACCCGAAACCACTTTTTTTACCCCTTTCAATTCTAAGAAAAGGGCTTCTGTACACCAAAAACATCCTCCTGCCAATGTGGCAACTTCTAAACCTTTTTGCTCGCTCATTGTTTTATTCTCCTCGTTTTTCTCAACTGATAAACTTTTTTCTCTCGACTGACAACCTATCGTCGAAAGAGCAACTAAAAATACAAAAAATGCCTTCATCACTTTTCTTTTATCAAATTTAACCAATTCTAAAACCTAAATTTCTACGTTAACGAAACTTTATAGTATTATACGGAATATTGAAGGGGACGGATTTCATTTTACTCAAATTTCTTTGTTTCTTTGTACAAATTCGTAATGATGATTCAGGCAAAAAACATTCATAAATACTTCGATAAACTTCACGTCCTTAAAGGCGTAAACCTGCACATTAAAAAAGGAGAAATTGTTTCCATTGTTGGGGCATCCGGTGCAGGAAAAACAACACTTTTACAAATTTTGGGGACTTTGGACAAACCTTCTTCAGAGAAAAACATGGAGCTGGTAATTAATGGAGAAGATTTATTGAAAATGAAAGACAAATCACTCTCCAAGTTTCGAAATTTGCAGCTCGGGTTTATCTTTCAGTTTCATCAGTTATTACCTGAATTTACCGCTTTAGAAAATGTTTGTATTCCTGCTTATATCGCCGGAAAAGACAAGGCAACAACCGAATCCGAAGCGAAACGTTTGCTTGATTATTTAGGATTATCGCACCGCTACGACCACAAACCAGGAGAACTTTCCGGTGGGGAACAGCAACGTGTAGCTGTAGCGAGAGCTTTAATTAACAAACCTTCCGTGATTTTTGCCGATGAGCCTTCCGGAAATCTTGATACGCATTCGGCTGAAAACCTGCATCAATTATTTTTCAAACTGCGTGACGAATTCGGACAAACGTTTGTGATTGTAACCCATAACGAAGAATTAGCAAATATGGCCGACCGCAAACTGGTTATGGTCGATGGCGATATCCGGAATGAAGTCCTTAACAACACTTTAATTAAAAACGAATAAATTTCTAAACTTTGGATTTTACTGAACTCAAATCTTTCCTCGACGAAAAAGTTGAATTATACAACAATCCAAATTTTATCGAAAGTGATCCGATTCAAATTCCGCATGCCTACTCCTTAAAAGAAGATATTGAAATTGCCGGTTTTCTTGCTTCTGTAATCGCCTGGGGCAATCGTAAAATGATTATTAAAAATGCCCAAAAGAAAATGGAACTAATGGGAAATTCACCTTACGATTTTGTGATGAGCCATAAGGCAAAAGATTTGGAACGGCTTGAAAATTTTGTACACCGCACCTTTAACGGTCAGGATTTTATAGGATTCATTAAAAGTCTGCAAAACATTTACATCAATCATGGTGGTCTGGAAGCTGCATTTGCCTTGCACCAGGAAGAAGTTTCCATGCAGAAAAGCATATCTGAATTCAAAAAAACCTTCTTTGAAATAAACCACTTATCCCGAACCGAAAAGCACCTGCCCGATCCAATGGGCGGTTCAGCTGCCAAACGCATCAACATGTATTTACGATGGATGTGCCGCAAAGACAGCAATGGTGTTGATTTTGGCATTTGGAAAAGCATCCCGCCTTCCAAACTTTCCTGTCCTCTGGATGTGCATTCCGGAAATGTGGCACGTAAATTAGAATTATTAATACGTAAACAAAACGATGCCAAAGCATTAGCCGAATTGGATTCCAATCTTCGTCGTCTGGACTCTAACGATCCTGTGAAATATGATTTTGCTTTATTCGGACTTGGTGTTTTTGAAAACTTTTAATAAAAAAACACATTTTGTTAGGAATTAATCAAAACAGCATGTATGTTTGCACTGTTTTTTGTATTTTTCATTACAAATTCCCCAAATTTGTTACAGGAACCTAAAATATAAATACAAAATGTTATTTTTTTAATGATCGACCTGTCACTTATCTTTTTAGAAGATACGAATCTGAATAAAATTCCTAAAATTGGCATTCAGATAACCGACACTTATTTGGCAAAATTTAACGATTTAAAACTTACGCTTTCCGATGAGTTCCTAAATGCCGGTTTCATTTTCAACGTTCTGAAATTTGTTTTAATTCCCGGTTTTGTCCTTATAATTGGATTATTGATTTTTTCACTAATCTCGAATCGGTTTCGTGCAGAGCAATTGGATGTCAAGAAAAAAGAAATCGACACCACTTTAAACGATTTTCTTACTGAAATCATTTTTCTCGATTTTGATTCTGAAACGATCAAAGCAAAAATCGAAGCCTTTAAAAACACGATTCCATACGAAGAAAAATGGTGCCGCTATCTGATACTGAACAAACTGATTCATTTCAAGCAAAACCTTCACGGATTGTATCAGAATCGGGTTTTGATTATTTACAAATATTTCGGTCTTCAGGAATACAGCCAGAAGCTTATCAATGACAAACGTTGGTATTTCAAATCGTTGGGTATTTATCATTATCAGGTATTGGATTATAAAATCAAGAAAGGTTACATGAAATCTTTTCTGAAAAACAAAAACAAATACCTCCGTTCCAATGCTTTAATAGCTGTAATTGCCTTATCGGATGAAAAATTCGGTGTCCTGGACAATTATAAAGAGAAAATTTCAAGAGCCGATGAATTGAAAATCCTTGATATTATTTATCAGAAGCAATCTCAAATTCCGGAAAACATAGAACAATGGCTTAATAATAAAAATAATTCCATTGTGCTTTTGGGGCTTAAACTGATGATTCGTTACAAGGTAAATTTAACACTTGCGCAAATTTCATATTTATTGCTTCATGAGGATGTTTTGGTTCGAAAAGAAACACTTTTGGCTATTCGGGAATTGAACATTAAGAACGCCAATATCACTTTAATCGAACACTATTCGAAAGAAAACCATAAACGAAATAAAATTTCCTGCCTTAAAACATTGGGAATTATAGGTGATGACAGCACACTGGAGTTTGCAAAAACAATTTTACCCGGGGAATCCGATCTGGAAATCAAATTTGAAATTGTAAGCTGCATACACAAGCTGAATAAATCCTTTTTCGATAGTTATAAAACAGAAGATGAAACAGAAAACAAATTAGTTCATCAAATTGCCTTACACGTTAAAAACCCTTACCTGAATTGAAAACCATAGAATCCTTCATAAAGCATTACGAAATTTTTGCCGCTTATTTTTCGATAAGTTATGTTGCCATCTATGTGATTTTGGCAATTCTTTCCTATCTGGCCATAAAAAAATATTACAATTCGAAGTATTATCTGCATAAAGATGTATTGATAAAATCAAATCATACAATTGGTGTTTCCGTAATTGCCCCTGCTTTCAACGAGGCTGCAACCATTGTTTATAACGTAAAATCGCTGTTGGCTCAGGAATACCCTAAATTTGAAGTTATCATCATAAATGATGGCAGTACCGACAATTCCCTTGAATTACTTATCGAAGAATTCAGTTTGGTAAAAGTAGATTTTTTCTATCAGGAGAAGATAAAAACACAACCGGTAAAAGGGCACTATAAATCTACAAACCCAATTTACTCAAAACTTCTGGTTATCGACAAAGTAAACGGAAACAGTAAAGCCGATGCTTCCAACGCCGGCATAAATTCGGCTAAATATTCGCTTTTCCTTTGTACCGATGTAGATTGTATTCTGAGAAAAGACACCATTGCGATGCTGGCCAAGCCATTTATCGAAAACACTGAAAAAGTAATCGCGACCGGCGCTACCATCCGTATCTCCAACTCTTGTGAATTCAAAGACGGAGAGCTTTACAAATCACATTATCCAAAAAATTTCTTTTCCAGATTTCAAGAACTGGAATACATCAGAGCTTTCATTTTCGGGCGAATGGCCTGGAGCCGTATGAACAGTTTGCTTTTGGTTTCCGGTGGATTGGGTATGTTCGACAAAGAAACGGTTATTAAGGTAGGTGGTTATTGGCACAAATCACTTGGTGAAGACATCGAACTGATTACACGTATGCGTAAATACATGCACGAGAAAAAAGAAAATTTTCTTATTAAATACATTCCCGAAACACTGTGTTGGACAGAAGTTCCGAGTACACTGGAATTATTCATGAGACAGCGAACACGTTGGTCACGGGGTTTAATTCAAACCCTCACCCTTCACAGAAAAATATTTTTCAACCCAAAATACGGAAAAACAGGCATGCTAGCCTTTCCCTACTTCGTGTTTTTTGAATTTGCCGTTCCGATTTTAGAAGTCGTGGGACTAGCCGTTTTGATTCTCGACTTTTTGTTTTTCGACATCAATTATGAGTTTTTGCTGATTGTCAGTATTTTTATTTATTTGTTCTATACGACGATAACACTTATTTCGGTACTACTAGATCAGCTTTTATACCGTCATTATTCAAGCATTAAAGAAATTTTGACACTTATTATGATGGTATTTATCGAACCGTTCCTGTATCATCCGATAACGGTTTACACCTCATTAAAAGGGTATTGGAACTATTTTATCCGTAAAAAACAAAAATGGGGTATTATGCCAAGAAAAGGATTCATCAATTCAAAACAACCGGTGTGAAAAAATTACAACTTATAATTTTAACGTGCTTTTTTTTAAGTATCAGCCTGAATGCCCAGAAAATTGATACTGACAATCTTTTAAAGGAAGCCTCTAACGAATTCAATAATAAAAAAGATGCGCAAAAAGCGATTCCATTAGCCCATATCGGTATTAAAGAAGCCCCGGATTATCTGGATTTTCATTTGCTTTTAGGAAGAATTCATTGGCAACAAAAGGCCATCGACAGTGCGCGCTACTATTTTAATCACGTTATCGCAAAAAATCCGAAATACAAAGATGCTTTTCTGCATTTGTCTAAACTGGAATTGGAACAGAAAAATACTTCCAATGCTAATACTGTAATCGATAAAGGAATAGCGTTTTACCCGGATGAAAAAGAATTTTATTTGCTGAAAGCCGATGCGGTGCGATTAAACAATAATGATGAAGAAACGATTGCCTATCTTACTCAATTAGCCGAAAAATTCCCGGAAGACCAACGCTTTCAAAACGAAATCACCGAACTGAAGCTCAAAACCACTTCGGACAGAATTGGTATCAATTACAACTATACCACTTTTAGTCGTGACGGTGTCGGACCTTGGCATTTGGTTGGTTTGCAATACATCCGCGAGCGAAAAAAACTAACCGTAATCGGGCGTATCAATTATGCTGACAGACGTTATTTTGGCGAGAGTACCAACTCAGGACTGCAATACGAATTCGAAACCTATTTCACCAACGGAAAAAAAAGCTATTCGTTTACCAACATTGCAGTAGGTGATAAAACTGTTTTTCCGGAATTCCGTTTCGCTTACTCCTATTTTCATACTTTAGGTAAAGAATGGGAAGGCGATTTAGGCTTCCGATATACAAAGACTCCGGATGAAGATTTGTATGCCGGCGTTTTAGGAATCGGCAAATATGTGGGCTCTTACTGGTTTAACCTAAAATCTTACTGGCAATGGGAAGACAAAAAAATGTATCCGGCCTTCACAGCCACAGCGCGTTATTATTTCGACACAAAATATGATTATGCCACACTTATCGCCGGTTACGGAACATCTCCGGATGAAAGGGTGACTCTTGGGCAATTCCAACAAAGGGTAGCTTTAAATTCGTATCGAATTGGAGTCGGATATTACCGATTGTTAGGAGAACATTACTGTATCGGTTTGCAGGGTATGTACAACCGTCAGGAATATATGCCGGAAGCGTTTCAAGATGAATTTGACTTATTTATTACAATGCAATATAAATTCTAAAAAACAACCCATGAAAAAAATTGTGATTATTGACGACGACAAAATCGTAATCAATATTTTAGATTTCCTTCTTAAAAATGAAGGCTTTGAGACTTACATTGCTACTGATGGAGAAGAAGGAATTGAAAAAATCAAAACGATTCAACCCGATTTAATCATCACCGATATCATGATGCCATTTAAATCAGGTTTGGAAATCACTTTATTCACCAAAACCAATTATCCGAAAATTCCGGTACTGATGGTTTCCTCTTTAGGAAAAGAAGATCAAACCGTGGTGGATGTTTTCAATTTAGGTGTCGATGAATTTATCGCCAAACCTTTTAATCCGACAGAAATAATAAATAAGGTTAAAAAATTATTACAACTACATTTGGTATAAAACTACGCTATCATTTTAATGGACAATGCCCCAACTGAATCCAAAATAAGGATAACTGGCTCAGAAATTGTATCTTTGCCCAAAATATCCCTTTTATGAGCAGTTTTGAGCAATTCAACCTACCGAAATCTTTACAAAAAGCCATCGACGAAATCGGTGTGACAACGCCTACACCTATTCAGGAGCGTTCGTTTCCCGTGATTATGTCGGGCCGTGATGTCATGGGAATTGCCCAAACGGGTACCGGTAAAACCTATGCCTACCTGCTTCCCATCTTAAAACAATGGAAATTTACACCAACGCATACTCCAAAAGTAGTTATCATCGTTCCAACCCGTGAATTAGTAGTTCAGGTTGCGGAAGAAGTTGAAAAACTAACTAAATATATGTCCGTTCGTGTTTTGGGAGTTTACGGAGGCGTGAACATCAACACACAAAAAACATCTGTGTATCAAGGTGTTGATATTTTAGTCGGAACTCCTGGCCGTATGATGGATTTGGCGTTGGACAATGTGGTTCGTTTCGACGAAATGCAGAAATTAGTTATTGATGAATTCGATGAAATCCTGAATTTAGGTTTCCGTTTTCAGATTACATCCATCCTTTCGATGATGCGTCCTAAACGTCAGAATATCTTATTCTCGGCTACCATGACGGACGAAGTAGACGAACTTTTGGATGAATATTTCGATTTTCCGGAAGAAGTATCGCTGGCGGCATCGGGAACACCACTTGAAAAAATCAAGCAGATTGGATATCACGTTCCTAATTTCCTTACGAAAGTTAATTTACTGAAGCATTTACTTACCGAGGATGAAACCATGGAACGTCTTTTGGTTTTCGTAAACAATAAAAAAGTTGCCGATATTTTGATGGATTTGTTGGAAGAAGATTTCCCGGAACAATTCGGTGTAATTCATTCGAACAAATCTCAGAATTACCGTTTAAACACGATGGCAAGTTTTCAGGCCGGCGAAATCCGAGGCATCGTAACTACTGATATTATGGCGCGTGGTTTGGATATTTCCGATATTACTCACGTAGTAAACATGCAGTTTTCGGAAGTTCCGGAGCAATACATTCACCGAATTGGTCGTACCGGTCGTGCCGATAAAGAAGGGATTGCCATCAGTATCATAGCACCAACAGAAGAAGAATTCCAAGTGGAAGCCGAACTTTTAATGGAGAAAGAACTGGAACTATTAGAGGTTCCTGCATCTGTAAAAGTTGAAGAAAAACGTCTGGAATTTGAAAAAGACAAGAAAAAAGTAAAATTCCTGATGAAAAAAGTGAAGCTTGAAGGCGGGGCCGCTTTTCACGAAAAATCAGAGAAAAATAAAAAAGTAAATTTAGGCGGTCCCGGAAAAACAAAACCGAGAAAAACAGCACCAAGGAACAGAGGTGTTGAAAAGAAACGTGCCGCAAAGAGAAAGAAAAAATAATTTTAGTAAATAGTAAGTAGCCCTTAGTAATTAGTACTTTTTAAATCCAACTTTTTTCAACAAAAGACAACTAATCCCTAATTACTTTTCCCTAATTACTCTAATTTAATTATCTTTGAAAAATCTTTAAAATAAATGCAATTCAAACATCCTGAAATTCTGTATTTCCTGTTTCTCTTGGTTATACCAATTTTGGTGCATTTATTTCAGTTACGTCGTTTTAAGAAAGAATATTTCACCAACGTCAAACTACTCAAAGAACTTTCCATACAAACCCGTAAAAGCTCAACAATTAAGAAATGGTTGCTGTTGGCCACACGTTTATTATTGCTGGCTTGTTTGATTTTTGCTTTCGCCCAACCGTTTTTTAAAGCAAAAGACAGCGAAAGTTCCGCAAACGAAATGGTGATCATTTTAGACAATTCCTTTTCAATGCAGGCCAAAGGCAGCAAAGGTGAATTGCTGAAAAGAGCCGTTCAGGATTTATTGGAAAATACACCGGAAAACCAACGTTTTTCGTTAGTTACCAATACCGAAACCTTTTGGGATACGGATATAAAATCACTTCAAAAAGAGTTGCAAAATTTACATTACAGCGCAACTCCTTTTCAACTGGACTTCCTTTTGACTAAAATTGAAACCAAAAAACACAACATTCCGCTTGATATTGTGGTGATTAGTGATGCCGTTGGGGGTAATCAAAAAGCTATTGACAAGTTAACAAAACAGAAATCGGTTTACAGTTTAATTCCCGAAGCGGAAAATAAAAATAACGCCAGTATTGACAAGGTTACTATCAGCCAACATTTGGATAACTTTTATGAAATTAAAGTTGATGTTTCCGTTTATGGAGAAGTGGAAAACGATATTCCGATGTCCGTTTATAACGGTAAAAACCTGATTGCCAAAACTGTTGTAAAGCCGGAAACGAATAAAAAATCGGTTACATTCACATTACCAAAAAACGATTTTCACGGACATGTTTCCATTGAAGACAATAGTTTAGCTTATGACAATTCGTATTATTTCAGCATTTCAAAACCTGAAAAATCGAATGTTACAGTTATAGGTGAAGCAACTAAAAACGAATTCCTTACCCGAATTTATACGGCTGACGAATTCAATTTCACCAATTCAGAATTACGTTCTTTAAACTACAACGCCATTGAAAATCAGGATGCTGTAGTTTTGAATGAGTTAAAGGACATTCCGCAGGCTTTAGGAACTACTTTAAAAGATTTTTACGCTAAAGGGGGCAACATAGTACTAATTCCTGCTGCAGAAAATTCGATTCAAAACCTGAATACTTTTCTGGACAATTTCAGCGGATTAAAAGCCACTTCCCTTCAAAATCAGGAAAAACAGATTACCAAAATTGCATTCAGTCATCCGTTATACCAAACGGTTTTTGAAAAGAAAATTGACAATTTCCAATATCCGAAAGTTACGGCCACATTTGCGTTCAGCGGCAATCCGTCCCCAATTTTAAGTTATGCGGATCAAAGCTTTTTCTTAGGTTCGGTGACCAATAAAATCGGACATTTCTACTTATTTTCTGCTCCTATAAACAAAACGAACAGTAATTTTCAGAATTCCCCTTTAATTGTTCCAACGTTTTACAACATGGCGCAAAACCATCAGAAAACGGGAATTTCAGCCTATACCATTGGAGAAAATGAAAACCTGATTTTAGATGTGTTGCTTTCTAAAGATGAAGTAGTTACGATTGCGAATGACAATTCCGATTTCATTCCGATGCAACAGATACTGAACAACAAAATTAAGCTTTCTTTTGGTGATTATCCGGAAACATCAGGCAATTATTCCGTGTTGAAAAATAAGGAAAACCTGAAAAACATCAGCTTCAATCATGCAAGAACCGAAAGTGATTTGAGCCAAAAAAACGCAAACTTATTTGATGATTTTACTTCCGTGAGTTCGGTTGCCACAGTTTTTGACGATATCCATTCGACACGTACCGGAAACGAAATCTGGAAATTTTTCATCATCGCAACACTACTGTTTTTACTCCTTGAACTACTAATCCAAAAATTCGTAAAATGAACGTAATTTTTAAAAACGCAACGATAATAGATAACGAAAGTCCGTTTCACAACCAAAAAACAGATGTAAAAGTAGAAAACGGCATCATTAAAAATATAGGTCAAAATCTTTCTGCCGCTACTGGTTTTGAAGTCGTGGAATTAGATAATTTACATCTTTCCCAAGGTTGGTTTGATTCGTCAGTATCTTTTGGCGAACCAGGTTTTGAAGACCGTGAAACCCTAGCAAACGGATTGAATACGGCAGCCAAAAGCGGTTTTACCAATGTAGCTTTACAACCGAATTCGTTTCCGGTAATTGATAATCAATCACAAATCAGTTTTGTTTTGAATAAGGCTAATGGTTTTGCAACACAATTACATCCGATTGGTGCTTTTACCAAAAACAGCGACGGAACGGATTTAGCTGAAATGTTCGACATGAAAAATGCGGGAGCGGTAGCTTTTGGAGATTACAATAAAAATTTAGACAATGCCAATCTGTTAAAAATCGGATTGCAATATGTTCAGGATTTTGATGGTTTAGTAATCGCCTATTGTCAGGACAAAACCGTTAAAGGAAGCGGTGTGGTGCACGAAGGCTTGGTTAGCACACGATTGGGATTAAAAGGCATTCCTTCTTTAGCCGAAGAATTGGAAGTAGCCCGAAATCTGTTTTTATTGGAATATACCGGCGGAAAATTACACATCCCAACCATTTCCTCGGCAAAATCGGTAGAATTGATTAAAGCCGCAAAAGCGAAAGGCTTAAAAATAACGTGTGCTGTAGCCGTTCATAATTTAGTTTTGACAGACGAAGTGTTAACCGGATTCGATTCCCGATACAAAGTTACCCCGCCTTTACGCGACGAAAACCACCGAAAAGCATTGATTCAAGGCGTTTTAGACGGAACAATTGACATGATTACCTCTGACCATAATCCTTTGGATATTGAGTTAAAGAAAATGGAATTCGACAATGCAAAAAATGGGACAATTGGTTTGGAAAGTGCTTTCGGAGCATTACAAAACGTGCTTCCTTTGGAAATCATCATTGAAAAACTAACGAACGGAAAAGCCGTTTTCGGAATTGGAAAAACAGCTATAAAAGAAGGAAACAAAGCGTCTTTCACACTATTTACATCGGAAGGAAATTGGGAATTTACTAAGGAAAATATCTTATCAAAATCTAAAAATTCCGCCTTCTTAGGACAACCGATGAAAGGTCGTGCTTACGGAATTTACAACAACGGACAATTAATCTTAAACTAATCGTCATGGAAAACAATACTGTTCAACAGGGGAAAACAACCGCAATCATTAGTTACCTGACCATTTTGGGAAGTATCATTGCAATTTTTATGAATCTGGAATCTAAGAACACGTTTGCAGGTTTTCATATTCGTCAGGCATTCGGAATTAACATTACCTTCTATATTCTTGCTTATTTTGTCAGGAATTTTGACAGCTGGATGGTGTCCGGGCCTTTTTATATATGCTTTGTTGTGCTTTGGATTTATGGTTTTATCGGAGCTGTGCAGGGGGAAATGAAAACTATTCCGCTTTTAGGGGAACAGTTTCAGAAATGGTTTAAAAATTTAGCATAACATGAGTTTATCATTATATCATCTGGTTCAAGAACCAAAAGTGAAATTGGATAAAAATCCGCTTTTATTGTTATTACACGGTTACGGCAGTAACGAAGAAGACTTGTTTTCGTTTGCATCCGAATTACCGGAGAACTATTACGTGATTTCCGCCCGTGCTCCTTATCCGCTTCCACCTTACGGAAACGCTTGGTATGCCATTCATTTTGATGCGGATGAAAACAAATTTTCCGACAACGACCAAGCCCGCGAATCCCGCGATTTGATTGCCAATTTCATTGACGAATTAGTAGCAACTTATCCCATCGACAAAAACGATGTAACGCTGATCGGCTTCAGTCAGGGTTCCATTTTGAGTTATGCGGTTGCGCTTTCCTTTCCTGAAAAAGTGCAACGTGTTGTAGCCTTAAGTGGTTACCTAAATTTAGATATCATCGACGAAAATTTTAGAAACAATATTAATTCCAACTTGAAATTTTTCATTTCACACGGAACTGTCGATCAGGTTATTCCGGTAGATTGGGCCAGAAAAGCCCCTGAATTTTTAAAAGATTTAGGTTTGGATACAGTCTACAAAGAATATCCGGTAGGACACGGTGTGGCGCCACAGAATTTTTATGATTTTAAAAACTGGTTACAGTCTTAAATAAAAAATCCCGCTAATTAAGCGGGATTTTATTTTATTGTTCAGCCTGATCACTTCCGACAAATTTCTTTTCCTGTGCTATTGCGGAAACATATTGAATTTCATTTCCCTTTTTTAGTACATATCCTTTACTTGTTTCCAGCTTCCATTCTCCTTTCCCGTAAGTTGTCCCTTCATTTTCCAAAAGCACTGATTCTTTTTCATTGGGTAAAAATAATTCAGCAGTATCCTTATCTTCATTAAAAATAACATAAGCATTTAGGGTTTCCTGCTCATTATCTTCTTCATTGGCTTCTGCCTGATTATTAAAAGGCGCTAAACGATAACCTTCTTCAAATACACGGATACAGTTTTTTCTCAGTTCAGACCACATGTAGCCAGCTGAAGCCACGCATCCGTTTTCATCTTTATCGGCACCCAGCACAACTTTATCATCACCTGAATTAGTCACATCTTCCTTGCTGTGATCCTTTAGCATAAAATCACACGATGTCAAAAGAAAAGACAACGTAAAAACTATAAATAGTGTTTTTTTCATAATCTGATTCTGATAGAAAATTAAAACTCAAATCTAAGCTTTTTATTGCACCGGTTTTCTTGGATGATGCAAAATTGTTTCCACCGTTTCAAAATCGGTTGGCTTTCCGTCATTTAGAAAATATTTGATTAGGATTTCACCTCGTAATGTCCCGGAATATACATCGGCGATAATCCATCTGTGGTTCAGGATTTTGAATTTATTGATGATAAACTTATTGCCGTTAATCGGATCATAAGGCACTAAACGATTTCCGTTCGGAGCCTCATTCAAAGACAGTAATTCATTTCTGATTTGTTCCGTCAATTCCGGAATACTGTGATTTTCATAATAATCCATCGATTCGTCGTTCATTTCCAGAGAAAAATAATTTGCATCCAGCATTTGATTGTAAACAATATTGGAAGAATCCCTTACCTGCTTTATTTTGGCATCGCAATTTTGAATTTCCTTACTCTGGGTTTTCAGTATTTTAGTGGAATTCATATACTGAAAAATGTTAAACAACAACGAAATAATAAAAAGATATAATACTGCTTTTTTCATAGGTTAAATAGTAATTTCTAAATTATCGTAAGCCAAAAATACGTTCTCGGGAAGCTTACTTTCCACGTCGGCATGAAAGCCTAAATTATGACTGATATGTGTAAAATACGTTTTCTCAGGTTTAATCAGTTGAACAAAATCCAAAGCTTCCTGTAAATTGAAATGTGTAGGGTGCGGCTCTTCACGTAAGGCATTCACTACTAACACTTTTAGACCTTTCAATTTTTCAACCTCTTCTTTATCAATAGTTTTCACATCTGTAAGATAGGCAAAATCATCAATCCGAAAACCAAAAACTTCCAGATTACCATGCCAGACCCTTATTGGTATTGCCATTTTATCACCAATTGAAAAGGGTTTGTCATTTTCAATTTCGGTAACCACCACAGAAGGTGCCCCCGGATAGCGGTTTTCCGTTTCAAAGATATATCCGAATCGATCTTTCAGGCTTTGTATGACTCTATCCTGTGCGAAAATCGGCAAATCGCCCTGTCGGTAATTGAACGGTCGGATATCATCCAAACCGGCTGTATGATCGGCGTGTTCATGTGTAAATAAAATTCCGTCCAGTTTATGACAATTGGAACTTATCATTTGCTGTCGAAAATCGGGTCCGCAATCAATCACATAGCAATAATCCTCCCAACGGATTAAGGCCGAAACACGCAATCGTTTGTCTTTACTGTCCTGACTCAAACACACAGGATGTGTACTTCCTATTACCGGAATTCCTTGTGAAGTGCCTGTACCGAGAAAATATACTTTCAAAAGAATGATTTTTTACAAAAATAGGATTATTTATCTTTTGTAAAAATAGCTATTTTGTTAACTTTGTCAATATCTATTGAAATCATGATGATTACCGAAGGAGAACTGATATTAAAAGGAGACCGCGTTATTGAACACGTTCCCGCCATTGCTGACAAAGCATTACGAATTAATCTTAATAAAAATATTTACGGGACATTTGCCGAAATTGGTGCCGGCCAGGAAACGGTACGCCATTTTTTCCGCGCTGGTGGCTCCTCCGGGACTATTGCTAAAGCAATGTCGGCCTACGACAAAGATTACAGTGACGCGATTTACGGTGTGGAAGACGATGGCCGTTATGTAACGGAAAGCCGTTTGCGAAAAATGCTTACCCACGAAACCCGTCTGATGGAAGAGCGTTTAAATCGTGAGAAACACCCTGACAAATTGTTCTTCAGTTATGCCAATACGGTAGCAACCATTGACTTTGCTAAACAATTTAAAGGACACGGCTGGGTTGGAATCAAGTTTCAGATAGATCCAACAGAAGATTACAACGAAATTATTCTTCACATCCGATTCAAAGAAAACGATTCAAAACTCCAACAAGAAACCCTTGGAGCTCTTGGCGTTAACTTGATTTACGGTGCTTTTTACAAACATAAAGACCCGAAAAAACTATTAAAATATCTTTACGATCATCTTGACAAAGACCAGTTGGAAATTGACACCATCAATTTCTCAGGACCAAGTTTTAAAGATGTTGATAACCGTCTGATGAGTTTACAATTGGTTAAAAACGGAATGACCGATGCTGTAATGTTCGGTCCAGATGGAAATAATGTATTGCCGGCTGCCGTTTTATACAAAAAAAATATTTTGGCACTTCGCGGAAGTTTCCGTCCGGTAACGAAGGTAAACATGGACATGTACGAGAAATCGCTGGAGATGTTTGTGCAGGAGAAAAAAGTAGAAAAAGAAAACACTTTAGTAGTTTTTGAAATCACTTTGTCCAACTTACGTTCCGAAGGTGAAATTGACGAACGTGATTTCATGGACAGAGCGGAACTACTGTGTTCGTTAGGACAAACCGTAATGATTTCCAATTTCCAGGAATATTATAAAGTGGTGGAATATTTCTCCGAATACACCAAAGCCCGCATGGGATTGGCTATGGGCGTAAGTAACCTGATTGATATTTTTGACGAGAAATACTACCGTCATTTAAGTGGTGGTATTCTGGAAGCCTTTGGTAAATTGTTCTACCGTGATTTGAAAGTATTCTTATATCCGATGGAAGAAAACGGTGAAATTATTAATTCTCAAAATTTAAAAGTACACCCACGCATGAAAGAATTGTACAAATTCTTCGCTTACAACGGAAAAGTGCTTGACATCACTGATTTTGACAAAGATCACCTTAAAATTTTCTCCCGTGAAGTCTTAAAAATGATTTCCAAAGGAAAATCCGGATGGGAAGATATGTTACCGGAAGGTATCGCCGAACTGATCAAGAAAAATAATCTGTTTGGCTTCGGAGAGAAGAAACAACTCGAAGAAGTATAAACAGCATTCAGCATTCAGTGGTCAGTAAGCCGTAAAAAAGCAACAGACCACTGAATACTGATCACTGCCTACTTTCCTAATATCTGAGCAGCGTGCTCTTTAGTTTTAACTTTAGCAATCACTTCTTCAATAATCCCTTTTTCGTCGATAATAAAAGTGGTTCTGTGGATGCCGTCATATTCTCGTCCCATAAATTTTTTAGGTCCCCAAACCCCAAAAGCTTCAATTACCTTTTTGTCTTCGTCAGCTAAAAGCGGGAAAGGCAACTCGTATTTAGCCTTAAAATTGGCCTGCTTTTTTGGAGTATCGGCACTTACCCCCAACAAGGCATAACCCTCTTTTTGAAGTTCCGCATAATTATCTCTCAAATTACAAACTTCGATGGTACAGCTTGGTGTACTGGCTGCCGGATAGAAAAAAACGATGAGTTTTCGTCCTTTATAATCTGATAATTTATGGGTATTCCCTTCCTGATCTACTGCTGAAAAACCTGGTGCTTTATCGCCTTTTTTAAGTGTTGTCATTATTCTAATTGAAAGTTTCTGAGGCAAAGTTACAAAGTTTCTGAAGCTTTTAAACTTCCTTTTGTTTAAGATTAAAGTAGTATTTTCGTAAACCAAAATCATCAATTAACTGTTTCAAAATGACCAAAGCTGAAAAAGTACAGTTCGTAATAAACACTTTAAAAGAATTCTATCCAGAAATTCCGATTCCGTTAGACCATAAAGATCCTTATACATTGTTGATAGCAGTACTACTTTCGGCACAATGCACGGATGTTCGTGTCAATCAGATTACACCACTACTTTTTGCCAAAGCAGACAATCCTTACGATATGATAAAATTATCGGTGGAAGAAATAAAGGAAATCATAAAACCTTGTGGCTTATCACCTATGAAATCAAAAGGAATTTACGGTTTATCGCACATTTTAATAGAAAAACACAACGGAGAAGTTCCCCAAAGTTTTGAAGCTTTAGAAGCATTACCGGCTGTTGGGCACAAAACCGCAAGTGTAGTGATGAGTCAGGCGTTTGGGGTTCCGGCATTTCCGGTTGACACACATATTCACAGACTAATGTACCGTTGGAATTTATCAAACGGCAAAAATGTACAACAAACCGAAAAAGATGCCAAACGTATCTTTCCGAAAGAATTATGGAATGACTTACACTTGCAAATTATTTGGTACGGAAGAGAATACTCACCTGCACGCGGCTGGAATCTGGAAAAAGACATTATCACAAAAACAATTGGGAAGAAATCTGTTTTAGAGGAATATTATAAAACCAAATAGCACCGCAGATTCGCAGATTTACTCTTTATAATACAAAACTTAACATTACGATTAACCAATCCTTAATTAAATTAGCAGTGTATTAAACAGATATAATCAAAGAATAACAAATAATCTCAGAATCTGCAGCAAACTAAAGAAATAATAACTAAACTCATTTTTTCAAATATTCAATCTGCGAATCTGCGGTAAACTGGTAAAATGAAGAAATGCCCCGAAATTAACATTCCGAGGCATTTCCTTAATTAGCAATACTTTCAAAAACTAAATCACCTACTTTTGTAATACTCAAAGCTTTGGAATAGCTGAGTAAAAAATTAACCGTTTCCTTCCTAGGTGACATTTTTGGAGTTGCTTTTTTCTTCTTAGAGTAAAGTTTTGCCATTGCTTTGTATTTAAATTATACATATATAACGCAAGACTTTCTCAAATATTGTTTAATTGGTTAAAACAATTTGATTTTTTTCAATAACCTTTCTAAGATTCATTAAAGCGTATCGCATCCTACCTAAAGCTGTATTGATACTAACTCCGGTTACATCTGCAATTTCTTTAAAACTCAAATCATCATAAATGCGCATTACCAATACTTCACGCTGATCGTCGGGAAGTTCGTTGATTAATCGCTGTAAATCCAACTCCACTTGTTCCGTAATAATCTTATTTTCAATATTTGGACTATTATCCGACATGATGGAGAATATTGAAAACTCTTCAGTTTCTCTGTGATACGGCATTTTTTTCGTTTTACGAAAATGATCCACAATAAGATTATGCGAAATACGCATTACCCAAGGCAAAAATTTACCTTCCTCATTGTAGTTTTTAGTCTTTAAAGTTTTGATAACCTTAATAAAAGTGTCCTGAAAAATATCCTCAGTAATGTCACGATCCATTACCTTCGAATAAATAAAACCATAAATCTTAGATTGGTGTCTCTCGATTAATGTAGCTAAAGCAATTTCGTCTCCACCTACATAATTTTTCACTAGGACTGCGTCCGGAAGTACAACATTAGCCATAATAATACTTTTTTAGTTTTTGGTTTGGGTATAGTCTTCTACGACTCTAAAAAGTATTTTTATACTATAGGCAAATGTTATTTTATGAATTAATGATACCCAAATATAACAATAAATATTTCTAACTCACAAATAAATTCTGAAATTTTAACAGTTTTAAACACAATAAACCTAAAAAACCAATAAAAATTTTGCGATTACTCAAAAAACTCAATTTGACTGACACTAAAACAATTAGAACATTTATGGTGTAATATTATGTAAACCAATTCACTAAAATTTGGTTTTTGATTATCTTTGCAATTCATCGACTTTTTCTATGAAAACCGACATCACAACACTAGAACCAAAGAAAAATATTATTATTAAAGGCGCGCAGCTTCACAACTTAAAAAATGTGGATGTAGCGATTCCCAGAAACAAACTTGTAGTCATTACAGGACTTTCAGGTTCCGGGAAATCCAGCTTGGCTTTTGATACGCTTTATGCAGAAGGACAACGTCGCTACGTAGAAAGCTTATCTTCCTACGCCCGTCAGTTCTTGGGCCGTCTTGACAAACCGAAAGTGGAATACATCAAAGGAATCGCTCCGGCCATTGCTATCGAACAAAAAGTAAATACAACCAACGCCCGTTCGACTGTTGGTACTTCCACTGAAATTTATGATTATCTGAAATTGCTTTACGCCAGAATTGGAAAAACCTTTTCTCCGGTTTCTGGTTTAGAAGTAAAAAAACATACCGTTTCCGATGTAATCGAACAAGTAAAATCGTTTGATTTAGACAGCAAATGGTTGCTCCTTTCCCCTATTCATTTAGAAGAAGGCAGAGCGCTCGAAGACAAATTAAAAGTACTTCTGCAACAAGGTTTTGCACGTGTTTTAGTGGATAACAACATGGTGCGTTTAGATGAAATCGACCAACATTCCCTTGACAACAAAGACATCCTGCTTATCATCGACCGTATTGTAGTGAAAGAAGAAGAGGAATTTTACAACCGTTTAGCGGATGCCATTCAAACCGCTTTCTACGAGGGCAAAGGCGAATGTTATCTTCAGGAACTAAATTCCGATAAAAAATTCACGTTCAGTAATAATTTTGAGTTGGACGGGATTACATTTTTAGAACCGAACATTCATTTGTTCAGCTTTAATAATCCGTACGGTGCTTGCCCGAAATGTGAAGGCTATGGTAACGTAATTGGCATTGATGAAGAATTAGTCGTTCCGAATACTGCACTTTCCGTTTATGAAAATGCAATTTATCCCTGGCGTGGTGAAAGCATGGGCTGGTACCGCGATCAATTGGTAAACAACAGCCATCATTTCGATTTTCCGATTCACAAACCCTTTTTCGAATTATCGCCACAACACAAAGATTTAATCTGGAAAGGAAATAAATATTTTGTTGGTCTGGACGCTTTCTTTCAGGAATTGGAAGAGAAAAACTATAAAATTCAAAACCGTGTAATGTTATCGCGTTACCGGGGAAAAACCAAATGTAACGTTTGTAAAGGAAAACGTTTGCGCTTAGAAGCCAATTACGTTTTAGTAGGCGGAAAAACCATTTCGGATTTAGTCGATTTACCGATTAAAAACCTGATTGAATTTTTCAAAGCTTTGACACTGAACGAATACGACGAAAAAGTTGCCAAACGTCTTTTACTGGAAATCAACAACCGTTTGCGTTTTCTGGATGAAGTTGGTTTGAATTATTTGACGTTGAACCGAAATTCCGCAACGCTTTCCGGCGGTGAATCCCAGCGAATTAACTTAGCAACATCATTAGGCAGCAGCTTGGTTGGTTCGATGTATATTTTAGACGAACCAAGTATCGGCTTACATCCGAAAGACACGGAACGACTCATTAAAGTTTTGGAAGATTTGCGGAATTTGGGCAATACCGTAATTGTAGTGGAACATGACGAAGACATCATGAAAGCCGCCGACATGATTATCGATATCGGTCCGGAAGCCGGAACTTTCGGAGGAGAACTAGTTGCACAAGGTACTTACGATGAAATCCTGAAAGCCGATTCGCTTACCGCACAATATCTCAACGGAAAAATGGAAATTGAAGTTCCGAAAAAACGTCGCAAATTCAAAAACCATATTGATGTTATCGGAGCCCGTGAAAACAATTTGAAAAATATCGATGTAACGTTTCCTTTGGAATGCTTAACGGTAATTACCGGTGTTTCCGGAAGTGGAAAGAGTACATTGGTTAAGAAAATATTGTTTCCTGCCCTTCAGAAAAAACTGGAAGGTGTCGGTGAAAAAGCCGGTCAGTTTACCGATTTGAGCGGAAGTTATTCGCACATCAAGCACATTGAATATGTAGATCAAAATCCGATTGGTAGAAGTTCGCGTTCCAATCCGGTAACGTATATAAAGGCTTATGACGACATCCGTGATTTGTTTTCCAAACAGCAATTGTCGAAAATGCGCGGGTATCAACCCAAACATTTCTCCTTTAACGTAGATGGCGGACGCTGTGAAACCTGCAAAGGCGAAGGCGAAGTAACCATCGAAATGCAGTTCATGGCCGATGTACATCTGGAATGCGAAACCTGCAACGGAAAACGTTTCAAAAAAGAAATTCTGGAAGTTAATTTCGAAGGGAAAAACATCGACGACATTTTAACCATGACCATTGATGACGCCATTACGTTCTTCGAAACCCATAAACAGGCCAAAATCACTCAAAAACTGCAACCGCTTCAGGATGTGGGATTGGGTTATGTACAACTCGGTCAATCGTCATCAACACTTTCGGGTGGTGAAGCGCAACGTATTAAGTTAGCATCTTTCTTAGTTAAAGGCGCTACCAAAGAAAAAGCTTTATTTGTTTTCGACGAACCGACAACCGGATTACATTTCCACGACATCAAAAAACTATTGGCTTCTTTCGATGCCTTAATTGAAAAAGGCCATTCCATAGTGGTAATCGAACACAATCTCGATTTAATAAAATGTGCCGATTATATTATCGATATTGGTCCGGAAGGTGGTGAAAACGGAGGAACGTTAATCGCTTTCGGAACTCCGGAAGAAATTGCAAAAAATTCCAAATCAGTTACCGGATTCTATCTGAAAGAAAAATTATAAAAAAAAGACCTCATTTTGAGGTCTTTTTTATTCATTGCATTACAATTTTTTTAGTAATTCTTTTGCCTCCCGATTCCATAACACCCATATAAATCCCTTCACTTAAATTAGAAACATCCAGCGTTTCTATCTGATTGGCATTGGAAACCTCTTTATTCAATACTATTTTTCCGTTACTGTCAATTAGTGAAAAAGTATAATTGGTATCCGTTAACGTTCCTAAATTGATATTCAGTTTTCCTTTTGTAGGATTTGGAAAAAAGCTAACCTGAAAATCGGCCTGAAAATCTTCGTTTGCCAATGTTGTGGATGCTTTTGCAAAATGAAGGGTCGCTCCTGTTGCCGCTTTAGCTACATTAAAATTGTAAACCGGATCCATGTTTACCAGCAAATCGTTGGCTGTATGCGGATAAGGTGATTCATTGGCTTCATAAAAACCGGTGATAATTTCATTATTTTCCTCGAACGGCATATAATCCGATGCATAAGCATATGATAATGTTGGCGTTAAAGTAGAATACAAACCAACACAATTCATCAATTCTGTTGTCATGGTATTCGATGCAGCATTATTCGTTGAAGGTGTTCCGGTATCTCTTTCACAAACAATGGAATTATTTGTCATTCCGGCTCTTCCGCCTACTTCATCAATATTAAAAACCAAACGGATATCCATTTTAGGTGAAGTTCCGTTAACCACACTCGTTACATAATGCTGGCTTCCACGCAGTCCGTCTTCTTCCCCACTGAAATTGATAAACTTTACGGAATATTCAGTCGGAACATTTTGCATCAGTCTGGCTATTTCCAGAATAGAAACCACGCCACTGCCATTATCATTGGTTCCGGTTCCGGTGATGGAATCGTAATGTCCGCAAACAATAACATACGTATTGGGGTAAACCGTTCCGATTTTGGTAACAACAACGTTCTTACAGGTAAACCCTGAATAGCTATAGGTGTCGGTACTGATTTGACTGGGAGTATAACCGTAACTTGTATATTTATTAACCAGCCATTGGTATGCATTTTCAAGAGCAGTTGTACCTCTGTATTTAACACCCAATGCTTCGTATTGAGTAAGATTAGTGGTAATGTTCGATTGCTGTGCCTGATTTACAACATCGGCATAGCTCTGAATAAAAGTCTGCGCAGTGGTGAATTGCAGACAAAACATTGCTGAAAACAACGGCAACATTTTTCCATTAAATAATTTCATTTTTAAGTTAGTTAAGTTAGTTTGGTTCACGAATGTATAAAAATTTAACTTATAATGTATATTTATTTATAATTTACCATAATTAAACCGTATTCTTTACAAATGAAACACCTATTATCGTCCGAATTTATCCTGTATGTTGACAATCAGGAAACTGCTTCCCGATTTTATGAATCCTTATTCCGAAGCAAACCAACTTTGGAAGTACCTGGAATGACGGAATTCACGTTATCCGGACAGCTTAAAATAGGATTGATGCCCAATGACGGAATCGCTAAAATTATCACACCGACAATGCCACATCCTGAAAAAGGAAATGGAATACCACGTTGTGAGCTATATTTTCATGTGGAAGATCTTTCGTTTGAATTCGAAAATGCTGTAAAATCGGGAGCCCGAATCATAAGTGGAATAGAAGAACGCAATTGGGGAGACCGGGCTTTCTATATCGCCGATCCGGATGGGCATATTATTGCTTTTGCAGAAAAAAGGTAAGTAATCCCGTTACTCTTTAAAAACAAAATTAACAGTTTATCATTATAACCTAAGAATACACTTTAACTTAACATATTGACTTTTAATTAATTCAAAACATAATTTTAGAAACGATATTTCGCTGTTAAGAGTAAATATCTTGGAACTAACTGAACTTTAGATTGATAATAAATGTAATTATCAATGGAAACAAAAGCATATTCCTTTTCATTGAAAATATTATTAAAAAACAACCTATACGAAAATTTACTTTCTTTAGGTGAGTAATTCAAGATAATGTTATTAAATGAATAGTTTCGATTGTTAACGATATAAAATGAATTATTCAATTCAACTAATAATTCATTTGAAATTTCATAATTGCCGTTAAGAAAAAAATCTTGAACTGTATTATTTGTTTTTACACCATTAAAGTCCGATTGGTTATAATTATAGGTAAATCCACTATCGAAATTTATAGGCCTGTTAAAATATGTTGTTAAGGAATATTTAATACTATTATTGTAACTTTTTGCGTCTATAAACAGGTTTGAATTTACATTCACGGGAGAAATATTCCACATTTGTGTTGTTTCAATTTTAGACGCTATTTTTAATTTACGAATATAGTTTACAAAACTGAAATTAAAATTATAACTGTTTCCACCAGAGGTTTGCCTATATGTTTTAAAATTGAGGTTATTAGTCAAAGTAGTTTCAGTATTAAATATTGATTTTGCAGAAGCATAAAATAAACCGCTGCTTATTGAAAATCTTTTTTCATCGTTAAAAAGATAATAGTTAAATGACACTAATGAATTTTTCAATTGGTTTTGATAAGTGGCTCCTTTTAAAAAACTACGATAATCCACAAGTTGGTAATTATTCACAAGTTGATTACTATTAGGTATTGTATTGTTCTTAGAATAAGATAACGAGAAGTTTCCAAAACCAGTTTTCTTGATATTAAATGAAACTGTTGGATTTACAATAAAGATTTTTTCCTTTACATTTGGAGCATCAAAAACATTATTTTGAAGATTGATTCCTGCAGTAAAATCAACTTTTTTTGAAAAATTGTAACGCAATACATTATCTGAAACCAATTTCAATTGATTTAACAGCAATATCCCCTGATAATCTATAATCTCCAAATTGTCAATTAAAAAAGTGCTTGCAAGTTGTTCTTTACTGTATTCAATTTGAATATTATTTGTCAGATCAATTTTTCTGAACTTTGAAATAAGTTTACTTACACCTCCAAAATAAAACAATTTATTACTAACATTTTGATTAATATACGAATGCTCATTAGCATTAAAAAAAGAATTGAGAGCTAAAGAAAAGATACTTGTTTTTTCGACAATTTTATCATTTCCTAAATAGAGATAATTATTTAAAACACTATTTGCAGAAACTTGATAAGAATGATTAAAATGATTATAAAAAGTATAATTTTCTGTCTTTAATGACTGATTTATCTGATCAGTATTAAATAACAAATCGTTACTTATTCTATTTGGATTATCTTTAAAAACAAATAAATTGGTTATATAGTTTTTATCATTTGGATACCACTTTAACTCTAATTCCGCCGAACTTAATGTCTTATTACTTTTGTAAAAGTTGTCTTCCGTAAAAGATATCTGGCTGTGGTCTAAATTGTAATTTGTTAAAGAAAAAGAGTTTTGTTTTTGTTTATCATTTACGACATACACTACTCCTCTTAAAGAAGTTTTTTTATTCATTTTTGTTGTAAAACTTAATGAATTTAGAAAAGCTGCATTAAAAATACTTTGGGTTTTGCTAAAAAATTCAACTTCGTTATTTCCAATATTATATAATGACTTTGTCTTATATTCAAATCGATCTGTACTGAAATTACTTTTTTCAGGAATATTAGTTGTAATCATTTCGCTTGCTTTTTCTCCCTGATTATTATAGTCCCCAAAATAAAACAACTTTATACTTTTTTTGAGCAATCCCAAACTCAAGCTTTCTTTCCAACGATTTTCCGAAACAATACCACTCCCTAGAGTTATGTTTCCAAACCAAACATTAGTCAGCCCTTTTTTCAATTTTAAATTAATAGCAACTTTATCTGAATTATTTAATCTTTTTAAAACCGGATTATCATCAAAATAATCTATGATTTGCACCAAATCCAATACTTTGGCATCTAAGTTTCTTGATAAAAATTTATAATTCTTATCAAACATGTCTTCACCTTCCACAAGAAGTTTGTCTATCGGCTTACCATGAGCTTTAATTGAGCCGTCTTTTTGGACTTCAATACCTGGTATCTTTTTAAGAATATCTTCAATAGTTTGTTCTGTTTTATTTATAAATGAAGATACTTTTATACTTGTTGTATCATTATCAATTTTTATTTTCTGATCGGAATTTATTACTATTTCACTAAGTGTCTCTACTTTATCTTCAAGAATTAGAGAAAGTTTTAAATCACTCTTATTATCTATCTGTAGCATGGTTTCTTTCTTAATATACCCTAAGCTTGAAACACTAACCTTTATCGAATTCGCTTCAGGAGTCGCAAATGCAATATTGAAATCCCCTTTTTCATCACAGTGTGTAAATGCAATAATATTCTCATCTAAACTATAAATAACTACTGAAGCGTTTTCAATTCCTGCATTAAGCTTATCTTTAATAGCCCCCGATATTTTTATTCCTTGAGAAAAAGAAAAAATTGGACATATAACAATATAAAAAAAGAAAAAAACACGCATTATTCAAAAACTTCTACAAAATAATCTCTAACCGTTCCTTTTAAAGGCTTAATACCTGGATGCTGCTTAGCAATTAAAATCATTTTCTCGTAACTCTTCTCCACTTCATCTTTACAAAATTTTTTAAATTCTTCCAAACTTAAAAAATCAATAGGTTTTTCATTTTTTCCTTTTCTAATATTGTTCACATTTTCTTTATTAGCAGTTGGATACTCAAAACTTTTAAAATACCAATAAGCAAATTTTCCTTCATCATAGGCTTCCAGAATTAACCCTGGCAAACCATTTAACTTCCACGGACCATAAGGAACAGTAATTTCTGGAGTGTACCAAGCAGTATACTTTCTACCTCTAAAATTGGCAATTGCTTTTTTAACTGTAAACTTTCCGATTTTTTTGATGTCCGGTAATATTTTCCAATGTATTTTTTCTGCGTTTTCCACTACATAAATCTGTTTACCATACAATATATTTGAATGAATAATTTTATTTTTCAAATTATACACTACTTGGTCACCTTGCGCACTTACTTTCATTCCATTGTAAATAGCTCCTCCACTGTCATCATCCTTTAAAAATGTTTTTTGCTCGTTGATTCTTTCAGCTTTTTCAAGACTGTCTTTTGCGGTTACATAATAGGATTGTGTTTTATTGAAAATTAAATAGGCATTACTATCTGGTCCTTTTGCGTTACCGGTTCCAATTGCGTTTATTGATCCATAATAAACTATTCCTTTATGCTGCTGAGCTGAAGCAATAAAGGCAAAGAAAAAAAACATGTATACGTATTTCATAATTTAAAATTTAAAAGCTTTATGCTGTATTCTTTTTAGTTAGGAAGGGGGTTGCACTGTAAACTGCTTATTGCCTGAGCTTGTGCCAGATTACAATCACATTGAAAATAGTATACCCTTCCATCACCACATGTTGTTTTATACCATTGTGTCTTAATTACTGTAGTTTTTACCGTGAACGATTGAAACATTAAACCAATTAACATAATCAATCCTAAAAAATGATTTTTTTTCATAGTCTATAAAATTTAATTTCCTGAAGTACTGCATAAAATACTTCCAATATGCTGGGCAGTTGTTAAATTATCTGCCTGAAAATAATAAACACTCCCATTTGCGCAAGTGGTTTTGTACCATTGTGCTTTAATAGTTGCATTGGCCAAAGCAAAAGCGCTTGTAGCTAACAAACAAAATGTAGTTGATGCTAATAATTTTTTCATAATTCTTTTTTTAAATAATTAAATTCTTACAGCATAAAGCTCTGCAAATAAAAAAAAAAATACAGAAAATACAGAAAAACTTACATTTTTTTTTAATTGCTTTATAATTGAATAAAAATACTCTCAAAAAAAGTATTCCAATTGACCGGTACTCACAATAAAATTTCTGTTTTACAGTGTACTCCATTCTTTATAATTATACGAATTAAAAAAATTATGTAAATAATGGATTTCAACGTGTGTTCCATCAAATTTCTTGAAAGGTTATAATCTAACAATACTTTTTTCTACAAAACAAAATATCATTCCAAGAGCTGTAACGATTTTCTCATATCTATAATTCACTTATTTACAGATAATTACAAAATAAACACATTACATCACAATTAGAAAAACATTTTTTGGCACGCAAATTGGATATCACTAAACAACAAGAAATTTTACTTGTTCGAGCAAGCTGAAAATCGAAAGAGTAAGCGAAAGATTTAAATTTAATTGTCATGAAAAAAATTACTCTATTAGTAGCCAGCATCTTCCTGGCAGGAAGTATGGCTTATGCGTCAGAAAATCCTGTTTTTTCTGACAACGGTGGAAGAACCCCACGCCATTATGTAGATTATCGCGATGCAGAACCGATTATGTTCATGGAACGCGGCATTGAGTTCTACGTTTTCCCGAACGGTGAATTCGATTTCAACACCAGACCTTCCGGACCAAGACGAGGAGCGGTAAACACCACTTACGGAGCGCCTGGGGTTCGTGTTTCAACAACCTATTATGACCCTGCAAATTATGGAGTTCGTGTAGAACACGATAACTTCGGACGTGTAAGACGTGTTGGTAACGTTTTTATCAACTATGATGGACGCAACCGAGTGAAACGTGTAGGTTCCGTTTACATGAGATATAACAGTTATGCCTTAACCCAAGTAGGTGGTTTACGAATTTTCTACAACAGAAGAGGTTGTATAATCGATGTAATGGGTTATGTAAACGGTGCCAGTCATGCTTATGCTTACAATCCATTCGCAGGAACAAGATATGACGACAGCTATGGTCCGGCAAATGATTATGAATATGACAACGGTTATGAAAGCGGATCAGGCTACAACGACGACGATTACTACTACTACAAATCAGATGGTACAAAAGCCAAAATGAGCAAAGAAGAAATCGATGCCGTTAAAAAAGATGAACAATCCGTAAAGGAAAAAAATAAAAGATCGTAGTTAAGATTTTGGTTGGTTAGTTTGGTTAATTTCCCGCGGAGCAGCAATGTGAAGCGGGATTTTTTTATTCCCCTCTTTCAGAGGGGTGCCCAAAGGGCGGGGTGTCCTATTTTAGTAGATTAGCCAGTTCTTTCGTTAAACTCTTTCGACTGTATTGCTGCAAACCAACCGGATAAACTTTCAGATTCTTCTCCAAGTATAAATTGAAGTAATGGAGAATGGTTTCTTTTATTTTTTCTTTTTCATCATACAAAGCAAAAGTTCCAGTATTGGTTTGTTGTAAGATTACTGAAAAATCAGCATCTTTCGGGCCAATCGCTAAAATCGGACGTTCGGAAACCATGTATTCGAATAATTTTCCGGGAATGATGCTTTTCGTATCTTCCGAATCAATTTCAATGAGCAATAAAACTTGTGACTTACGTTGCTGTTCGACCGCTTCCTGATGGGAAACATAGCCTAAATTATTCACAAAATCGGTCAATTTAAATTCGGTAATCGTATCTAAAACTTCCTGACTGGTGGCACCAATCAGTTTCAGTTCTAAATGATTTTTGAACTCCTCATTTTCTTTCACCAGTTCCCGCAAGGCTTTCCACAGAACACGCGGATTACGCTCGGACAAAAACGAACCGATGTGTGCAACCGTAAATTTTTCGTCTAAAGTTGGCCTTCCCACATTTTCAACATCATAACCATTCGTAATGACATGAATTGGTTTGGTGGTGATCGCTTCAAACTCTTTCTTGGTTGTCGGACTGGTTACCAAAAGAAAATCGGCAGTATTCATCACTTTACTTTCTAACGCCTTATGTTTTTCCGCAGAAGATTTCGTCAGTTTCAACGCTTTATGGTACCCGATAGTTGTCCACGGATCACGGAAATCGGCAATCCATTTTACATTCAGCTGCTCTTTTAACTGTAAGCCGATTAAATGCAAACTATGCGGTGGACCGGTTGTAATTATGGTATCGATTCCGTTTTCTTCTATGTATTTGGAAAGATATTTCACGGACGGTTTTACCCATAACACACGGGCATCAGGAATAAAGAGATTCCCTCGTACCCACAGCATTATTTTCTGAACCAACGATTGTTTTTTCTGATTCGGAATGATTCCGGAACTTATTTTTTTAGTGCTTTTTTTAGAAAACATTGAAGCCCATGCATAAGGCTCCACAATCTTATTTTTGAGAATCGTTACGTTTTCCGGAACATCAGTCAACAACTTTTCATCCAATAACGGATACGTAGGGTTTTCCGGTATGTAAACGATTGGTTCTATGTCGAAATCTGGCAAGTACTTCACGAATTTCAGCCAACGCTGTACTCCAGGTCCTCCGGCAGGTGGCCAATAATACGTTATGATAAGTACTTTTTTCATTTTATAATTTCGAAACCATTAAACCGGCATACGTTGCGGCTAATCCTAAAATCACACTTAACCCGATGTATAAAAATGCTGTTCCAATCTGATTGGCTTGCAACAGTTGAACATTCTCATTCGAAAAAGTAGAAAACGTCGTGTAACCGCCGCAAAAACCTGTCACCAAAAAGAATTTTAAATCCGGATTGGTAATGTTGTTTTTCTCCAAATAGCCTAAGAACAATCCGATGAGGAAACAACCTGCAATATTCGTTACAAAGGTCGCGTAAGGAAAGAACAACTGTGAGTATTTATTAATCCATTGTGCGGTCAGGTAACGAAAAACGCTACCAATTCCTCCACCCAATGCTATTAATAAAATGGTTCTCATCTTTTTTTGGAACGCGGATAAAACGGATGCAAGCAACGCGGATTATACCGGATTATTATTATTTTTTTCTTTTCGGCTCTTACTTTCAGTGTAAACCCCAAATCCAATCAAAACAAGCATTCCCAAGAAGCTTGCTAACGAAATCATGCTTCCGGTTTTTACCACTTGCGGTTCGAATTTGAATTCGATGGTGTGTTTTCCGGCTGGTACATTAATTGCTCTCAAGACATAATCTACAGCAAAAATATCCGTTTCTTTACCGTCAACAGTTGCTTTCCAGCCTTTTGGATAATAAATTTCCGAGAAAACTGCCAGACCTTCATTTGCGTTGTTGGATTCGTATTTCAGATAATTTGGTTTATGGTCTTTTAGCTGAATTGTAGCCAGAGAATCTTTCACAAAAGACGTTTTCACCGAAACATTTGGAAACTCGTTTTTATTCAGAATTGCGGTTTGTTTCGAATTTAGTTTGTCTAAGGCTTTCATTTCTTCGTCGGCTGAATGTACCATCTTCACCTCATTCACAAACCACGCATTACCATTCGCAAACGGATTTCCTACCGGAACATCGCCCTGACCCGTTGGCACAATAATATATTTCACATTCAGTAAATCTAAAACCGGACTGCTCTTCGTCAAGCTTAAGCTTTCGAAATCGATGGAACTTCCAATTTCATTCAGATTTTTTTCTACCTGATATTCGAACAACTGATCCATTCTTCTCGGTCTTACGGCACTGTAACCCCCTACCGATTTGTGGAAATAAGAAGTTCTACCCTGCAATCTTCCCTGAATCTCATACACTCTGTACACGGAAGTATCCTGCAAAATCGCATTATCCACTTCCGTTGCTTCAAAAGGAATATCGATTTCCCGTGCACTTTTAAAATGATCCGGATCGTTATTTAAATATCTTTTATCAACAGCAAACAAATCTAAAATCATAAAAACACCCACCACGATTACCGCTGTAGTTGCTGACAGTTTGTTTTTAACATACAACCACAAAGCAATTGCCGCAACGCCCATAAAGAAAAGGGAACGCAGCAAATCACTGGTGTAAAAATTCATGCGATCTTCTTTTAAAGCTTCAATAAAATTGATTCCGAACGACTTATCCTGACTTTCTCCAAACATTTGCATTAGCTGTCCGTCGATGGAACTTGAAAAATCGAACATTCCTTTCCCAAGCAACAACACGATTACAATCCCTAAACTCGTGGCCGAAGCTTTTAGCAAATTAGGCAGTTGTTTTTCCCGATCCTCAGAAAAGAACGACTGTAATCCCATCACTGCTAGTACCGGCATACACAGTTCCAAAATCACCTGAATGGATGAAACCGCACGAAATTTATCGTACAACGGCACATAATCAATGAAAAAGGTTGTTAAGAAATCCAGGTTTTTACCCCAGGAAAGCAATAAAGAAAATAATGCTCCCCCCAGGAAAACATATTTGATTTTACGTTTGTCGTGAAACAGTCCTAAAACGGCCAAAAAGAAAACAATAGCTCCAATATAAGCCGGAGCCTCTACAATTGGCTGTTCCCCCCAATAGGTTTTTCCATAATACGATACGGTTTGCAAAGCCTCTTCCGGCGTTGCTCCATAACCGATTAAAAATTCATAAAGTGCCGAATCTTTTCCAAGCTGTTCACTGTTCCCACCTCCAAATAATCTTGGAGAAATAAGGTTTAAACTTTCTGCGATACCATAACTGTATTCCGTGATGTATTCATGCTTCATGGAAGAGCTTGTAACATTTTGTGAACCGTCAGCATTGAAGGTTAATTCACTTTTTCCACGGATACTGAAATCGGTATATTCTGAGGTAGCCATTAAATTGGAAGCATTGGCTCCCAGGGCCAAAATTCCCGCAATCGCAAAAACGCCAGTAGCTTTCCAAAGCCCTTTAAAATCTTTTTCTTTTAGGTACTGAATTTTATAGTATACGGCTATGATCAAAAGTAAAAACAATAAGTAATACGTCATTTGGAAGTGATTGGCGTTGATCTCTAAAGCCGCCGCTATCATAGTCAGCAAACCACCGGCCACATACCGTTTTTGGTACACCAATAAAACGCCTGCTACCACCATCGGCATATAGGCTATGGCATGGGCTTTTGCATTATGCCCAACCCCCAGAATGATAATCAGATAGGTGGAAAGACCGAAAGCCAATGCCCCAAAAAAAGCCTTGAGGTTGTCCACCCGTAAAACTTTGAGTAAAATAAAGAACCCTATGAAATACAAAAACAGATAATCCGCCGGACGAGGCAAAAAGCGGATAACACTATCCAACTGTTTGATGTAATT
This sequence comes from Flavobacterium enshiense, assembly GCF_040750275.1. Classification (GTDB taxonomy): domain Bacteria; phylum Bacteroidota; class Bacteroidia; order Flavobacteriales; family Flavobacteriaceae; genus Flavobacterium; species Flavobacterium enshiense_B. The sequence goes on from NZ_JBDOCV010000003.1 coordinate 141,897, forward strand.
GTGCGGATAATTGGCTCCTAACTGGTACGTTGGCATTCCACCGAAAGCGCTGTTGGTCCAGTACGGTTCTTCACCGGCTATTTTCCTGAAGTCGTTTTGCTCTTTAGCCATACCAGTATATTGGGCGATATCACTCTGGTATATCTTTTTCCCTTGCATCACCGGATAAAAATAGATAATGGATATGATTGCAAAACCTGCTATAATTAGCAAATAAGGATAGATTTTGTTTAAGTTTTTCATAGAATTATGCCAAGTTAGCTTAAAAATCAGGCTAAAATAGCAATAAAAACCCTTTTAAAAAAAGAAAACGAACAACTGGGGGTTATTCGTTTTACTTCTGTTTATTTAATTTCTTCAAAATCAATATACTCGCCTACTTTTTTCTTCTCCCGAGGCATTTCATTCTTGGGTTTTGACTGTTGATTTTGTTGCGAATATTGTTCCTGATAGTTTTGCTGATACTGCTGTTGCTGCTGTTTAAAATTCTGCTCGGCTTTTTTAACCACCTGTTGAAATAAATACGGCGCCAGTAAACGCATTAAAAACTTCAGTACATAATAAATAAAAACAATCCAAAGCAGTGTTCTTAGTAAACCGGTAAATGATGCCGTTTCCATAATCAAATATAAATTTGTCAAATTTAAGCAAAGCTAATTTTAAAAATTGGTTTCCTTTCTTAAAATAATAATAAAAATGCTATTTTTGAAAAGCTTTAATTTAACAGATAAACTCATGCGAAACCTAAAAACAAGGCTTCTTGGCTTTTTACTCCTTTCATCAGGAATCACTTTTGCCCAATATACCGAAGAAATCAACTCCAACCGTCCCGGAAAATCCTTTGGAGCCTATTCTATTGGAAAAACCGTGATTCAGGCAGAAACCGGTTTGTACTTCACCAAAGAAAAGCACGATTTACTGGATTACGATGCCAAAAATTACGGTGTGGATTTAGCTGTTCGCTATGGTGCTTTATTGGAGCAATTGGAATTTATCGGTGAAATTCAGTACCAAAGTTCCAAATACGAAACGGCCTTCGGAAGTGAAAGTAAAAGTGGTTTCAGACAACTAAATGTTGGAGCAAAATACCTGATTTACGACCCGTGGAAAAATTACAAGGAAAAAGTAAATGTGTACAGCTGGAAAGCCAATAAAAAATTTAAATGGAAAAAATTATTGCCTGCCGTTGGTGTTTATGCCGGGGCAAACTTTAATGTTGGTGACAGACCTTTCACCTTCCCGACAGATCCTACCTTTAGCCCAAAGGTGGCTGCTATTCTTCAAAATCACTTTGGTGAAAAAACCGTGCTTACCACTAATTTAATTGCCGATAAATTTATTACAGATTATCCTTCTTACGGTTACATTCTTACGTTAAGCCGTGCCGTTGGAGAAAAATGGTCGATATACATTGAAAACCAAGGTTATAAAAGCGATTGGTACGCCGACAGCGTTATAAGAGGCGGAGGCGCTTTCTTATTAAAGAAAAACATGCAGGTGGATGTTTCGGTAAATACCAATTTTAAAGACACACCTTCTCTTATGGGAGTAGCTGCCGGTTTCTCATGGCGCTTCGACAAAAACTATAAACCAATCGAGATCAAGAGCGGTAAAGAAGTAAAAGGCGATACGAAAGGGAAACAAATGGAAGAAAAGAAAAAACGTACCGACGAAATTCAATAAATCATGATTACCGTTAAAGAAATCAGTTCCAAAAAAGAACTGAAAGATTTTGTTCTGTTTTCGTTCGAACTGTTCAAAAACAACCCCTATTGGATTCCGCCGATTATTGCAGATGAACTGGAATCTTTTGACAAAGACAAAAACCCGGCTTTCAAATCAGCTACCGTTAAATTCTTTTTGGCCTATAAGGACAATAAAATTGTGGGTAAAGTAGCAGCCATTATCAATTGGGAAGAAGTCGAAATTCTGCATAAAAACAAAACCCGCTTCGGATGGTTTGATGCCATTGACGACCTTGACGTAACCAAAGCGCTATTGGATAAGGTAACCGAATTCGGTAAAGAAAACAAAATGGACCATATTGAAGGCCCCATCGGATTTTCCAACCTTGACAAAGTAGGTGTTTTGACTGAAGGCTTTGATCAATTAGGCACGATGATTTCCTGGTACAGCCCGCCCTACTACAAAGAACATTTTGAAAAACTGGGCATGGTTACGGAAAAGGAATTTTTTGAAAGCTACTTTTCCATGGATGCTGTTAACCCGGAACCTTTTCAACGCGCCAGCAAAATGATTAAGGAACGCTACGGATTAAGGGTTCTGAATTTCAAAAAATCGGAAGAAGTGATGCCATATGCAGACAAGATGTTTGATTTATTCAATTCCTCTTATGCTAAATTACAGTCGTTTGTTCCCATCAATCAGGAAACTCAGGATTATTTTAAAAAGAAATATCTGAATTTCATCAATCCTGAATATATTAAATTCATCATGGATAAGGAGGATAAAATGATTGGTTTTACCATTGTAATGCCCTCTTTTGAAAGAGCACTACAAAAGGCTAAAGGAAAGCTGTTCCCTTTTGGATTTATCCATTTACTAAATGCCCGAAGAAATGCTAAAGAAGTGGTTTTCTATCTGATAGGTGTAAGTCCGGAATATCAGAACAAAGGTGTTACAGCCATTATTTTCGATGAATATTACAAGGTTTTTAAAGAAAAAGGCATCAAAAAATTCATCCGAACACCGGAATTGGAAGAAAACCATGCGATGCACAATTTATGGAAGAACTTCGACCCTACGATTCACAAAAGGAGAAAAACGTATCGGAAGGATATTTAGATTTTTAGATTACTAGATTTTTAGACTCTTAGAGTAGCATCTATAACTTTTTAGTATTAGACAATATTCGTTCTTTCAATCTTTCAATCATAAAAAAAAGGATGCTCAAACGAACATCCTTTTTTACTTTTATACAGTTTCAAAAACTATTCTGCAGAAACGTCTACGGTAGTTTTTTCAGCAATTGCTTTATATGTTCCGTTCACTAATTTCTCACGGATAGCCTCAAAAGCAGATAACGTTTCATCGATATCTTTTTGCGTGTGCGATGCCGTTGGGATCATACGTAATAAAATAATTCCTTTCGGGATTACCGGATATACTACGATAGAAAGGAAAATCCCGTAGTTTTCACGTAAATCATTTACCATTACCATCGCTTCAGGAATAGAACCTTCAAGGTAAACTGGTGTGATACACGTATTAGTATCACCAATATTGAATCCTTTTTCTTTCAATCCTTTTTGTAACGAATTAACGTTTACCCATAATTTATCTTTGATTTCAGATGAATTACGCAACAATTCCAAACGTTTCAAAGAACCGATAGTTTGAATCATCGGCAATGCCTTAGCGAACATTTGGGAACGTAAGTTGTATTTTAAATAATCGATTACATCTTTATCAGCCGCAACGAAAGCACCAATATTGGCCATCGATTTTGCAAAAGTTGAGAAATACACATCAATTCCGTCCTGACAACCTTGCTCCTCACCTGCTCCGGCACCTGTTTTACCAAGGGTTCCGAAACCGTGTGCATCGTCTACCAACAAACGGAAATTGTATTTTTTCTTCATTTCTACAATTTCTTTCAATTTACCTTGTTGTCCGCGCATTCCGAAAACACCCTCGGTAATGAAAAGGATACCGCCACCTGTTTCCTGCGCCATTTTAGTAGCACGTTGCAGGTTTTTCTCCATACTTTCCAAATCATTGTGCTTGTAGGTAAAACGTTTCCCCATATGAAGACGAACACCATCGATGATACACGCATGAGAATCTACATCATATACAATAATATCGTTTTTAGACACCAAAGCATCAATAATAGACACCATCCCCTGGTAACCGAAATTCAACAAATAAGCCGATTCTTTCATTACGAAAGCCGCCAATTCATTTTCCAATTGCTCGTGGTATGTAGTGTGACCAGACATCATACGAGCTCCCATCGGGTACGCTGCACCGTATTTTTGCGCTGCTTCGATATCCGCTTTGCGAACTTCCGGATGGTTGGCTAATCCTAAATAATCGTTAATCGACCAGTTTAAAATTTCTTTTCCGTGAAATTGCATTCTCGGCCCTAACTCACCTTCCAATTTTGGAAACACATAGTAACCTTCTGCCTGTGAAGCCCATTTTCCTAACGGACCTTTATTATTTTGTATTCTTTCAAATAAATCTTTAACCATAATTCGAATATATAAGTCTGATTTTTAACCGCTCCAAAAGTAATTATTTCTGATTTCCTATCATAATAATTTATAATTTTTAAATACAAAATTCAAGGGCTTTTTATAATGCATATTTGCTGATGTTTTCTTTTTCGGATTATTATTTTTTGAATTACCGTTTTCATATGAAAAATGAAAATTTGGAAGTACTTTCTGTTCTTTAAAACCTCATTCTGCTATTTAACAACATTTTATATCACTTATTTTTCATAACAAAAAAGTTTAATTACTTTTGCTCCTTCCTATGAAAAGACTGTTTAGTTATATCCTGCTTCTTTTCACAGCCTTATTAATTAGTAATCAAACATTTGCTAATACCAATAAGGCTAAATTACCTATCTCATTAAATGAAGTAGGCTTTCATGATTCCCCTTCTATTTCCTTTAAGTTTGATTCCGATTCGGACGTAAAACAATTGTTCTTTATTCAAAAAAATTTTAAAGACAAAATCGAACTTTCGGAAAGCGAAATAGAAACCGAAGATTCCAGAACGGCCAGCACATCAGGTCATTTCAGTTTTTTTGAAACATATCTGCTGACCCATGCATTTGGGAATACCTGCAAACTCGTGCAAAATGGCTTAGCGCCCAGCAAGCATCTTTTATATTTAGCAACACGCAAATCGTTTTGCATTATCTTCTGCGTTTACAGGATTTGATTCCTTGTTTCTTCCTATTTATTGGCTCCTATAGCCTTGTAACACAAGTATAACTTTCTTCCTTTCTGACTGAAGGAAGCAGGAGCTTTTTTTCACACCCTTATATAAACAATTCCATTTTATTTATCATGGCTAAAAGATTTTTATTGCTTATTAGCTTGTGTGGTCTGTTATGGAACACCAGCTGCAATTCTGAAAAAGAAAAAAAAGAAGAACACACTAATTACCTAGTTACCAACCCTATACAAAAAGACACCTTGATTACAAAATCCTATGTGTGTCAGATTCATTCGATTAATCATATCGAATTAAGAGCTCAGGAACGCGGGTATTTACAGAAGATTTATATAGACGAAGGACAATTTGTAAAAAAAGGACAATTATTATTCCAGATTATGCCGAACCTGTATCAGGCCGATGTACAAAAAATGCAGGCAGAAACCGATTTTGTGGCAATTGAATACCAAAATACCAAACGATTAGCCGAAAAAAATGTAGTCTCTTCCAATGAATTAGCAATGGCTAAAGCAAAGCTGGACAAAGCCAAAGCCGAATTAGCCTTAGCAAAAGTACATTTACAATTTACCGAAATACGGGCTCCTTTTGACGGAATCATCGACAAGTTCCGTGTTCGTTTGGGTAGTTTGCTTGAAGAAGGCGATCTTTTAACTAATCTGTCCGATAACAGCAAAATGTGGGTATACTACAATGTTCCCGAAGCAGAATATTTAGATTACAAATCAAAAGTTAGTGATAACAGTAAAACCAAAGTTACTTTACTGATGGCCAACAACGAATATTTTGATTACACAGGTGTTGTAGAAACCATCGAAGCCGATTTTAACAACGAAACCGGTAACATTTCCTTCCGGGCAACCTTCCCAAATCCGAAAGGCTTGCTGCGTCACGGAGAAACCGGTAGTGTTGAAACAACTATTCCTTTAAAAAATGCCTTGTTGATTCCTCAAAAATCCACCTTCGAAGTATTGGATAAAAAATACGTTTACGTAATCGACAAGAACAATACTATCCACTCCAAACCCATAACCATTACAGCCGAATTACCGCATGTTTTTGCTGTTAAAGGATTGTCCGAAGGCGATAAAATTCTTCTGGAAGGCTTAGGCTTGGTGAAAGAGAACGAGAAAATCGAATATAAAACCGTAGAACCGAAGGCTGTACTTTCCCATTTAGACTTGTATGCTGAGTAATCATGAATCGTAAAAGAAGAGAAAATGTTTAGCAAATTCATACACCGACCGGTATTTGCGATTGTTATTTCAATCATAATACTTTTTGTGGGATCGTTAGCTATCAAGCAACTCCCTATATCCCAGTTTCCCCAAATTGCGCCAACCACAGTAAATATTTTTATTGCCTATCCGGGAGCCAGTGCCGATGTATTGGTAAAATCCACCCTTATCACCTTAGAGAATTCTATTAATGGTGTGGAAGGAATGCGTTATATCGCAACCGATGCCACCAGTGCCGGTGAAGCAACCTTAAGAATCATTTTCGAACCCGGTACCGATCCCAACGAAGCTGTAGTCCGGGTAAAAACCAGAGTCGATCAGGTGATGCCGCTTTTACCCGAATTGGTTCAACGGGAAGGAGTTGTAATCACCCCAATCCAGCCTTCAATGCTGATGTATGTAAACCTTTACTCCAAGGATAAAGGAATGGATGAAAAATTCCTGTACAATTACGCCAGTGTAAAAATGATTCCCGAAATCAACCGTTTGAAGGGAGTTGCCCGTTCCCAAATTTTAGGAAGCAGAACGTATGCCATGCGCGTTTGGTTAAATCCGGACCGTATGCGTTCTTATAATATTTCCGTTGATGAAGTAATGACCGCCTTAGGGGAACAAAGTATCATTGGGCGTCCCGGCCGAATCGGGCAAAGTTCCGGTATTGCAGCCCAATCATTGGAATATGTATTAACCTACAAAGGAAGGTACAGCGAGCCGAAAGAATACGAAAACGTTATTATCCGAGCCAATGCTGATGGAGAAAGCATCCGCTTAAAAGACATCGGAAAAGTGGAATTGGGAAGTGAATTCTTCGATATCTATTCCAATTTAGACGGAAGTCCTTCTGCTGCTATCGTATTGAAACAAAACTACGGAAGCAACGCCAGTGAAGTCATCGAGGAAATCAAAGCAAAACTGGAAGAAATGAAAGAATCGTTTCCACCAGGCATGGATTATAAAATCAGTTATGATGTTTCACAGTTCCTTGATGCTTCCATTGAGCAGGTAATTCACACCTTAAGAGATGCTTTCATTCTTGTAGCATTGGTGGTATTTATTTTCTTAGGCGATTGGCGATCCACCTTAATTCCTATTATAGCAGTCCCGGTTTCACTAATCGGAGCCTTTTTTGTGATTCAGTTTTTCGGACTTTCCATCAATCTTGTTACCCTTTTTGCCCTTGTACTTGCCATTGGTATTGTGGTCGATGATGCGATTGTCGTCGTCGAGGCCGTTCATGCTAAATTCGAAGAAGATCCACATATTACGCCATATCAAGCTGTTAAAAAAGTATTAGGTGAAATCAGTGGTGCCATCATCGCCATTACCGCCGTAATGGTTTCGGTTTTCTTACCGATTTCATTCATGTCGGGTCCTGTGGGTACTTTCTACCGACAGTTTTCCATCACCATGGCCAGTTCCATCGTAATCTCAGCGCTTGTTGCCCTTACCCTAACCCCGGTTTTGTGTGCCATGATGCTTAAAAACAATCACGGAAAGGAAAAGAAAAGCAATGTCTTTACCAAAGCTATGGATCGTTTTAATAACGGTTTTGAAAGGCTTACAGGAAAATATGTTGCGATACTAAAAGCCATTGCCAGCAGAAGAATGGTGACTTTTGGAATCTTAGCAATCTTCTGTGTGGGTATCTTTTTTGAAAATCAGATTTTGCCGTCAGGGTTTATTCCGAGTGAAGACCAAGGTACGATTTACGCGATTATTCAGACGCCTCCGGGTTCAACGTTGGAACGCACCAATCAGGTTTCTCAAAAACTTCAGAAAATCTGTAAGCAGGTTGAAGGTGTAGAATCGGTATCATCTTTGGCAGGTTATGAAATTATGACCGAAGGCCGCGGTTCGAATGCCGGAACCTGTCTTATCAACCTGAAAAAATGGTCCGATCGTGAGCACACCGTGAAAGAAATCATGGAAGAACTGGAGGAAAAATCCAAAGGATTGGGCGCAGTCGTGGAGTATTTTGAACCACCGGCTATTCCAGGTTTTGGTTCGTCAGGAGGTTTCTCAATGCGTTTATTAGACAAAAACACTACTACAGATTATCATGAATTCGACAAAATCAACAAAAAATTCATGGCCGATTTGGCGAAACGCGAAGAACTGACCGGTTTATTCACCTTTTTTGCCGCCAACTACCCGCAATATGAATTGGAAATCAACAACGATTTGGCCATGCAAAAAGGCGTTTCCATCGGTAAAGCGATGGAAAACCTCAACATCATGATTGGTAGTACCTACGAACAAGGTTTTATCAAGTTTGGCCGTTTCTTCAAAGTTTATGTACAATCGGATCCTAAATTCAGAAGATTGCCATCAGATATCCTGAACATGTATGTTAAAAATGAACACGGAGAAATGGTGCCTTATTCCGCTTTCATGACACTTAAAAAATCACAAGGACCAAACGAAATTACCCGATACAACATGTACAATTCGTCGGCAATTCAAGGACTTCCGGCAAAGGGCTACACTACAGCAGACGCCATCAAAACCATCCGCGAAGTAGCCGAAGTTTCCTTACCAAAAGGCTACGACATTGCTTGGGAAGGTCTTTCGTACGACGAATCCAACCGAGGCAACGAATCGATTTATATTTTCGGCATCGTATTGATTTTTGTGTATTTGGTTTTAGCGGCACAATATGAAAGTTTCATCATTCCGCTTTCAGTGATTTTCTCGCTTCCGGCCGGTATTTTCGGCTCGTTCATGGTACTGCAATTAATGGGCTTGGAGAATAATATTTATGCACAAATAGGACTTATCATGCTCGTCGGGCTGCTCGGCAAGAATGCGGTACTTATCGTCGAATTCGCCATACAGAAACACCACGAAGGCATGTCAATATTAGATGCAGCCATTGAAGGTGCTAAAGTCCGCTTCCGACCAATTTTAATGACTTCGTTCGCCTTTATTGCCGGGTTGATTCCTTTAATTATTGCCACGGGAGCAGGTGCCATCGGAAACAAAACCATCGGTGCTGCTGCTTTAGGAGGAATGTTGTTAGGGACAATTTTCGGCGTAATTGTAGTTCCCGGTTTGTATTACATTTTCGGAACACTTGCCGATGGACGAAAACTGATTAAAGATGAAGATGAAAGTTCCTTAAGTGATGAATTTGTACATCTGATAGAAGATTTTAAAGAAAACCCACAAACTGAAGAGAAAAATGAAACTAACAAAAAATAGGAACTATAAACTAATTGCAGGCGCTATGATTTTGTTGAGCATTGCAAGCTGTAAAACTCCCGGCTTAGTTGAAAAAAATGCAAATTCCAATGTCCCTGAACAGTACACCACAGTTCGGGACACTGCGAATTCCGGAAAAATTTGCTGGAAAAAATATTTCAATGATGCTAATTTACAAGCGTTGATTGACACGGCCCTTAAAAACAACCAGGAGTTGAACATCACGATGCAGGAAATTGAAATTTCCAAAAACGAAATCAAAGCCCGTAAAGGAGAATACCTACCTTTTGTTGGTGTTAAAGCCGGTGCTGCCGTTGACAAAAAAGCCCGCTACACCAACCTTGGCGCCATGGAAGCGACAACCGAAATCAAACCCGGAGAGGAAATGCCGGAACCGTTAAACGATTTCAATTTAGGTCTTTACGCCAACTGGGAAGTTGATATTTGGAAAAAACTCCGCAATGCTAAGAAATCGGCCGTTAGCCGTTATCTTTCATCGGTGGAAGGCAAAAACTTTATGGTTACCAATCTGGTTGCGGAAATTGCGAATTCGTATTATGAATTGCTGGCATTGGACAATCAGCTGGATATTGTAAATCAAAATATTACTATTCAAAGTAATGCTTTGGAAATTGTAAAATTACAGAAAGATGCCGCGCGAGTTACTGAATTAGCTGTTAAGAAATTTGAAGCCGAAGTGTTTAAAACCAAAAGCCTTCAATTTGACATTCAGCAAAAAATCGTGGAAACGGAAAACCGAATCAACTTTTTAACGGGACGTTTTCCTGAACATGTGAAACGCACTTCAAGCACTTTCAATGAAAACTTACCAAACGTGATTCACACTGGTTTACCGTCTGATTTATTGGCTAACCGTCCGGACATCAAACAGGCCGAATTCGAATTGGCAGCAACAAAACTGGATGTTAAAGTAGCCAGAGCCCGCTTCTACCCTTCTTTAGGAATTTCAGCAGGTATTGGTTATCAAGCTTTTAATCCGGAATACATTTTCAAACCGAAATCTTTGCTGTATTCTTTAGCCAGCGATTTGGTGGCGCCATTGGTGAACCGAAATGCAATTAAAGCAAGTTATAACACTGCCAATGCCAAGCAAATTCAGGCGGTGTACAATTATGAACAGACTATTCTGAAAGCTTATATCGAGGTTAGCAATCAAGTTTCAAAAATCAGTAATCTGGAAAAAAGTTATGCTTTAAGACGTCAACAAGTTGAAGCTATGAACAATTCGGTTACCATTTCCAACGATTTGTTCCGGTCTGCCCGTGCCGATTACATGGAAGTTTTGTTAACGCAGCGTGATGCCTTGGAATCTAAATTTGATTTGGTAGAAACCAAAATGCAACAGTTAAATGCTATGGTAACTATTTACAAGGCTTTAGGTGGTGGTTGGAAATAATAAAACGCACAACAAAACAGTATTTTTTTATCTTCAAAAAAGGATTATTTAAAAAAATTACGAAAAAGTAGTTCGATATCGAATTATTTGACTTAGTTTTGTACCCGAACGCACAGCAATGTGGTTACACGTTCAACCAAAAAGTCGGGGGCTCCACCTCGGCTTTTTACTTTTTACAGCGGTTCGGTTTTGATTGTCGGATACTTTTTATCTTCCCAGTTTAATCGTTTTCAGGAAAACATTCTATTTTTTCTTTCTGCAAATCAATTTCAATAATTTTCCCCTGAACTAAATCAAACTTTACAGCTTTAGGATTTTATCATACTTGTTTTCCGAATTTATTTCATCAATAACTATAGCGTAACAAAAGTGTCCTTTGTCTGTTTGACAACTATAACTCAACAATTTATTATTACCCAAGATATAATCATATTCACCTAATTCTGAATATTTTTCAAGCCGCATCATATCTACGCATTTCCAACTGTTTTCTTGTATTCTTCTAAACAGGGCAATGTATAAGAAACCTTTATTTTTTTGAATCGAAAATACATAATTGGATATTCGGATTATACTTTCACCATCAGCATATTGACTTAGTTTATAGTCTTTAAGTGTTTGATATTGTATTTCACTATCCAAAGTCGAATCAATGATAAATTCATTAAATTCCTCATCAAAAATATATTTACCCGAACCATAATTGATTTGCACATCGGTATAAGCATAATCATCCTCATCATAAATAGTATTAATAAGGATTTTTTTCAAATGAGGATTTTCTTTATTCCCTGCATTTTGAACTTCCTTTTTCTAAACAGTGGTTTTCTCTTTTTGCTGACAAGAGAAAAAGGCTACAGTTAGGATAATAAAAAATATTCTGTTCATCTATTTTTATATCTTAATTTTTTGCAGCTAATTGATTTCATCTACTAAAAAACCATATTTCGTAGGTTTATTCGAAATACTGTTTTCTAAATCGAACAATTGGCTTTGGATATAATATTGATCTTTTATTCTTACTATTTTAACTTCTGGTTTAGTTTTATCTTTAGTATAATCATCTATCAGCACGCTTTTCTTATGATATAAAAACAAAGTATCCGCCTTTTGATATGGCACAAGCAAATCTTTTACATATCGTTCCTGAATATAGGAGGAATCTTTAGCGATTCTGATTAAATAATTATAGTTGTAACTGACTTCATATGATTCTAACCAAACATAATATTCTTTATACCATGAATCGTCTATTTTTGAGTTTTCAATAGAATCTAAAAAGGCATTTTTAGTTTTTTGCCCGTTTATCGAATCACATTCCTTCTTTTCAAAACATGCTTCACAAGGCGGGTCTGCAAGAGTTATTTTACCGATGAGCTCATCATCAATTGTAACAAACGAAAAGCCTTCTTCTTTTTTTCCTTCAGCAGTACTATATTCCCAATACGAAATGCCTCTGGCCTTGTCAATCCATTTGAAATTATAATGCCATTTATTTTCTGAATTCTCTTCTGAATCAGGATTTAATGTATAAATTCTGTAGCCTTCATCGGTTTTTTCGACTCTTGAAACCTCGAAAGTCGTGAGTTCCATCAGATCCACCTGAATTGTATTCGCTGTTGTGATTACACTTCGGTCAAACTCCCCGCAACGCTTGTAAAAATTGGATTTGAACTGGCAAACGTCAACCCATTTCTTATTCTTTAATTCGTCAGGCAATTCATTTTCAACGGAGCAGGAAACCATTAGAAATGAGAATAGCAGCAATACAATGTTTTTCATATTTTTTTATTAATTATTTATCTTCCGGAAAACCATATTTAGAAGGCTGTTCGGATTCAGCATCTAATTTAATAAGCTGACTGCTAATAAAATATTGATTACCAACTTTGACGATTGTCGCCTCGGGCGCTTTTTTATTTCCCTCAAAATGAAACTCCAGGCTCTTTTTGTGGTAAAGAAACAAAGTATCCTTTTTTTGAACCGGAATAAGAATATCCTTCAATCCTCTGTCTTGAATATAAGACGTGTCTTGGGCGACTTTTATTTCATAATCAACTCCTAAGTCTTCTAACATCAAATAGTATTCTCTGTACCAAGTCTCATCAATTGCTTCCTCTGAAACTGCATCTAAATTGGAACCAATTTCTTTAGGAATAGTCGCTGTTTCGTTTTGTACTTCTTTCTTACAACTCAAAACTGTAAAAAATACAGCTGATATTAAAACCAATTTTACGCTAAAATTCATGTTTATGACTTAAATGATTATTCTCTTTTGATACTAAATTGATAATATACTAACCTGCGAAACCAAGTGCTGTAATTTTCAATTCCCCTTCAATTACGCTGTATTCCAGAGAAACGGAAGATTCTACCCGATGCTCTCCTTCATCGTCAGTTATGATTTCAAATGATAGAAAGTCAACTACAACACTTCCGCAGTTTTTATCGTCTTCTTTAAAAACATAAGTAACTTCTTTAGCTGCAAGTGATTCATTTAACAGCGATGTAACTCTGGAGAAACTATATTCTTCTATTTTTGAGGTATCAATCGTCTTTTTTATACTGTTGTACTCTTTATTTTTAAATGCTTCCTGAAGCAATTGAACGTTTTGTTTTACTTTAGAAATATCACTTTTGCTTAAGCAATCGGCTTTTTCTGAATGACAGGAAACTAAAAAAAGTAATAGACTAATTAACAAGTATTTCATATAACAAATAAGTAAGTGTTAATAACAAAGGACTACATCAGCAAATATATGTCAACCAGAAGTTTTTCCTCTTCGCTCCACTTCATCCAATAGGTCTTTTTTACTGTTGCATTATTTATTTGTAACCAATTATCTTTTACATCAATAATATCAATCTCATCATCGGAAGAAAACCTGGAATTATCAATTTGGTCGCCATTTACTACGTCTGCATATAAATTTGCTTCCGTATCTTTTGCACTAAGACCGACTATCTCATTTTTTAAAAAATCATTCCAGGAAAAATACTTCATATGCTTTTCTTTTTTCAGATAAGCCACTTCATTATTTTTCAGAAAAATTTTAAAACAATCCTTATTGACTTCTGCACACGAAAAAAATAAAATACCATAATCCGGTTTGTAAAAGAAAGGCATTACATCTGCTCCCAGCACATTGTTTATTATTGATTTTTGCATGTTCTTATCAGCATACAATTGAATTTTAGCTTCAACATTGGTAAACTGGACAAGTCCTACTCCTAACTGATTAAAATACTCATCGTTTTGGTATTCCAAAGTGTCCAAAGCTGCGGAAACCGTTACTTCTTTTTCTTTATTTTCAATGATTGTGGAATCTGCTTTTTTGGCATGTCTTTCTGAAATCTCATCCGTTTCGCTGATTTTTTCCTTACATCCAACCATTAGCAAAATGGATATGGAAAAATAACCGACACTTACTTTTAAATTCATAGTTTTACTTTGTAATGATTTTTATAAACGGATAAAATTACAACCTAATCCAAACAATATTGCAGACAATCTTTTTTGAAATCAAGCACTAAAGCCTTGTCGAATTTAACAGCATTATTGGTATTTTTTTAATTTTATTTTTTGGGCATAAACTCGTGAATCGTATTGGAACTGTATTTTTCAAATTCAATTGTTCCGAAATCCGCTTTTGTGATGCTTCTTTCTGTTTTAGTATTGTCCTCATCCCAATTGATTATCGAACCATAACGATGAAGTCTTACTTTATAATTTTCGCATTTAAAAGTTACATATTTCTTTTCTTCATATTCGTCGGGTACTTCATTCCCAAGCTCTATCGTAAAATAGTTCTCCTTAACTACTAATTGCTTAAAGTAATCACCAAAATTATTAGGATAGATATTGTAATTACAGAATTCAATATAATTTGAGGTACTGCTCAGTAATACCACTATTGGAGCAATATACGTTTCTGGAAAACCAGAAAGTACATCTTCTTTATTTGCAAAAATTAAAATTACATCTGTTAAACCGTCATTATTTAAATCGCATTCTTTCTGCTGCGTCAGATCATATTTTGTACCGGAATATTTTTTTATGATCTGCTCAATTTTCTCTTTTTGGTCCTTTTTGGAATCTGTGGTTTTTTCGTGAACTTCAGTTACTTTAGTATCATGCTTATTACATGATAAACAGCTAACTGCGAAGAAAAACAATATGATTTTTAAATACATTTTTTTAGTGACACTTTTATTTTGAATACTTTTAAAAATTAGTTTCGGTCTGCTTATTTCCGCTTTATAAATGATTTTTCACCGGAATCCAATTTCAATAATAATTCCTTTGGATTTTTTATTTCAAAGAAATAGTCTTGCGATATATTGAATGTTGTTACCTCCCATTTTTTATTCCCTTTAGCTAACGCTTCTTCCGTAGATTTTATCGGAAATCGAACTGGGGATTCCAGAATATCAGCTTCCTCCAATTTCAGACTTAATTGCAAACTATTACTCTCATAGGGTTCGATCCTGCAATTGGCTACAAAAAAACCGGGAGCATAACCTTCCCTAGCATCATCAAATAAATCCGTAGTTCCATAAAGCAAGCCTGTTAGTGTTTTTTGGACAGTTTCTCCATTCTCATTTTGTTCTTCCCACGAAAAACCTTCAAAATCGGGAATCGTATTTACATTTACTTTTTCGACCATTAAAAAAAGACTTTCCTTTGGGTTATCCGTATTTTCATATTCGTAAAAACCAGTAAGATTGCTTAAATTATCATTTTTAACCGATGTTGTTGGACTGCTGATTTCGGTGTTTTCCTTTATTTCAGACGGAAGTTTTTTTGTCTCGGTTTCTTTCTGCTGACAAGAAAAAGAAACAACTGAGACCATAGCAAAAAATATTTTGTTCATTAATCTATCTTTTTAATTTTTGACCACTTTCTATTCAATTTCCTCTACTAAAAAACCATATTTTCCGGGCTTATTCGAAATGCTGTTCTCTAAATCAAAGATATTTCCGTCAATAAAATATTTACCTTTTACCCTTACAATTTTAAGCTCCGGAATCATCTTGTTTTTAGTGTACTTCTCCCCAATCAGGGATTTATTATGATACAAAAACAACGTATCGCCTTTTTGTAAAGGAATAAGCATGTCGTTAAGTGCTCTTTCCATAACATAAGTTGAATCTTTGGACACTTTTAAACTGTAGGCATAATTATAGCTTGGCTCATAAGATTCAAGCGGTAAGATATAATCCCGATACCATGATTCGTCTATTTTAAATTTAGAGGCTTTATCAAAAAATGCTTTACTGATTTCATTCGATTTCTTTAAAACAAAATTATCCCTCCAATTCATCGCTTCATTCCCCGATTGAAGTGAAACCAACTGATCGATCTTTTTCCATGAATTATTTTGATATTGATACAAATCCGTTTGATACTTTTCCTTAAAATCATAAGGACTGTCATATCCGGGAGTCGGAATTAAATATTTTTTATCAACCAAGAATACATAAATATCAAACTGCTTTTTAAATTCTTCTATACTCAACCTGTTTACATAAGCTTCCAGCTTTTCATAATCCCACTTTTCGATGTACCCTGAATGTTTCTGAAAAAAAAGAAAATCTTTGGGAATTAAGTAAGTAACAAGATTTCCAAAAACGTTACCTCCTTTCGGATCGTATACACAACCATTATCATAGCATGTTGTAAATGCATTTCCATCTCCTGTTATGATGTAATCGTTACATTTTAATATTTTATCAAAATCATGTGCTGTTTCCTGTTGGATTTCTGTTGCTTCGCTTTCAACATCTTTTTCCAAATCTTTCCTGCATCCGGCTATGATTAACAAAGAAGCTAATCCCAGAAGTTTTATTTTGAAATTCATGATACTAATGTCTTTTTGTACAGACTACAATTGGTTGAATTAATTCCTACAAATATAGAATTATAAAAGCAATTTGAAAGATAGACTAACTTTTTCAACTGATTTTCTATCTGAAACAAATAAGCCGAAAGACATAAAAACAATTCTTTTAAAAATGTTCTGCAAAAAAGGTATTTCCAATTTAAATCAAATTTATATTTTTATAAAAAAATACTCACGTAATGCGGGATCCGATTAAAACCGAAGAATATTTTCAGGACATTTTAGAAGACAATCTATTCGACACAGAAAGTGCATTGTCACGATTGAATAAATATAATGATGCTGAACCAATACGAAAATGCTCCTTATCTGTTTTTTTTTAATCTACTTGACAAAATCAAGCTGTTTTACTCCACTGGTGAAACCATTAATAATCTTAAACAAATTTATTTAGAAGCACTACCTTTTATGGAAAAAGGCTGGCATAAAAATGATATTGATTTTCAAGGATATTACTCTGTTGATCAGTATTGGGATATTTTAACCATGCTCAGCATCGGTTATACTCTAAACATAGAACAAGGACAACTTGACAAACTGATTGCTTTACGTAAAGTAGTTAAAGCGCCCGATTTTTTATTAGACACACTCTGCAATGCCATCCAGAACAAACCTTTACCCACTCAAAAAGAGGTCATGCTAGGAAACACCTATTCCAGTTTGTGGGAAGTGTTACAAGCACCGTCAAAAGAAGAAGCTACAAAATTACTGCATAAACACCTGAAAAGCGATTGGTATAAAAAAAGTCAGGCACATTCCTGGCACGGATCGCATAACAGAAATTCTTATGTAGGTTATTGGAGTTTCGAAAGCGCAGCATTGGTAAAATTATTAGGATTAGACGACAGCACTTTTAAAGGGTTAAAATACTATCCTTATGACTTACTGCATGGTAATTAAATATTAATTAACTCAGAATAAAACAATTAAATGCATACTGAAGAATCCCTTGTAAACATTTCTCTCGCACAAGCAATTGCAACAACTTTAGGAATCCAGCCAAAAGTGTATCCGTATTACGATGATGATAAATCTAACAGCATTGACATTTTAGAATGTACCGATCCGCTTGACAATCTAAACGTTTTTTATTGTACCATCGGACTTAGCGATATTCCGGTTACAATTTTTGGCGAAGAACAAAACTTCGGTGTTGAAGTACTGCTCACTGCTCAAAAAGAAAATAGTTTTGCCGGCAGCTTACTCTCCACTGCTTCGTTTTTCATAGGAAAAGACAATTGGGAAGCAAGACCGGGAGCCGTCTTCAATAACTTAATTTCTTTATATGATGAAACACTGGAAATGAAACACCTTTATTTCACAGAACCTTTTTTCTGTCAAGAGCAACTGGAACAAGTATCCGTTAACATTGAGGAGAAAAATGTGCTGTTTTTACTAGCCGTTCCTATTTCAGAAAATGAATTACAATACAAAGAGGAAAATGGAGACGAAGCATTTGAAGCATTGCTCTTTTCTGAAAATACAATTGATTTATCCGATTTTAAAAGAAAATCCGTGCTCTAAAAAACACTTTTCAAACTAAAAATTCAATATCATGTTTACTGCATTCTTTGAAAAATATCCGGAATACTCCATAATTGAAAAACCGACAGACAATTTAATAACTGAATATGCCGAAATGCTCCCAAAAGAAATCATTCAATTTTGGAAAGACTACGGTTTTGGCACTTTCATGAAGGGTTATTTGCGAATCATTAATCCCGATGATTACATACAAACGTTATTGGAAACCTACGATTATGCAGATCGGGAAATCCCTATTGCGGTAACGGCTTTCGGCGATATTATTTGTTGGCAGGGTGAGGCTTTCAATTTTATCAATTATCGATTCAACTATTCTCAAATAATTGGGGTTGGAGAATTTGACTGGTTTTTAAATATGGATTTAACAGAGGACTATTATGTCAACTCAAAACTTAAAGCAGATTTGTTCAATGATGCAAAAAATAGGTTAGGCGAATTGTCCTTTGATGAATGCTATGGCTACGTCCCATTATTAGCTTTAGGAGGCAGCGAAAAAGCAGAAAATCTTAAGAAAATGAACACCAAAGTGCATCTTGATTTGATTACACAGTTGGTGGGAACAATTGAATAAATTTGAAAACATAAAAAACATGAAAATAGAAGAAATTTATCACGCCATCGGACAAAGTATTGTTGATTCGATTGAAGACGATTGGGATCATGCCATCCTAAATATTAAATACACCGGCAAGTCTGGAGGGTTTGACTTAAGTTATTTTATTAAAGAACAAGAAAAAAATAGTGATTACTCAGCCGGAGGATACAATATTTATAAAGCTGTAAAAGAACTACATCAAATAACTACAGAAGGCGGCCACAACAAATGGAACCGTATTGAATTTAAACTCACGGCAGATGGAGACATGGATTTAGAATTCATTTGGGATCAGGAATTGTTTGATGAATTGGAGCGATTATCAAAGGAATAAAAATAGTTTTCACTGCAAAAACACTATGACTATTTTTTTGAATACAGAATTCCCGAAAGTATAAGCAGTATTATCCATGCCTGAAGAAGCAAAAATGACACTTATAGAAAACAAGAAATTATTATACGATGGTGTGGAAAATGAAGAATTGTTTAGCGGATTTTTTAACGTCAATGATCTCCGTTTCACATTATCCGAAATGATAACCAATGAAATTGCGAATTTAAAAAAACATATTTCCGAAGAAGATTTTTCAAAAATCACACAGGAATTGAAATTTCAAACGAATGAAAATTCAGAATTCGTCAGACATTTTAAGGATTTAAGATTTTTTGAAGATTTTTACAAATCGGATGAAGGACTTTCAGTTTATTTTTTAAATAAGGATAACTGCCTGTATATCTTTTCTTTTGGCGAGAAACAGCCGGGAAGATATATTTTAAATTTAGAAGCCGTTTATGCAAAAAATGAACATTTAAAATTTAAAAAGTAATGAAGTTATATGTTTTAGAAGCGCTTTTGGGAGCTTACAAACACCGTACTCAATCACTTGAACCATCAGGAAATAATACGTTTTCCGGCACAACTTATAATGAAAAAGAAGATTTTACAGGAGTTATTAATACATTACAGTACAGATTAGAACGAGATGTATATGATAAAAAAAAAAAAAAATCTTTTATACGAAGCAATTGACTTTTATTACGGACCATTAATTCTTAATAATAAAAAAGAAAACACGCTTCAATTTTTTACGATTTCTCACAAGCTTAAAGAGCTATTAGAACAATTGAACTTACCTAAACATAGATTTTATCCTATCAAGTTAAATATAGACAATGGAATTGATTTGCCTTATTATATTTTACAAATTGATGATAATATGACTCCTTATATGGACTATAATAAATCAAGTTTTTATGGTATTAATTTAATAACTGATGAAATACTATTTTACAAAGAAGGCGAAATAATTTCAGAAGAGCATTTACTAGGTTTTTTAGATGATGATATATTTCCAAAAGAAAAATCAATGTATATCCATCAAAAATTAGATTGGACATATATATCACCATATTTCATAATATCAGAAAAATCAAAACAATTATTTGAAGAAAACAATATTATTGGGATGGAGATTACACCATTTTATGAATTAGGTTCAGATTATGGCAAACCAAATGAATTTGGCTTTTTAAATGAATTTGGCGGTCGCGAAATCATCATCAACGGCAAAAGCTCCATGGAGGGTTTAGACATCAACGATTTTCCAAGAGCAGAAAAACCATAAAAAACACCCAACAAAAATCATGACTAAAAGAACGCTATTAGAGAAAAAAGAATGGGAATATTACATTTATGAAGCTGAAGCTACTATTGAATTATCCGTTCCGATTTCAAATCCAGCGCCAGGTTTTGATATTATTTATGTTTTAAATGATTTTGAAAAGAACGAATATTTAAGCAAAGGGGTAAAAGCTCTTAAAGACAGACTAAATGATATGGAAACAAATTTTTTAAATTATAAAATGATTTCTTGGAGATAGTAGCCCATTCTATAAATATGTTTTTTGAAAAATAACAGAACTTAATAAAACAAATAATTTCTTAGAAACACATAAACCTTTTAGCATTAGAAAACCATATACTATCAAATTTGTAACCATTATATTTGCATCTGTAAATTTCAAACCAAAACCATGCAACTCGTTTTCGCATCCAACAACGCTAACAAAATAAAGGAAATCCAACAATTAGTACCGTCTGATATTCAAATTTTAAGCCTGGAAGATATCGGTTGTGGTGTCGATATTCCCGAAACCGCCGACACCATTGAAGGCAATGCGATTCTGAAAGCCAATTACGTAACCGAAAACTACGGCTACAACTGTTTTGCCGATGACAGCGGTTTGGAAATTGAGGCATTAAACGCAGAACCTGGCGTATACTCGGCGCGTTATGCGGGTTCGCAGCGCAATGATGATGACAATATGAATAAAGTACTGGAAAATCTTCAGAACGAAACCAACCGAAAGGCTAATTTCAAAACGGTTATTGCCCTGAACATGAAGGGTGAACAACATTTGTTTACAGGAATTATCAACGGAAAAATAATCGAGGAAAAACGAGGTACGAATGGTTTTGGCTACGATCCTATTTTCGTTGCAGAGGATTACAGCAAGACTTTTGCCGAGCTTACTATGGAAGAAAAATCAGCCATCAGCCACAGAGGAAAAGCTGTAAAACAACTGATTTCCTTCCTCCAAAACGCATAATTTTATTATCATATTCTCAATAAAACGACGCAAAAATCCTCAAATCTTCAAACTTTTAAATGCTGTAAATTTCTAATATATTGATTATCAATTACTAATAAATTCACAAATAAAGTTTTTTCATTAGTTAGTCTCATTAATTAGCTGTACTTTTGCACCCAATTTAAAAATACATAATGAATAAATTTGAACAATTAGGATTGAATGAATCGCTACTGCTGGCGGTTAAAGATCTAGGATTTGAGAATCCGTCAGAAGTACAGGAAAAAGCGATTCCAATACTATTGGAGCAAAACACAGACATTGTAGCATTGGCACAAACTGGAACAGGTAAAACGGCAGCATTCGGCTTTCCGCTAATCCAGAAAATCGACGCCGATGACAGAAGCACTCAAGGCTTAATCTTATCGCCAACACGTGAACTTTGTTTACAGATCACAAACGAGATCAAACAATATTCAAAATACATTAAGGGCTTACACACCGTTGCGGTTTATGGTGGAGCAAGCATAACCGAGCAGGCGCGTGAAGTAAAAAGAGGTGCACAGATTATTGTGGCTACTCCAGGACGTATGCAAGACATGATTAATCGTGGGCTTGTAAACATTAAAAACATTAACTTTTGTGTGCTTGATGAAGCAGACGAAATGTTAAACATGGGATTTTATGATGATATCTGTTCGATATTATCTGATACTCCGGACGAAAAAAACACTTGGTTATTCTCGGCTACCATGCCACAGGAAGTAGCGCGAATTGCAAAACAGTTCATGCACAATCCTCAGGAAATTACCGTAGGTGCTAAAAATTCCGGTTCTTCAACGGTATCGCACGAATTTTACATGGTAAATGCTCGTGACCGTTACGAAGCTTTAAAACGTTTGGCAGATGCTAACCCGGATATTTTCTCGGTTGTTTTCTGTCGTACCAAACGTGATACGCAATCAATTGCTGAAAAATTAATCGAAGACGGATACAACGCTGCAGCTTTACACGGTGACTTATCACAAGCACAACGTGATGGAGTTATGAAAGCTTTCCGTGGTCGTCAGATTCAAATGCTTGTTGCAACTGACGTAGCTGCTCGTGGAATCGACGTAGACAACGTAACACACGTAGTAAACTATCAGTTACCGGATGAAATTGAAACCTACAACCACCGTTCTGGCCGTACAGGTCGTGCCGGTAAATTAGGTACATCCATTGTAATTGTAACGAAAAGTGAAATCCGCAAAATCCATTCGATTGAAAAAATCATCAAACAGAAGTTTGAAGAAAAAACAATCCCAAGCGGAATCGAAATCTGTGAAATCCAGTTATTACACTTAGCGAATAAAATCCACGATACAGAAGTTGATCATGAAATTGACAACTATTTACCAGCGATTTATGAAGTCTTCCAAGATTTAACTAAAGAAGAATTGGTAAAAAGAATGGTATCCGTTGAATTCAACCGTTTCTTGTCTTACTACAAATCAAAACGCGATTTATCAAGTCAAGGTGGTGAAAGAGGTGAAAGAAGTTCAGAACCAAGAGAAATCAGAGCCGGAGATCCGGTCCGTTACTTCATCAACATTGGTGCAAGAGACGATTTCGATTGGATGCAACTGAAAGACTTCTTAAAAGACACCTTAGATTTAGGTCGTGACGATGTATTCAAAGTAGATGTTAAAGAAGGTTTCTCTTTCTTCAACACTGACGGTGAACACACTGCCAAAGTAATGGACATTTTAAACGGTTTTGACTTAAACGGAAGACGTATTAACGTTGAAATCTCTAAAAACGATGGAGGAAGCAACTCAAGTCGTCGTGATCATAACGGTCGTGGTGAAAGAAGAGGCTTCGGCGGCGGAAGAGACCGTGATTCAAGAGGTGGTGACCGCGACAGAGCACCACGTGGCGACAGAGGCTCAAGAGGCGAAAGCCGTTTTGGTGGTGAAAGACGTTCGGACAGAAGAAGTGGTTCGGATGACAGAGCACCAAGAAACGAAAGACGCGGTGGTTCTGCCCCACGTCGTTCCGACTCAAATGCACCTAGAGAAAGAAGACCGAGAAGAAGCTAATTCTTTTTGTTAATTTTCTTTAAATTCTTATAGAAACTACAAAATATCGAGTACATTTAGACCTTTCTAAAAACAAGTATGAGATATTTTGTAGTTTTTTTATTGACTTTACTTTCCTTATCCTCCTTTGCCCAAGAAGAAGGGTACACAAAAATATCAGGTATCGTTGTAAACGAAGTAAACCTGCTCCCTAAAAAAGATGTTAACGTAATCAACCTCAACACCGTAAAAGGAACCACCACCAACGGAATGGGGGAATTTGAAATTGAAGCAAAAGTTAACGACACACTACATTTTTCCTATATCGGGTTCCAGTCTATCAAAATCCGGGTTTCAGCCGACTGGGTTAAAAACAAAACAGGCTTCAAAGTAAAACTTACAGAGAAAGCTTTTGCGTTGGAAGAAATTTTCATTCCTAGATATTTACTTACCGGCTATATCGAAGTAGACACAAAATTAATTGCCTTAAACGAAGCACATCGCTACAGTATCTCCGGATTATCGTATGGGTATGAATCGGGCGGGAGTTCCTCTTCTCAGATCAAAAAAGTGCTCGGTGCCTTATCCAACCCGGGAGATGCACTCTACAATACCTTTGGTAAAAAAGGTAAAGAGATGCGAAAACTACGGGAGTTCAAAAAAGACGAAACGGTACGTAACGTACTAGGTTCCAAATACGACAGAGAAACGGTTTCAGCCTTATTAGGCATCGACAAAAAAGACATCAAAGAAATTCTAAAAGGATGTAATTACTCTGACACTTTCATCGAAACCGCGAATGATTTACAAATCATGGATGCCATCAAAGGCTGTTATGAAGATTATAAATTATTAAAGAAAAACAAATAACACCGTTTTCAACTTCTCTTTTCCAATAGCATTCGTTATTCAAATACATTTTATGAAAAAAATTACTTTATTCTTATTTAGTATACTAATACTTTCTTGTAGTTCTGATTCTGAAACTAACAGCAGTACTACTTCGCAGCTAATAAAAATGGAACAGACCGTTTATCAGGAAAACGGTGCTATCGAAGAAAAGATAATACACGAATACCACAATCAGAAGCCAACCAAAATGTCGTTTTACGACCAAAGCAACACCTTGACTTTTTACACCCTTTTCGAGTACACCACTAATGGTTTACTTACTAAAGTCAAGAACTACAGTAACATCGGAAATCCGCTTGGCGAAACTACTGTTTCCTATGACAATCTGAGCAGAATAAGTAGTGTAATAAAAATATATACTGCAAGTCCCGGTAATCCTGAAATTACAAGATTCACTTATAACACAAACAACACAATAACAAGCTCATACGACCCCGAAGGAAACGGTTCAACCAAAACTTTTGAGCTAAACAGTAACGGAATAATCGACAAAGAATTTGTTAACGGAAACCTTGTTACCAGCGTAACATACAACAATTTAAAGCCCTTAACAAAAACTAGCTATTCCTCAACTTACACCTATAGCTACAATACATCAGGAAGACATCCTAACACGATTGCATCCGTTTTTGGTTCCTATCTTCCTAACGTAGTACTATTCAACAACAGTTTAAGTGATGCTGCCGATCAGTTAACCAACGAATTGATTTCTGAAATCAGTAATCCAAACGAAACCAGGCATTCTTCTTATACTTTAAACAGCGAGGGGTTCCCACTAACCAAAACAACACACAGAAACAACATTCTCAGCTACACTTACACTTATACTTATCAATAAAAAAAGCGCTTTGACATATCAAAGCGCTTCTTTATTAGTATTTAACTGAAACTGAATGCTAAACCTTCTCCAAATACTTCCTTGTAATAAAATCGATATCCTTAATTGATTTTCGAGTCCAGTCGATACGTTTTGCCAGCAATTCCGCTTCCGTTAATTTCCAGGAAATATCCGAATGACGCAAACGCGTGGAAATATTCTGCAGAATAATCGCTGCCGACACCGAAATATTAAGACTTTCCGTAAAACCAACCATTGGGATTTTCAAAAAACCATCCGCTTGCTTTAAAACCTCGTCCGATAAACCTAATCGTTCCGTACCAAAGAAAATCGCTGACGGTTTGGTGATATCAAAATCCTCCAGCATACAGTCATTTTCGTGTGGTGTGGTGGCAATAATCTGATAACCTCTAGATTTCAAATTGTCAATACAGTCCTGATTCGTGGAAAACCTGTGAATATCTACCCATTTTTCAGCACCCATCGCAATTTCCTTATCGATTTTTTTTCCAAAACGCTGTTCCACCACATTCAGTTCCTGAATACCAAACACTTCACAACTACGCATCACTGCACTGGTATTATGCAACTGGTACACATCTTCTATCGCTACCGTAAAATGCTTGGTTCTGTTCTGTAAGACTTTCAGAAAACCTTCTTTGCGGTTTTCCGTTATGAATTCTTCCAAATAAACAAGATAATTAGGGTCTGAGAAAAGGTTTTCCATGAAAAACAGTAATTTTAAAATATTGTTTAGTAACTTAGACGGAGTTAATTCCTACTTATGACGCAAGAAGAATTATTGGAGCAAATTTATAAAAAAGACGACAAAGCCTTTACGATTTTGTACGACATGTATGCCAGGAGTCTTTTTGGAGTAATTTTCAATCTGATAAAAGACAAAGAAGAAGCCGAAGATGTACTACAGGAAACCTTCGTAAAAATCTGGAAAGGCATCGATTCCTATAACGAAAGCAAAGGGCGTTTTTTCACTTGGATTCTCAATATTGCCCGCAATGCGGCTATTGACAAACTCCGTTCCAAAAACTTTAACAACAACCAGAAAAACTTATCGGCTGATAATTTCGTACATATACTTGACGACGCTACCCGAGTGACTAATAAAATAGATACTATTGGCATTCAGGAGTTTGTTAAAAAATTAAAGCCCAAATGTATCCAATTAATCGATATGTTGTTTTTTAAAGGCTACACCCAACAGGAAGTTTCCGAAGAACTTGAAATTCCGTTAGGCACCGTAAAAACGCAAAACAGAAACTGCATAAACGAATTAAGAAACCTATTGAAAGTTTAAATGAACAGCAGAGAATATATAGAAAGCGGTATTTTAGAGCTTTACGTTTTCGGAAAACTATCGGAAACGGAAATGCAGGAAGTACAGCAAATGGCAGCAGATAATCCGGCAATGCGAACAGAAATCGCAGCTATCGAAAAAGCCGTGATAAACCTTTCCTACAGTGTTTCACCCAATATTTCCTCGGAAACCTATAACCGCATCCGTGAGGAATTATTAGGTAACGATCCAAAAGTTATTAAACTTAAACCGAAAACCAACTGGGCGCAATACATGGGCTGGGCCGCATCGTTTATCATTCTTTTAGGAGCCGGGCTGATGTACCTGCACATGAATGACACCATGAACGAAAAAATCAATCTTGAAATTGATAAAAACAAAACCGATTTTGAAAAAATGCAGCAGTCGGTAAGCACCATGGAAGAGAAAAACAAAGCGGCCGAGGACATGATGGAAATCCTTCGCGACAACAACAATACCATTGTAGCATTGGGAGGCCAGGCCGTTATGCCATCTGCTTCTGCAAAAATATATTGGAACAAAACCACCCAAACCGTTTATGTAGATGCCAAAAATTTACCAGATCCCCCACAAGGCATGGTCTATCAGGTTTGGTCACTAAAAATGAATCCGCTTACCCCAACCAGCATCGGTTTACTGGAAAAAGTCATGACCGGCTCTTCAAAAATGTACCGCGTGGATAATACTTCAGACGCGGAAGCTTTCGGCATTACCCTTGAACCGGAAGGCGGAAGCGAACTGCCTACTATGGAGCAATTGTATGCTCTAGGAAAGGTTTAATTTTTTCTGGAGCGACCCGAGCAATAGCGAATTGGCGAAGCAAAGGTTTGGGCTTATCAGGAAACCTTATTCCTGCTGTACGCTCCTCCCGATAAAAATCGGTATCCTCTCCCATCAGGGCTATTAGAATAACCATTTTTGTACCTTTAAACGGTAAAAAATCTTGTGTTCGGAACATTAAAAAATGAAAAAGAAAATTGTAATTCTTTCCGGTGCCGGAATGAGCGCCGAAAGTGGTATAAAAACCTTTCGCGATGCCGACGGCTTGTGGGAAGGTCATGACATCATGGAAGTTGCATCACCTATCGGATGGGTAAAAAATCCGGATTTGGTTTTAGATTTCTACAACAAACGCAGAGCACAACTTCTGGAGGTTGAACCAAACAGAGGACATTATCTCGTTGCCGAACTTGAAAAAAAACATGAGGTTTATGTAATCACTCAAAATGTTGATGATTTGCATGAACGTTCCGGCAGCACCAATGTACTGCATCTTCACGGCGAATTATTCAAAGTTCGCAGTACCAAATCCGATACCCTAATTTATGATTGGAGAAAAGACCTGCATTTAGGTGATGTCGATCATGAAGGCAACCAGCTCCGGCCACATATTGTCTGGTTCGGCGAAGAAGTTCCCGCTATAGACCAAGCCATCAAAATCGTTCAGGATGCCGATATTTTAATCGTCATCGGTACTTCACTGCAAGTATATCCTGCGGCCGGTTTAATCAGCTATGCTAACAATCAAATCCCGATTTATTACATCGATCCAAAACCCGCAACGATGTATGATGTTGCTAATGCGGTAACGGTTATTCCGATGACTGCCGGTGAAGGAATGGAGAAAATTATAAGTTATGAGCTATGAGTTTATAAAACATAATGAAAGACTTGTTTTTTATTACAATGAATGCTGAAAACTATAACTGAAAACTGAGCCTTCAACAAAAAAAACTCAATTGATAATTTATAACTCATAACTTATAACTATTTTTGCAGCTTCAAAAAACAACACAAACAACATGCAACTAACTGAACTGAATGCTATTTCACCAATCGACGGTCGTTATAGAAACAAAACGGTTTCCTTATCTCAATATTTTTCTGAAGAAGCATTAATCCGCTACCGCGTTTTGGTGGAAGTGGAATATTTCATTGCATTATGCGAATTGCCTTTGCCACAACTTTCCGGTGTAGACAAAAATCTTTACTCGGAGTTACGTAAAATGTATGAGGACTTCTCCACGGAAGACGCGCTTTGGATTAAAGAAACCGAAAAAACAACCAATCACGATGTAAAAGCGGTGGAATATTTTATCAAAGCGGCTTTTGATAAGTTAGGCTTGCAACAATACAAAGAGTTCATCCACTTCGGGTTAACCTCTCAGGATATCAACAACACAGCAATTCCGTTATCTACTAAAGAAGCTTTTGAAAAAGTGTACATGCCGTCGCTTATCAATGTAGTTTCTAAATTAAAAGAGTTGAGCATCGAATGGAAAGATGTTCCAATGTTGGCTCGTACACACGGACAACCAGCCTCTCCAACTCGTTTAGGCAAAGAAATTCAGGTTTTTGTAGAGCGCTTGGAAGAGCAGATGCGTTTACTTTTCAATGTTCCGTTTGCTGCTAAATTTGGTGGTGCGACCGGAAATTACAATGCCCATGCTGTTGCATATCCAAACAACGACTGGAGAAAATTCGGAAATGAATTTGTGGAAGAGGTTTTGGGCTTACACCATTCGTTCCCAACGACTCAAATCGAACATTACGACCATTTTGCGGCTTTCTTCGATGCCTTAAAACGCATCAACACCATCTTAATCGACTTAGATCGAGACATTTGGACGTATGTTTCCATGGATTATTTCAAGCAAAAAATCAAGGCAGGAGAAATCGGCTCCTCGGCAATGCCACATAAAGTAAACCCGATCGATTTTGAAAATTCGGAAGGAAACTTAGGAATTGCCAATGCGATTTTCGAACATTTATCTGCAAAACTACCGGTTTCAAGATTACAGCGTGACTTAACTGACAGTACTGTTTTAAGGAATATCGGTGTTCCGATGGGGCATACTTTAATCGCTTTTGAAGCTACCTTAAAAGGATTGAACAAATTACTTTTAAACGAAGATAAATTTGCCGAAGATTTAGAGAAAAACTGGGCTGTGGTTGCTGAAGCAATCCAAACAATCTTACGTCGTGAGGGCTATCCAAATCCATACGAAGCACTGAAAGATCTAACCAGGACCAACACAGTTATCAATAAGGAAGCGATTCATACTTTCATCGGAACTTTAAATGTTTCAGAGGAAGTTAAAGCGGAATTGTTAAAGATTACACCTAGCAATTATTTGGGAATATAAGCATTCGCTATACAACACTTACAAATCCCGTTAGAAGTAATTTTAACGGGATTTCTATTTTAGGATTTTTCATAAATTCATCTTAAAAAAGCCTCATTTCACCTTTAAAACTTGAAATAACGGGCTTTTTTTACTATTTTACGCCCTATCCGTTTTACACATTTAAAACTACACGCCTATGTTTTTAACCGTTGCCGCATCAAACATTACTCATCTTAAACCCTTAATCAGTGATTTAGGATTAATTCTTCTTACCGCCGGTATTGCCGTATTGATTTTCCGTAAATTAAAACAGCCTTTGGTATTAGGATATTTAATTGCGGGGTTTTTAGCAGGCAACAACTTTGATTTTTTCCCAACGGTAAAAGACACCCACAGCGTGGAAGTTTGGGCGGAAATTGGAGTAATTTTCCTTTTGTTTAGTTTAGGCCTGGAATTTAGTTTTAAAAAGCTGGTCAAGGTAGGCGGAACAGCTTCTGTAACAGCCGTAACGCAAATTATCACTATGGTTCTGCTAGGATTCGCGGTAGGAAAACTAATGGGCTGGAAGACTATTGACAGTGTTTTTTTAGGTGTTATGCTTTCCATTTCCTCAACTACAATAATCTTAAAAGCATTTGATGAACTAGGTGTGAAAGCCCAAAAGTTTGCAGGTAACGTTATTGGAGTGTTGATTGTTCAGGATATCTTAGCTATTTTAATGATGGTACTTCTGTCAACACTGGCTGTGAGTCAGCAATTTTCAGGCAGTGAATTATTACAATCGGTATTAAAACTGATTTTCTTTTTAACGATTTGGTTTGTAGGTGGGATTTTCTTCATTCCAACGCTACTCAAAAAAGCAAAACACCTTCTAACTGATGAAATGCTATTGATCCTTTCCTTAGCCTTGTGTCTGTTCATGGTAACTTTGGCAGCAAATGTTGGTTTTTCACCTGCACTGGGTGCATTCATCATGGGTTCTATTATTGCCGAAACCACACAGGCCGAACACATTGAACACTTGGTAAAACCTGTAAAAGATCTATTCGGGGCAGTTTTCTTTGTATCTGTGGGAATGTTAATCAATCCGGAAACCTTAATTGAATACGCTTTTCCTGTCGCCATTCTTACTTTAGTTACCATTTTTGGGCAGTCTATCAGTTCTACTATTGGCTCTTTGTTATCAGGACAACCGCTCAAACAATCCGTACAAGCAGGAGTAAGCTTATCTCAAATTGGAGAGTTTTCATTTATTATTGCTACTTTAGGAATGACTTTGGGTGTCACCAGTAATTTTCTTTATCCTATTGTAGTAGCTGTTTCAGCCGTTACAACTTTTACCACACCTTATATGGTTAAATTCGGTACACCATTGGCCGTATTTTTGGAAAAAAAACTCCCTCGAAAATGGGTCAATGCCATTGCAGATTATAGTGCAAACGCCGAAGCCATCAAAACATTATCGACATGGCAAATTGTATTACGAGCCTATCTCTTTCAAATTGTTTTTCATTCAATTATTATTGTGGCCGTTATTCTTCTTTCCACAAAATATATTTTACCACTTGTTGAAGGTTCAAAATTTGGTCACGTGTTGGCAGCTCTAATTGCTTTAATCATAGTTTCTCCTTTTTTATGGGCGCTCTCTTTACGAAGAATTGCAACAGTAGAAGTAAACGAACTTTTTTCAAACCGAAAATCAAGAGGCCCTCTTTTATTGCTCATTTTTTTAAGAATGGCTTTGGGATTGTTTTTTATTGGTTTCATCTTAAACAATTTTTTCTCACCAGGAATCGCAATAATTGCACTTGTTATTGCTTTGGCAGCTTATTTAATATTCCCTAAACAGTTGCACGCACGTTATCACAGAATAGAGCAGCACTTTTTAAGCAACCTTCATGACCGTGAAATAACAAAGGAAAGACGTATGAGGAAAGATTTAACACCCTGGGATGGCCACATGGCAACCTTTGATGTTGGAGCTGCTTCAAATTTGGCAGGTAAAACATTGGAAGAGCTTAAAATGAGAGAAAAAATTGGTGTAAACATTGCTTTTATTAAGCGAGGGGAAATTACAATTAATGTCCCTAGCAGGAATGAACGTTTGTTTCCAAATGACGAAATTTGTGTGATTGGAACCGACTCTCAGGTAAAAAAATTAAAAAAGTTCTTAACTCAGAATGAAATTGACACACCGGAAGACGTCACTGAGGCAGACATTGTTTTGGAACACCTTGAACTTAAAAATGAATCGTTTATTGGCAAGAGTATCCGGGAATCTCAAATACGGGAGAAAACCAAAGGACTGGTGGTGGGTATTGAGCGTAATGGCCGTCGTATGTTAAATCCGGACTCTCATCTTGTATTGCAAAAAAATGATATCCTTTGGGTAGTTGGTGATAAGAAACTGTTGGAAAGTTTAAGAAAAGGAAAAGATTAGTTTCTTTTGAAAAATTATAATCCTTAAACCGATGCTTTATTAATTCTGCTCAAGACTATTTAACAAAATCTATTAACTAAATTATCTCTTATTACTCTTACTTAAAACTGCAATTCCTCTCTAAAATGAAGGAAAACGCTTTTTTCAATCAGCTTGGAAGTGTTTTTTTATAACAAAAAAATTACCAAACTGCAAATCAGAACTTTAACACCATGTACTTGTTATTTTTTTTAAAATTTAAAATAACATTCAACTATAATTTTGTTTAAAAATCCCCCTAATCCAACATTTTTGTTTGACAAAATATGCTTGCCTAGTAATCCATTTTTAAGACTAAGCCGATATGCTTTTTTTGTTTTATTTAGTATTTACTAGTCATACCAGAACTTTTTCAAATTTTACCACCTAATTTACAATTAAAAAAAGAAAGTTAAAACTTACAAATTAAAAATTCCTTTTACTACTACTTTCTTTTAATTCAAATTCATTTTTACTTATAGTTTTTATTTTAGTCCAAAATTTTACGGCAAAGAAATGAATGCAATTATTTCTTTTTTAAGAAGGTAAAAACAGTCCGTTTTTCACATTGCAAATCATGTTAAATCTTTGACTTTTTCGAAGAAATAGTGGCTCATTTTTTTCTGAAAATCAATAAAAAATACACAATCTGTTGATTTTTTGTAAAACATCTGTTTCGGATGAATCTGCATATAAATTTAAAACAATACTACCAATAAAAACTGTTTATCATTATTATGAAAAAAAGTACATTGTTAATTATACTGTCATTGTTTTCGCTGCTAGGGCATTCCCGGTATACTAAACACATTGAAAATGAAGCAGGTTTTTCTTTAAAGAGGCTTGTAAAAAACAATAGTTTTGAAAGAAACTGGATCTCGAATACAACCCATTCAGGCGTATATCCAACAGTTAAAAAAACAATTGTGTCTGATACAGCAGGTACGCGTAAATCTTCTCCAACTTGTCCTCAGCCAACAGCTTTGACAGTAGTAAGCGCTTCCGGATCTTCAGCTACATTGCAATGGACTGAAGGCGGAAGTGAATCTGAATGGGAAATTGTGGTTCAGGCTCCGGGTTCCGGATTACCAACAGCCAGCAGCACCATTATAGCGGTAGGAAGCAATCCTTTTACGGTAACCGGATTAAACCCTCTATTGTCATACGAATATTATGTAAGAGCAGTATGTGATCCAACTGACATGAGTGATTGGTCTGGGCCAGTAGCGTTTAATTTAGGGTGTACTATGTTTTCGGTTCCTTTCACCGAAGGTTTCAACTCATCATCTGTTTCACAAGCCTGTTGGATTGTAGCAAATGAAAATGCAGATGCTGATTCATGGAACATGGACTACACCACTACTCCTTTTGAAGGGAATCAGTCTGCAACACTTTTTACGGATCTTAATGCGGGAAACAACAACGATTGGTTGATTTCACCAACGATCAATTTAAATTCGACAACTCGTCCGAAACGCTTAAAATTCCATTATAAAGTACAGTTAGCAGCCGATCCTAATAATTTTAGAGTTGTTTTATCCACAACCGGACCGGCAACAGCTAATTTTACTCAAACGGTTGTCCCTTTAACATCATACACTAATACAAATTATATTCAACATACAGTAAACTTGGTTGACGCATCTAACAATCCGTTAACGGGTCAGGTAAATATTGCCTGGCATGTACCTAGTGGTACTCTGGATGGCAATCGATTGTATATTGACAATGTGATTGTGGAAGAAATCCCGATGTGTCCGGACCCAACAGGCTTAACAGCGAGCAGCATGGGTTATACCACAGCTACATTAAACTGGATTCCGGGATATAATGAAACACAATGGGAAGTAATTGCTTTACCAACGGGGTCACCTGCACCTGTTTTTGGTTCTGTCGGCACTATGGTAACCAGTCCGCCTCCTTTTGTTATGAATAATTTATTGGCATCCACAACTTATGATTTTTATGTAAGAGCAATATGTACTTCTCCGCATTTGAGTAATTGGTCTGGTCCGGCAACCGCTGCTACTTTGATTGGGTACAATCAGTGTTCGATGCCGTTAGACGTTCCAGTTAACAGTACAAATCAGTGTATTGAAGTGCGAAATGTATCACTTGTCGGATCAACAGTTTCTTCAGAGGGAGGAAATGGTTGCGGAACCAACAACTCAGGTGATATCTGGTTTCAATTCAGAGCTACTAATTCAGTACAAACCATTGATTTAACGAATTTTACCGGAACTCCGTCTCCAATTGCCTTAACACTTTATTCCGGACAATGCGGTAGTTTAAATCAGATTGCTTGTAGTTTAAATAACTCAATAACAGCGACGGGCTTACAAATTAATAGCATTTATTTAGTAAGAGCATCATTAAACAATACTACTTCAAATCTAAATGTACAATTTAACATATGTATTAAAACGCCACAACCTCCTACTAACGGAAGCTCTTTAAACTGTCTTATCAATACAGTTAACTATGATTTCGAAACGCCTAACGTTACAGGTACAGGCCCAAGTTTTCCCAACGACAACACTATCTTAGGTTGGAGAACAACCGCTACGGATCATATTATTGAGGTTTGGCCCTCACCTAATTACGAAAGTCATCTTGCCTATTCCGGTGATCAGTTTATCGAATTAAACGCTAATCAGGTGTCTGGAGTGTATCAGGACTATGCTACTCCAACCAGCACTGTATTTAATTACGGATTTGCTCATAAAGGAAGACAGGGTGTTGACACAGTTGCGCTTTTAGCAGGACCTCCTGGAGGTCCCTATATTGAGATTGCCAGAAGAAGTACCGGGGTGGCAGCCTGGAGTTATAACACAGGATCTTACACAGTTCCTTCTGGTCAAACGGTTACCCGATTTATTTTCCAGTCAATAGCCAGTGTTGGTGGTGCCACTATCGGGAATTTTTTAGACGCAATTACCTTTACGGCAGATAACAGTATTATTTCTGCAAGTCCTTTAACTTTGGATTGCAATAATAATACGGTAAATGTGGTATCGGCAGGAACAGGAGTATGGTCTGCTCACAGCACCAATCCGTCGGCGACAGTGATTGGTAATACTTCTGCAAATACTACCACCATCTCCGGATTTTCTGTAACTGGGATTTATAAATTCAGTTGGACTACTTTATATTGCACCAGTACGGTAGAGATCAGTTATCTGAATAACGGCAACACCGTACCTCTTTTTACACAAGTAGCGCCAATTTGTGCAGGAGAAACCTTAACGGCTTTACCAACCACTTCCAATGAAGGAATTACCGGAACTTGGTCGCCAGCTTTAGATAATACCGTTACAACTGTTTATACGTTTACGCCGAATACAGGACAATGTGCTACAACACAAACCATGACTATCAATGTAAATCCGGTTGTAATACCAACGTTTAGTACAGTTGCTCCTATTTGCGCAGGAGATGCCTTAACGGCTTTACCAACCACTTCCAATGAAGGAATTACTGGTGCTTGGTCTCCGGTTCTTGACAATACTGTTACAGCAGTATATACATTTACACCGGATGCAGGACAATGCGCCGCAACACAAACTCTTACTATCAACGTCAATCCGATTGTAACACCAACATTTAGTGCAGTTGCCCCGATTTGTGCAGGAGATACCTTAGCCGCTTTACCAACCACTTCCAATGAAGGAATTACCGGAACTTGGTCACCGGCTTTAGACAACACCGTTACAACAGTATATACGTTTACACCGGATGCAGGACAATGTGCCGCAACACAAACTCTAACTATCAACGTTAATCCGATTGTAACACCAACATTTAGTGCAGTTGCTCCGATTTGTGCAGGAGAGACCTTAACAACTTTACCAACCACTTCCAA
>NZ_JBDOCV010000004.1:0-530775 GCF_040750275.1 Flavobacterium enshiense
GTAAACCAACAACAGTAGCTCCGGTAGCTCCTCCTCCTACTGCATAAACAATATTTGAGATCGCTACATTCTGACATACCGTTTGGTTAGCGGTAGCCGCTGCTGATGTTAAAGCAATTATAGGTAGCGGTGTTACTGTGATAGTACCCGTAGCCGTAGCTGCCGGTGCACATCCACCTGTAGTCGTTACCGTGTAGTTAGAACGTTCCTGATGCTGTTGGTGTTCCACTGATGGTGAATACTCCGCCTGCATAACTTCCTGTTACACCAGCCGGTAAACCAACAACAGTAGCTCCCGTTGCACTCCCACCAATACTATAAGTAATAGGTGTAATTGCATTATTAGCACATACAGTTTGCGCATTAGTTCCAACCGCAGAAGTAAGCGTAATTACTGAAGGAGGATCAACAGTAACATTAACCGCTTGAGGAGTTCCAAGACATCCTCCAGGATTAGATGTTGGCGTTACTGTATAAACAACAACTTGAGGAACCGATGTTGTATTAACAAGCACATTATTAATTGTAGCGCCACTCTGAGGAGTTGTACTTTCCCCTGTTACATTAGGATTAGCTGTAGCAACCCAAGAAAATGTAGATGGTTGATTAGCTGTTAACGCCAAACCTACGGAAGTATTACTACATATTGTTGCCGTATTTGCACTTGTCATTACAGGACCAGAAGCCATAACAGCTGTAAAAGTATTTGCCGCATCGGTTTGACAGGCAACATTTGACCAGCTTCCGGACTCTCCATCCCCACTCGTATTGACCGTTACACCTAAATTCTGTCCCGCCACACACGTTGAACTAACAGTTAGGTCCCAACAGAAGGTCCAACTTAATCCAGTACCCGAACAGTTATCCCCAAAATTATCAGAGGCAGCAGTTCCACCATCTGTAGTATCGAAATAAAATCCTGGTCCCCAAGAGCCATAGCCTGATGGGAAGAAAATCCAATCACCATCAGAACCCGGTCCCGGAATATTCTGACATGTTGCAGCCGGTGTCGCATTAGTGATGGTACCTGTCCAACCTGGTCCCATAGTAATCTGAACCCCATGAAACCAGTTTGTATTAGTCTGCTCCCATTGCGTTACTGTATAACAAAAACGTACTACCTGTCCTGGCGAATAGGTTCCCCCAACAGGTGCTGGTGTTGCCGTTAGCGCACTTTGTCGTAAACAGTTATTACAATCGGTATCATTATCTAATGTAATTGAAAAATTATTATCGGTTGCAGTAGTTGATCCACCACTAATTTGAATATAATAAGTATTACCTATAACAAGAGTCGGCACCACTAAAGTACCATTACCCCCTCCTCCAATATTGGTACAGGAAACACCTGTAAGCGAGTTACAGTTCGTACCTGTCCATACTCCAATACTTGCATTTGGGAATCCATTAATTGCAAAATTTAAAGATGTACCAGTTGCAGTAAAACTATACCAAACATCAAGAGCCGGAGACTGCATATTTCCGCCACCTGAACAACCCGTTAAATAAGTGTACGGATTTGCTCCTGTAGCACCAACGGTAGTCTGATTATTTAAGGTAACCGCAGCCCCATCCTGTATACCACTAGCACATACTCCCGGAGTAGGTAAAGAACCAATGCTTGTCGCACTATTACAGTTATCATTTGCAGGTTGCGCCCAAGCCAACGTGCTAACTATAGCAAAAAGTAACGATAAACAAAATTTAGTAAAAATATTCTTCATACTACTTAACTTTTAAGATATGATTTATTAGGGGTTACAGCAACGCCTTTTGCAACATAGCCGTTAGCTGTTATCGACCAGACATAATTTCCAAACTTTGCATCATCATACATAAAACAAGTATCTGACATGCTCGATCCGTTCTGCATCTCTTTCCTGGAGAGCAGCCTGACAACCGAACCGTCATCTAAAACTATGTCGTTAGATTTTGAGAAATAAAAGTTCCCACACATATCTGCCTTTTGAAAAGCAGCCGTAAGGACTTCTTTAGAATATTTGTTCCCTATTTTAATTACAGTAAAATTCGCATTCTTACTCTGCGAATAAATAGACAAACAAAACATCATAAAAACAAGTAGTAATAGTTTCTTCATAATTGTTTTTGGTTTTGAATTTTATAGTTTGGATTTGTTTTTAACTCAATTTATAATTCAAGGATCAGACGTTTTATTAAGAAATTTATTTGTAATAATAAAATCGTAATATCACACTTTAACCTTAAAATATTAAATTTTTGTTAATTAACAAATATGCAAAACTTTAGGAATAAAAAAAATATATTGATAAAAATATTTTAAAATCAATGATTTTCATTCAAAAACCCTTATACAGCAAGGCTTTTAGATGAATTTAATCACACATTTATACCTGTTTTTGTTAAATATTTATCAACAATTCTTCAACATTCATCGAAATTATTATTCAATTTGTCGATAATGAGTGATTCAGTTTAATTATTTATCTTTGCGTAATAATTATTCTAAACACCATATCATTATAATGATTCATAACGACGATTTGAACGATCAATTAGGAGATGATCATATTGCTACAAGTGCAGAAACTCCTTTACGTTCTGATGCATTTGAAATGTCTGATGAAGAGAAAATTACCTCTATCAGAAAAGATGTCGAAAACATACTGAACACACTTGGCCTGGATCTTACCGACGATAGCCTGAAAGGCACGCCAAACCGCGTAGCCAAAATGTTTGTGAAAGAGATTTTCGGCGGATTACACCCTCATAAAAAACCAGGTTCTTCCACTTTCGAAAACAAATACAAGTACGGCGAAATGCTGGTAGAAAAAAACATCACCGTTTATTCTACTTGCGAACACCACCTACTTCCAATTGTCGGACGTGCTCACGTTGCCTATATTTCCAACGGAACTGTAGTAGGTTTATCCAAAATGAACCGCATTGTTGATTATTACGCAAAGCGCCCTCAGGTTCAGGAACGTCTTACCATCCAGATTGTTCAGGAATTACAGCGTGTTTTAAATACTGATGATGTTGCCTGTGTTATCGATGCCAAACACCTTTGTGTAAACTCAAGAGGAATCCGCGATATTGAAAGCAGCACCGTAACAGCTGAATTCGGAGGAAAGTTCAAGGAAGACAAAGTTCGCAGAGAGTTTCTGGATTACATTAAACTTGAAACAACTTTCTAAATTGTTGAGATTCTGAAGTTTTATCTTTTCAATCTTTTAATTTATCAACCTTACATTTTATATGCGTTTATATCAGAATCAAACATTAAAGTTATACAATTCGCTTACTGGTGAAAAAGAACAGTTTCAACCCTTACATGAAGGCCATGTTGGCATGTATGTATGTGGTCCGACAGTTTACAGTAATGTTCACTTGGGGAATTGCAGGACTTTTATGTCTTTTGATATGATTTACCGTTACATAAAACATTTGGGATACAAAGTACGTTACATTAGAAACATTACAGATGCCGGCCATCTAACCGATGACGGAAATGTGGATAATGACCGTTTTGTAAAACAATCCAGACTCGAAAAACTGGAACCGATGGAAGTAGTTCAGAAGTACACCGTAGATTTTCACAAAGTACTTCAGTTGTTCAATCTTCTTCCCCCAAATATCGAACCGACAGCAACCGGACACATCATTGAACAAATTGAAATCACTCAAAAACTGAT
The DNA here is from genome assembly GCF_040750275.1 of Flavobacterium enshiense. Classification (GTDB taxonomy): domain Bacteria; phylum Bacteroidota; class Bacteroidia; order Flavobacteriales; family Flavobacteriaceae; genus Flavobacterium; species Flavobacterium enshiense_B. The sequence goes on from NZ_JBDOCV010000004.1 coordinate 3,675, forward strand.
TGAAACCGGATTTGCCTATGAAAGCAACGGTTCTGTCTATTTTGATGTTTTAGAATACAACAACCGAGGTTTAAATTACGGGGAATTAAGCAATCGCAACATAGAAGAGCTATTGGCTAACACCCGAGATCTTGACGGTCAGGACGAGAAAAGAAACGCTGCCGATTTTGCGCTGTGGAAAAAAGCATCTCCGGCACATATCATGCGTTGGCCTTCTCCGTGGGGAGATGGTTTCCCGGGATGGCATTTAGAGTGTACTGCCATGAGCACTAAATACTTAGGTCAAAAATTTGACATTCACGGTGGTGGTATGGACTTAAAATTTCCTCACCATGAATGTGAAATTGCTCAGGGAAAAGCCTGCAACGGCACTTCTCCGGTAAATTATTGGATGCATGCCAATATGCTGACAATGAATGGACAGCGCATGAGCAAATCTACAGGGAATTATATTCTTCCAATGGAACTTTTCAGTGGTGAGAATACTTTCTTTGAGAAAGCTTTTCATCCAAGCGTTGTTCGTTTCTGCTTTTTACAGGCACACTACAGAAGCATTCTTGACATTTCCAACGAAGGCATGCTGGCTTCCGAAAAAGGATACAACCGATTAATGGAGGCTATTGAAAATCTAAAAAGTCTTGAAGCAGGACAATCTTCTTCCTTTGACGTAAACCAATGGATTCAAACCTGTTACGATGCCATGAACGATGATTTCAACAGCCCTATTCTAATTGCGCAGTTGTTTGAAGCCGTTCGTTACATCAATCTTATGAAAGAAGGAAAAGAAACACTAACAGCAGTTGATTTGGAACATTTTAAAAATGCAATTCACGCTTTTGTGTTTGATGTTTTAGGATTAGTAAGCGAAAAAGAAACCGCAACAAACAGTGACAAACTGGACGGTGTAGTTAATATGTTAATTGGAATGCGCAATGAGGCCAGAGCCAATAAAAACTGGGGCTTATCCGATGAAATTCGTGATAAACTTTTGGCATTGGGCATCCAATTGAAAGACGGTAAAGAAGGTACTTCTTTTTCAGTTCAATAAATCAAATTACAAGACTATAAATTCTCAAAATGATGGAGTATCTTTACTTCATCATTTTTTTTTGAATTATGCTGAAACAGATTCTCATTTTACCTTTTATTCTTCTGGTGCGGTTTTATCAGGCAGCAATTTCACCTTATACTCCGGGTGTTTGCCGCTACTCACCCACTTGTTCACAATATACCGTGGAAGCCCTTAAAAAACACGGTTTATTCAAAGGCGGATGGTTGGCGGTTAAACGAATCGGAAGCTGTCATCCGTGGGGTGGCAGCGGGTATGACCCCGTACCTTAAAATTTCTGATTAAATTAACCCTTTTTAATAGCCTTGCTATTTTTCATTTCTTATTTTTACCAAAATTAAAGAATACACTTTCAATATGACACAATCGTTATACTTTGTATGGAACCCCTCCGAAGGGATTGACTTAGGTTTTTTCATGATTCGATTTTACAGTTTAATGTTTATCATTGCCTTTGGTTTGGGATGGTACCTTATGAAACATATCTACCAGAGAGAAGGCGAATCCCTTGAAAAACTGGATTCTTTGTTTATTTACACGGTATTCGCAACACTTTTAGGTGCTCGTTTAGGCCATGTATTCTTTTACGACTGGGACTACTTTAAAGACCACAAGCTGGAGATTCTATTACCGTTTCGATTCGAACCTCAATTTGAATTCACAGGTTTTGCCGGTTTGGCCAGTCACGGCGCAGCCATTGCCATCATTCTGGTAATGTTCTATTACAGCAGAAAAATTATCCACCGACCAATTTTATGGATTTTAGACCGAATTGTGATTCCGGTTGCCAGTGGTGCTATTTTCGTACGTTTGGGCAACTTTTTCAATTCAGAAATTGTTGGAAAAAAAACAGATTCTGCCTTGGGCATCAAATTCATACGAGATCAGTATTCCCCGCGTGAAGCAATGGAAAAAACAGGGCTTACGGATCCGAAAGCAGCCTACAACGCCATTGAAACCAATCCGCAATTTACCAACTTACTGAATGATGTGGTAATAAAACACCCGGCACAGCTTTATGAGGCCTTTGGCTATGTGATTGTATTTGCCATTTTGTTTTATCTGTACTGGAAAACCAACGCCAGAGAAAAACAGGGCTATCTTTTTGGCTTGTTTTTAGTAATGCTTTGGACCATTCGTTTCCTTGTGGAGTTTGTAAAGGAAAGCCAGGGTGGTTTTGAGAGCTCCTTAGGGCTTTTCTCTACCGGACAATGGCTAAGCTTACCTTTTATTGCAATTGGCGCTTATTTCATCTCCAGAGCGCAAAAAACTAAAGAATAAATAGAATCAGAATACTATATAAAACAAAAAATCCCAATGTTTATTGGGATTTTTTTTATGGCTGAAAAGAACATTACTCTTTGATAAACTTGGTGTTCGAAGTTCCTTTATCAGAACTAACTTTAATGAAGTAATTCCCGGAAGTCAAACTCGAAACATCAACCGTTTTTACATCCTGAGCATTTGGCACTACTAAAACCAACTGTCCCAGCGTATTATAAATACTGATAGACGTCACTTCAATGGTTTGTTTGGTTTCGATGTTCAAAACCTCTTTTACCGGATTCGGATACACGCTGATATACTTTCCAAACTCAAAATCCTGCGCATTCAACGTTTGAATGGTTGTCGTTGCCGTATTGGTCACGATTGGGAAGTTGTAATCAAAATAAATGCTCGCGGTGTTGCTGAATGTATTCCCTGTCACCAAAGTTGGTTTTGTCTTGATTTTGAAGGCCACAAACCCATCATTATTCGCATCGTCAAAAGGCAAGTTGATGTTCTCAAAAATGAACTCCACTTTATCGCCAGAGATTTTCGTGTAGTAGTTATGGCTTCCGCTAATCGGAACTAAAGAGTTAACATCAAACTTCGTCGCATCAATTACGTCTTTCACTACGATATTTTCTGCTGAAAATGTTCCTGTGTTCTCAAAACGGATCATATAATGCACATACTTCCCTACAGCACTTGGCGCGATGGTTGTTCCTTGTAAGCAGGTTTTATCATTCGGGTCATAAGAATTCACAATTCTTTGATTGAATACAAACGTATTATCTGCCGGTGTTTCATCAGTAGCTGTTGAAGATATACTTGCAGTAAAATTAAGTACATCGCCCCCATTCACCGCCGGGGTATCCATTGGTGAGTTTATGCGAATCGTCAGCTCAATAGCCTTACTCTCAGAAGGTTTCAAATTAACAAAATCCCAAGAAATCGAATTTGTTGTCGAAGTAGTATAAACCGGATTCGTACTAAGCAATCCCAAAACTGCATTATTATACATTAAGTTTACCGAACCCGATTGAGTACCAGTCCCCTTATTTTTATAAACTATTTTGTATTTCGAAGTGAAACCTGGTCGTGCAGGACTTATCGGCAACATTAAAACTTCTAAATCCGAATGAACTCCATTTGCCGTAATGCAAAAATCTTGGGCTACCGGACTGGATTGAGAAGGAAAAGAAACGTTAACCACGGAAGGTGCCACATTAAAATATGGATACAATTCAATGTTTGGGGTAACAACATAAGCACCTTCATTAACAGAAATCGCATAATTACCCGTTTGGTTTGTCGTTATAAAGCCATCTGAAACCCCATATGTGATCTTTAAATTGGCATTAGGGATTTTTATGTCGTTTACATCACAGCCATTTCCATCTAAATCATATTTTACATCCCCTTGCAACGTATAGTACACCCCAGCCGGAGTAAAAGAACAATACGAATTTACTTCAACAACAGAATTAGACATCCCGCTCTGATACACTTTATTTCGAAAAAAGGGTATCTGAGATTCTTCCACACATATATATCTTAAATTAGGGTTGTCATAAAAAGTCACATCATAAGTTCCCCATGTATGACCATTTTTTAAGAACAATCCCGTCAAAAGATTATCACTGCATTTTGCCGTGATTAAATTCAACTTATCTGACAAGTACAAATTACCCGTCATCCTATTATCCTGACATTCAAGTATTCTCAATCGATTCATCCCAGATAAATTAAGACTTGCTATCCTATTCGCATTACAATACAGTTCTTCCAAATTGGGCAAGCTCGCAAGTTGAAGATTTGTTAAAAGTGTATATCCGAGGCCTACGCAATACAATTTCTTTAAGCTGGGTAAATTAGTTACTGTAAAATGCTGTAACCCTGTACCGTTAAAGCTTATGTTTACCAGATTATTTAAACCGGTAATCGTCATATTGGCTATACGATCTACCGATGTAGCGGTAAGATTTTTAAGGTTTATACAAGGCGTTAGATTTAATGTCGTCATAACGTCGTTCTCACTACAATCCAGTGTTTCTAAATTCACCAAGCCGGTTAAATCTAAAAAATCATCCGTAAAATGATAACAGTTTAATGCCTTAAGATTACTTAATCCTGCAACAATGAGGTTTTGAGTATAATTCTCCCCAATATTAAGTTCTCGCAAATTAACCAGAGGTCTGGCATCAAACGATTCTATTGAGTTTCTAAAACAGAACAAATGAGTCAGGTTCGTAAAGTTTTCTATCCCGCTCAAATTATCAATAGGATACCAACCGTCATAAGGTTCACTTAAATCCAGCTTATACACATTCAAAGCTTCACTAACCTGTATTTCCATATCATGATTGGTATCAATTTCCATTGCCACCTCGTTTACATCATAGGCAACAGGAGCATTTCGTTGTGGCCAATGTAAGCTGTTTAAAAGTTTTAACTTGAAATTAGAATCAGAAAAATAGATGGTCTGTGCACTGGTTTCAGAAAAAAAACACAGGGTAGCAACCAATAAAAAAGTAAAGTTTTTTCATAAAAAAATTTAACGGCATCAAAGATACAATTTCCTGATTACCACAATGTATTATTCTTACAAATATGTCGAAAAAGAAGTTAGGGATTGCTTGCGTAATGTAAAGTCATTCATAAAACGATCAAACACGCATATCGAACCCCTTCAACCGAGTTCACCAATGGGGCTAATGGGGTTAAGAAAGAAGAACCGCTTTTAACAAAAAAAACCACTCAAAATTGAGTGGTTTTTTTTGAATATTAAATATCTTAAACGTTTGCTTCTTCGTGCAGTCGTTCTACTTCTTTCTTATCTGACTTCGGCATAGTATCTACCAATACCGGTGTTGCTAAGAATAAGGAAGAGTAAGTACCGACACCAATACCAATCAACATCGCGAAGATAAACCCTCTGATCGACTCACCTCCGAAGATGAACATGATTAACAATACGATAATCATCGTCAATGATGTATTGATGGTTCTTGATAACGTAGTATTTACCGAGTCATTAACGATTTTGTTAAAGTCACCTTTTGTGTTACCCGCGATAAACTCACGGATACGGTCGAATACAATTACGGTATCATTCATGGAGTATCCGATAACAGTAAGGATAGCTGCAATAAAGTGCTGATCCATTTCCATATGGAATGGCATGAATTTGTACAATAACGAGTACGTACCCAATACGAAGATAACGTCGTGCGCTACAGCTGCGATAGCTCCTAATGAGTACTGCCATTTACGGAAAGAAACCGCTAAATACAATCCTACTACTAACATCGCTCCGATAACCGCCCAGAAGGAGTTGCTCTTGATATCATCTGAAACGGTTGCACTTACTTTTGTAGACTGCACTACACCTAAAGTTTTACCTTCCGCCGTGTTGATGAAATCGTCGTAAGAAATATTGCTTGCGTAGTAAGATTTAAGACCGTTATACAACTTCTCGTTAACTTCTTTATCTACACCTACTCCGTCTTCCTGTACTTTATATTTCGTGATAATACGCATCTGGCTTGGGTTACCAAACTCTTTTACTTCTACGTTTACACCAAATTCCTGAGATAATTTTTCTGAAACTTCTGTCGGTTCAACCGGTTTTTCGAATTTCACCTGGAAGGTTCTACCTCCTACGAAGTCAACTCCTTCATCCAATCCAAAGGTTGCAAAGGAAATACAACTTCCGATAACCACTAAAGAAGAGAAGATATACGTAAACTTCTTAGCCTTGATAAAGTCGAAGTTAAAGTTTGTAAACCAGTTTTTAGTAGTATTGGTTGCAAACATTAAGGTTCTTCCTGCTGCGATATCTCTGTCGATGAAAATTCTAGCGATAAAAATTGCAGTAAATAATGATGTGAAGATACCAATTAACAATGTAGTCGCAAACCCCTTAATTGGACCTGTTCCGAATACGAAAAGGATTAAACCGGTTAAGATGTGCGTAACGTTCGCATCAATAATCGAACGCATAGCACCTTGCCAGCTGTATGACGTTACTACCGCATCCGGCAATGATTTTCCATGACGCAATTCTTCTTTTGCTCTTTCGTAAATAATGATATTGGCATCCACGGCAGTACCCATTGTTAATACGATACCTGCAATACCCGGTAAGGTTAATACCGCACCAACACTCGCTAAAATTCCGAACAACAACAATAAGTTTACCAATAAAGCAACGTTAGCATACCAACCTGCTCTACCGTAATAGAATACCATCCATAAACATACCAACGCCAATCCTACGATAGAAGACATGATACCGTTATCGATTGCCTGTTGTCCTAAGGAAGGACCAACAACTTCTTTCTGTACAATTTCCGCAGAAGCCGGTAATTTACCTGCTCTTAAAATATTGGCTAAGTCTTTCGTTTCAGAGATTTCGAAAGCCCCTGAAATTTCACAACTTCCACCTGGAATTGGTTTCTCAACTCTTGGCGCAGAGTGTACTGTATTATCCAGTACAATTGCTATGAAACCAACTGTTTTAGAAACGTCAGATGTAAAATCTTCCCATTTTCTAGCACCTGCTGCATTAAACTGAATAGTAACACATGGTTTTCCTAATTGGTTAAAGTCGTCTTTAGCACTAGTAACTACTCCACCACCAACTGGAGGCACACCGTCACGGGTTGTTTTAAGAGCATACAGCTCAACAACATCCGGCGTTTTAGCATTTACTTTACCCCATGCAAAACGAGCAAAACGCTGCTCTGCAGGCAATAAAGCTCTGATATCTTCTCTTTTTAAGAATCCATTTACTTTAGCAGTATCCTTAGGATCAAAATAAGCCAAAACCGGACCACCTTGTTGTCCTGGACTTTTCACCAAACCTAATAACGGATTGCTCGCTGCTAATGCTGCTGCTGTAGTATCTTTTGCAGTACTTCCTGTTAATAACGAATCAATTTGAGACGCTTTAGGGGTTTCTTTTTTAACATCAGCTGTTTTTTCAGTCTTTTTCAAAGATTCGTTAGCCGCCAATAGGAAGTTACCGATTTCTTCAGCTTTATAAGTTTGCCAGAATTCTAACTGAGCAGTACTTTGAAGTAATTTAGTAATACGATCTACGTCTTTAGCACCCGGTAACTCTACTAAAATTCTTCCAGACTCTCCTATTTTCTGAATATTAGGCTGCGTTACTCCGAATTTGTCAATACGCTCTCTCAATACGTTGAAAGCACTCTCAATTGACTCCTTAACTTTTTGCTTGATGATTGGTTTTACCTGAGCGTCGGTCATTTTAGAATCTATCTCAGTAAGATTTCTGTTGGCAAAAATCTCAGGAGAAGATAATTTTACGGAACCATTAGAAACTTTATCGAAAGCAATGAAGAACGCATCCAGATAATCCTGATTACCTTCTCTGTTTTTTGTAGCTTCTGATAACGCCTGGTTGAAAACCGGGTTTTTAGAATTATTCGCTAATCCTTTTAAAACGTCTTTGATGGAAATTTGAAGCGTTACGTTGATACCTCCTTCAAGATCAAGACCTTTGTTAATTTGTTTTTCTCTTACTTCATTAAAAGTATGTCCTAAAAATACTTTTTCTTTACCTATAGAGTCTAAATACGCTAATTCTTTTTGAGAATCGCCATTCGCAAATGCTTTTGCTTTGCTTTCTATATTACTGGTAACAAACGTGAAGGAAAGCTGGTAAATACTTACCAATGCAAACAAAATTGCAAAAAATTTAATGAGTCCTTTATTCTGCATTATTACTAAAAATTAATTATTTTTTTCAAAAACGAGCAAATATATACTTTACAATACTATTTACCAATTTATTTCTTAATTATATCAAAAAAAAGACTGCACAAAGCAGTCTTCAATTTTATATACGATTTGGATTACACCAAAACAGACTTCAAATCACCATTCATCGCACGAACAGCATCGGCACTTTTCGCAAATAATGCTTTTTCAGCATCGTTTAATTTGATATCTACAATAGACTCGATTCCGTTTTTACCAATGATACATGGCACTCCCAAACATATATCTTCCTGACCATACTCTCCTTCCAACAAAACAGAACAAGGAATCATTTTTCGCTGATCGTTTAAAATACTATCCACCAAATAAGCCACAGATGCTCCCGGTGCATACCACGCCGAAGTCCCTAATAAACCTGTTAAAGTAGCTCCTCCTACCATAGTATCGGCTGCCACTTTATCCATTTCTTCCTGAGAAAGATAAGTAGAAACCGGCGTACCGCAGTACGATGCTAAACGTGTCAAAGGAATCATGGTAGTATCACCGTGACCTCCAATAACCATTCCATCAACATCATTTGACGGCTTGTTTAATGCTTTTGACAAATAATATTTAAAACGGGAACTGTCTAATGCACCACCCATTCCAATGATACGATTTTTAGGCAATCCGGTAGCTTTTAACGTTAAATATGTCATAGTATCCATTGGATTAGACACCACAACAATAATAGCGTTTGGAGAATGTTGCAATACATTTTCAGCCACACCTTTAACGATTCCGGCATTAATTCCGATTAATTCCTCACGAGTCATTCCCGGTTTTCTCGGAATACCTGATGTGATCACTACCACATCACTCCCAGCTGTTTTAGAATAATCGTTTGTTGAACCTACTAATCTGGTATTAAAACCTGTTGTAGTGGCACATTGCGAAATATCCATAGCCTTACCTTCGGCAAAACCTTCTTTAATATCTAACAACACTACTTCACTTGCAATTCCTCTGTAAGAGATAACATCTGCACAAGTGGCGCCTACATTTCCGGCACCAACTATTGTTACTTTCATGATTACTATATTTTTTTTGGGTTGGTTAATAAGGTTCTAAATATAGGAATTAAAATTCATATTGAACAGAAAAATTGGTGTTAACAAATTTCCCAAAAGCAACAATCGGCTGAAAATAGAATTTCTTAAACCCATAACGTCCTGAAACTTCACCCATAACATTGGTTTTGGTCTTGTAAATCTCTTCCAGCTTGATGTTCAAAATCTCCTGAAGCGGGATTACATCTTCAATTTCTCCCCTTTCACCACCTACCTTATATTTAAAATTACTCGTATTAGCAATAATCCCGGCCATCAATTCAAAATTTCCGAACTCTTTTGAAGCATTTACCTGGAACTGCCAGGTATCCACAAGGCCATTCAAACGATTAATTCCCAAACTCCCATACTGGGTAGGAATACTGATAAAATCAAAACTGATATCTTCTTTAGAATACAACACTAATGCCGCAAGATGTATTTTTTTACTTTCAAGACTTTTAAAATACTGACTGAAATTATGTTTCAAACCGAAACCATATACCTGATAATCACCCTTTTTAAGCTTGGTTTTTGTGGAATATTTCCCAAGAATTTCAAATCCGTAAGGCAATGCGATCGAGCCTTGCAAATATGGATAGAAAATCGTTTCCTGATTAACACCTTCCGGGCTTTTTAAACGAATTTCCTCTCCATCCAGATCACCAACTAAATATATTTGAGCATCATTACCCAAGGCAGTTGGAACATTTGCTGATGTAGCTCCTTCAATCTGAAAAAACTGAAAATCCGAATTTTTAATATCAAAACTTCTGTCTCTTTTCGGTACGAAAAATAAATTCGTATGAATCCCCAAAGTCACATCCCATAATTTTCTCTTTTTAGGAGAAGTCATCCATCCGGAAGCTGCCTGATAAACCGCCGCATCTGTAGCCGGAGTTATGTATTGATCCGAAAAGAAAAGGGCATCATTTAACAGATACCCTAAATCTTCCAAAGCTTGTTGTGACTGTGCCTTGGACTCGTTTGCAAAAAACAAACAAGCCAGCAACAATCCAGATATTTTAAGCCGTTTATGCATCAATATTTGCATACGCAGCGTTTTTCTCAATAAACTCTCTACGTGGCGGCACCTCGTCTCCCATCAACATCGAAAACACTCGATCCGCTTCTGCCAAACTGTCAATCCCAACCTGACGCAAGGTTCTGAATTCCGGATTCATGGTTGTTTCCCACAATTGCTCCGCATTCATCTCTCCAAGACCTTTATAACGCTGAATATTAGTTCCTCCACCCATTCTTTCTGAGATTTCATCACGCTGAGCATCATTCCAAGCATATTCCTTTTTATTCCCTTTTTTCACCATATACAATGGCGGTGTCGCAATATAAACATAGCCGTTTTCAATCAACTCTTTCATATAACGGAAGAAGAAAGTCAAAATCAAGGTTGAAATGTGACTACCATCGACATCGGCATCACACATGATAACTACTTTGTGGTAACGCAGTTTTTCAAGGTTTAAGGCTTTACTATCTTCTTCTGTTCCGATAGTAACCCCTAGTGCCGTGAAGATATTACGAATCTCCTCATTTTCAAACACTTTGTGGTGCATTGCTTTTTCCACGTTCAAAATCTTACCACGCAATGGCATAATCGCCTGGAACGCACGGTCACGACCTTGTTTTGCTGTTCCACCTGCCGAGTCTCCCTCGACTAGGAACACCTCACATTTTGCCGGATCCTGCTCAGAACAATCGGAAAGTTTACCCGGTAAGCCACCGCCCCCCATAACAGTTTTGCGTTGTACCATTTCACGAGCCTTTTTCGCTGCGTGACGTGCCTGAGCTGCCAAAATTACTTTCTGAACGATAATTTTCGCATCGTTTGGATTTTCTTCCAAGTAGTTCTCCAACATCTCTGCAACCGCTTGAGAAACCGGCGAAACCACCTCTCTGTTTCCTAATTTGGTTTTTGTCTGACCTTCGAATTGAGGTTCCGCCACTTTTACCGAGATAATCGCAGTTAAACCTTCTCGGAAGTCGTCTCCGGAAATTTCGAATTTCAATTTATCCAACAATCCGGAAGCATCAGCATACTTTTTCAACGTACGGGTCAATCCCATACGGAAACCTTGTAAATGCGTACCTCCTTCATGCGTGTTGATATTATTTACGTAAGAAAAAATATTTTCAGAGTAGCTGTCGTTGTAAATTAACGCTACTTCAACCGGAACTTCTCCTTTTTCGTTTTCCATACTGATTACGTGACCGATAATTGGCACACGGTTTCCATCAAGGAATTTAACGAATTCTTTCAGACCTTCTTGAGAATGAAAGGTTTCTCCAACGTAATTTCCGTCTTTATCTGTTTCTCTTTTGTCGGTTAGGGTGATGGTGATTCCTTTGTTAAGAAACGCCAACTCACGCATACGAGCCGCTAAAGTATCATACGAATATTCTAAAGTTTGCTGAAAGATCGTACCATCCGGCTTAAACCAAACCGTTGTTCCGCGCTTGTCAGTTTCCCCAACCTGCTTAACCGGATACATCGCTTTACCTCTTTCATATTCCTGCTCGTATACTTTTCCTTCTCTGAAAACCGTAGCTTTTAAATGGTCGGATAATGCGTTAACACACGACACCCCAACCCCGTGCAAACCTCCGGATACTTTATAGGAATCTTTGTCGAATTTACCTCCGGCACCGATTTTGGTCATTACAACCTCTAATGCGGAAACTCCTTCTTTTTTATGAATATCTACCGGAATACCACGACCATTATCTTCAACGGTAATGGAATTATCCTCATTAATCGCTACAACAATAGTATCACAATGTCCGGCCAACGCCTCATCAATCGAGTTGTCCACTACCTCGTAAACCAAGTGGTGAAGCCCTCGCACTCCCGTATCTCCAATGTACATCGAAGGACGCATCCTTACGTGTTCCATCCCCTCAAGCGCCTGAATACTGTCTGCCGAATAATTGTTCTTTTTTACTTCTTCGCTCATAATTTATCGTCTGAATGTGTATTTTTTTGTCTAACGAGCAAATATATAAAAACGAAGCTGATTTTCCATTACAAATACCCCATTCTAAACGTAAGTTATTAACAAAAAAAGCTTTTTTATCAAGATTCCAAGCGAATAAATTTACTAAATCGGCAACAAAAGATTTGGAGCGAACGGTTCGGGATTCCTTGGTAACCCTATTCCTGCTGTACATTAAATCTTTTGCTACGGTGCTCTCCGCAAAAGGATACCATTCCCATCAGGGCTAGGAAGGATTCTTTGTGGTGTGTTTGTGATTTTTAGAGCCACCCCGCCCTGCGAGCACCCCTCCGCGGGAGGGGAATACTACCTCAATATCTTCAGACCACCCTATTCATTTTCACCCCTTTTATGGCAAGTATAAATACATTTGAAATAGTAAAACATTAATCAATTAATTAACAAATTCTTATATATATTTCTGTTATTTTACATTAATTTTAACAAGCAAAAAAGGGCAAATTAAATCAATTTTAGATTATAGCCGTAGCAGATCACGATTCATAAAAAAGGATTCCACACTAAGGTAATCTAACCCAATAAGGATGATTTTTAAATGAAATAACTCTATCTCTTTTTCCTGTAAATCAAAATTAAAAGGACATCTTTTTTTACAAAAATCTTCTTAAAACCCCATTTCATATAATTTATTTTTAACTGAAAATACTGTAAGATGCTTACCTCTACAGTTCTTAAAAAAATTAAATATTATGAAAACACATTTTACTTTTTTAATCGGATTATTACTTTCTTTTATTAGTTACTCCCAATCCTCTAGCTTCATACAATGGCAGAAAACATATGGTGGCACTGCAGATGATTATGCAAATGACATTTGCCAAACCTCAGACGGCGGTTATCTTGTTGCCGGAATGACAGGTTCTAATGATGGCGACATTACAGGAAATCATGGAGAATATGATTGTTGGGTTGCAAAAACAAACAGCACCGGAACTATTCAATGGAAAAAAACATTGGGAGGTTCAAGTATGGATGACATTAAAAGTGTACAGCAAACCCTCGATGGTGGCTATATTCTAGCAGGCTCAACAAACTCATCAGATGGCGATATTACAAGCAATCACGGAGGTTATGATTGTTGGGTTGTAAAATTAAACTCCACAGGAACCATTCTATGGCAGAAAACGTTTGGAGGTACCGGTTGGGAATCGGTACAGAGTATCCAACAAACTTCAGATGGAGGCTATGTATTTGCCGGGTACAGCGGCTCTGTAGATCGCGATGTCACCACAGCTTATATGGGTACTAATTATTGGGTGGTGAAATTGGATTCTTCCGGAACTATTCAATGGCAGAAAACATTAGGCGGCAACGGACAGGATTATGCATGGAGCATACAACAAACGACAGATGGCGGGTACATTGTTGCCGGGGAAAGCAATTCTACCGACGGTGATATAACTGCAAATGCAGGAAACTATGATGGCTGGGTTGTAAAACTGAATGCAAGCGGAATTATACAATGGCAGAGAACCTTGGGAACAAACTATATTGATAATATATCCTGTATCCGACAAACTTCTGATGAAGGATATATGCTGTTATTGAACAGTAATAACAATGTCTATTTCGAAAAATTAGATAAAAACGGAATCCCTCAATGGTATGAAATTGCAGGAGGTTCAAGCTATGATCATTCCTACGACATGCAACAAACTGTTGACGGTGGTTATATTGTTGTAGGAGTCACTTCTTCTACAGACGGAGATTTGTCCGGAAATCACGGTGGCAATGATTATTTGGTTGTTAAATTTAACGCAGGAGGAGCATTGCTGTGGCAAAAAGCAATGGGCGGTACTGGAGAAGACAAGGCCTTTGCTATCCAAAGCACCTCTGACGGGGGGTGCATTGTAGCCGGGATGAGTAATTCTACCAATGGTGATGTAACGGGTAATCATGGCGATTATGATTATTGGATCGTAAAATTATCATCCGCTCCATTAGCAACAAATGACTTTCTCCAGGAAAATTCGTTTATAATCCACCCCAACCCTGTTTCAAATACCGCAACAATTTCCTTTACCCTTTTACAAGCAGAAAACGTTTTAGTCAAAATCTTTGACCTGAACGGAAGATTGGTTTTAACTCTTGACGATAATTTTTTTGAAGCAGGGAAAAACAACCTGAATTGGAATTCAAACACATTGAATACCGGAATTTATATCCTGCAATTTAAAGCAGGAAAAAATATGCAGACTAAGAAATTGATTGTGATGAAATGATTTTTAAAACAGGAATTATGAAAATAAAAATTATTGAGTTAATCGATTAAACTTCCATATACCATCACCCTTAAATATTGTTTATGGAAAATTTCAATGGTCAAACATACCCAGTATAGTAAAAAATTACCAAATGATCATGCCTGCAAAGCCTATTTAAGCAAAATTAAATAAGATAGATAGTTTTCAATAAAAAAGCGCCGATTAAAATCGACGCCTTTAAACAAACAAACTAATCACATTGTAAATTATGCAATTGCTTTTTCTGCAATAACTGCTATAGTGGTATCGGCATTTACGTGAGCTGCATTGGCACGACCGCTTGGATCTTGGTTGATCTGCCATTTTGGTATCCATTTTCTAACGGTTTTCGCGGCACTCTCCTGTGGAAAATGTTTATGAAAAATTGTTCGGTAGAAAAAGGCCTCTTTTGTAACAGGCGTGTTGTACGGAAATACGACTGCTGCTTGGGCAAATTCTTTATCAGAAACCTGCGATGCGCAATATTCAATTAACTGATCAATCCAGTTATATCCCACCCCATCGGAAAATTGTTCTTTCTGGCGCCATAAAACCGAATCCGGCAAATAAGGCTTTTCCGGCGTATCAAATGCTTTTCTGAGAATGTATTTTTCGATATCATCGTATGTTTTAGGCATTTTCTCTTCCGGTTGGATTTTGATAGCCAACTCCAAAAAAGCTTTGTCTAAAAACGGAACTCTCGCTTCTAAACCGTGTGCCATGGTTGATTTGTCAGCTCGCAATAAATCAGCAGTAGACAAACGTTGCACGCGTTCAATGGTTTCTTTCTGAAAATCAGCCACACTTGGGGCATTTCTGAAATACAGATAACCTCCAAAAATCTCATCAGAACCTTCCCCGGAAAGCACCACTTTGATTCCCATATCGGTGATGGCTTTAGAAAGGAAGTACATCGGCGTACTTGCACGAATGGAAGTCACATCATACGTTTCCAGGTGCCAGATTAATTTATCCAGAATTTCAATACCTTCTTCGATGGTAAAATGGATTTCATGATGTTCAGTTCCTAAAAATTCCGCCACATCTCTGGCCGCAATCGCATCTGGTGCAGTAGCATCCAAACCAATGGAAAACGAACGAAGTCTTTGCCCATCAACTTCTTTCAATAATCTAGAAGCAATTGAAGAGGTAAGTGACGAATCCAAGCCTCCGGAAAGCAACACACCAATAGGCACATCACTCATTAAGCGTTTGCGAACGGCTTCGGTTAAGGTTTCGCGAATGGCTTGTAAATCCAGTTTTTCTACCGCCAACGATTCGTCTTCCCATTTGGGTTGATAATACTTAACAAAACCGGTTTTTGGTGTGTAATAATGTCCGGGAGGGAAAGCTTCAAACGATTCACACTGATCGGCAATTGACTTCATTTCTGAAGCGAAATACAATCGACCTGCTGCGTCTTTTCCGTAATACAAAGGTTTCACCCCAAGCGGATCGCGGCCGGCTATAAAATCATCGCCGTCTATAACCACGAAGGCAAAAATGCCGTCCAACATATCGCAAAATTCATATCCGAATTCTTCATACAGATGCACGATTACTTCAGAGTCCGAAGTGGTTCTGAAAGTATGGTGCTTTAATATCGTTTCACGCAATTTCTGATGGTTGTAGATTTCACCGTTGTGTACCATCCAGGCGGAAGACGTTCCCTGAATGGGTTGCTTGCCATTTTTTAAATCGACGATGGATAAACGCTCGTGGCTTAAAAAATGTCCTTTTTCGGTGATGTGTAAGTCGCTTTCATCTGGTCCACGGTGGGACATTCTTTTGGATAATTGCTGGACTAAAGTGGTATCGAGTTTTTGTTCTGTTCCAAGGATTGCTAAAATTCCGCACATAATCGTTTCATTTAAAGTTTTATTATGAAACAAAATTGCGCTTTAAAGTTTTATATTGAAATCATAAATCATATTTCAATTACATTTTTAAATTCAAAAAATCTATTTTTAAACAAAACTGTAATTTACAAACATTAAAAAACTAATTTCGGATTACAGATTGTAATTTCGACGCGTACTTGCATAAAAAAAGCTGCCAAAAGACAGCTTATGATTCAAATTTAATCTTTTCGAAAAGATATACCGGTAATTTCTTAACAGATTGTTTCAAACGGGACAGGTTTTCATTTTTAACCGGTTCGTCTTTAATGTAATGATTGTAATTAAGGAACAGATAATACATTACAATTCGGTTGTAATCGTCCAGATTTGGATCTTCTATGGCATCCAGGATTTGTTTTTCAAAAACCACTTTGTCTTTGCTTTCCGTAAGCGCTCTCCCCAAACGGCCAATATCGGCATAATAATGATTCTTAACAGGATTGTTAATTCGGAATGAAGTTCCTAAAAGCAAATCCGGCACATTAATATCCAACACCTCTAATTCCCGAATATACGTTTGTCTGGCTGCCTGAGCCCAACTCCCGTCACTTACACGGTCAAACCTGTCGTTCATAACGTTGAGATGCGATTTGAGAAAAACATCCCATTTGGTAGTTTCTGCCGATAGTATGGCAATATTGACGGCGTGATAACGGGGTGAGGAATCCATACTGCAACCACCAACTACCCTTCTGTCCCTCTTTAACTGCAACGCTTCTTCTTTTGAAATATAACGGGCAACGAGCTCTTCCAACTGATCATCGGAATGCGCAGAACCTTTTGCATCAGTCAAAGCCTCATTAAGCATTCTGATGAACGCCGGGTTGGTATTTTTTAAAGAGTCCAAACGTGTTAACCGAAGGGATTCCCAAATTGCCATTTTCTTCTGAAATGTATCGAAATCCTCTTCTGCTTGTTTTTTTAACTTCTCTTTTTCTGCTTTTTCTTTCTTAGACAGCTTTTTCTTTGGTTTATCATCTGAATAGTCTTCAAAATCCATAACCAAATTGAATTTTTCTGAGTCAAAATCAGGCTGCTTTAAGGTTTTCTCAATAAAATCATTTAATGCTGAAATCTTATTAGGAAGGGTATCATAAAAACGTCTTCCGCTGTATTGTGCTTTTTCGGAAAAAATCTGCGATGTAGTATCGATCAGGCATTCCGAATACTGAATCATCTGCTGGTATTTACTTGAGATCTTTCGGATAGAAAAATCCTCCTGAAAGTAAAGAGCCGTGAGATCTTCTTCGGAATAATCGGATTGCTCACTGTATTCTGAAATCCATTTTCCTTTGGCTTTAGCATACTTCCTTGCATAATCCGTTTCACTGATAGTAAAACCAAAACTTGGGTTATCTCCCAACTCGACACTGCTGAAACTGATCATTTCACCATCTTCATCCTCATCAAAATACTCATGAGTAATCACCAAATTATCCCTAACAACTAAAGCTTTTGGATATTTAGCAACAAATGCCTCGAGTGAAATATTTGCCTCAATATCTTTCTTAGCCTCTTTAACATTTTTAGTACTTACACGAACGTAAATAGCTTTACTCTGTTTAACCGAATAATAGGATTTTGGTTCACAGGTTTTAAATTTCAAATTTAGGGAATCAACAATGTGCTTCAATTTACCCACAGTTACATCCGAATAAATCAAACCATTGTCATAAACCTGAAATTCACCGTTCTGGGAATGTGAAACAACACAAACAAGCAACGCGAAAAAATAGAGCAGCTTCTTCATAATAGTTAAATTTGGTTATAACTATTTAACGCGTTTTCCCTTAATAAAAGTATGAATAGGTTTTACATAAGGCACGCCATCAATATCCATGGTCATGATATCGACATCGAAAATGGTAAAATCGGCCCATTTTCCCTCCTCAAGACTTCCTTTTTCGTTTTCTTCAAAATTGGAATACGCGGCCCAAATGGTCATTCCTTTAAGTGTTTCTTCTCGCGTTAAGGCGTTTTCAGGCTGAAAACCTCCTTGTGGATAGTTTTTCAGATCTTTTCGGGCTACGGCGGCGTAAAACGTGTACATTGGATTCACTTCTTCAATAGGGAAATCGGTTCCTAAAGCTATCAAACCTGCTTTACCCAACATTTTTTTATACGCATAGGAATTTTTAATGCGCTCCTTGCCCACTCTGTCCTGCGCCCAATACATATCGGAAGTGGCATGTGTGGGCTGAACGGAAGGAATAATTCCCAACTTGAAATAGTCGAAATCGGCTTCCTGCATGATTTGTGCGTGTTCGATTTTCCAGCGTCGATCCGGTTTATCGGCTAACACTTCTTTGTAAATTTTAAGCAACACGGTGTTGGTGGAGTCTCCGATGGCGTGCGAGTTCATCTGAAACTCAGAATCGGCAATTTGCTGTGCCACGGAACGGATTTCTTTTACAGGGGACAACAAAGCACCAAAATGTTTCGGTTTGTCGGAATAGGCTTTATGCAAACAGGCGCCACGGGAACCTAAGGCTCCGTCTCCAACAAATTTGAAGGAACGAACGTTAAGTTTGTCGGTTTTTTGAATGCCGAGTTGGGTATAATAATCAACGTTTTGTTTGGATACCGCCACCATCGCATAAATATTGATATCCAACTGATTGTTTTCCTGCAACTCGTCAATTAAATCGATGGTTTCACGCTCCAGACCTGCTTCGTTTATTGTGGTCAGGCCGTAATCAAACATTACTTTTTCTGCCTCCTGCAAAGCTTTCATTTGTATTTCCTTTGAAGGCTTCGGAATACTACTGAACACCAATTCCATTGGGTTATCAATTAAAATCCCGGTGAGTTTGCCGTTTTTAATTTCGATTTCACCTCCTTCTACTTTGGTTTTTTCTGTAATTCCCGCCATCGCTAATGCCTTGGAGTTGGCCAATAAGGCATGACCGTCAATACGGGAGATCGCTACGGGTGTATTTGGAAAATACTTGTCCAATACTTCTTTGGTTGGAAACTCTTTGATGGCCCAATCGTTCTGATCCCAACCGCGACCTTGTATGTAATCGAGATTTTTCTCTTTCTGAAAAGCAATGATTTTAGCAACAACCTCATCAAAACTTTTAGTGCCGCGCAAATCGACACGCTGCAAGTTTAAGCCATAGCTGTAAAAATGGGCATGAGCATCGTAAAATCCCGGGTAAATGAATTTATCTTTTGCATTGATATTGTTCTTGGAAACATACTTTTTATTGACTTCCGCAGATGTTCCGATTCCGACAATCTTTCCGTTAACAATAGCGAAAGCTTCGGCGTTGTCAAAATTTTTATTGACGGTATAAACTTTGGCATTGGTTACGATTAAATCGGCCTGTATTTTTTTCTGAACTTTTTGGGCAAAAACAGAAGTGGTCAATAACGCTAAAAGATATGGTTTCAAATTCATCATGTTGGTTTTGAAACGCTAAAGTAGTAAATTACTGAATGCTTTCAACCGTAAATTTTGAGCCGTTCACTTCCACAACTGCGCCGTCTTCTTTACCGATTAATTGCGAACCTAATGGCGATTGTGGCGAAAGCGCTAAAACGGAAACCCCTTCAATATTGATTTTTGGCAATGCTGCACTAATGAACAAATGCAGCCCATTAGCTTTTACAAGACTTCCCAGAATCACTTTCTTGCTTTCAACGGAAACATCAATTTTACTTAAAACATCTTTAAAATGAATCGCTTCCTGTAGCTTGGTACTTAGTTTTTCCTGCTCCAGATGCATCATGGACAAAGCCGTTTCGTGTTTGTCGCCTGCGGAACTTTTAGCATCATTTTGAGCATCATCGGCCAGACCGGAAATCATGTCCCGATACACATCAATTTTGTCTTGCAATAGGGTTAAGTGATGCTGGAGTATTTTTTGTTTGAAAGTCATAAATGCTTTTTAAATTAATTTTTAGGAACAAAATCCATCGGCAACATATCGCCTAGCCTTTTTTTTCCTAAATCACCGCCGAATTGGATTTTATCGGCTTCTGTACTATTTCCAAATTCGTCAACATAAAACTCCTGGATTAAAAAGTCTACCTTAGATTGCTTTTTTTTGTTATACAACAAATTAAAAGTCGCTATAAATTTCGAACCGGTGTTAGCGATATAACCATTTGTCTGCGTATTCTTGGTAACGGTTATCTTTTTTAAACTTCCTTCCTGAGTAATTGAAAAAAAGTGATCGGGATTGTCCTGATAAGATCCGTTGAACAATAAAAAATTTTTACCGCCCCAAACATTTTGCGAAAGATTCTTAAAAAAATGCATTTGAGAACCGAAATAGGCGACACCGCGATTTTTGTCCGTTTTCTCAGATATATTGGCATCGGCATATCTTGTCGTACCTAAGAACAAGCTGCTCATCACGTCGGCGCTTTTTATGCTTTTCTTATAAAATTTTACATAAAAATCAAGCATTTCAAATTCTATACGATATCCTAAATAAAGGTTTTCAATTTCCAATGGAACATTTGAACTGGCAATTAATGTATTCGTTTTGTAATCGTATTCGAAATCGATTTCATTTTCATTGAGAATTTTACATGTTTTACCTGCCTTGGTTTTTCCCAAAAACTGTTCTCTGAAAACAGCGAGTTTTTGCTCTCTGGTAAAAGGATCTTTAGCAATTACAATCTCATCCAACGAAGTGGCCTTGGGTGTCATATAAATTACAGCGTTGTTATCCTTGAAAGGATTTTCAATTATCATGGTTTCATAACCTATGAATCGGATAACTAACATGGTATTAACCGTATTGCGGATGGACAAGTCATATTTTCCAGTTTCATCAGTGGAAGTTCCTATGGTAGTACCATCCAGATAAACCGAAACACCCTGCATGGGCTTTTTGTTTTCGTCATAAACCCGGCCGCTTATCGTTTGCGAAAACATATGACCGGTCGCAAGAAGCAATAAAAGTAAAATTCTAATCATATCATTCTTTTGAAATCTGCGCAATAATAAATAAAAAAAGAGCATAGATTTTCGCTACGCTCTTAATTTTTTACTAATTCTTTTACAATTTTAGAAATCAAACTTATAATTCGCTCCCACTAAAAACTGAAATCCCTGCACCGGATAATTCATCCAACGTTCGTATTGCTGGTTAGCAATGTTGTTCAGCTTTAAGAAACCGGTTAAACGTTCGTTGTGTTTATAGCCTAAATGAGCGTTTAAGTCGAAATAACTGTCTAACGTTACCTTATGAGTGGTAAATGTTGGCGGAAAAACGGCCGTTAAATCCTGAGTTATCATTTGATCTTTACGTTCCCTTACGAAGAAAACATTCGTCCCGGCATACCATTTTTTGGTAATATTCACATCTAAATTTGCTCCAACTTTCATGGAAGGCAAATTCCATGCTTCGTCCTGATCGGTTGTATACGAATTAAAGGTTCCGTTGATGCCGAAAGAGGCGTTCTTTGAAAAATCCATTTTCAACTCTCCAAAAATACTAATGGTTGTCAGCTTATCGTATACCACACCAAAAGAATTTCCATAGGCATACCCTTCTTTATTAGTAGTAACGGCAAAGGGGTTGGCAGTAAAAAAAGCTTTATCGTCTTCAGTCATATAAGAACCTCTTACATTGAAGGTTACCGTATTGGCCAGTTTTCCTTTCAATCCTACATAAACATCGTACTGCTGATTGGTTGGTGCAATGGCTAAAGTCGGGGAAACGAATTTATTTTCTTCTGCAAAATCTGCAAACGTATTTTGTTTTAAGGTCCCTTCTGCGCCGGCATAAGCAATCATAATATCTCCGACTAACTTATAAGAAGCCTTAACTTGCGGAAAGATGTAAAACTTGTTATCGCTTTCCTCATTGAATTTCCCAACGCTATAGAAAAAACCTGCTCCGGCTTGTACCGACAAATCGTCCTGCTGTAATAAAATTGCCGGCTGTACTCCGAAGTTTAAATACGAATAAGAAATATCTCCTGTATCGAAATAATCTTTTTCAAAACTTCCGCCCACATAATCTACTACAAACCCCGATTTGAATTTGAAATTATCCACCTCAAAATTGATGGCCGGCTTTACAAAAAATCGATTTTCCTGTGAACCGTGTGAATCCCAAAAACGTTTGAATTGCAATGAAGTTTCATCCAAAACACTTTCTTTCATCCCTACTTTTGCACCTAATGCAATGGTCTGATAGGTTTGCTGCTCGTTTATGGTATTGATAACGTCGTCTGTAAAAGTTACAAATTCAGTAGGCAAACCATACCAGTTGTACATTTGATGTTTGTAACCTAAATCGGCATTCCAGTCCAGATCGCGGGTGCGGCTTCCGTAGGTAAAATCTAGCGAAGTATCGTAATATTTATCCTCCAGTTTTACTTCGTTAATACCGCCTTGCGAAGACAAATGGCGCAACATCCCCCCTACATAATCGGTGCTGCTTAAGTTTTCGGTAATGAACAGTTCGCCGTTTACAGTTCCGTAATTACCAACGCCTAAGGTTGCATAATTCTTGAAGATTTTTTCCTTAGCGGATTTGTCAACTGAAGCCGCTTTCCCCTTTGCAGGTGTAAACGTAGACGCTACCGGAAAGGAGAAAATATTATACTTAATCTCTTCTTTATCGGTATTGACTTCATCTTCGATAACTGGTGTTTCTTTTACTTTGAAGGCATCCGAAATGGTTGGGGTATATGGTTTTACCACGTTTACCACTTCCGTTCCTATGTTTTCATCTTTCTTTTGTGAATAGGATTTCACTCCTGCACAAAGCGCTACTATTGCTGTTATATATCTGAAAGTCTTGTTCATCGCTTTAAATTTTAATTTGGCTTATAATTAATTGGTTATGGATGAATTGCGTTTTGCTTCTTCTCCTTTGATGAAATCGAGTTCGGTTTGAGCTTCAGTTACGACATCTTCATATTGAGCGAAATTTTTGATTACACTCTCCAAAATGTAAGTCGCCTGGAAACTGTCTTTCAATCCGTAGAAATTTTTAGCCATTACAATCAATCCTTTGGCTCCGAAATATTTATAACCCGAGTAATCTTTCGCTAATTTCTGAACCACCGTATTGGAAGTTTCAAACTTCCCTTCTTTATTTTTAAAATACGCGTCGTAATACAAAGCTTCGGCTGCCAATTCTCCTTTGGCAATTTTCTGCAATTTCGCATAGGCCTCTTTTGCTTTTACTTCATCATTGGTTTTAATAGCCGAACGAGCTACAATGATTTGCGCATCACTTTTAATATTGTCTTCAATTTTAGAATTCCCCAATACTTTATCAGCATAAATTACCGCATTCGGATAATCTTTCCCTTCATAATAACATTTCATCAGGTTGGATTGGGCGAAAGTGATATTCTGTGGAAAATCAGCTTCGGTTTCCAAACGATTTAACACCGGAATGGCTTTATCGTAGGTTTTGGCTTTCAGATGAATTTCGCTTAAACGGGCTAACGACTGCTCGGTGTATTCATTTCGCGATTTGCTGATTACATACTCGTAATTCGGAATGGCATTGTTAGCCAAGCCGTCTGCAAAATACAATTGTGCTAAATAGAAATTCGCTTTCAAGGCATGTAATCCGTTCGGGAAATTCGCTAAATAACCGCTGAAACCGGAAATGGCTTGTTTGGCATTATTCTGTAAATATTGTTTCTCAGCTGCGTTGTAGGTATCGTTGTCCAAATCAGCATTCGATACTTCCACAAAATCCAAGGTTTTTACCCAAGCGGCGTATTCATCCACTTTGTTTTCATCCATGTAGATTAAACGAGCGGTGGCTACTGCTTCATTGGCTTCTTCCGTTCTTGGATATTTTGCCACCACTTCTTTAAATTTCGTAAGTGCTGATGCATTATTGTCATTGTTGTAATACACCAAGCCCTGACGCAAAATTGCTTTCGACACATACGAACTTGATTTGTATTCATTTTTCAGTCGGTCATATGTTTCAACAGCTTTGTTTACATTGTTTTGGGTTACATAGGTGTTGCCCAATTCGTATAAAGCATCGTCAGCATACTGTGATTTGGAATGCAATTTCATGAAGGCATTCAAATCTTCAATCTTTTTGTCATTTTTGCCTACAAATCCATAGGAAATGGCTTTTTGAAAATGAGCATAATCGGCATCTACACTGCGCAATTCGATGGCTTTGTTATAAGCATCCATCGCTGGCCAATACTTGGTGGAAACGAAATAACTGTCTGCCATACGCAAATACGCATCGGTTAGTCGAACGTTATCTCCTTTTGCCGTTGCCACATAATCCTGAAAATGTTTGGCCGCACTTTCGTATTCTTTTAGTTTGAAATAGGTATAAGCGATATTATAATCGGCGTTTTTGGCTTCCGGAACGTTTTTGGCTTCGGCATAACCTGCAAATTGTTTGAAACTGATTAAGGCTTCATTAAACTGATCCAGATTGTACTCGGTTTCCCCTTTCCAAAAAGTCGCCCGTGCGCTGAATTTAGCATCTCTTGGTTCCGCAATTGATTTTTTGAACAACGCTAAAGCTTCCTGGTAATTCCCATCGGTATACAATTCCAAACCGCGATAAAAAGCCACTTTCTGATACGCCTGACGGTTTTGCGGATTTTTGTTTTTCTCCAGCAAACTCAACGCTTCTTTGTAGTTTTTGGAAGTAATATAGGAGTTGATTAACAGGTTTTCAATTTCCAGTTTGTAAGATGTATTCGGATATTTGTTCAGGTAGCCCATCAACACTTCCGGCACACTTTGGTAAGGGTTTCCGATTTCATAACTCAATTTGGCGTAATTCAGATAGGCATCTTCCTGAATTTTCAACTCGAACTCCATTTCGGAAGCGTTTTTAAAAGCATTCAAAGCCTCTTGCTTCTTCCCTAATTTCAGGTAACTTTCGCCTAAATGATAATAAGCATTTTGCGCTACACCATCCTGACCGTTGATGATTTTATTGAATTCGCCGATAGCGCTTTCGTAATTTCCTGCTTTGAAATAAGCGTACCCCAATTGGTAAAAATCGGTGTTGTTCCATTTTCCTTTTTTACCTCGGTATTCTTTTAAATACGGAAGAGCTTTGTCGTATTGTTTTAAATTGAAATAACTCTCCCCGATGATTTTATTCAGTTCCGATTTTTCTTCTGCGTTGGATTTTGACAACTGTGGAAGTCCTAAATCGATGGCTTTCTGAAAATTACCCAATTTGAAATTCATGTCAGCTTGGAAATAAGACATTTTTTCTTTGTATTTGTCCTGATCCTGAACCTGATCAAAATATTGCGTTGCCTCTTTATAATTATCGGTCTCGTAAGCCATATAGCCTAAATAATATTTCGCCTGTGAACCAAACTCTTGTGAATTAGCCACTTTGTTGAAATATTTCTCAGCTTCTTTTTTATTCTTAGCCGAAAAATAGCAGTAGCCTTTCTGGAAATTAAATTTTTCACGCTCGTCATTGGTCATAACGCCTTCATCCACACGATCAAAATATTTTAAAGCCTGCGGATAATTGGATTGCTCAAAATAATAATGCGCCACCTCAATAAAAGCTTGATTTTGTTTGGATGATGTCGGGTATTTTTCCACGAAATCTTCCATCATCGCATCGGCTCCGGACTGCTCCAAACGAATGGCGCAATTAGCACTGTAATAGGCACAATCCGACTTTACTTCATCATTAGAAGTCGCGTTTTTCACTTTATCAAACAAAATCTGAGCTGCTTGATATTGCTTATCTTTATAAAGGACAACCGCTTTATCAAAATCAGTAAGCTCGTGTGTATAGATATTGGATTGTTGTGCAGAAAGATTTATAGCACTCATAATGAGAGCCGTAGAAAGAAACCTGTTCAGTTTTCGCATAATTTTGGCTTTTAAACATTCAAATATATCAAATTCCCGTGGTTAATAACGTGGGGTTTTCGGGGTTTATTATATATGTTTTCAACAAATTTCGAGCCAGAAATAAAATTCCTAATTACAATTACCTATAATCCATTTAAGTCTTGAACCCAGAAACTCAGAAACAAAAATAATTTTATTTGAAAAAGTTCGTTCTACTTCTTACTTTTACCAAAATTAAACTTCGAACCATGTCACAAACGATTCTTTCATTAAAAGAGGTTACCATATTTCAGGAAGGCAACGCCATTTTATCCAACGTTAACCTAGACATTAAACAAGGGGACTTCCTTTATATCATCGGAAAAACAGGTTCCGGAAAGAGTAGTTTGATGAAAACCTTATATGCTGACTTGGATTTAACCAACGGTGAAGGCACTATTGTAGATTATGATTTAAAAACGCTGAAGGAAAACGACATCCCATATTTAAGAAGAAAATTGGGGATCGTATTTCAGGATTTCAAATTACTGCCGGACCGAAACGTACACGACAACTTAGAGTTCGTTTTAAGAGCTACCGGCTGGTCTGAAAAGGAAGAAATCCAGGTAAAAATCGAAGAAGTGTTGGACAAAGTAGGTATGAAATCGATGACCGGTAAAATGCCACACCAACTTTCCGGTGGTGAACAACAACGTGTTGCCATTGCAAGAGCCTTACTAAACGATCCGGAATTAATTTTAGCCGATGAACCTACCGGTAATCTTGATCCGCAAACCAGTGTGGAAGTAATGGAAGTACTAAAAAAAATCAACCAGAACGGCAAAACCATCATCATGGCTACCCATGATTATGCCTTATTGATGAAATTCCCATCAAAAACCTTAAAATGTGAAAACGGTCAGTTGTTTGAAGTAGTGCAACGTACTGTGTAAACTACTATTTTGAAAGTTCAGCCGCGAGTAATCGGGCATTCTCAATATCATTTAAATGCGATTCAAGTATTTTTTTACGGCGCGCTGTTTCCGTGAAAGGTAATTGAATCGTTTTTTTTATGGCAGTCAATAACTCTTCCTCATTTTTCACCTGTATACACAAACCGGAAACCTTGTAATCATCAATAATATTCTCGTTTATAATGCAATGACGGGAATTAAACAGCGAATTAATTAATTTCAGCTTGGTTCCCGATTTCTGAAACGACCAGCAAATATTAAGATGAGCTTCTGAGAATAATTGCTTCAAATGATCAAACCCCTTAAGGGCTACAAATTGAATATTACTTGCATCATCTATTTGAGATTTCACAAATTCCTCATTCGACCCTGAAGCAATAATCAATTGATAATCTGGAATTTGTTTAAAAACCCCAACCAGAAACATTACGGTTTTACGGTTATCGGAAGTGGTCAAATCGCCATGATATAATGCATAATTTCCAAAATCACTCAACTCTTTTACAGCAACATTTCCATGAAAAACAGGGATATAAACTGCGTTTGAAAACCTTTGATTTACAACTTCATTCTCAAATTCCGAAAGTGTAAACACTTTATTGAAAGCATTCATTTCATATTCATACCGCTTATATTTTCTGGCTTCCAGATAAAAAGCAATCTTTTTCATGAAATTTGTTTCGCTGGAGGCAATTCCCTTGTAATAATTAGGTTCAATATTGTGAAGACGAAGGTATTTTTTGTATGATTTCAGACGAAGTGCATTCATCAGACATGTGGTTTTAAGACCATCAAACAGAATTGGTGCTTCCTCTTTAACGATGTTTTCAATCAGTTTTCTGTCCGATCTTGAAATAACCGAAAAAGGCAACCTGCTCAAAAAATATAGTGGGTTTTGTTCTATCTTATAAAAACATACTGTTGCCGTTAATGCCTTAAGTTCATCAAAATGTTCCGGAATTTCTTTCACAAAACAATGCAAATGAATGGAATACCCAATTTGATGCAACGCCATGATTTTATAATAAACATCTATCACTCCCCCATAATTAGGAGGATAAGGATTATCAAAACTCACGATATGAAGTGCTTTTCCTGACATTTGCATCACAAATATACTATTTTAAAAACGTATGTAAAGATTTGATTATATTTGAGAACCGAAATTACCGAGAATGCCGCTTTTTTCAGTCATAATTCCGCTATACAACAAAGAAAAACACCTTAAAAACACTTTGCTCAGTGTTTTAGACCAGACGTATCCTGATTTTGAAATATTGGTGGTAAATGATGGTTCAACCGATCGTAGTATGGATATCCTTCATCAGTTTAACGATTCCCGAATTGTCATTATTGAGCAAACCAACCAAGGTGTTTCATCGGCTCGAAATCATGGTATTGAAAAGGCTTCGGGGAAATTAATTGCCTTTTTAGATGCAGACGACTACTGGTTTTCCAACCATTTAGAAGTGATGGCGGCTTTATACTTTGATTTCCCTCAGGCTGGCATGTATTGTTCCCGTTACAAAATAAAATTAGCAAAAAACAACCTTTATTCTCCAAACCCCACCAATATAAAACCGGACTTCAGAGGAATGGTACCTGATTTTTTTCATTCCAGTTTAGTGGATCGTGTGGCATGGACTTCGATTGTAGTCATTCCTAAACCGGTTTTACAGTCAGTTGGCGGTTTTACTACAACAGTCAGTAACGGTCAGGACTTGGAACTTTGGATTAAAGTTGCTGTAAAACATCCGGTTGCTATTTCAAATACAGTAACAGCTCATTATCATTTTGAAATTGCCGACAGCCTTGCCAAGAGGAATATTCTGAAAAAGAAACTGATGGATTTCGGTCAATTTGCGGAAGCGGAAAAGAAAAACCCATCATTAAAAAAATTCCTGGATATCTATCGTATTGAATATGCTCTGCATTACCATATGTTTGGCGATGACAGCAAAATGAGTTACTATTTAAAAGATACAGACAGACATAATATCGCCTTTAAAACCAAAATATTGCTACTCTTACCCGGTTTTATCTTAAGATTACTGTTGAAATTGAAACACCTGTTGAAAAAAATCGGGATCAACTTTACAATTTACCATTAACATACTGCATAAAAGCATCGAAGTCACGAATGTAATCGTCTTCTTCATATACTTCTGAAACTACGGCCAGACAAACCGACCCTGATGAAAAATTTCGTATTTCACGCCATATTCCGGGATTAATCAACAAACCTTCATAAGGCTTATTAAGCGTGATTATTTTTTCTTCCGTTGCGTTTTTCAGCACCACATCAAAACTTCCGCTTAAAGCAACCAGAAACTGCTTTAGGTTTTTATGGGCATGTCCTCCTCGTTCCGCCCCGCTGGGTACATCATACAAATAATAAACCCTCTTGATGTCGAAAGGAATAGTATTGCCTTCAATCACGGAAAGATTACCGCGACGTTCTTCTATTTTAGGAAGTGAAATAATTTCAATATTCATAGTTACGAATGTACTTCTAATTTCATTAAATCGAGCCACTTCTGCCCTATTTTATCGATGGAAAACCTTTCTATGGATGACACTGCATTTTGCTTACAGAATTGACGCAAAACCGTGTCAGCAACCATACGGTTCATTTTAATTTTTAGGTCTTCAAAATTTTGATTTTCAACCAATAAACCATTTTCGTTTGGGATGATTATTTCATTCGGCCCTGAAACACAGTCGAAAGCTACAACCGGAGTTCCGCAGGCCAATGCTTCCACTACAGACATTGGAAAACCTTCGTATTTACTGCTCAATATTAAAAATTCTGCGTTTCGCAAATAAGGATAGGGATTTTCTTTAAATCCTAAAAAATGGACAAAAGGTGAATTTCCGGCACTTTTCTCAATCGTTTCTCTTCTTTCTCCCTCGCCAATCAGCACTAAATGCACCTCTTTTCCTGGAAGTTCCGACTCCAGATAAGCAGCAATCAGTTTATCAAATTGTTTTACGTTTTTGTAATCAAACCTTCCCAAACCAACTACATATCGAAAATCTAATTTATTTTCTTCATACGATTTTTCCCGAATCTCTTTAACATTTACAGGGTTATGAATTGTAATCAGGTTTTGAAAAGCAAACTGATCAAAAACCGACTTTTCAATGGCTTCGGAAACACAAACCACAGCATATTTTTTTCTAAAAATCAGATTCGAAAGCCATTTGCGCCGTGGAATATACGTTTCAATATTTCCACTGTGAACGGTATAAATTGTTTTGGTTTTGTACACCCAGTTTGCCATTAAAACTTCCTGAAAAGGTTTTATTCTGTAGCGGAAATCGATAATGTAATCAAAATTGTTTTCTTTGAGATAGCGTTTCAGGTAAAGAAAAAGTTTCCACTTCCCGAATACACCTTCATGATTTTCCTTCATTTTTCCAATGTTAACCAAAGTGCCGGAATACGGATATACGACGTCATCCACCAAAACAATGTTATGTACCTCAATCCCTTTGGAACCCAGATACAGTGACAGTGATGACATTACCCGCTCCAGTCCGCCGGAGTTTAAGGTGTAGCCAATTAATGCTATTTTGTATCGGGTTCTTTGAAAAGTCATTCCTGAATGTGTATTTTAGCATCTAAATATAAAGGTTTATTCAGGACATGCAAAATTCTCCGCTGGTTAGTGTTATCTGTTTGTGTTATAATCATGCAAAATTTGTAGAGGCTGCACTGAATTCCGTTTTGAATCAAACCTACCAAAATATTGAACTTTTAATTGCAGACGACTGCAGTTCAGACGACTCCGAACAAGTAATTAAAAAATGGCTGCAGCAACATCCCGGCATTGTGTTTATTTCCAATCCCGCTAACATAGGAAACACAAAAACTTTCAATAAACTTTTACAACTAGCCAAAGGTGATTACATTATTGATTTGGCTGCTGATGATGTTTTGCTACCCCATTGCATTGAAAAACAACTCTATACATTTCAAAACACTAAACATAAAAACGTGGGGATTGTATATGGGAATGCCGAACTGATTTCCGAGGAAAATAAACCTTTAGGTTACTACTATAATCAGGATCAAAACGGTAAAATTGAAAACCTTCCGCCAAGTGGGGACATTTATCTGTCGGTTTTATCGCAATCCCATAAAATCTGTTCTGTCTCATCATTGATTAAAAGGGACGTTTTAGAAAGTTTAAGCGGTTATGATGAAAATCTCGCCTATGAAGATTTAGATTTATGGGTAAGAGCCTCCAGATATTATCATTTTGATTTTATAGAAGATACACTGGTTCAAAAAAGAATAGCAGTGAACTCTTTGGGTTCACAGTTTTACAACCGTTTTAATTCGAGAACCCGAAAAATAAATCATTCTTCCTATCTGGTCATAAAAAAAGCAATCCGTCAGAATAAAAACACTGAAGAAAACAAAGCTTTGCTTAAACGGTTGCATTTCGAAATGTTCAAATCCTACAAATCCTTTGATATTCTTCTATTTTTAAAGTATATCATACTGGAACTGAAACTTCGTTTTAGTTGAATTTACTTTTGATTTTATCTTTCACCTTTTTAAACCCGACTTTTTTATTGAATTCGTAAGCAGATAAGATAACCGAAACTATAAATAAAAAGCCAAGCGGTAAATAAGCTACGGGATAATCCAGGACAAAAATCGAAATCATTGCCAACAAACCAAGCCCAAAGGATTTCAAGATAGCGATTAGAGTTATTCTATCATAAGTAAAACCATACTTACGGTTAACAACATAATAAACATAAAGACCATACAGTAAAAACATTAAAACACTAGCAAACCCTATTCCGGAAAGTCCGAAATAATGATAGAAAACAAGGGTAAAAACAATATTCATACTGTCCCCCACGATTTCCTGTTTAAAATACTGTCGGTTATTCCCTTTGGCCAGAATAATGAATCCCAAAGGCCAGGTAATCGCCTTGAGAATAACTGAAAACAAAGCAGCCTTAAGAATTACAACCACTTGCAGAAACTCTTTAGAATACAATACCTGAATCATTAGCGGTGCCAGAAAATACAAAAAGATAATGGCCGGGGTTACAATCAGTAAAGCAGATTCTGTCTGATGGTTAACGAGTTTAACAAACTTTTCTTTTTCATCCCGCAATGATGTTAAAGCCGGATAAAAATCGTTAGACATTGCACTGAAAACCATCCCAAGATACGAAACAACAATCACAGTACTTACTTCATAAAAACCCAGAATTTGAGCAGAACTGCCCTGCCCATTCAAAAACAGTTTGATGATAAAAATGCAAAATTGTCCGAAAACAACATTTAACGAAAGTAAGATTCCCAGTTTAATCATGGATTTCCCTTTAACCAGTGTTTCTTTTAATGACATGGAAATTTTCTGATTTCTCAGATCCCGAATCATAAAAAAATTAGCCAACACTGTAATAACCGACGATAAAAGAATAACTGGCACTATTCCCTGAAGTCCGTAAAAATAATAGATCGGCACCGTGATAATAGCAATAAAAAAAGTACTTACAACACTGGAAATCACTATTTTCCTCAGCATCCTTTTCCCTTGCATGATAGCCGTCTGAGCGGATGAAATGCTGGTAAAAAGAAAATAAACCGATAAAATAACAAACCAATAATCGTATTCCGCGGTTCCGAAGGTCCATCGACTTAACAATTTTGAAAATCCTAATGAAATTATTGCACCTATCAGTCCGATTGCAATTGACCAACGGTTGAGCAATACGATAACTTCTGAAACTTTCTGCTGATTGTTTTCCGATTCGGCTATTGCCACCTCCCTGACACTTGAAACATTTAGTCCTAAGCCCGTAACAGCACTTATTAAACTTAACGTATTATTTAAAAGCCCTACAATACCAACGCCTGCCGGACCTAAAAAAAGAGCAGCAAATTTTCCGGTAAGAATTTTGAGAACAATTTTCATTACCTGTGTAAAGCCAAAGATTCCTGTGGCCTTAAATATGGATTTATGAAAATTTGTTTCGCTCTGTTCCTGCATCTTAGTCGATTTTGCAACCAATTGTCTCGTATTGCTCTTTAAATCTTGTACTCCATTTTTTCCATTCAACAGTCTTTGAAGCAATCGGGCTTTTTTCTAAAAAATAGATTATGCTGTCTTCCGATAAATCTTCAAAAAGAGCAACTGTCGTGTCAAATTCACCGGAATACCAGGCTTCGTTAAGTACAAAATTCACTTCAAACATATCTACTTTCGTATCGTAATCTTTATAAAAATTTGTGGCCGATGTAGCAAAACCTGTTTTCAGTACTTCTTTTTCTGTTCGCCCGAATTTACACTGCGGATTTTTATTCAGAAATTTGAGGGCATTCCAAATCTGAAGCTTTTCATCCACCTGGTTGTCATGTCCTTCCCATAAACGCAAAAAATAATCCTTATGAAAAACCGCTCCGGCTACGGAATAAACGGAATAATACTGCAAATTTTTCTCACTGGAATACAATCCTAAAAGAGTCATTATCTGCCGGATTTTAAAACGGGTCATTTTAAAAATCAGTCGATACGCAAAAGGGTTTCGGGTAAAAATTTCAGGCCGATACAAAACTAAACCATTATCTTTTTTCGTTTCATGACCGGAGATAAGTTTTTCGTTTCCAAGCCAAAACAGTTTGACCATTTCGATTTTCTGTTGGGAGACAAACACTTTCAAATACGGATAATCAACCGCTGAAGTAAACCAGATATCATCTTCCAGCAAAAGAAAATAATCCGAAGTATCCCGGGCGGCATCCAACCATAAACGGATTGGTATTTTTTTTACAGCAATTGGTTCTTTCAATGCAATTACTTCCGATTTCTCTTTGTAAAATTCCGATTTTCTTATAGTTACATTGGGATATTTCGCTACTATCCTTTCCAGATATTTTGCAGGTGTTCCGTCATCTAAAACAACGATCTTTCCGTCAAAACCTTTCAGATAGTTTTGAATGCTAAACAGGCACCTGTCCAGATAATAAGGTCGGTTAAACGATTTTATCAGGATGTCCATGCATTCAGTTTTTCAATGATAAAATCGATTTTTGCTTCCTCTAAAACCGGACTCATCGGCAAACTAAGCACCTCATTGTGTATTTTTTCCGTTATCGGCAAAGACAAATGATGAAATGCTTCCATAGCTTTCTGTTTATGAGGCGCTACCGGATAATGAATAAGGGTTTGAATACCGTTGTCCGCTAAATATTTTTGAAGTGCCTCCCTATTCTCGGTACGGATAACAAACAAATGAAACACATGATCAGCAGAACAAACAGGCAATAGTATTTTATCGTTTTTAATTTCGCTCAGATAACGATTGGCAATTGCGCTTCTTCTTTCATTTTCAGCCGCCAGAAAAGGTAATTTTACTCTTAAAAAAGCAGCCTGTAACTCATCCAGCCGGGAATTATAACCAATATAATCATTGTAATATTTTTGTTCAGAACCGTAATTGGAAAGCGATTTTATGGTTGTCGCCAGTTTTTCATCATTGGTAACCACGGCTCCGGCATCACCTAAAGCACCTAAATTTTTTCCGGGATAAAAACTGAACGTTCTGGTGTGGCTTCCTTTAAAAAGCAAACCGTGCGCCTGAGCAGCATCTTCTACAATCAGTAAATTATATTTGTAACCGATTTCCATAATCGCCTCCATATCCGCCAATTGACCGTAAAGATGTACCACCAAAATTCCTTTGGTTTTAGCGGTGATTTTTTCCTCGATTCCTTTCGGATCAATGTTGTACGTTTCAAGATTCGGTTCAACCAAAACAGGCACCAAACCAGCATGTAATATCCCTAAAATGGAAGCAATATAAGTATTAGCGGGCACTATGATTTCATCGCCTTTTTCAAGGTTGCCCATTTCGATATAGGCATTAAACGTTAAGGTAATTGCATCCAAACCGTTTCCAACTCCGATACAATATTCTGAGCCTGTACAAGCTGCAAATTCCTCCTCAAAAGCTTCAACCTCATCACCTAAAATGTACCAGCCTTTTTCAAGAAACTGTTTTAATTTTTCCTGAAATTTTATATCATAAGGCTTGTTTACTGCTTTTATATCTAAAAAAGGGATCATAAGAGTACGTTTTCCAATAATAAATGATTTGCCGTTTCAACTGCGTAAAAATCCTGGGTTACCAAACCGCTTCCAAAAGTTTCCTTCCAGTACAGCAAACCCAGATTGATATTTTTTCCCTGATTTTCGTTCGAAATTCCAAAATCGAAGTATTTTTTGGATGCAAAAACTTCTGAAATTAGTTTATAGTGTAAAAAATCAAGGCTTCCTAGTTCATTTTTAGCAGTATTGGAAGATATATATTGTGAGTGAGCAACACAATCTGTTTCGAAAATGGTAGTCCCTCCGACTATCTTTCCTTCATGATACACATTAAACTGACGAATATTTTTAGGGAATTTCAATTTTAAAAAAATGATTTCTTCCAAACTGTGAACTGGTGAAACTTTGTGCTTTTGACTTAAATTCGGAATAAGGACGTCATTCCAGAATTCGGTAAAATCATCCGTTTCATTTACTTCAAGACCGTTTTTCAAACCTCTTTTTATGCCTTCTTTACGGTCTTTGGAAAGTTTTATTTCTCCTGACAAATCCAATACTGAAAGCACATCCCTGCGATACAATCTGGCTTCAGTTAAAAAAAACAGGTATTTTAATTCATCTGAAAATTTACTAGTATAGAAAAACGGTAGTTCTTTCAGGTGAAGTGTCGGAATTCCTTCTTCATGCAAAAATTGCATAAGGCTTTTAAAAACCCAAAGCGACTGTTTTAATTTAGCCTTTTCAGAGACTAATAATCCGCCATATGTTAACCCCTGATGGGAATACAACACTCCTTTTGAAATATTTGCCGGCAAAACCGCGAGTAGCTTTTCGTCTTCAAAAATTAACAGTGAAAAATCTTCAAATCGATCCGAATGATACTCCATAAAATCCCGATAAAAAAGAAACGTTGCGTTTTTGGCATGACTAACAAAATCATTCCAAAGCGCATAATCTGCTTTTTGATATCTTCGAACAAGGTAATTTTTCACAATCGCTTATAAACTTTGGAAAAGTACTAATTTTTAGCACAATTTAAGTAAAAACAAATCGATTTTTATCAGTTTTTATTGTGTTTATAATCAAACATTTGTTACTTTTAAAAAAATATTTATTCGGGTGAACACAAAATTACTAAACGCATGTTGTTTTCTTTTACTGCTTCTATCGGGAACCATTTCAGCACAGGATGTTTCGCTTTACAATCAATTTGCAGGAAGATATGATTATACGTTTATCGGAAACACCCTTAATCCTGAGGAGAATTCTTTTCAGTTTGCACCAACTATATTCACCAGTTCTTCAGCCAATCTGAATCTTAGTACCGGAAATACTATTGAAGCAGCCTATTTGTATTGGGCCGGTTCCGGAACAGGCGATTTGGATATTTTAGTTAACGGACAAGCCATTACCGCAGAGCGTACTTTTTCACATCAGCGGGTGTTTGGCTCCTTAGTTTTGGATTACTTCAGTGCTTTTACCAATATCACTTCATTGGTACAAGCTACCGGTAACGGAACATATACCATTTCAGAATTGGACGTTTCACCCTTTATCAGCGATCATTTTATAAGACGAACCAATTTTGCCGGCTGGGCCATTGTCATCATCTA
The DNA here is from genome assembly GCF_040750275.1 of Flavobacterium enshiense. Classification (GTDB taxonomy): domain Bacteria; phylum Bacteroidota; class Bacteroidia; order Flavobacteriales; family Flavobacteriaceae; genus Flavobacterium; species Flavobacterium enshiense_B. The sequence goes on from NZ_JBDOCV010000004.1 coordinate 40,471, forward strand.
CCGAAATGATGCTTTGCCGCTAAACCAGCTTAATATTTATGACGGTTTACAAACAGTTCCGAATGAAATCCTTATCACACTCGATAACCTGAACGTAATTGACAATGAAGATGCAAAAATCGGTTTTCTGGCTTGGGAAGGCGACAGTAACATCGCCGTTAACGAAAGTTTATTTATTAACACCAATCTTATCAGTGACCCGCCGCTAAACCCATTCGACAACGCCTTCAACGGAACCAACAGTATCTTAAACACCGGCAACCTTTACAACATGGATTTGGACATTTACAATGTTCAGGACAACATCGATATTGGTGATACTGAGGCTACTATTCGTCTAACGTCAGGGCAGGATTTTGTAATGATTAATGCTATTGTTACCAAATTTAACAGTCAGCTTCCCGATGCAACGGTTACTATAGACAATTTCAGTCAGCAGTGTAATGTTAGGGAACTCTTATTGGATTACACGGTTTACAACATAAACAGTACCGATCCGCTCCCGGCTGGGACACAAATCGGGATTTATGCCAATGGCGAATTGATCGCCACTAATCAAACACCTGCTGTATTGCAAATCGGGGAAAGTGTTTCCCTATCGCAAACCGTAACAATTCCGGGGGGCATCCCATTAAATTTCACATTAACCGTAATGGCAGACTATAACGGTGCTGTTACGGAACTCAACGAAAACAACAACACTGACAATCAAGAAATTACACTTTGGGTTTCACCAGCTTTCAATCAACCTGGAGATTTAACAGGTTGTAACTTAGGACTGGGGTCGGCGTATTTTGATTTTTCATCGTACGAAGAAAGCATCAAAACCGATCCTTCCCAAACGGTAACCTTTCACGAAACCTTGGAAGATGCACAACTCGATCAGAATGCAATTGTTTCCATTTTTCATTATTATGCAGCGATTACCCCGCATCAGATTTTTGTTCGTATTGAAAATGACAACTGTTATTCAATAACGTCATTTATGCTTTTAGTACGCAATTGTCCGCCAATTGTTTACAATGCTGTTTCGGCAAATGGTGACGGATTAAATGACACTTTCTTTATTGAAGGATTGCGTGATATTTTCGTAAACTTCGAATTGTACATATACAACCGCTGGGGAAGACATATCTGGACTGGCAACAACAGCGTTGGCGATTGGGACGGTTATGTAAAAGACGGTGTAGGCAGCACTCAGGCTCCGGACGGAACGTATTTTTATGTTCTAAAACTGAATGATCCGGATTACCCAGATGCCATGACGGGTTATCTGTACCTGAACCATTAAAAAGTTTCAACTAATAACCGAATCAGACTATTTTCTTTCCAAGGCCGGTAACGACCAATGAAAGATAACCGCCATCAGACGGATAGCAATGATTAAAAGCGATGTAAGCAGGTAAAGTAAGTCCTGAGGCAGATTAAGCGCTTTCATCAAAAAGAAAAAAGCCCCGCCAACAATACAAATAGTCGCATAAATTTCTTTGCGAAAGATTACAGGAATCTCATTGCATAAAATATCGCGAGTAACCCCTCCGAAACAGGCCGTCATCGTTCCTAAAGCAATGCAGATAACCGGGTGCAAATTGATTTCCAAACCTTTCTCAAGACCGATTAAAGTAAAAACACCTAAACCAATCGTGTCAAATAAAAACATCGAGGTTCGAAACCTGTCGAGTTTCTTTCTGAAAATCACTGCCAAAAAATAACCTAAAATGATAACGTATACGTAATTCAAATTCAGCATCCAGCCCACTGGCGTTCTGCCGATTAAAACATCCCTAAGCGTTCCGCCTCCAACTGAAGTTACAAAAGCAATAATAAAAACCCCGAACGGATCCAGTTTTTTATTCATAGCCGTAAGCGCCCCCGAAACGGCGAAGGCCATGGTTCCTAATATATCTAACAGTTCAAACATTACATGTTGCGGGTATAGTAATTGTAATCTTTCAGTACCACCTTAATAAATTCCGAATCGTAGGCTTGTTGCGGTTTTATGCCGGTAACCGATTCGATTTTCTCCACTAATTTGTAAATCAGCTTAAAATCTTTGTTTTTCAGTGCGGCTTCATACGTTTCTTTGATAATGCGGACATCGTTATCGGACAATTTAATCACCATCGGATAAGTTGGCACATAATCATCATTGATTTCCTGAAGAATGGTATGATTGATATTGATGTTGTTCTTCAATGAAATTACCGCTGTTCCAGCTGCCATATCTCCTAGTCGCTGATTTTTACTACTGACTACCATCGCAATCAATCCGATGATTCCGTTGCCGATACTGATTTCGATAAGACGGAACAGCCATCGGATAAGGTAATCGCCAAAGCTGGCCTGATACCCGTCTATTTTGATGACTTTAATTTTCATTATTTTTTTTCCGAACGTTTGCCCTTCCATAAGGCTTTCCTGCACCAACGAATAAAAAATTACCGGTAATCCGAACAACATTACAATTGCTGTAACCGACCAAGTATCGGCGGAATCTAGGTAATCGTTTAAGCCTATCCAGTAGAAAAACACAGAATAGACCACCACTACGTAAGCAATTTTTATCGCTAAGTCAAGGAGTTGCGCCACAAGTCGATCGCCTACAGAAGCTGCTGTAAAATTTATGTTCACATTTTGAGTTGTAGTTATCGATAATTCTGACATATTTTATATTTTAGCCTCTTTATGAGAGAAGTTGCGTTTATAAAACAAAATAAGGAAAAATGGCTTGAATTTGAACAGGCTATTTTTGGCAAAGCTAAAAAAAATCCCGATGAATTAGCGAGTTTGTACATTCATTTGGTGAATGATTTGTCGTATGCGCAAACGTATTACCCTAAAAGTAAAACCGTAGTGTACCTGAACTACCTGGCTTCTCAGATTTACCAGAAGATTTACAAAACCAAAAGAGAAGAGACTAACCGCTTGGTTTATTTCTTTAAAACCGAAGTACCACTTTTGGTATATGAGTACCGACGATACATTCTTTATGCATTTCTGTTGTTTTTCCTTTGTGTGGGAATCGGAGTGATTTCCGCGCACAATGATGCAGCATTTGTCCGCCTGATTATGGGCGATGCGTATGTAAACATGACTTTGGAAAACATCGAAAAAGGAAATCCTGTTGCCGTTTACAAAGGCGGAAGCAACTGGGGCAGTTTTATCGGCATCACCTTAAACAATTTAATCGTAGGGGCCAAATGCTACATTTACGGTATATTTTTCGGAATCGGTACTTTTTTCGTTTTGATACAGAATTCCATCATGTTGGGTTCGTTCCAGTATTTTTTTTACGATCAAAATGTATTCTGGGAAAGCGTACGCGGTATCTGGATTCATGGTGCCATGGAAATTTTCGGCATGGTGGTGGAAGCCGGCTGTGGTTTTATTTTAGGTGCCAGCATCCTGTTTCCCAAAACCTATTCGCGTTTGCATTCGTTTAAAATCGGATTCAAAAACAGTTTGAAAATTTTCCTCAGCACAGCGCCTTTTACCGTAGCTGCGGGATTCCTGGAAGGGTTTATCACCCGATATTCCATAGATATGCCTCGTTTTTTAAATGTTCTGGTTATTCTGGGCACTTTGGCAATCATATCTTATTATTTTATTGTTTACCCTTTTATTGTTAACCGAAAACACCGTAAAAACCATGTTTCAGCTCTTTAAAAAAAGAAATTTCAGTGAATTGGTAGGCGATACTTTTACCTTTTTCAAAATGCACGGTAAGCATTATTACCGCAACTATTTCATCATTAACGGTGGAATTTTGTTAGTGCTTTTAATCTTGGTTTATTTACTGATGAAAATCTTTTTCGAAGGCATGTTCTCCAATCCCAATGCCGGAATTGGCAACATCGACAGCAATATGGATCTTTATATCAGTGACAATCTTCCGTTAATAATCGGCTTGGCTGTTTTGACCGGTCTAGCCGCTATTTTCCTGAGCCTTTTAAGTTACTCCTACCCTGTGGCCTATCTGAAACTGCTGGAGAAAAAATCAAACTTTGAAACCAGTGAAATCATTACAATGATAAAAAGTAAAATTGGTAAAATTTTCATCTTTTTTATTGCTTCGCTTTTCATCATGATACCGGTTATGGCCATTGTAATGCTGTTGAGTTTTGCATTGGTGTTCCTTCTCATCGGAATCCCTTTGCTTTTCATTCTCATTCCGGCTTTCGGTAGCTGGTTTTCCTTGAGTTTTTACGATTATATTTCAACTGACAATGGTTATTTCGATTCGCTTGGAAACGGCTTTAAACTCTTAAAACAGAAGTTTTGGCCCTGTGTGGGTTCTACCGTTGTCATGTACATGATTGTTCAGATTGTTGTGGGAATTGTTTCGATGATTCCTTACTTTATTGGGATTTTTTCTTTATTTACTTCTTTCGAAAATCAAGATGGAAATCAATTACAACCGGAACAATTTTCATTCTTTATGATTATGTTTGGCGTTACCATGACCTTATCCATTTTGATGAATTTCGTTTTGCAGAACTTTATTTTGGTAAACCAAGGCATTATATATTACAGTGTTCGGGAAGAAAACGAAAACAATACACAAAAAAGTGAAATCGATTTGATTGGAACACCAAGTGAATAAGTTTATCCTTTATATAACCTTCTTTTTTTCTGTTGCCGTTTTCGGGCAATCGGACAGTATTTCCGTAGTTCCTGAATTGGTAGAAGAAGTTGAATTTACTTCTGAACAGGATGTTCATCCCAAAAAATTCCGCGAACATTTTCAAAACGATTACCGCACGGAAGACTTTGTGTATGAAGCCGTTGTAAAAGACACCTCAAAATGGGACCGCTTTAAACAATGGCTGGCGTATTGGCTGGATCGTATTTTCTCTTTTGGCGGTGAAGGCGACAGCTCAATTTGGGGAATTGCAATCAAAACAATAGCCGTTTTGGTAGTGCTTTTTGTGGTTTATCTTATCGTGAAAGCCATCCTGAACAAAGAAGGCAAATGGATTTTCGGAAAATCGTCAAAAAAGAAAATCATCACCTCCGAAATTCACGAGGAAGACATCCATGCCATCGATTTTAAAGTCATCATCGAAAAAAGCAAACAAGCAGACAATTACCGTCTTTCCATACGCTATTATTATTTGTGGCTGCTTAAAAAAATGTCGGATAACGGCATCATCGAATGGGATATTGAAAAAACCAATACCGATTATCTGTACGAAATTAACAGGCAATCCCTTAAAGACGATTTTCAGTATTTGTCCTATATCTACGATTACAGCTGGTATGGCGAATTTGTTGTAGACCAGATTTTATTCGAGAAAGCCGAAAAAGCCTTCATCAAAACCATTAATTCCCTATAATGAACAGAACACTGAAAATATACATCGCTATTCTCGTGCTGATTATTATCGGGATTATTTTTGTGGATGCGAACCGTCCAAAACCCATCGACTGGACACCAACCTACGCTACTACTGACAAAATTCCGTTAGGATTGTTTGTATTCAATAAAGAGATTGACAAATTGTTTCCTAATGAAAAGATTGAACGCTACAGCACCACGCTTTACGAATATTTGGATCCGAAGTTCAGTTATGATGATTCGACCTACAGTGTTAAAGGTAACCTGCTTTTTATCAACGAAGGAAATTCTTTTGATGATGCTTCCACCGATGAACTGCTGTATTTTGTAAAACGAGGCAATACGGCTTTCCTCAGCATGAAATCCTTCCCGGAACGCCTAATGGATTCCCTGAACATGGATTTTGAAAACCGTTATTTCTTCGGCGACAGCGTAAAAGTTGACCTTACCGATAAAACATTGATGCCTAAACCTTTATTCCTAACCAAAGGCATCAGCAATACCTATTTCAACACAATAGACAGTTCAAAAACCACGATTCTTGGGAAACAACATTATGAAAACCGGGATTATGTGAACTTTATTCGCGTGCCCTACCAAAACGGGCAAATCTTTTTACATACCCAACCGACAGCTTTCACTAATTACAATTTGTTACACAAAAGCAATCACCAGTATACGGAAGCACTCTTAGCCTATCTCCCTAAAGGAACGGTTTTATGGCAGGCACACAACTATCAGAACGAAACCATTTCCCAATCACCAATGCGTTATATTTTGAGCCAACCGGCCTTAAAATGGGCATGGTACCTTTTTCTTTTGGGGATGCTTACCTTCATGATTTTCAATGCCAAACGCCGTCAGCGGATCATTCCGGAAAAAGTGCCGTTAACCAATACAACAGTTGATTTCACCAAAACCATTGGTAATTTATACCTGCAAGAAGGCAATCATCATAATATCATCGATAAAAAAATCATCTATTTTCTTGAAAAAGTACGAAACGATTATTTGATTGACACCTTTAATCTTGACGAAGTCTTTGTAAACCGATTGCATCAGAAAACCGGAAAAGACAGAAACGCAATTGAGCATGTTGTCCTTCTGATCAAAAAACACCGAAACAACCTGCAAAGCACTGAAAACGATGTGATTGAAATCAGTAAAGCAATCGAAAAACTGAATAAAAACAAATAAAAAAACAACCACAGATAACGTAAAGTAATATGGATACTTTTGAAAATAACCACACCCCGCAAACCGAAAGTGTAAATTTCGAAACGCGAATCGATCTGGCACCGCTTTTACAGCGCGTGAACGAAATTAAAGCCGAACTGGGAACTGTAATTGTTGGACAACACAAAATGATTGACCAGCTTTTGGTTGCGGTTTTATCCAACGGACACGTGCTTTTGGAAGGTGTTCCGGGCGTTGCCAAAACCATTACCGCGAAATTACTTTCAAAAACCCTGGATTTAGATTTCAGCAGAATTCAGTTCACACCGGATTTAATGCCTTCGGATATCATCGGAACCTCTGTTTTTGATTTGTCGAAATCGAAGTTTGAATTTAAGAAAGGACCGGTTTTTTCCAATTTCGTACTGATTGACGAGATCAACCGTGCCCCGGCCAAAACTCAGGCCGCTCTTTTCGAAGTGATGGAAGAACGTCAGATTACCGTTGATGGCCAAGCCTATCCGATGGACACGCCCTACTTGGTAATTGCCACGCAAAACCCAATTGAACAGGAAGGGACGTATCGTTTACCGGAAGCACAATTGGATCGTTTTCTTTTTAAAATCAGTATTGGTTACCCGAATCTTGAGGAAGAAATCCATATTCTTCAAAAAGAAAATGCGCTACAGGATAAAAACAAACTGGACCATATCCGTCAGATTCTTTCCAAACATGAAATCGGAAACTACCAGAACCTGGTAAAACAAATCATGATTGAAAGCCATTTGGTGGAATATATTGCCAAAATTGTGATGAACACCCGTGAAAACGCCTTTTTGTATTTAGGTGCTTCGCCACGTGCTTCGATTGCTATTTTAAACGCAGCCAAAGGTTTTGCTGCTTTACGCGGACGGGATTTCGTAACGCCGGAAGACATCAAAGATGCGGCCGTTCCTGTATTACAGCACCGTGTGGTGGTAACGCCGGAAAGAGAAATGGAAGGCATTACCTCAACCGAAATTATCCGTCAGATTATTGATACCGTAGAAATTCCGCGCTAATGCAGTTTTTTAAACGATTATACTTAAACAATCTCTTTTTCTATGTGCTCATGGGCATTATGGCAGGCTTTGTTTTTGCTTATTTTTTTCCGAGCCTGTACAAAGTTGTCTGGTTACTCCTGTTCATTTTTCTGGCAGTTACCGCTATTGACATTTTGCTTTTGTTTGCTACAAAACAACAAGTAAAAGCCTCACGGAATATCCCTGAAAAACTGTCCAACGGAGACGAGAACGACATACTCATTAAAATCAGCAATCAGTATTCTTTTACTGTTTTTGCTAAGATTATTGACGAAATACCGTTTCAGTTTCAGCTTAGGAATTTTGAAATTAAACGAACAATCGCGGCCAATTCAAAAGATAAATTTCACTACCATTTAAGACCGACCGAACGAGGAGAATATTTCTTCGGAAAACTGAATGTTTATATTGCCTCACCCTTGCGTTTGGTTGCCCGACGCTTTACGTTTGCCAACAATCAAATGGTACCCACCTACCCGTCTTATGTGCAATTGCGTAAGTATGATCTGATGGCGTTTTCCAATCATTTATTTAACTATGGTTTGAAGAAAATACGCCGCATTGGCCATACCATGGAGTTTGAGCAGATTAAAGAATATGTTCAGGGTGATGACATCCGCACTTTGAACTGGAAAGCCACCTCTAAACGCAATCAGTTGATGGTAAACCAGTTTCAGGATGAAAAATCCCAAACGGTGTACATGCTTATCGACAAAGGCCGCGTTATGAAAATGCCTTTTAACGGTTTAAGTTTGCTGGATTATTCCATTAACGCCAGTTTGGTTTTGGCCAATGTGATCCTGAAAAAAGGGGATAAAGCCGGAATGTTTTCCTTTTCGAAAAAAGTGGAAAACAGAGTGCTTGCAGAGCGTCGTCAGTCGCAAATGAACCTGATTCTGGAAAATCTGTACAACATCAAAACCGATTTCTTTGAAAGCGATTACAGCCGTTTGTATGTTGATATCAAAAAGAACATCAACCACAGAAGCTTAATCTTACTTTATACCAATTTTGAAACGGTAGACGGATTACACCGCCAATTACCTTATTTGAAAGGAATTGCCAAAAACCACTTGCTGGTAGTCGTGTTTTTCAACAATACGGAGCTTAACGAACTGATCCATAAAAAAGCTACCACTATTCAGGATATTTACGACCAAACCATTGCCGAAAAATTTGCTTTCGAAAAGCGATTAATTGTAAACGAATTGCGAAAATACGGCATCTATTCGGTGCTTACCCAACCCGAAAACCTGACTTTAGACACCATTAACAAGTATCTAGAAATTAAAGCACGCGGAATTTTGTAATCGTTTTCGAATTAACGCTTAATTTTGTAGCATGAAACAAATCACATCCGTTCAGAATCCCTATATAAAATCTTTAGTTCAGCTTCAGGAAAAAGCGAAAACCCGAAAACAAACCGGTACTTTCCTGATTGAAGGGCAACGCGAAATCATGCTGGCACAAAAAGGCGGTTATCCACTGGAAACGATTTTATTTTTACCGGAATTGATCTCCGAGAATGAAATCCGTCAGTTAACCCGTCAAAAAACAGAACTAATTGAAATATCCAAAGAAGTGTATCAGAAATTAGCGTATCGCGACACTACGGAAGGTATTTTGGCGGTTGCTAAAACCAAATCGCTTCAATTATCCGATTTACAATTATCCGAAAACCCATTGATTTTGGTAGCCGAAGCCACTGAAAAACCGGGAAACATCGGCGCCATTTTACGAACGGCGGATGCAGCGAATTTAGACGCGGTGATTATTGCCAATCCAAAAAGCGATTTGTACAACCCAAACATTGTGCGTTCCAGCGTGGGTTGCTTGTTTACCCGACAAATTGCTGTGGGATCAACCGAGGAGGTAATTGAATACCTGAAAGAAAAGAACATTTCGATTTACTGTGCCACGTTACAGGATTCGACTTTTTACCATACCCAAAATTACACCACACCAACCGCATTAGTGGTAGGCACCGAAGCGACCGGTTTAACCGAAGCCTGGAGAACTGCCAGCACTAAAAACATCATTATCCCGATGCAGGGTGAAATCGATTCTATGAATGTATCGGTAGCGGCTGCTATCTTAATTTTTGAAGCTAAAAGACAACGCGGCTTTTAATACCTAAACCATAATCTTATGAATTTCAGAATTTCTATACTAGCACTTTTCATCAGTTTTGGATTATCGGCACAAATTACTTCGCCGGAAATTGATGTTTTAGTAGAAAAAACCATGAAAACCTTTGACGTTCCGGGAATTGCTGTTGCGATTGTAAAAGACGGGAAAGTGATTCACTCCAAAGGGTACGGCGTAAAATCCATCCTCACCAAACAAAAAGTGGATGAAAATACCTTATTCGGTATTGCCTCTAACAGTAAGGCTTTTACTGCTGCTGCTTTGGCTATTTTAGCAGATGAAGGTAAACTGAATTGGGACGATAAGGTAAAAAAACACATTCCGGAATTCAAAATGTACAACGAGTACGTTACGGATGAATTTACCATTCGCGATTTATTAACACATCGCAGTGGTTTAGGATTGGGTGCCGGTGACTTAATGATTTGGCCTGACGGACATGATTTCACCCCGAAAGACATCATCAACAATATCCAATATCTTAAACCCGTTTCGGCATTTCGAACCAAATACGATTACGACAACCTGCTGTATGTAATTGCAGGCGAAGTCATTGAACGTGTAAGCGGAAAATCCTGGGCCGAATTTGTAGAAACACGAATCATGAAACCTTTGGAGATGAACAACAGCGTTGGCACCTGGTCACGTTTGAAAGATACCACCAATAGCATCGTGCCACATGTTCCGATTGACGGAAAACTGAAAGTAGTTACCCGTTACAAAAGCCGAATTATGGATGCTGCCGGCGGTATTTATTCCAGCGTAAATGATTTGAGTAAATGGATGATGGTGCAGATGAACAAAGGAAAATATGGTGACAACCAACAGCTTTTCAGTGCCAAACAACATGCTGAAATGTGGACACCCCAAACGTTACAGCCAAACCGTAGCGTAGCACCTTACAACACTTTATTCAGAGCCTATGGATTAGGCTGGCAGTTACAAGATATCAAAGGAAAATTACAGGTTTCCCACACCGGCGGTTTAGAAGGTATCGTTACCCAAACCATCATGATTCCAGAATTACAACTTGGTATTGTGGTATTAACCAACCAACAATCAGGCGCGGCTTTCAATGCTATTTCCAATACGATTAAAGACAGCTATTTAGGCGTTCAAAACGAAGATTGGGTAGCGAAATACAGTAAACAAATGCAGGCCAGTGTTTCGGAAGCCGATAAAGTAACCGGAGAAGTTTGGACCGCTGTAACCAAAAACAAACTGGACAAAAAACTGAAAATCGACAATACAAAACTAATCGGTACTTACGCTGACAACTGGTTGGGGGAAATTACTATTTCGGAAAAGAAAGGCAAGTTGCTTTTTACTTCGAAACGTTCACCGAAACTAAGCGGTGAAATATTCTTCTACAAAGACAATACCTATGCTGTAAAATGGTTTAACCGCTATTTTGATGCTGATGCTTTTATGTTTATCACCTTCGATACTCTTGGGAATGCCACCAATATCAAAATGAAACCGATTTCTCCATTGACGGATTTCAGTTATGATTTTCAGGATTTGGATTTTAACCGGATCAAATAAACTGCAAAGCGCTCTCAAAATGAGCGCTTTTTTTATTTAAAATATCTTTTAGCCAACAATATGTGATGCGATATGTTCATATTGTAGGCCTGTATACCGGCAAAACTCTTCTATACTTACAAAAGCCTTATCTGATTTGTTTAAATCGTCTTTTATTTTTTTAAATAATCTTGTGCTTTGACGATAACTTTTTCCTGTTATATTCTGAATATCCTTGGGATAAATACAGGCTCTTTTTGATACTATCTTCATATACTATCTATGGCTTTTACCAGGCTTTGTTATTTTCTTTTCTTTCTTGTTGCGTTGCAAAACTATATAAAAATCACATCGCTTTTAAGCGACTGTTATGAATGAATAATGACGATTTTTTTCTTTTTAGGACATGTTTGTACAGTTATAACCCTTCTGAACCTCTCACTTAAATTTAAGTTGATTAAACCTCAAATTTGCTCTCGAATCAATCAAAAAAATGTTGCAACAGAATTACGATTGAGCGTATTGCATTTTATTAATCTTTAAAAAAGAAAATTATGGCCAGACAAAAAGGCATATTTAAAATTAAAGGTACCATAGGAGATGTTACCTTTTACAAATCGGGTGATGGGTATCTCGTACGTGAAAAGGGCGGTATCGACGCCAAAAGAATTGCCAGTGATCCTGCATTTCAACGCACAAGAGAGAATGGGTCGGAATTTGGGAGAGCCGGTAAAGCCGGAAAGGTGTTACGTACAGCTTTGCGACCATTACTTATAAACTCCGCCGATCACCGAATGGTTAGCCGTTTAACCCAAAGCATGATGAAGGTAATACAGGCAGATGCCACCAGCCCTAGAGGACTTCGTAATGTAATTGACGGAGAAGCTGAATTGCTTTTAGGTTTTGAATTTAATATTCGAGGCAAATTAGGCACTACTTTATTTGCTCCTATTGTTCCTACAATTGACCGGGTTACCGGAGCATTAAAAACAGATATTGCACCATTTATTCCAACCAACATGGTTGTAGCACCAAGCGGGACGACACATTACAAAATTCTTTCCGGTGGCGCAGAAATAGATTTCGAGAATGAAACCTACGTAGTAGCTACATCTGAAACGGCCATTTTACCTTGGAATGCTACCGCTACAACTGCCATCAGTCAAACAAATATGGTTACTCCTAACTCGACCAAACCTTTGTTTCTGGCTTTAGGCATTGAGTTTTATCAGGAAGTTAACGGACAAATGTATTCTTTGAAGAATGGAGCCTTTAATCCTTTATCGATTGTGGCAGTAGACAGTGGTGTTTAAATTTAAAATATAATTTTATGAATGTACTTGAAAGGGCTAAAGCGCCCACCCCTAAGTTTTTTAAAGTGTTACGCAGTGTTGGACTAGCACTACTAACTGTAAGCGGTGTCATTGCAACAGCACCTGTATCATTACCTGCTGTTATTGTTACAGTTAGCGGATATGTTGCAGTAGCTGGAAGTGTTTTATCTGCAGTAAGCCAAATCACAGTTGATGATGAAAAACTCCAACTAAAAAAGAAACCTAAAAAAGTTCAAACTTATGACAACTAATTTCCCTTTATTAACCTGTGTTGTTTGCGGAACTCTTTTTAGCATTGTTCCTAATATCACATCGGCAGATGTTATTAAAACAGTTTCATTGGCTGTTTTAGGTGCCATTGTTAGTTTTATTGTTTCACTATTACTAAAACATACTATTCGTAAACAAAGAAAAGAACAAAAAAATTATTGATTTAAAAAAGCCCAAACCCATACGTTTGGGCTTTTTCTTTCTTTTAATAAGCTTTTTCATTTCATCCACTTCGTAAATTTTCCCGTTCCTGATAATAGACGGTTTGCAATGAGCTGCAATATTTATAATCCGCTTAATTAGTGTCGTAGCTGATATTTTCCAAATTCATGTTATACTTCTAATTCCTAAACATTCTTTAGTTAAATTTATTATATTTTCGTTACTAGTTGCTCCCCTTTAAAATGTAAAAGTGATTCATACATTTACAAAAAAAATCAAGAATGCCTTATAAAAACAACCGAATTTCCTGGGACACCAGCGTAAAACACTATATTAGGTTAGGACTTTACAATAATCTGCCCGAAGAAATTAAAGTTCAAATACCAAGAACCAATATTCATAGATGGGCTAACGAAACCGATACTAAATATTTAGGTTGTGAAGTTGCAAAATTTATCAAAGAGGAACTAGAACTTATAAAACAGACTGGTCAATCAAGACATGCCAAAAAAGTTCTTGACGTTTATTTTAAATTATCCGAAACGTATCATTCCATTGTTGGTAAAACACGTGGAATAAAAAATGTAATCACCCATAGTAAAGAAAAAATAGTAGAAACAATTGAACAAGTAAAGTCTATTGTTTCTCTTGACAACGCTCTTAAAATATTTAATATCTCAAGGGCAACATACCAAAATTACAAAACACTGGTTTTAAACAAATGTGTCCCTTCTTATTTTAATTGGTGCCTAAAAACCTACCCTCAGCAGTTAGTAAAAAAAGAAATCGACACAATCAAAACGTATTTTGAAAATGGTTCATCCCAATATTGGTCAAAATCCTCTTTATATTATTTAGGTTTGCGAAACAGAGATTTTGGGTTTTGCTTAACTACATTTTACAAATATTCCAAGCTGCTCGGATACAGTAGCCGACACTTACGCTTAAAACCAAAATATGATTCGCTCATCAGTTCAAGACCTAATCAAATTTGGTGCGCTGATGTTACTATTTTGAAAACAAAAGATGGTACAAGGCATTATCTTCATATTTTATTAGATCATTATTCAAAAAAAGTTTTAGGCTATACAATTGAAGATTTTTCCAATCCAAAAGCAATTAGGTCATTACTTCAGAATGCCTATTCAAAAATTTCCATTAAAAGTGAAATCCGATTTATTACTGATGGTGGAATTGAAAATGTAAACAATACCGTGAATCAGTTTATCCAAAACCACAATATCATCCATCAGATAGCTCAAAAAGACATAACTTTTTCAAATTCTAAAATCGAAGCCTTCAATAAAATTATCAAGCATCAATTTTTATTGCCTCGTATGCTTGAAAACAGGAAGCAATTAGAAAATGCTCTAGCAGAAGATATTGAAATTTACAATACGGTACGCCCACAACAATCCTTATCCGGAAATACCCCAGAAGAAACCTTCAATGGAAAACCTATATGTATTTCACAATACAATTCTCACTTAAAAGCACAGAAAAAGTTTAGACAGAAACAAAACAATAAGAACCGATGTAAAAAATGTTACTAATTGTTTAAAAGAAAGACCTGCCGCCGGAAAACCTACGGCAAGCTTTAAAATTAAAGGCCTTTTTTTTAAAAAAACCTTCATTATCAGACACAATTCCTTATACGGAACACGTTTTTACAAAAAGATTGTGGAAAGTGGAGGGCTATGATGGGCTAGAAGTATCGTGGGTATAATATTAGTTGGAGGAATAGGAAATGAAAGACGCTTTGGGGTGTCTTTTTAATAGGCAAAATTTAAATAGTTATATTCGTGTATTATACACTAAACAAAATTTATTATGACAAATTCTTTAACGAAACAAAAGAATTTGGATTTTAACTGGATCAAATAAATTTGAGATTGAAAAATTGCTGGTTTGAGATTTTAAACATATTAAATCTCCCGATTTTGAGCAATAGCTCGTTTTCCCCATTGCCAAGTTTGAGAGTGCGTTGTAAATGCTATTAAAAGCACTAAAATTGTATGTAGTTGTTTTTTCATAGGTTGTAGGTTGTTTTTGCTTCGATTTCACTCAGCATAAGCTAGTTCAGGCTGCATATTTTTTTTTATCATATTACTCTTTACTAATCTTAAACACCTTGTCATTCCCAGAATTATCCGAGCATTTCAACACATAAATCCCTTTGGTTAAAGGACTGATGTTGATTTGATTTTGACCAACTTCAATCTTCCCTTGCGCAACTTTTTGACCTAAAAGCGAATAGACTTCATAACTTGTCCAACCGGTTTCGCCTTGCCAATACAAGTTATCTTTTACCGGATTAGGGTAAACTTTTATTTCATTTAAATTGAACTCTTCATTGCTTAATGGTGAACAAACCGAAGTGGCGAACTTCGCTATAAAAAAATCGGTTTGGGTACCGGCATTTTGCAAAGTGTTGCCGTTGATGGTTAGTTGGTTACCAAAACCTCCGCCTAAAATGTAATCGCCGGAAGCGTCTACGGTTAGGGCGGTGCCGTAATCGTCATAATTTACGTTACCGGGAATTTTGTGCAAACCTAAGCAGGCTCCGGTGTCTTTGTTAAATCGGGCCAGCATGACTTCTGTGCCTTCGTTAGCGTTGGAGGCGAAAATGGTTTGAGAACCCCAAGTAAAAGTTGGTTCAAAGCAATATGCTGCCAAACCAACTTCGTTGCCATTTAAAGCTATGGCACCATAAATATAAGAGCCATTGTAATTGTGACGAGTACTCCAAAATACCGTATCGGCAGTTGCATCGGTTTTGATAATAAAAGGCGTATTTATCCCGGATCCTGCTGTAAGCCCTAAGAATGATTCTGTGGCTCCAGAAATTTTTCCGGCTATGTATAGATTGTTCGATGAGTCGAATTTCAAGCCATAG
This sequence comes from Flavobacterium enshiense, assembly GCF_040750275.1. Taxonomy (GTDB): domain Bacteria; phylum Bacteroidota; class Bacteroidia; order Flavobacteriales; family Flavobacteriaceae; genus Flavobacterium; species Flavobacterium enshiense_B. The sequence goes on from NZ_JBDOCV010000004.1 coordinate 56,401, forward strand.
AACCTAAAAGCTCCAGCCGTAGTATTCGTAGATTCTTTTTTCCATTGAAATTGCCCTAATTCGTTAAAGCACGCTATAAAACCTGAACCTGCAACGGTCTGACCACCTAATACTGCCGTAGAAGTTGCATCTGATTTAAAACTAGTAATATAAAAATTACCTGTGTTTATATTACGATAAAACTTCAAATTCAAGCCAAACCAGCTTGTCAATTGCACATCGAAATAAGTAGCATTTATAAAATTACCGTTAGTATCATACTTTAATATGAATAAATTTGTTCCCGACATATTGTTTACAAAAGCTCCATCTGCATAAGTGCCGGTTGGCAAATAACACAACCAATAACTATTTCCGATATTATCTGTAACCAAACCTCTTGAAAGGGTTTGCCCATTAGCAACAGCCTGTGTTACCAAAGCTTGGGGTTGTTTGAACCAAAGAATGTTTCCAGCTGAACTATATTTGACAATAAATAAGTTTTTACAACTCGCAGAAGTATAGGTATTTAAAATCACATCGCTATCGATGCGGGCATAATACGGGGAAGAGCAGCTCTTAAATGTTCCGGAAACATAAACATTATCCAGATTGTCTATTTCAATTCCATCAATGTCTTCAATACCACCTCCTCCAATGATTTTAGACCAACGATACGTCCCATCACAACTAAAACTGCTCAAGGCAAAATCCGTTTTGGAACTACTGTCACCATAATTGGTTTTGGGATTTCCATCTATATTTAAAAGCGCTTGGCCAACTGGTGACAAAATATAAATATTCTTTTGGCTATCAGTAACCATGTCAATTACTTCTTCCCATCTATCGTCGCTAGTTATCGATAAATTATCGGTACTACCACCCCGCTTGCCCCATTGCCAGGTTTGAGAGTGCGTTGTAAATGCTATTAAAAGCAATAAAATTGTGTGTAGTTGTTTTTTCATAGGTTGTAGGTTGTTTTTGCTTCGATTTCACTCAGCATAAGCTAGTTCAGGCTGCATATTTTTTTTTATCATATTACTCTTTACTAATCTTAAACACCTTGTCATTCCCAGAATTATCCGAGCATTTCAACACATAAATCCCTTTGGTTAAAGGACTGATGTTGATTTGATTTTGACCAACTTCAATCTTCCCTTGCGCAACTTTTTGACCTAAAAGCGAATAGACTTCATAACTAGTCCAGCCGGTTTCACCTTGCCAATACAAGTTGTCTTTTACCGGATTAGGATAAACTTTGATTTCGTTTAAATGAAACTCCTCGTTGCTTAATGGCGAACAAACCGAAGTGGCGAACTTCGCTATGAAAAAATCAGTTTGGGTACCGGCATTTTGCAAAGTGTTGCCGTTGATGGTTAGTTGGTTACCAAAACCTCCACCTAAAATGTAATCGCCGGAAGCGTCTACGGTTAGGGCGGTGCCGTAATCGTCATAATTTACGTTACCGGGAATTTTGTGCAAGCCTAAGCAGTCTCCAGTGTCTTTGTTAAATCGGGCCAGCATGACTTCTGTGCCTTCGTTGGTGTTGGAAGCAAAAATGGTTTGAGAACCCCAAGTGAATGTTGGTTCAAAGCAATATGCTGCCAGACCTACTTCATTGCCATTTAAAGCTATAGCACCGTAAATATAGGAACCGTTGTAATTGTGTCGAGTACTCCAAAATACCGTATCGGCAGTTGCATCGGTTTTGATAATAAAAGGAGTGTTTATCCCCGATCCTGCTGTAAGCCCCAAAAAGGATTCTGTGGCACCAGAAATTTTTCCGGCTATGTATAGATTGTTTGATGAGTCGAATTGCAAATTGTAAAAACGTAATGATGCTGGCGAAGTGCTTGTACTTTCTTTTTTCCATTGAAATTGTCCAAGCTCATTAAAACAGGCTAAAAAGGCTGCATGCGTTATGGTTTGCCCTGCAACAGTAGCTGTTCCACTTCCTCCAGTATTACTACTGGCAATATAAAAATTTCCGTTATACGGATTATGACTGTAGATAGCATTTAAACCAAAATTACTTGTTAATTGTAAATCTAAATGAGTGGCACTAATAAAATTACCATTCGCATCGTATTTAAAGTTAAATAAATTACTACCAGACATACTGTTTATAAAAGCACCATCTGCATAAGTCCCCGAAGGAATAGAAACAAACCAATTAAGAGTACCTGTTGTATCGATTGCAAAAAAGCGATGTCCTGTCTGACTTGTGGCTACAGCTTGTGTTACCAAAGGTTGTGGCTGTTTAAACCATAAAAGGTTTCCGTTATTACTGTACTTGGCTATAAACAAAGTTTTACAACTTGCTGAAGTATACGTATTCAATATCACATCACTGTCAATACGCGCATAATAAGGCGCTGAACAACTTGCAAACCGTCCAGCAATATAAACATTGTCTTGATTATCAATTTGAATATTAGTAATTCTTTCTACCGAACCTCCACCAATAATTTTGGACCAACGGTATGTTCCATCACAGCTAAAACTACTCAATGCTAAATCTGTTTTGGAACTGCTGTCTCCATAATTGGTTTTAGGGTTACCGTCAATATTTAAAAGTGTCTGACCAACTGGTGCTAACACGTAAATGTTTTTCTGACTATCTGTAACTATATCTATTACTTCTTCTTGCCTATCACCACCCAATGTAGACAAATTATCGGTACTCCCCCCCCGTTTTCCCCATTGCCAGGTTTGAGAGTGAGCAGTAAGCGCTATTAAAAGCACTAAAATTGTGTGTAGTTGTTTTTTCATAGGTTGTAGGTTTAGATTGCCGCGCTACATTAGGTTTCGCTCGCAATGACACTAAAAGTACTAAATAAAATGCAGACGCACTAAAAGCGCGCCTGCATTAAAAAATTAATGAGTAATGAGTAAACGGGATTGTTTAATAACCGTATCATTCTCTTTCATCAGAATGAAATACTGACCACCGGCATAGCGGGTACAGTCGATTTCTATAGTTCCTGTTTGGGTTTTCACCTCCCAGGCATTCAAGAATCTGCCCTGCATATCGCGAATTTCGATGATTTTCGCCGTTTCTGCATTCTTGTAATTGTAGATTGCTTTCGTTACTTCTTTAGCCGGGTTAGGGGCTACTAAAAGTAAATTGTCCTCTACTACCAGAAGGTCTTCATTGGCGGTACGTGGTGCACCACACGGAGGGAACTTAATTTCTGTTTTTGTATAACAGCTTTTGCTTCCTTTCCAGATTCCGTTCATATCTATCGTTACCAAACCGCCGTTAAAGCCTGCTGTCGGGTAAAAATATACGGTAAAAGTAGTGGTTGCGCTACCCGGTACCAAAACCGTATTGTCTATAAAGAACCCTTCGCCGTCCGGAGCGGTAAAAGTCGTCCAGACATCATCCCCATAAGCGTTAGTGACAGATAATATAACACGATATACATACACTCCATCTATCTTAACACATCTCAGTTCTCTTATAGAATAGGACATCTCACATTTAGGACAATCTTTCTGAATAAGGCTCATGGTTGCTGCTGTATACTCACAATCACCGTTGTGAAGATATAGCTGATACTCATGCCCTATTGCTAAATCGTCGAAAGGCTCTACCATGTCATGTCCGCTGGCGTATGGTGTATAATCATCCTGCCATTGCCATTCATGATAATAACCAAAAGGCCCTATGATATATCCTGTTGGTTTTTCCTTGCAGATTTCATAACATCCTTTAGGGAATACCCAAGCTACCGATTGTAAGTCGATTGGCAAATCTGTTTGTGCCGTTACGCTGCATCCGTTTGCTTCGGCACGTACCTGAATTGGCCCGTCATGGTAACTGATTGCCGTAGTACCTGTATCGCCATTGCTCCAGTAATAACTAACACCTGCCTGAGGGTTTAAAACGGTTACCTGATACTGATACGGACTGCAAGACAACATTTCAAAATCCAGTTCCGGAATTGCCGGCTGGTCGATTACTGTTACCGTATGGTTTACCGGAGCACTGCTGCAATAATTACCCGAACCGTCCTGAACCTGTGCCACTACCTGATATACATACGCACCTAATGCCGTTTGCATGTCGTAAATGGTGTGCAGGTTGTTCCATTGCGGTTGTGGGACACCATTTAAAGACCACACATACTGTACCGAAGCATTTTGAGGTACTTTGATGCTGAACGGGTTGCCGGAACATACTAATCCCGGACCTGTTACTTTAGGTGGTGCTGGCGCCGGTACAAAAATTGCCGTAGCTGGCGGATTATTGTATACACTACAGCCATTCGCATCGGTTACATATACAAAATACTGACCGCTTTGTGACACCGTCAAATTTGGTGTAGTAGTTGTGGCAAACGGTACCGACGTATATACATTGTAATACCAGTTGAATAGTGTTGGCATTTCTTGAAATTCATTAAAAGGAGCATATTCAATTTGTAAAGTACTACCTTGACATGCATTTACAGGATTTGAAGCAAGAATACCTTTAAGCTGAACTGGTAAAACATCCACTACCATGGTAAATGAAGTTGTACATCCATACTTGTTTTTTACGGTTAATGTAACTTCGTGCTCCCCTCCAGTAGCAAATGTCCTTATCGGATTTTGCTGGATATTAATAGCCCCTCCTCCAAAATTCCAGTGGTATTGAAGGCCATCCGTTGTATCATGCGCATAAAACTGCATCGCTGCTCCCTGACACGCATTGTTGTCGAAATGGAAGCTTGCACTTGGCATAGCCGGTAATACTAATGGAATAAACTTCGTACAAGAAGGATAGCCGGCGCGACTAATACGAATTCCTACGTTGTACATTCCCGGCGCTAATGGTAACATTAACTGTGCAATACCGTTAATTACCGTACCCGGTTGCCATGAAGCTCCGTTATTTGTACTAAACTCAAATGAGGTGGCCGGTGTAGCCGGATAATAAGCCGAGAAATCGTAAAGGTTTACATTATACATCCCCGAACTACCGCATGTAATACTGTATTTCAAATTGGCTTTATACGGTACGATAAAGGTAAATTCCTCGTCGTTATGACAGATATTACCGCCTATATCGTAATAGGCATTTAACGTAATACTGTACTCACCCGGTTCGATATTCTCGATTTCAATGTGGTTGTTATTCATAGAAACCACATCGCCTAAGCCACTATAGTCTGACCATACCAGCTCTGTTGGAGAACCTTGAGCCAATGTAACCTCAGCTCTTATACTCTGACAACCAATGTTCGTAATTGCTACATCTAAATCGTTCGGGGTAGTACAACCGCCACTTCCCGGACAACTGTTATACACTCTGATACTTCTGGTATTTTTAGAACAGTTACCATTGGTTACCACTGCGTAATACATTCCTACTGCACTTAATGTAATGGTAGGTGAAGTAGCTCCTGAAATTGCCGTTCCTGTTGGATAGGTTCCAGAATACCATTGCACGGTTTCTGTAGACCATATACCGCCCTGCAATACAACAGAGTAAGTATAATCTGCCGGAGTATTGTCCGGATCGCATAAATTTAAGTTACCTATCGGACTTACACTAAATTCCGGTGTTGGTGATACCGCAATTAGATGGGTATCCACTGCCGGCATCGGACAACCATTGGCTCCGGTTACGGTTGCAGTAACTGTAAAACTAGCCGAACCGTTTGCACTTGCCGTAAAGTTATGAGACACAGAAGTACTTGTTGATGTTACCGGAGCTGATCCGTCGCCAAAATCCCAAGTAACATTAGTAAATGATGTTCCGGGATTCATTGTGAAAGAGAAGCTCGCCGGTACGCCACTGCATATTGCAACAGGACCATCAATTGTTATAGTCGCTGTGTTGATAATCGTTACAGGATACAATTGCGTAAATTCCTTACCGCATTTTCTAACGACCAGTTTTAGGTTTGCCGGACCAGGTGTCTGATTCCAAAGCACGGAAACCTCATCTGTATTCTGGCCTAATTGTACACTCCCTGCTGATGGTGGCTCTACAGACCATGTAAAGTTATCCACTACAACAGTATTACTAAGACTGTATGTTTTATAAGAACTTCCACATACTACCGAATCATAAGTCGCAAGTGCTAAATTCGGCACTTCGATTATTGGGTTTATAATGTAATCTGCAGATTTACATCCTTCATACTCATACCATGCTTTTACCTCAAAGGCTCCTGTCGGGAATGGGTTGAAGTTTACCATTATCTGATTTCCGGTAGCGCTTCCAATTATCGTTCCGTTGGTTACCTGCCAATGGGTAATGGCTCCTGCCGGCGGGATACATGTATAATTTACAGGTATTCCCGGACAGATTGTAAGTGGTCCGGATATAATCGTTGGTGCTTGCGGACTTGCAATTACCTTAATAGTATACACCTCTGTTGTACAGTATTCCGGTGAGGTTACATCGAAATTATACAATCCTGCTGCAGGAAATGAAAACTCAAAAGAAGAATCGGAACCGTTTTGGCTGAATCCGTCCGGTCCAGTAATGACCCAATCAATTGAACTTATAACATTTCCATTCTCATCATTAACTGTATAGGTTTCCGGTGAATTAGGACATACTGTTAAAGGACCATCTAAAAATACGGAAGGCTTAACTTCTATTTTCAATTCTGCCGTACCACCACATCCTAAAAGTGTATTGGTGTAATTGCATGACAGTTTTATTGTACCTTGCGTACCTGCTTTTACAACCACTTCGTTGCGCTGGTTGTTGTACATTAATTCCGCTCCTGTACCATTGTCTTCCAAAGTCCAATTGAATTCTGTAGTCGGCCATTTCGGAAGTGAGAATATACGCTGTGAATTGACACACATGGTATTCTCACCTTTAATAGTTCCGTGAAGTTGAACAACCGGGACTTTAATAGTAGTCGGACAACGGAAACAATCGGAATGAACGGTTAAATAACCAAAACCATCTTCGTCGATATTGTTCCATACCACGTCCACTTCTGTATCCGATGTATAAGTAGCGACAACTTCCCCACCTATTGCTTCCCATTCTATACGGCAATTCTCACCGTATTCTTTTGGAATGGAATAATGAGCTACTGCTCCTTCGCATACTACTGACGGACAAGCAATTGGCACACTACCTTCTTCAATTTTAACATCGACAGAATATTTTCCAACACAACTACAACCGTTATAAGCCACAAGAGTTACTGTATAAATCCCTGTAGACTGATAGACGTGTGAAGGCTCGAATTCGCTGGAAAAAGTACCGTCTCCAAAATCCCAATTATAATAGATAACTTCATTCCCACCACCAGAAGTCGTAAGGTTTTCAAAGTTAATTGGGTTGTCGGTACATCCATAGATTACCTCACTTTCTAAGTTTGGTAATACTCCGAATAAAGCATTCGGCGCTTCCAGTTTTTCAATACACTTATCAATCTCTTTTACAGTACCATCGGTGAAATAAATGGTTCCCTGTAAAGCACAAAATGCTGCTGAAGTCCAAGTGATTGTAACACTGGTATTAGTGAAAGCATCCTCGTTACCTCCTGTTATATTCCAATCCGTGTGATCTATATTACCAATATCACCAGTTAGTGTATAAGTAATTGTGCTGTTCTCACAAACTCTGATACACGGTCCATCGGCAATATTTTCATCGAATTTTATACGCGGATCATCTTCCGTAAGCTGACAACTCACATCCGACCCCCACGAAATAAAAATACCACAACCCGGAATTAAGGTAACCGGAATCGTAACCGGAACCGCACATTGCCCCACGGGCGTAAAAATATAATTACCCGGTGCTGTATTACTAACTACAGAAGGACTCCAAGTACCTTGAATACCATTATCTGAAATGGTAGGCAGTACCGGTGGCACAGACCCTCCACAAATTGCTGTTGGAAAAGTAAAGATTGGTGTTGCTCCCGGATTTACTTTTATAAGTACCGTAGCCGTATCGCAATTGGACGGATTTGCTATCTGACACAGTTGATATGTTAGCGTATAATCCCCCGGAGTTACGGAAACAGGAACTGTAATATTTCCAGAACTATTTATGGTAGCACCTGTAAGTCCTCCGTTGTTAACAAGGCTTACGATAAACAAACTCGGGTTTAAGAAGGATCCGCAGAAGGAATCGTTAGCAAAGACTGTTGTTGTGGTACCTCCTACACAACCGTTTATTGGACTTGCAGAGAAATCATCGTTAACTGCATTTAATAACGGAGGCGTTAAAGTAACCTGAACGGTCGCAACATCGCAATGTGAAGGATTATTAAGATTACAAATACGATATGTTAAAGAATAAACGCCCGGTGCCGTTCCCGGTGTAACCGATACAAATCCTAATGATGTATTTAATGTTAACTGTGGTATAACAGGAGAAATCTGTGTTATGATTACATTTCCTGTAGCTGCCGGATTACCAAAAACACTGTCATTTTCCAAAATCGGTATCTTACTCATGGTACAAGTAGAGAAGCTAACAGCATCATTAACGGCATCAATACAATTATTGAATGCCACATCGGGGCCCGTATCGTTAGCCGAATTGTCGAAGATTGGATCTAACTGGTAATTTATTGTACACTGCCTTATAAATAAACCTCGCACCCTAAATTCATAATTGCCATTTGGATTTGTTCCAAAATCTGCAGGGGAAACCGTGAAACAAAATGAATTTGAAGTTAATACATTAGGAGCCGGTATAGTATTAATTACTGTATTTCCTTGCATTATATCCAACGAAATGCTACCATATGCACTATTTGCCGGCATCTGATAGGTACCACAAATTGTTTGTGATGTAGTAGGACAAGTAATCGTTTGGATTGGATTTAAATTAATATCTCCAAATAAGGGGTTTGCACAGTTTGTGTTACAAAAATCATCTATGTAAACTGTTCCAAAGTGAGCACCAAAAGCACAATCACCAATAATAAATTCCAATCGTACATTCTGTCCGATTAAATCGCTGGTATTAATTCGGGCGCAATTCCACCCTGTGAAAAGAAAAGGCCCGTTAAATCCCGTAGTAGGATTCGTACTACTTAAAGAACAGTCTTGCTGATTTGTCAGCACATTAACTGATCTTATAATATTACCAGCCGTGTCATAAAGCCTAATCAGAAAAAAGGGTTTCTGATTTAAACCATGAGATGTTCCCGGATCATTTAAAATCACTGAATAATTAATATCCAAAAAAGATTCATTAATATTCGTCAAATTTCTTGACAACGTAACAACATGGGACGTCCCGACAGCAGAATTTTCCGGAAAATTTAATTTAAAGGCTCTGTTTCCATTAAGTACTCTGTTAAGAGTCGGAATCAATGGATCCTGACCCGGAGAAACCAAAGTTCCAAAAGCATTAAAATTATTTAACGTACCTGAAATTGCTTGAGCAACAAAGCTTGTATTGTTTGTTTGAATTTGTGTTGGGTCTCCTCCAGGCATAGGTGGGTTTATTGCTCTCCTCAATGTATATACACTTGCTGGAGCGCCATTTTCAAATCCTCCGTCAGGACAAGTCTGTTGAATTTCCCTATTGGTTAAAGGATATTCATAAGGTTCTTTTTTCTTAGGATTCTTTTCAAAAAACATTTTTCTCAACTCATGCTTTTTAATTTCCAAAATGGCATTCTGAAAAACTTTTTCATCAAAAGGCACTGCATGTTCTTTACTTTCAAAAAGTAAATTGGCTTTTATCTTCTTAACATACTCATCAGGTAATTTAAAGGTTAGCTTTTCTTTTGAAATAAACGCATCTATTTCTTTTTCAACACTTTCAATCACAATCGGAATTTTCTCCTGCGACCTCAACAATGGCGCACAACAGAGAAAAAACAGCAATAATAGTTTTTTCATAAGTGAATAAATTTTTGGTTAATCGATTGGAACATAGCTATGTTTTGTAAAACTATTTTTATTATTTTAATAAAATGTAATACAATACCTATTTTTTTATAAACTTATGAGTAATTTTTGTTATTTTTTCTTACATATTAAATATTCATTTGTTATTCCTCATTTCTTCATAGTATAGCTTTCACTTTTTTAAAAATTTTTAGCTCGTTAAAATTTGCCCACAGTATTTATAACTAATTATTTTGTAATAAGCCATTATTAAATATGGTCATTATGTCTGTATTACATGCGGAAAGGCATTTACTCGTGAAGAACACAGAAGTTTGTAAAAACAGAAAGATCAATCAAATGATTGGCCTTTCTGTTAATGAAGTTTATTTGGTATATTCAAGCATATTAGGTATCTAAAACATATCCCTTAACCGGAATAACCAAAAAAGTCAGGAAATTGAAGATAACGGCATAATCATTAATGACTGGTAAATTGACCACAAATCTTATGTATACTTTTGATTTTCAAAAATTTGACAAACGATTACAGATGTTCAGAAACAGTTGCCTTTACTTGATTTTTATGCAATAACATTTGACATAAAACAATAAAAAAATCCCGTTTAAAGTACTAAACGGGATTTTTTTATTGTTCTTATTCGTTTTAATTCATTGGAACACTAACCAAAGACATTTGAGAATCTCCAAACACACTCGCCAATAGAATCTGATTTTTATCTATATTATAGTATACTATTTGGTTTACAGATTTAAAAGGGTAATCTCTTATTAAATCGTAACTTAAATTTAAATTTGTTGCCGCATATTTATTGTTTGCATCTAATTTGTAAAAGCCATAGTAGTGACTATTATTTTTGTAATATACGCCTGTATTTACAAAATATTCCCCTTTAATATTTACAACGCCAAACGAATGGTAAAAGTCGGCTTCATTATTTTTGTTTTCTAATAACAATTTTGTGTTTTGTTTTAAAACGCCATCATAGCCAAAAACCAAAAGATTTGCCGGGCCAAATACAAAACGTGGATCTGTGAAAGCAGGGTTATTAGGAAAATCAACACTTGGTTTTGTACCTTCTTTGTATTTTCCTTCTACAAAAACATGAATCTCATTGTTCTGCATAAAAGAATATCTGAAATTTACCTGCTCAATATCTTTCACACTATTAAACCCATCAATTTCATTATTGCTTAATACTTTACCTTGCGTTATATCATAAAACATGATGTTGCCAAAATCTCCTCTTCGTATACCTTTGGTACGATAGTTAAAAGCGATTAAATAGTCTTGATCATTAATTGAGACTGCCAAAGGTTTATGAATTTTTGTGCTTTCTTCGAAATTTTTGTCTTCTTGACCATTGGCATCAATAACAGTTAAATAATTTGTCCCTTTATAACTTCTTGGTGTGCGCAGAAAAACAATTTTACCAGTATTGGTTACGATTTTTTCAGAAGTGTAAAACTCATCCTGAAAAGATACTGTCTTTTTGAATATAACATTTAATGTTTTAGCATCCAAAAGAATACACTCACTTTCTTCCGGTTCTTTCTTGGTATTATATTTTTGATAAACAAGACTTAAATATCTGGAATTTTCAGATTTAGAAACGCTTAACGAACCTGATTTAATATTCGATAAAATCGGATAGGTTGCTAAAATTTCTGAAGTGAACTTACCTGTAGTTTTATCAAAAACGTACTTGAAAATTTCTGATTTTTTTTCTTTCCCGTAATAGGATTCCACAAAAGTTACTATCCTATTGTTATCAACCTCATAAGTACCATGTACGTTATGCAATGTGAAGGCGTTTAATGAAAAATCCTGAGTAAAAGTATCTACCAACTGGTTTTTCTGATCGAATTTTCTAACTGTAATTTTATGGCTTGCCAACATTCCAACTGTGTTGGTAAATGAACAGAGATAATGATTGTAGTTATCTTTTAAAAGCACTTGCGGTGCTTGCTCTGTTTTAGAATCAAAATCGAACTTACTCCCTCTAACTATGCCGGTCTGTGCAAAACTAGAAGTAAAAACCATTGCGCATGCAATTATTGTTAATAGTTTTCTCATTTCTTTAATTATTTATTTTTTATAAATTTCTGTTTCAATATTTTTCAATGCGTTTTTATCATCATAGGACAAGTCCATATAAATCATGTTTTCCTGCATTTCATTTAACCATTTTTCAGCCTCTTTCTTATTATCCATTGCGCTGTTTAATCTAATTAAATTAAAGTATACCATTTCTGCAATCTTTGCATTGAAATCTGACTTCTTATCCTTATAATCTATTTTTTGCAATGTACTTATCCAAATATCAATTCCTTTCTGCATACCTGAAATTGCAGCTGTACTCATTTCCGGATTTTGCGGATTAAGCTTATTCAAATTTGTAGTAATGTATATGTTAGCTTTTTCTAAGTCATCGTATTTTCCGTTTTTATTTTTAACACTTAACAGTGTTACCGATTTATTTAATGACTGATATCCGAAGTTTTCGTTTAGGTATTTATTTACAGTAGCAATTACTTCATTTAAAAAATTCTTTTCTGTAAGCGGCTTATTTATATTATTACTAGGGGATGAAGAAACCATTTTATATTCTTGATAAAAAGTAGTATTCGCCTTTTCTAGACCATTTACTTTCACAATCAGTTTTGTTGGTTGATTTGCATAAGTTTGCCCATTATTATCTTGAAAATTAATCTTCTGTATATCTAAAAAAACATCTAGGTAATTTCCTTCTCGTGAAAATCCATTGATATTAATTTGAGTAGCTAAAACATTATTATTAACAATGATATAATCATTAAGATTAGGCTCACGGTAGATTGGTTTGGAAGGCGGATAATACTGTGGTTTTGTTGGCGTTACCAGTTTTGGATTTTTACCTTGGTCTGTCATAGTTAGTCTTTCTAACATAGACAATTTTTTAAATTCAGTAGATTCTAGTTCATACTTAGCGTTGGCTGCCGCTACTTCGGCATCATGATCTTTTAATTTCTGTTGGTATTCCGCCTCACTCTTTGCAAGAGTTTTATCAAAATTTTTCAATTCTTCCTGAAAATCTGATTTTGATTTTGAAATAATATCATCAGAAGTAAGATTATAGGGTGATGTTACTGCGACTTTAAATTTTCTGTTAGCTTCTTCTACTTTTACTTTCGGTTCTTTTAAAACCTGAAAAGAAACCTGTTCCCCATTAATACTTTGAGCAAAACCACTATTGAACAAAAATAACGTAATAACACTAGCAATCAAAAAACTAACTCTCATCTTCTAAATTTTTAATTATTTGTAAATCTAAATATTTTTAAAACAGCACTTCGTTAAAATATCATTATAAAGTATTCTGTGAACATACGAAATTTAAACATTCACATAATTTCAACACGCACCAATTATTTTAAGTTTGCACCTTGTAAATGAATATTTTTTGTATTAAAATTCATAAATTAACAGGGACAAACTTAATTAATAGTTATGAATTTTAGCATCACTAAATTTGGTGATTTTTTAACAAATTTGTCAGATAAATATTATTTCAAACAAATTCAACATTAAAAAACTTGACTGAATTTATAAAATCTGCATTTACACATATAATCTTCTTAAATATTAAACTATTAAAAAGTCATCTTAAATGACATTTTAATAGCTTAACAACACTAACCTACTTATTGTATTTTGGTTAGAAAATGAAAGATGTTTTCTGAGTGTATTTCTGTAAGAATATATTTTATATTTTTACAGTTAAGTTTATAAGCAAACGTATTATGAAATTCTTGAAAGCCTATTGGATGCTTATTGTTGCTGTTATTATCTTGATTGTTACAGTTTACTATTGTTGTATGTCTTCAAACTAATTTGGACTTTTCCTAAAGGAGTGTTTGTTTAATTATTTCAAAGATAAACTTAATTTTTGATTGGTTTTGTTTTTAAAGTTTTGGTATTCATTTCTACGGGTTTCATAGGCTTGTTTTTTGAGTTTTTTTCGTTCTTTTAAGATAGCTTCCCCACGTCCAAAATAGACGTCTGCCGGGGTTAAGTTGTTTAATGATTCATGGTATCGCTCATTGTTGTATCGGTATACAAACTTTTCCAAAGCCCTTTCCAATTCTTCGGGAGCAAAGTAATTATCGAGTTTTACGACGTTTTTCATAGTCCTGTGATAACGTTCAATTTTGCCCTGTGTTTGCGGATGATTGGGTCTGCCGTGAACCTGCTGCATCTGGTAATTGTCTTTCAGATAGGTTTCCAATTCCGAAGCGATATAACACGAACCGTTATCAGATAACAACCTCGGCTTTGGCTTGGTAATCAGTTTAGCCTTTACAATAGCCCTATCTACTGTTCTTTTGACATCTTCGGCTTTCATAGTAGAACAAAGCTCCCAATGTACAATATAACGGCTGTAATCATCCAAAACCGTACTGAGGTAATACCAACCCCATCCCAGGATTTTAAAGTACGTAAAGTCTGTTTGCCACATCTGATGCACAAAGCCTGTCTTGTCGGCAAATTCATCGGCTGCATTTAGAAAAATATGGGCTGGAGCCGTAATTAAACCTCTTGCTTTTAAAATTCGGTACACACTTGATTCGGAGATGAATATTTGTTGTTCATCCGTGATTTTATAAGCCAATTCCCTTGAAGACAACTCTGGGTTATCCAAAGCAATATCCACTACCAGATTCTTCTGCTCTTCGGGAATACTGTTTCATTGCCTGTTCGATGTTCGTTGTTAGGCATTAATCCCTCAACTCCGTGCTTGCTATAGGCATGATACCAGTTGTAAAAGGTGCTTTTGTTGAGTCCAATCTCCCGAAGCGTCCTGTTAACACCAATCTCGGAACGCACCACCATGTGGATGATTTCCTGTTTTTCGGATACGGTAAGTCGCATATATTTCTTGAATTTGTCCGCTATTCCAAAATGTCCAATGTTTTTTTTACGATGTCATAGCGCAAGACCAAATCCGCAACAATTTCCTTTAAACGTTGGTTTTCACGGCGAAGTTCCGTTACTTCATCACTGGTCGCTTCTCTTGTAATGTCGCCTGATAAACGTTTCTTAACAGCTTCCAAGAACTCTTTGTTCCATTTGTAAAACTGAGACTCCTGAATGGAATATTTTCGACATAATTCGGCTACGGACATTTCAGCTCGCAAGGCTTCCATGACAATCTGAATCTTCTGTTCGGAAGTAAATACTCTTCGGGTCTTCCTGCGAATCTCTTTGATGTAGTTTTCAGCTGTTTGTTTCTTTGGTGTTTTCATACTTGTTTCAAATTTAAAGGTTTTGAAAACACTCTCTTAGTTTTTGTCTAAATCAGTCCACTTTTTGCTGACGATTTACAAATTTTAAAAAATTAACATTTCATTTAAAATAAATTATACCAAATGGTATAATTTTAATACTGAAAATGTTGATTATGAGCAAGTCAGAACGTACCCGTCAATATATAATTGAAAAAACAGCTCCCATATTTAATACTAAAGGATATGAAGGAACTTCATTAAATGATATAACTCAGGCAACAGGTTTGACAAAAGGTGGCATATATGGCAATTTTAAAAATAAAGATGAAATTGCTATTGCCGTTTTTGAATACAACTTTGAAAGGCTACTGATTATGCTAAACAGTGAAATCAGTAAAAAGAAAACCTACAGAGAAAAACTTTTATGCTTTCCCGAACTGTATTTAGGTTTTTTGGGGGAAAAATTTCCGGTAGGCGGATGTCCGATTATGAACACTGCCATAGAGGCTGATGACACTCACGATAAATTAAAAAAAGTTGCTAAGAATGCGCTACTAAAATGGATCGATAGTTTTGTTTATTTAATCAATAAAGGCAAAGAAAATGGAGAATTTAAAGCTGAAATTAATCCTGAAGACAAAGCATTAATAATAATTTCACTAATTGAAGGAGCTATTATGATTACTAAAGTAACTGGAAAAACAAAATATTTAAAATCATTAATGACTAGTTTAAAAGTACATATCAAAGATTTCTAATTCTAGTAAACAAATCTTCGATTTAATGTAATTTTTAGACTGATATATGTAATCTAATAATAATTGCAGCAATGCATTTCAAGGAACATCAAAAAAACAAAAATATGAAGTTACACTGTAAGAAACAAAGACAGTAAAATTTCAGCATTACTAATCTAAAATCATATAATATGGAAACAAATTTTGACATCGTAGTTATTGGTTCAGGACCAGGTGGTTATGTGGCAGCTATAAGAGCCTCTCAATTAGGGTACAAAACCGCACTAATTGAAAAATACAGCGTTCTTGGCGGAACATGTACCAACGTTGGATGCATTCCAACTAAAGCACTTCTTGACAGTTCTGAGCATTTTTACGATGCTCAAACAAAATTTAAAAGCCATGGCATTGAATCCGATAATCTCAAATTAAATTTCACCGAATTCATCAATCGAAAAAATAATGTAGTTGAACAAAACACAGCGGGTATAAATTACCTAATGAATAAAAACAAAATTGAGGTAATTGAAGGAACAGCCTCTTTTCTTAACAACAAAGAAATAGTAGTCAGAAAAAAAGGATCAGAAGATAAAAAAATTACGGCCTCCTATTTTATTGTTGCTACAGGCTCTAAACCAGCTTCCTTACCAAATGTGATCATTGACAAAAAAAGGGTTATTTCATCAACAGAAGCCCTTTCGTTGCAGGAACAACCAAAAAATATGACAATCATTGGCGGCGGTGTCATTGGTGTTGAAATGGCATCTATATATGCAAGAATTGGCACCAAAGTAACCATTATTGAATATGCCGATAGCCTAATCCCAACAATGGATAAAGATTTAGGCAAAGAATTAAAAAAGATTCTAACCAAAAAAGGTGTTGATATTTTATTAAGCCATAATGTGCAATCGGTAGTTAACAACGGAGAAAACACAACAATAAAGTTTACTGATAAGAACAATACTACTTCTGAAATTACTACTGATTACTGTTTAGTTGCTGTAGGAAGAAAACCATATACTGAGGGACTAGGTTTAGAAAATACGACGGTCAAACTGGATGAAAAAGGAAGAATTATTACCAACAATAAACTTCAAACAAACCAAGAAAATATCTATGCAATAGGTGATGTAGTTTCAGGTCCAATGCTAGCCCATAAAGCGGAAGAAGAAGGGGTTTTTGCTATTGAAACTATAAACGGACAAAAACCACATATGAATTACAATTTAATTCCTGGTGTTGTTTATACTTGGCCGGAAGTTGCATCTGTTGGGTATACTGAGGACGAATTAAAACGTGATAACAAACCTTATCGAATTGGAAAATTTCCTTTCTCAGCAAGTGGAAGAGCCAGAGCCGCTATGGAAAGTGAAGGCTTTGTAAAAGTAATTTCCGATCCTAAATATGGTGAAATACTAGGAATTCATATTATCGGCCCAAGAGCCGCCGATCTAATTGCTCAAGGTGTCATTGGAATGGAATATGAAGTAACCGATGAAGACATGTTCCGCATTTCTTATGCCCATCCTACTTACTCAGAAGCTTTAAAAGAAGCATGTTTAATGGCCTCAGGACAAGGGGCTCTAAATATTTAAATCATAAATAATTTAAAAAAAATAAAAAAGCAGACAGTACCATCAATTTCTAAAAAGAGTTTTTAAAACAATACTATAAGTTTTAAAAACTGTACACATTATAGGTAAAATTCATATCTATAAGAGAAACAAATAGTATCATTACTAATGCAAAGTAAACTCTATTCTAATACAAGTAACAAAATAGAATTTATTTTTCTATAATATCGACTAGCTATTTAGACAACGTATTCAAAAAAATGAAGCATCGAACTGAAGCATATAGTAAAAAATGTTGTCAAGGCATACTTCTAAAAATTGAATAACAGAAGTTTTCTATATATCGTAAATTAATTTTGAAATTTATGATATATCGTAAATTAATTTTGAAATTTATGATATATCGTAAATTAAATTTATTAGAAATCGTTTAACCCGCCCATTATAGCCACTTTTCATTTTGGCATAAGAATTGGAATCTACCTCAAGCTTAAAATACTGTATTTAATGCAAATATTACTTCTTATAAAAACTTAAAAATTAATTTAGTTATGAAGACAAAATCATTAAAAACAACTAGCCTCATTTTGACAACAATTACAAATACTGAAACATTAAATGATGTAAATGCTGATACAGCACCAAACCAGTATGTTGAAGTAAACGGTGATCAGATTGCCTATCGCTCTTTTGGAAAAGGGAGCCCAATTGTTTTGGCTAATCGTATGAGAGGAACATTAGATACTTGGGATCCATTATTTCTAAATGAAATGGCAAAATCACATACAGTAATTACCTTTGATTATCCCGGAACTGGTTATTCAACAGGAACTCTTCCAAATGATATGAGCATCGTAGCCGATTATGTCAAAAAATTCACAGCAGCATTAAAAATCGAAAAATTTGCAATGTTGGGATGGTCTTGGGGAGGTTTCGTGACACAAACTACTCTTCTTGAATATCCTGACAATGTTACTCATGGATTTCTAGTAGGAACAGCTCCTCCGGGAATTAAAGATGCCATGCCTATTGAACAAATTTGGGTTGACCGAGCCATAAAACCAGTAAATGATTTAGAAGATGAAGAGATTTTGTTTTTCGAGCCGGCTTCAGAGTTCAGTAAAAAAATGGCACGATTGTCTCGTGAAAGAATTTATGCAAGAGGAGATGTTGATTCAAAAATCCCTTCTACGATGGACATATTTGAGTTATTCTTTGAAGGTCATAATAAATTTAAAGAAGATTTGAACCGAAGAGAACAGCTAACCAAAACTAAAACTCCTCTTCTAATTATTTGTGGTGACCACGATCCTAGTGTTCCGGCCGAACACTGGTATGCATTATCCGGAAAGTTCGAGAATGCCCAAATAGTGGTTTATCCAAAATCCGGACACGGACCGCAACATCAGTATCCGGAACTTTCAGCCAATTATATTAAAGATTTCATCAAGTTCACAAGTAAATGATATAATCTGGGCAATCATAACAAAAGGCAAGTGTTTACAGGCATTTGTCTTTTGTTTGCTTAACAGTCATCGGTTAAAATTATGTTAAAGTGATAATTTTATTTTGTACCAATCGGTACAATATTATAAATTTGTCCCATAATTAATAAGCAAATGGCTGGAAGACCTAAAATATTCGACGAACAGGAAGTAATCGCAAAAGCATCAAATATCTTTTGGGAAAAAGGATATGAAGCTGCTTCTTCCGAAGAACTTTTGAAAGCCATGGGAATTGGAAAAGGCAGTTTTTACTTATTTTTCAAAGGTGGAAAAAAAGAACTTTATGAAAAATCATTAAAACAGTATGCTAACAACTTGCTTTCAAGCATACGAAAAGATATCTCTGAAAGTGATAATCCAATTGAATATTTAAAAAAATTCTTTTTTCAATTAGCCGACACAACCAATATACACAAAGCGAAAGGCTGCTTTATGGGTAACGCTTTGGTTGAAATGGCAACAAAAGACGAATATACAAAACAACTTGTTGCTGGTTTGTTAAACGAACTTGAAATAATATTTATCAATACTGTTGAAAAAGCAAAAGAAGACAATCTTTTAATGACCAATAAAAGCTCCAAATTGATTGGATCCCATCTTCTCAATTTATGGAATGGTCTTAATGTTACAAGAAGAATGGATGCCGATGATGCATCCCTAGAGGCACTAATTAAATTTAATCTTGAAATATTAACCTGATTTTTTTTACCCTATTTTGTACCATTTGGTACATAATTAATTTTAAAACTTAATTTATGAAATACAAAATTTTTGGTCAGAAAACTGGACTTAGAGTATCGGAACTGGCATTAGGAACAGGAAACTTTGGAACCCGCTGGGGACATGGGGCTGATAAAGAAACCTCGATGAAAATTTTCAATAAATATATTGAAGCAGGTGGTAACTTTATTGATACTGCAGACGGATATCAAGCTGGAGAATCTGAAGAAATATTAGGTAATTTAATTGCAGAAAACAGACAGGAGATAATTCTTTCAACCAAATTCTCAACTGGAGGTTCATCGCTATTAACAACAGGTAATAGTAGAAAGAATATAATTCATTCTGCAGAGCAAAGCTTAAAGCGTCTAAAAACAGATTATTTAGATATCTATTGGGCCCATATTTCAGATGGACAAACACCAATTGAAGAAATAATGAGAGCTATGGATGATCTGGTAAGAGATGGCAAAATTTTATATACTGGATTTTCAAACTTTCCTGCGTGGAGAATTGCCAATGCAGCCTTACTGGCCGATTTAAGAGGTTGGGCACCAGTAGCAGGTATTCAAGTGGAATATAACCTAATCGAACGTGCCCCAGATAGAGAACTTTTACCAATGGCAGAAGCTTTAGGGCTTGGTGCAGCTTTCTGGTCTCCCCTAGCTGGCGGTACACTTACGGGAAAATACAGATCAAACCAACAAAATGAAGTTTCAAGACAACAAGCTTGGGGAGGAACTTTAGTTAAAGGTGAAACAGGTTCCAGAGAAACAGAAATATTGAATGCTCTGGAAAAAATTGCTAAAGAAAAAGATGCTAAAATGCTGAATATTGCATTGGCATGGGTAAGACAAAAACACTACAACAGTTCATTATCAACAGTTACCCTTTTAGGGCCAAGAAGTGAACAACAGCTTATTGATAACCTAAACTCTTTAAACATTTCACTTTCGTCTGAGGAGATCGAATTACTTAACAGAGTAAGTACTATCGATCTGGGCTATCCTCATACTATGATTTCTGAAAACCAAAAAAGCATATTTGGAGAAAGTACCGGAATCGTGGAAGTAAAAAATAAAGTACGATAACATGGAAAAGACAGAACTTATGGTTGAAATGGCTCTTAAGTCTTGGAAAATACAAGTAAAAAGAGCGGAACATCTCTTAAATTCTTTGACAAACAATGAACTGCTTAATGAGGTTGCACCCGGAAGAAACAGAGGCATTTACTTATTCGGTCATCTGGCGGCTTACCACGACTTACTTTCAGAAACTCTTGGTTCAGGCAAAAAAGATTTTCCTGAAATGCAATCCCGGTTTGTCGAAAATCCGGATGATAAAGAATCGGAATTATTAAGCATTATCGAACTTAAATCTTTTTGGAAAAAAGTGCATGAAAGACTTGAAAACGAATTCCAAACATTGACAACAGAAGATTGGTTTTCAAAACACGAAGCAGTAAGCCAAGAGGATTTTAAAAAAGAACCTCATCGAAATAAACTAAATGTGCTTTTAAACAGAACATCACATTTAACATACCATTTAGGACAACTAATGCTTCTTAAAAAATAAACATTCTAAATTTTATATTATGATTTTAATAACAGGCGCCACCGGCGGATTAGGTCAAGCAACCATTAAAGCACTGCTTAAATTAACACCATCAAACCAGATTGCAGCTTTAGCAAGAGACAAATCGAAAGCTAGTAACTTAATCGAAAAGGGAATTGATGTAAGAATCGGAGATTATGATTCCTATGAGAGTTTGGTCACTGCTTTTAAAGGGATCGATAAATTATTACTTATTTCTGCTCCTGCCCTTTCAGACTTGAGATTAAGCAGAGAAAGCAATGCAATAAAGGCAGCAAAAGAAGCTGGAGTAAAACATATCCTCTTTACAGGAATTCAAAACAGGAAAGATCAGAATTACATCATGCCAATGGTAACGGAAATCAGTCTTGAAATTGAAAAACAATTAAAAGAATCTGGATTACATTATACCATCTTAGAGAATTCAATTTATGCCGATTCTGTTGAAGTTTTTATAGGTTCTAAAGCAATTGAAAACGGTGTGATATTTCCAGCAGGAAATGGTAAAATAGCTTATGCTTCACGTGCAGATTTAGGAGAGGGAATTGCAAATCTTCTGGTTCAAGAAGGGCATGAAAATAAAAAATATACGCTTTCCAACAGTTCATCATGGTCTTTTTCTGATATCGCTGAAATATTAAGTGAAATCTCTGGAAAAGAAGTAAAATATAATAATACCAGCCGAAAAGATTTTATCGACTATCGAATGAATACAGATGGATTACCTGAATTTGTCGCTACTTTTTTAGCAGATTGGGGAGCAGCAACGGAAAATGGCGAATTTGAAGAAAACGACCCAATGCTTGAAGAATTATTAGGAAGAAAACCCATGACTTTAAACGAATTTTTAAAAACAACATTCTAAACAAAACAATCAATTTAAAAACAATGAAAACAATTATTAAAAAAATGATAGGTATTACTTTACTATCTATCATGAGCATTCAACTAAGTAATGCTCAAACTGCAGCAACTGCTAAAACACAATATGTCGAAATTAATGGAGACAAGATTGCTTACCGCTCTTTTGGGAAAGGAAGCCCAATCGTGTTGGCAAACAGAATGAGAGGTACCTTAGATACTTGGGATCCTTTATTTTTAGACGGATTAGCAAAAACCCACAGAGTAATTACTTTTGATTATCCCGGTATTGGTTATTCAACCGGAACTTTACCAACAGATATGAGTAAAGTAGCCAAATTTGTAAAAGATTTTACTGCAACAATTAAAGTACAAAAATTTGCCATGTTAGGTTGGTCTTGGGGCGGTTTTGTAACCCAAACCACACTTCTCGAATATCCAAATTCTGTGACTCATGCAGTTTTAGTGGGTACAGCGCCTCCGGGAATCAAAAACGATTTACCAATTCAACAAAAATGGGTTGAAAGAGCTTTAAAACCCGTAAACAATCTTGAAGACGAAGAAATTTTATTCTTTGAACCAGATTCTGAATTTAGTAGAAGAATGGCTAAAGAATCTCGAGACAGAATTTACGCCAGACCAGGTGTTGTCGATAAAATCGCTTCAACAATGGATATTTTCCAATTATTCCTAAAAGGACATGAGAAATTTAAAGAAGATATGAACCGAAGAGAAGAATTAACAAAAACCAACATCCCAATCTTAATCATATGTGGTGATAACGATACAAGTGTACCTGCTGAACACTGGTATAAATTATCAGGTAAATTCAAAAATGCCCAAATCTTAGTTTATCCGGAATCTGGCCATGGTCCACAGCATCAGTATCCTGAACTATCAGCACAATATATTGATCAGTTTATCAAGATCACAAAATAATTTCGCAAAAACGATATACCTCCTATAAGCAAGAATTTAATAAAGTAGCTTGGCTTCCATTCTATTTTTTCAAATCCCTTCTCAATCTAAAGTTGAAAAGGGATTTGTTATTGAATATTAGTAAGACTACACTTTCTTCTATTTTTTTTTTACAATCAGTAACACGAGACTTTTGAATTGTTTTTTGCAGAGAAAGATGAGATTTTGTGCTCTTTCGAAAGCCTCATATTTATTGGCTTTGTATGTCCTATCAAAATGGCCCACCGAAATGTGCATCTCCTTTTTCTAGATTTTCAATGCCTGTATTAACATCTTACAATATAATAAAATTCACTTGCTTTTCTGAATTAATGAACACAAAAAATGCTGAAGTTAAAGCATTTTTTATCCTATAATATGAGGTTCTACTTGTTCGTATTTTAAACCTAAGTATTCACAGAACTCTTCTACACTCACAAAGTTGTTTAAAGGCTTATTCAAGTCTTCTTTGATTTTTTGAAGTAATCTTGTACTTTGACGATAACTCTTTCCTATTAAAGCACTGTGTGTCCTAAGCGGCGGTCAATTACTTTATAATAAGGCAATAGAAGCTGCTAAGGAGAAAGGTTCTGAATATGTTTGGTTGGGTGTTTGGGAAGAAAATTCAAGAGCAATCCGGTTTTATGAAAAAAACGGTTTTGTCGCTTTTGATAAACACATTTTCAAACTCGGAAATGATGAGCAAACCGACATAATGATGAAACTGAAGTTGAATTAAAAACACTAGGATTAACAAATGCTTTATAATAACTAAACTGTTCCCAAAATCTAAGAATTGATTTTTAAAACCATTATGACCTTAATTACTGCCTTTTTGGGTTATGGAATGGCATGAAATTTTAGAGCTAATTGTATTTGTGCTTGCCGGGGTTTGACAGCGGGGGAAAGTTGATAATGGGAGGAGAAATATAGAAAATGACAGACGCTTTTGGGACTTCTTTTTTTGTAAGTAAAAGATTAAATCATTATATTCGTATATTATATACTAAATAAAAAAAAAAATTATGAATAAAGGAGTCATCAAATTCTTTAACGAAACAAAAGGATTTGGATTTATTAAAGAAGACGTTTCAAACAAAGAATACTTCGTGCATGTATCTGGTTTGGTAGATCAAGTTAAAGAAAATGATAACGTATCATTTGAACTGGAAGAAGGTCGTAAAGGTCTTATGGCGGTTAATGTGAGACAGGCTTAATATTGTTTTGTGCTTGCTAAGATTTAATTACCCACTCATTTAAAAACCATCAGAATAGTTTTGACATGGTTTAATATCAAAAATAAAGTTCAAAACATACTCGTTAATAATTCACAAAACATCTCAAAAGAGCGTACTTTTTTCACATAAATCAGCAATCTGTTTGCAAACCTCATTTCTTTCCCTTATTTTTAGGTACTGAATGAATTACAATGACAGAAATCGATTTAGAAGCTGAAAACAAGGCCATCGCCAAAGAATATAAAGAACTGCTACGCATCAGTTACCAGACGCTTTCCGAAGAAGACAAGAAACTCATCCGAAAAGCTTTTGATGTAGCCGTAGATGCGCACAAGGATCAACGCCGTAAATCCGGTGAAGCCTATATCTTTCACCCGATTGCTGTGGCTAAAATTGTGGCCTCCGAAATTGGTTTGGGCGCTACTTCCATCGCCGCGGCATTAATGCACGATGTTGTGGAAGACACCGATATTACCGTGGAAGACATCGAAAAGATGTTCAACTCGAAAATTGCCCGTATTGTGGACGGCCTGACCAAAATGGCCAAGGTTAAAACCGATCAGGAAATTTCAATGCAGGCGGAGAACTTCCGTAAAATGCTATTGACGCTGAATGACGATGTTCGGGTAATCCTCATAAAAATTGCCGATCGCCTTCACAACATGCAAACCATGGGAAGCATGGCGGATTACAAGCAGGCTAAAATTGCTTCGGAAACCCTTTATATTTATGCTCCTCTCGCCCACCGCCTAGGACTTTACAACATCAAAACCCAATTGGAGGATTTAGGTTTAAAATACACCGAACCGGATGTTTACAACGACATTGTAAGCAAGATGAAAGAAAGTAAAGAAGAACAGCAGGCATACATTAAATCGATATCCGAGGTCCTTCAGAAATCCTTAGACGAGGAAGGCATTGAATACACCATGAAAGGACGCCCAAAATCAGTATATTCCATTCGCAGGAAGATGTTGGCACAAGGGGTTACTTTTGACGAAGTATATGATAAATTCGCCTTACGCATCATTTACAAATCGGATGATCCTCATGACGAAAAGTTTCTGGCCTGGAAAATTTACTCGATAGTAACCGATCATTACCGTCCGAGTCCTAGCCGCTTACGCGATTGGATTTCTTCTCCGAAATCAACCGGATATGAAGCACTTCACATTACGGTTATGGGACCTAAAGGACGCTGGGTGGAAATTCAGGTGCGAAGTGAGCGCATGGATGAAATTGCCGAAAAAGGATATGCGGCACATTACAAATACAAGCAAGGTGCATCGGAAGAAAACAGTTTGGACGTTTGGTTGAATCAGCTGAAAGAAGCACTCGAAAATGCAGAAACCAATGCTGTGGATTTTGTTGAAGATTTCAAACTGAACCTTTACGCCAAAGAAATCTACGTATTTACACCAAAAGGGGAAATCAAATCGTTACCCAAAGGAGCTACTTCTTTAGATTTTGCTTTCAGTATCCACTCAGAAATCGGTGTAAAAACCAGAGGAACAAGGGTTAATGGTAAATTGGTTCCGTTGAATCACGTACTGAACAGTGGCGATCAGGTGGAAATTATCACATCACCCAATCAAAAACCTACGGCACACTGGCTGGATTATGTAACAACTTCGCGTGCCAAAAACAAAATCAAAAACGTACTCAACGAAAGCACCAAAAAGATTGCCGAAGACGGAAAAGAAATCCTTACCCGAAAATTGCGTCATTTAAAAATAACGCTCAACGAGCAAACCGTAAACGAACTGGTCAATTATTTCAGATTGCAAACCAGCCTTGATTTGTTCTATCGTGCGGGTATCGGAACCATTGACAACCAAAAACTTAAAGATTTCGCCGCACAAAAGAGCAATACGTTGGTTAATTTCTTCAAGAAAACCATCAAACGTTCGCCAAATGCACAACCGGAACACATTCATAAAGACGAAATCAGTAAAAACTACGATTTATTGGTTTTTGGTGCCGAACAGGATCGCTTGGATTATAAACTTTCGACTTGTTGCAACCCGATTCCAGGAGATGAAGTATTTGGATTCGTCACCATTAATGAAGGAATTAAAGTCCATCGTAAAGATTGTCCGAATGCAATCAGCATGCAATCGAATTTTGCATATCGCATTATTCAGGCCCGATGGATTGACTCTTCTCAACAGGAATTCAAAGCTACTTTAAAAATTACCGGAATGGATACTTTAGGTTTAACCAATGAATTGACCAAAGTGATTTCCAACCAAATGAACGTAAACATCCAAAGCATTTCACTTAGCGGAGAAGCCGGATTGTTTAACGGTCAGGTTACGGTTATTGTACCCAACAATATCATTCTTAAGAAGATGATGGATAACATCAAAAAAATTGACGGGGTTGACAAAGTGATAAGGGTTCACAACTAACCTTAAAGATCAATAGCTTCGTACGGATAAGCCAAAGCGTGATTATACTCTTTTAATTTAGTTCGCAATCGGTAAAAATTGGTTTCAACGGTACGAAGCGATACATTTAGTAAATCAGCTACTTCTTTGTGCGAAAGTTCGAAAGGAAGCATTCCTGCGTACAATTTTTCGGTTTTGGACAGGAATTCGAGCTTTTCTATATGATCTATCAAATCCGGATAGTCATTAAATAATACATTCTTAAATTCCATCCAGGTTCTTGCCCGGAAACCTTCTTTATCGAAGTGAAAAACAGGTATGTTTTCTTTCGGAAGGGAGATTGTTTCTAATTTAGGCTCCGCAGTAATTTTATTAAACAATGACAACCAATTGGTATAAACCGCCAAAGTAATAATAAGTAACGATACTAAAAGATTACTGGTTAGCGAGACAATATAAAGCCAATAAAACTGTTGTTTACTCGTAACCGAAAAAATCACCATTAAAAAATAAAGGATATCCTGAGCGTAATACACCAGAAACAAAAGGATAAAAACTTTACGGTAAATCCCATCGAAAAGTTCACTGCCTCCGGATAGTTCAATTTTTCGGATACCCAGGATGAAAAGCACCATTAGGATTATGTTGTAAACGATCTGCAAGAGTGCATTACTCACAATGTTTTTATTCTCCAAAACAAAAACAAGACTGTTTAAACTATTGTCCTTAATCAGTAAATGAATCGTATAAAAACCAACCGCGATCGCTACTACAACTACTACACTTCGCAAAAAAGCATTAGAACGATTTCTTTTATTGAACAGATACACTATTGCTAACGGTAAAAGCAACGCAAGATTTTCGCTAACGGCAGCGTAATGATCTAAATAATCAAAACGGTCCGTAGTATACGAATTTATAAACAGCCATATCCCGCTTAAAGAGAAATACAAGAAGGAAAACAGGGTTAAAAACCGCTCAAAACCTTTATGTCGATAGCTCTTAATCACGAAAAGTAAAAACCCGATCGCACTGAAAAAAAAGGTTAAATGGCTTAAAAACATAGGGTGTCGTAGTATTGCAGTAGTAGTTAATATCGATTAAACTTTCTCTTAAACTTAATTTTACACATCGAAATTCAAACAAGCTTAAAGCAGGCAAGTTTGGATATTTTTTCCAAAAAACCTAAACCAAAGAAACAAAAAATTTTAAAAAGATTAATCCGTATTAGTTTATGAAAAAGATTACCTCAGAAAACAAACCTTGGCGGTTGCTCTTCTACTTTTTAATTTTAATTCCACTTCTTAATACTCCAAAAGTATTTGCGCAGACAACATTAATAGATCCTGCTACTGATGGTGGATTCGAAAACGCGACTACTACTTTCCCAGCTAATGGATGGACAACCTCTACTGGTACCGTACCATTAAACAACTGGTGTATCGGACCCAATGCCATTTCCGGATTCAGTGGAACCAATGCTGCGTATGTATCTAACAGTACAGCTACAAAACCCCATACTTATACTATTACATCAAGTGCCACAGCTCACATCTTTAAAACAGTAACCATTCCTTCCGGACAAACCAATATCACTTTAAACTTTAAATGGATCTGCGCCGGACAAGGCACAACTGACTATATAAAAGTATACATAAACCCGGCAACAAC
Organism: Flavobacterium enshiense; assembly: GCF_040750275.1. GTDB lineage: Bacteria > Bacteroidota > Bacteroidia > Flavobacteriales > Flavobacteriaceae > Flavobacterium > Flavobacterium enshiense_B. Next base: position 84,737 of record NZ_JBDOCV010000004.1, read on the forward strand.
AACGGCGCCAAGTTATGGCGCTTCAGCCTTTACAACTACTACAGCTCCAACAGTTTCTCCAATTACATCCAATTATCAGCTTGGTCCTCTTCTTTCAGGGCAGACTACTTGGCAAAACGCCAGTATCACCATTCCTGCTATCTACGCTAACGGTCTTGCGCATCGGATTGTTTTTGAATGGAAGTGTAATGCGTTAACAGGTACCCAACCACCAGGCGGTATTGACGATGTTTCTTTAGTATGTACGGCACCACCGCCTTGTACTACACCATCAGCAGCTACAAACCTTACTTACGGAACCATAACTGCAAGTAATCTGCCTGCGACTTTTACAGGAAGTGGCGCTACTGGTTATTTGGTAATCCGATCAACCAGCAGTACGCCTCCTTCTCAACCTGTTAACGGAACAACATACAGTACTACTGCCAGTCTAGCACCTTTAGGTTCAGGTCTTACTTTTGTACAATCCAGTAATTCTACCTCTATTCCAGGAACAGGATTAACCGGAAACACCACTTACTATTATTACATTTATGCCTACAACAGCACCAGTTGCGCAGGAGGCCCTGTATATTCAACACTTTTAAGCGGTGGTGGAACTACCTGTCCTGCAACTCCAACATCCTTGACCTCCAGTGCTGTCACCGATACCAGCTTTGATTTGAGCTGGACCCAAACTGGAGGTACAGCGAATCCGATTACTTACATGATTAATGTTTACACGGATCCTTCCTGGACTACAGACATACCAGGCTCCCCTTTTTATGTAAATTATCCAACTACCACATATAGTGTAACTGGTTTAAACTCAGGAGTGAAATACTATTACAGAATTCGTGCTTACAATGCCTGTACTAATTTTGCAGCCAGTGGAAATGTTACGACTACAGTTTGTGCGGGGAATCCATCAGCACTAACAACTTCTGCTATTACGGATACGACCGCAACAGTTTCATGGACTGCGGGAAGTCCTGTACCTTCAAACGGGTACAATTACTATGTATCCACTACATTAACACCGCCTTTACCATGGACAACTCCAACCGGAAGCACAGCGGCAGGTGTAACTACTGCTAACCTTACCGGATTAGTACCAGGAACCGTTTATTATGTTTGGGTTCGTTCCGTATGTGCCAACACCAGCACTTCATGGATAGGACCGGTTGCATTAGCTACCAATTCAGCAGCACCAATCACAACAGATGCTTTTGTTTGTGCGGGCGGATCTGCTTCTTTATCGGCAACAGCTTCGTGTCAATCGTTAACTAATATTGGAAATACCATAAATGGTTCTTGGAACAGTGCTACAGACCCAATTGCGCTGCAACCAACCGTTTTCATGAATAACTCCAACACTTGTTCTTTTGGACCGAATACTGCAAATTATACTACTTTAAATTTTCAGGTGAGTGTTTCAGGGAATTATAACTTTAACATGACAAGCAGTGGTGCTTATGATGGAATGGGTTATATCGTAACCTATCCGTTTGCACCCGGAATTTGTGGTAGCGGTAATTGGCTAATTGGAGATGATGATACCGGAAGTGGATTACCCAGTGAACCCAATCTAAACAATGTTCCTTTAGCTGCGGGCGCAACTTATACACTAATCACTACAGTTTACTTAAACACTTCAGCCACGGTTACCAACAACTATATTTGGAATGTAACCGGCCCGGGGAGTATCCTTCAGGTAAACGGTTCTTCAGGAGTAGATTGGTATACGGCAGCTTCAGGAGGAAGCCCGATAGGAAACGGAGCTACTTTCAATCCTGTAGGTGTGTCCGGATCCGGATTAGCGGATACCAATACACCCGGAACCTATACTTTCTATGCTGCCTGTCCTGAAAATCCGGGAGTACGAACTCCTGTAGATTTTGTAATCACTAACGGTCCAACCGCAGCCATAAGCGGAAACGGAAATGTTTGTGACGGAAATACCACCGTTAGCATTAATTTAACAGGCAGCCAACCTTGGACGGTAACTTATACGGATGGTACTACTCCAGTAACAGTTTCCGGAATTACCAGCAGTCCTTACACGTTTACAGTAAGCCCGTCTGGTGCTACCACTTACACCCTTTCTGCCCTATCAGACGCTAATTGTAATGCTATTAGTGGTAATCTTACGGGCACTGCTGTAATCAACGGACAAAAAACCTGGTTTGGAACTATTAACAATGATTGGAATACTGCCGCGAACTGGTCGGGAAGCAACATTCCGACTGTAGCTGACTGTATCGTAGTTCCTTCTTCTCCTAACAACCCTATTATCAGCGGAGCCGGATATATTGGTTTAGGTAAAAACATCACCATCAATAACGGAGCTATTCTAACGGTTAATTCCGGCAATACGCTTTCAATTGTCGATTTTGTAAACATTAATACCGGTGGCGATTTAATTCTTGAAAGTTCAGCTTCACTAATTCAAACCAACAATACTGCCAATACTGGTGTAGCACACATTAAACGTGCGACACAGCCTATGTACAAATATGATTATACCTATTGGAATTCACCGGTTACCGTATCGTCTAATTTTACAGTGGGTAATTTAAGTCCAGGAACTAATTTCATTTTCAGATACCTTCCAACTGTTGCTGGTGGTAATGGAACGTGGCAGAGTTTGAGTACATCCTCAAACATGAACCCTACAGAAGCGGTAATTGCCAGAGCACCTATAACATTCCCAACCAGTGGCCCTAAACAAATATTTACAAATACATTCGTAGGAACACCTAACAATGGTACTTTCACAACTACTATTTCCAAAGGGAATAATACCAATATCGGAACTTTTGTTAATGGCAGCAGCACAGCAGTAACCGATGCTGACGACGAATGGAATCTTATCGGAAATCCGTATCCGTCGGCAATTGATATTCTTTCCTTTTTAAATTTACCGGCAAACAATACTGCCACAGACGGAACTGTTTATCTATGGACGCACAACACGGTTCCTTCAACTTCGATTCTGGATCCGTTTTACGGTAATTATGTTTACAACTACACTACAGACGACTACGCAACGGTTAACGCCATGGGAAGTACAGTCACAGCAATTTCAGGAGGAATAGTTCCTACTCAATTCATAGCGTCAGGACAATCGTTCTTTGTTAGTGCCAACGATGCCATGCCGAATGGTTCTTCATCCAGTGTGACATTTACAAATGCGATGAGAGTATCAGGTAACAACAGTAATTTCTACAGAAATGAGACTGATAGTCCTGCTGAAAGAAAACGATTATGGCTAAACTTAACCAATGCTTCCAACAGCTTTAATCAGATATTGATTGGTTACACAGCAGCCGCTTCTAACGGTATCGACTGGGGATATGATGGCGATGCCTTAAAAGGAACTTCCTTAAAACTGTACTCCATTTGTGAAGACAAAAAACTGACAATTCAAGGAAGAAGATGGCCACTTAGCCTTACCGACACCGTACCATTAGGATATTACAGCCCTGCAAACGGTACTGCAAAAATAGGAATCCATGCAGCGGAAGGCTTTGAAAACATAAATATTTTCCTTGAAGACCGATTGTTAAACATTATTCATGATTTAAAATCATCGCCTTATAATTTTACAACTGGCAGCGGTAAATTCGACGAACGATTTGTGTTGCGCTACACCAATAATACATTAGGTACTGATGAGGTCGATGAGATAGAAAACAGTGTAATTATTAGTAACGAAAATGGTTTACAGGTTAGTTCTGAGGCACGAAAAATACAATCGGTTACTATTTATGAAATAACCGGAAAGAAAATTGCCAATTCTCAAAATATCAACAGCAATACTGCAATATTAGACAACGTAATTATGGCCGACAGCGTTAAAATATTCCAAATTGTACTGGAAGGCGATATAACAATTTACAAGAAGACAGTAGTAACAGTTAAATAGTTTTTTAGTTTTTTTTAGCAAGTTTTTTTGGTGTGGAGGTTAAAAAAGTTAGTAGTTAGTCTTAAAACCCTCCATTTAAAGACAGGTAAAACCTCTTACACAAGAGGTTTTAACTTGTCTGACTTCTGAAAAAATATTTATGAATCACATTTTTAAAACTCAATACATTATTTATGAATCAATTTTACAAATTAGCTATTGCTTTATTATTCGCCAATGCATCATTTGGACAATTCAGTGAAAATTTTGACAGTTCCAGTACTTTACCAGCTGGTTGGGTGGCCTATTCCGGCACTAATGGTTTAGGGGTTAATGAGAGTTGGGGTGTTTCCACGACTAATTATCATTCTACGACAAACGGTGCTCATGTTCATTATGAAAATGTTTCCGGTGGAATGGCCGAAGACTGGTTGGTAACTCCTTTAATCAATCTTAGCAACTATTCCGGATGTTCCTTAACGTTTTATGGTGCGGAATCCTACCCTTCCATGAACTATGGCAACTCCTATAGCGTGAGAGTTTCTACCACCTCACAAACCAACATCGGTTCGTTTACGACACTTGCAACCTATAGCGAACCGGACTTCGGTTATGCAAAGCCAATGACCAATCAGAAAACAGTTGATTTAAGCAGCTACAACGGACAACAGATTTATGTAGCTTTCGTGATGACACAAGACGATGGTGACAACTGGAGCATCGACGATATAAACATTAGTGGTACTTTAAGCAATGAGACTTTCGGAAATCAAAACATCATTAAAGTGTACCCTAATCCTGTAAAGGACAAATTGCAGATAACAGCACAAGAAGAAATTGAAAACTTACAGCTTATCAGCATCACCGGAACAGTTATCAAACAGGTTCAAAACACTACCGTGTTAGATATGAACGAATTGGCTTCCGGAGTATACTTCTTAAAAATCACAACAAAAGACAATACGGTAAGCACCCGAAAAATAGTTAAGCAATAATTGCACTTCATACTTTATAACGGTAAAAGGGTCTCTGGAAACAGGGGCCTTTTCTATTATCCATCGAACCAACATCAAAAAAACCGAGAAAAGCTTTTTCGGATATGCTCATTCGCTTAAAAAAACTTATCTTTGCGGGTCTTTGATAGAAAAACCAATGGAAAACAGTAAGAACCAAGAAGTTGTAAAAAGCGTTTTCACCAAATACCTTGAAGAAAAAGGGCACCGAAAAACTCCGGAACGCTACGCTATTCTTCAGGAAATCTACGAAAGTAACGAGCATTTTGACATCGAATCGTTGTACATCAAAATGAAAAACAAGAACTATCGTGTGAGCCGCGCTACCCTTTACAACACTATCGAACTGCTTTTAGAATGCGGATTGGTACGTCGTCATCAGTTTGGCCAGAATCAGGCTCATTATGAAAAGTCGTACTTCGACAAACAACACGATCACATCATCATGACGGATACCGGCGAAGTAATCGAATTTTGTGATCCGCGCATCCAAACCATTAAACAGACTATTGAAGAAATTTTCGGCATAGAAATTCACAACCATTCGTTGTATTTCTACGGAACCAAAAAACAGGAGTAAATTCGGCATTCATAAGTCCGATAATAATAAACAACAACTAAAACAACAAACAACACAATGACGGTAGATTTACTGCTAGGCCTACAATGGGGCGATGAAGGAAAAGGAAAAATCGTAGACGTTCTAACTTCAAAATACGACATCATTGCTCGTTTTCAGGGCGGACCAAACGCCGGACATACTTTGGAATTTGACGGAATCAAACACGTTTTAAGAACGATTCCTTCCGGTATCTTCCACAAAAACTCCATCAACATTATCGGAAACGGTGTCGTGATTGACCCTGTTGTTTTCCAGAAAGAATTAGAAGGTTTGGAAAAATTCAACATGGATTTAAAATCCAAATTACTGATTTCCAGAAAAGCGCACTTAATTTTACCGACACACCGTTTATTGGATGCTGCTTCGGAAGCCTCTAAAGGAAAAGCAAAAATCGGTTCTACCTTAAAAGGTATTGGCCCTACTTATATGGACAAAACAGGTAGAAACGGACTAAGAGTTGGCGATATCGAATTAGCCGATTTCAAAGAGCGTTACAGAAGTTTGGCAGACAAACATGAGGCGATGATTGCGTTCTACGATGTAGACATGCAGTACAACCTAAAAGAAATGGAAGACGAGTTTTTTGCTTCCATTGAGGTATTGAAAACATTGCAATTCATTGACAGCGAAGAATTTTTAAACAACGCTTTAAAAGAAGGAAAATCAATTTTAGCAGAAGGTGCTCAAGGTTCGTTATTAGATATCGATTTCGGAACGTACCCATTTGTAACTTCCTCAAACACAACAGCTGCCGGAGCTTGTACCGGTTTAGGAATCGCTCCTAACCGCGTAAAAGAAGTATTCGGAATCTTCAAAGCCTATACTACAAGAGTTGGTAGCGGCCCATTCCCTACCGAATTGTTTGACGAAGTAGGACAAACCATTGCAAAAGTTGGAAACGAATTTGGAGCGGTAACAGGTCGTCCAAGACGTTGCGGATGGTTGGATTTAGTAGCACTAAAATATGCTGTTCAAGTAAATGGCGTTACCCAATTGTACATGATGAAAGGCGACGTACTTTCCGGTTTTGACACACTAAAAGTTTGTACGGGATATAACTACAAAGGGGAAGTAATCAATCATTTACCTTACAACATCGAGGAAGAAAACGTTACTCCTATCTATGTTGAGAAAAAGGGTTGGAAAGCAGATTTGACAGGAATGACCAATTACGAAGACCTTCCTTCAGAATTGAAAGAATATGTAGCATTCATTGAAAGTGAAGTTGGAGTACCTATCAAAGTTATCTCGGTTGGACCAGACAGAACACAAACCATTATAAAATAATTTAAAAACGCTTTCTTCGGAAGGCGTTTTTCTTTTGAAAACAAGTCAATTATAAATAATTCTTAATACAAATTAGCTTTCACAGATTTTACTTAAATTTGGGCAAAATTTCAGACATTGAAGAATTCCATTCTATTTATATTTTGCACACTTTTCATCGGTTTGTCATCATTGGCACAGGAAAAGAAAACCATTAACATTTTGCATTCGGATTTCACTGACAGAAACGAAAATGAAATTCCGGGCGCAGTAATTTTCACCGGAAACGTTCAGGTGGAACACGACGGAGTTTTGATCAGTTGCAACAAGGCCTATCATTTTAAAAATGAAAATTATGTAAAAGCTTTTGGAAATGTCCGACTGAATCAGGGCGACACCATCACGATGTCCAGCAAATATGCTGAATACAATGGAAACCAACAGTTTGCCTTCGCAACGGGCGATGTGGTTTTGCGTTCCCCGGAATCAACTTTGACTACCGATACCATTAACTTCGACCGTAGCATCCAACAGGCGTATTACAACACGCACGGAACCATCATCAACAAAGAAAATACGCTGAGAAGTAAATCCGGACGTTATTTTTTAAACGAGAAAAAGTACCAGTTTAAAACCGCGGTTACCGTAACCAGCCCGGAATCTACCATTAAAACCAATCATTTGGATTATTATGAAGATTCGGGTCACGCTTATGTTTTCGGGCCTTCCACGATCAACAACAAAGGCAACATCATTTATACTGAAAATGGTTTTTATGACACCAAAAACCAAACGTCTAATTTGTCTAAAAACTCAACAATTACTTATCAGAACCGGAAAATCAAAGGAGAAAAAATATATTATGACGGCAAGCGGAATTTCTCTTCAGCTACCAATAATGTAAAAATCACGGACAGCATTAACCGGATGGTCGTAACCGGTCATTACGCCGAAATGCACCGCGCTAAAGATTCGATGTTTATCACCAAAAAAGCTTTAATCGCCAGTTTTGTGGAAAACGATTCGGTTTATATTCATGCAGAAAAACTATTGGTTACCGGAAAACAGGGAGAACGTATCGTTCGTGGCTTTAAAAACGCACGAATTTTCAAATCCGATATGAGTGGAAAATGTGACTCAATTCATTCCGATCAGACAAAAGGTTTAACCCAATTAATCGGAAGACCCATTTTATGGAGCCAAAAAAGCCAGCTTACTGGAGATCTCATGCATTTAATCGGCAACAATCAAACCGAAAAACTGGATTCTTTAAAAGTAATGAACAATGCTTTTATCATTCAAAAAGACACTATCGGCAATGGCTTCAATCAGGTGAAAGGAATGAATCTTTACGGTAAATTCCGGGACAACAAACTCTACGAGGTCGATATGGTAAAAAACGCCGAAATGATTTACTACATGTACAACGATAAAAATGAACTCGTTGGCATTGACAAAGGTGTTTGCAGTTCGATCCATTTAGAACTGGAAGAAAATCAGATTCAGACCGTTACAAAATTTACCAATCCGGAAGGACAAATATATCCCGAAAAAGAATTCCCGGAAAACGCACGAAAACTAAGAGGTTTTATCTGGCGAGGTGATGAAGAAATAAAACGGCTGGAAGACATTTTCTCTAAAGAGGAATTAGCACTGGATGAAAAAGCCCAGATGCAAAGCAAAAAAAATGCCGTAGAAGCCGAAAAACCGATGGAAGTGAAGAAAGAAACACTAGAGTACGGGAAATCAGAAAAGAAAACAGCTCCGGCTCCGGTTAAAAAGAAGAAGAAAAAATAGTTTTCAGTCATAATCTTAGTTTTAAGATTTCCGAATAACCCAATCCACGAATACCTACAATATGCTTAAAGATTTCTATAAATATCAGGCACAAACCTCTCCTTATCCATTAGGAATGGAGGTTTCTCACGCCAAAGGCTCTTATATTTACGACACCAACGGAAAAGCGTATCTGGATTTTGTGGCCGGAGTTTCCGCGTGTACGCTTGGACATCAGCACCCTCGTGTACGGGAAGCAATAGTCAATCAATTGGACAAATACGCGCACGTCATGGTATATGGCGAATATGCACAAGATCCTGCGGTAGAATTGTGCAAACTATTAGCCAAAAACACCCCCGCTCCATTAGACAAAGTCTATTTGGTAAATTCTGGAACGGAAGCTACAGAAGGTGCTTTAAAATTAGCCCGACGCGTGACTGGAAGAAGCCAATTGATCTCCTGTCATAACGCTTATCATGGCAACACTATGGGCTCCATGAGTGTCATGGGTTTTGAAGAACGCAAACAAATCTTCCGACCGTTGATTCCTGATGTGGATTTCATCACTTTTAATAACGAAGAGGATTTACTGAAAATAACCGAAAAAACCGCCGGGATCATCTTGGAAACGATACAAGGTGGTGCTGGTTTTATTCAACCCCATAACGATTTTCTGAAAAAAGTCCGTCAGCGTTGCGATGAAGTGGGTGCTTTGATGATATTGGACGAAATCCAACCCGGATTTGGCCGTACCGGTAAATTATTTGGTTTTCAAAATTACGATATTGTTCCCGATGTAGTGGTTATGGGTAAAGGCATGGGTGGCGGAATGCCGGTGGGTGCTTTCATGGCCAAATCGGAATACATGGATTTATTGAGCCATGACCCGAAATTAGGGCACATTACCACTTTTGGAGGCCATCCTGTTATTGCAGCTGCTTGTTTGGCAACACTAAAAGAACTACTAGAAACCGATTTAATGGCTGAGGTTTTGGAAAAAGAGCAATTAATCCGTAAATTGTTGGTGCATCCATTAATCAAAGAAATTCGCGGTGAGGGCTTAATGTTGGCACCTATGACAGAAAGTCCTGAAATCACCAATAAAATCATCTTCAAATGTCAGGAAAAAGGCCTGATATTGTTCTGGTTACTCTTTGAAGGCTGTGCTATCCGCATCACACCACCGTTAACTTTATCCAATAAAGAAATTGAAGACGGTTGTGGCATCATTCTTGAAGCGATGAATGAAGTGATGGCCGAAGAAGCTATGGAACAAGATTGTTAATAATATTGTTTACAACCTACACACGTTCATCATAAAAAGGCTGCAAAGTCTTAGTAATTTTAATAAGGATAATTTAAACAACAGGAGTATGTATTTGAGTAACGAGGAAGAGGAAAACAGTTTATCCTTATCAAAGTTCGAATCTATGTTGAAAACCAACAAGGTATTCTTCTTTGACTCCGAAGAGTTTGAAGACATCATTCTTCATTATCTTGACACGGGGCGCATAAACTTAGCCAAAAAGGCACTTAAATTAGGTTTAGAACAACATCCCAAATCTACCGGTTTGAAGTTAGTTCAGATTGAACTCTTAGTATTTGAAGACAAGCTTGACATTGCCGATAAACTCTGCAATGAATTGTTTGCCATTGAACCGACCAACGAAGAAGTTTACATCCAAAAAGCAAACATCCATTCCAAAAGAGATGAGCATGAAAAAGCAGTGGAAATGCTAAAAAATGCTCTAAAATACACTGATGATTATGCCGATGTGTATAATTTAATCGGTATGGAATATTTGTTTATGGACGAATTGGAGCTGGCTAAAGAAAATTTCATCAAATGTTTGGATGAAGACATTGAAGACCATTCCGCTTTATACAATGTGGTGTATTGTTTTGACTTTTTAGATCAGAACAACGAAGCCATTTTATTCCTAAATAATTTTATCGACAGAAATCCATACAGTGAAGTAGCCTGGCATCAGTTAGGACGCCAGTACTATACTGTTAAGGATTACGACCAGGCGGTCCGTGCTTTCGATTACGCCACTTTAATTGACGAGAATTTCTTAGGCGCATATCTTGAAAAAGCAAAAGCACTGGAAAAACTAAAAAAATATCAGGAAGCTATAGACTGTTACAACATCACCATGGAATTGGATGACGCTACTTCTTTTGCCTTGTTGCGCGTTGGAAAATGTCATGAAAAACTGGGAAATGCAGAATTAGCACTACAATTCTATCAAAAAACTGTTCATGAAGATCCTTTGTTAGATAAAGCCTGGATTGCCATCACGGATTTTTACATCCGTCAGAAGAATTTCCAAAAAGCTTTATATTATGTAAACAAAGCAATCAGCATTGACAACGAAAACAGATTATACTGGAAACGCTATGCTGCCATCAACAAAGCGCTTAATTTCTTTGAAGAAGCAGAATATGGTTTCAGAAAAGCTATCGAATACGGCGATTTGGAATTGGACACTTGGTTATTTTGGGGCGACATCCTTCAATTTTTAGGTGAATTTGACAGTGCAATTCAAACGCTTTTACAAGCTGCCGAATATTTCCCTGAAGAGTACGAAGTGGAATACCGTTTAGCCGGAATGTATTTCATGTTACAGGACGAAATAAAAGGAAAATTTCATCTTGCCAACGGCTTACGACTGAACTACGAAAACAAATCCTTACTTGAGGAATTGTTTCCGGTAATCTGGAATCGAAAAACGGTACAGGATTATATTCAAAAACATAAAAAAGCCGACGAATAGTAAATCAAATACCACATTTTACTATTATCTTTATGGTCAGTTATCAAAATAACTGACCATAATTTTTATGCAAAAGCTCAAAAAAAAGAAATTCGGTTTGTTGGGAAAGAACATCAGTTATTCTTTTTCCAGAAAATACTTTACGGAAAAGTTTGAAAAAATCGGCTTTGACCATTATTCCTATAAAAATTTCGATGTGGAATCGATTGATGATTTCAAACACATTGTCGCAAACAATAAAAATCTTAAAGGAGTAAATGTAACCATTCCGTATAAAGAAGCCGTAATCCCCTTTTTGACTGCACTTTCCAAAAACGCAAAAATAATTGGAGCTGTAAATACAATTAAGATCTCCAAAAAAGGCGACCTTAAAGGCTACAATACAGACTTTCACGGATTTAAAAAATCATTAAAACCTTTACTGAAGAAACACCATGAAAAAGCCCTTATCTTAGGTACGGGAGGCGCCAGTAAAGCGATTGCCTATGCACTGCGAAAACTCAGAATTGAATATGATTTCGTATCCAGAACACCGTCAGAATATCAATTTTCGTATGACGAATTAACAAAAGACATATTTGACGACTATCAGATTGTCATCAACACAACTCCAATAGGCACTTTTCCAGATGTTGACAACTGTCCGCCTTTAGATTATTCCCTTTTCACCGATAAACACATCGCTTACGACCTAATTTACAACCCGGATGAAACCAAATTTTTACGATTGGCGAAAGAAAAAGGAGCAACTGTAAAAAACGGGTACGATATGTTGGTTTTTCAGGCTGAAAAAGCATGGGAAATATGGAACAAATAGCCCTAAAATCTTACTTGCAGAACCCTTTTTTAAAATAATTTTATTGGCCAATGATCCAATCTTTAAAAAAGTAAGAATTGTCCTTATATTATTAAAGATGTATTTCAACCGAAAAACCGTTTATTTAACCTGTTTTCCTTTGAATTATCGGGCTGCTTTAGTATCTTCGGCAAAATTATGTTAAACTTAAGCATTTATTACAATGTTAGAAGAAAAGAATGGTAACCTGCCTCAGGCAGAAGGACAGGAAGAAATTATCCAGGCGGAAACTGCTCAGAATGAAAATCAATCGGCCATTGAAGCTATTGAGAATTCTAATGCGGAAGAAAGTGAAGACGAAAGCATCAGTGAAGGGCACGACATACCAATGCTTCACTACGAAGCCATGTCAATGGAAGAACTTACCGACGAACTGAACAAACTGGTTTCCAACGAAAAAGTAATGTCTATTCGCAATCACGTGGAAGAAATCCGTAAAGATTTCATGGTGAAATACCACCACTTCATTGATGAGAAGCGCGACGAATACAGCCATGAAAATAATGGCGACACCAGCGGATTTGATTATCATTTCCCGCTTAAAAACAAATTTGATTCAATTTACAACAAATACAGAGAGCAGAAGAATCAACACTTCAAAGTAATGCAGAACAGTCTGAAAAACAATCTGGACGTTCGCCTTGCTATTATTGAAGAACTGAAGAACCTTGTTGACAATTCCGGCGAGAACATGCAGGAAACAGCTAAAAACGTTAACGAGCTACGGGAACGTTGGAAAAATGCCGGACCAATTCCGCGTGACAAATACAATCACGTTTGGAACAACTTTCACTTTCATATTGAACGTTTTTACGACCATTTGCATTTAGATCGTGAGGCCCGCGATATGGATTTCAAACACAATTACGATCAGAAGCTTAAAATCATTGCCCGTGTTGAGGAATTGGTTAAAGAAGAAGACGTTGCCAAAGCTTTCCGTGAATTACAGTCTTTACATAAAATCTGGAAAGAAGAAATAGGACCGGTATCGCGTGAACACCGTGAAGAATTGTGGAACCGTTTCAGCGAACTGACAAGACAACTGCACGACAAACGCGAAGGCCTTATTGCAAAAGCAAGAGAAGTTGAAGAAGAAAATCTCGCCCGCAAAAAAGAAATTATCACACAAATAAACGCCGTTGCTAAGGAAGAAGTAGTTTCCCACAGTGCATGGCAAGGTCAGATTGAAAAAATCGAAGCGCTGCGTGCGGCTTTCATGCAGGCCGGAAAAGTACCGATGGAAGTTAACGAGGAAACCTGGACTTCTTTCAAAGATGCGGTGCGCCATTTCAATGCCCAAAAAAACGCTTTTTACAAAGACATCAAAAAAGATCAGCAGGACAATCTGAATAAAAAACTGGCTTTGGTGGAAAAAGCAAAATCCTTACAGGATAGCGAGGATTTCAATGCGACAACCCCAATCATGAAGCAGATTCAGGAAGACTGGAAAAAAATTGGTCATGTTCCAAGAAAATACTCCGATGCCGTCTGGAAAGATTTTAAAGAGGCCTGCAATCACTATTTCGATAAAATGCATGCCAAACGAAACGAAGCCAGTAACGAGGAAATAGAAGCTTTTGAAAGCAAAAAAGCCTATCTGGAAAGCATCAAGGAGTTTCAGTTAACCGGTGAACACAAATCGGATTTAGATGCTATTAAAAAACATATCGAAAACTGGAAAGCATTCGGAAAAGTACCACATAACCGCCGTCACATTGAAGGCAAATTCAACAAAATCTTAGATGCCTTGTTTGACAAACTGAGTTTATCCAAAAAAGATGCTGAAATGGCTAAATTCAACAACCGATTGGGACAATTGGCAGAAGGTGATGAACGTCAGTTACAGAATGAACAGATTTTCATCATGCGTAAAATTGATGAAGTACAAAATGAAATCTTTCAGTTGGAAAACAATGTGCAGTTCATTTCCAATGCCAAAGCAGACAATCCTTTGGTAAAAGAGGTAAACAAAAGCATCGAACGCCACAAAGAAGAGTTAAAAACGTGGAAAGAAAAATTGAAACAGATAAGAAGTCTTAAACAGGAATAATTTCAAGCAAAACCGCAATTTCACTAAAGAGTTGCGGTTTTTTTATTTCCAAAACTTTACCAATTCCGTAATCATGACAAGTGAAGAATTAAAAAAACTGCAAACGCCGTTAAAAGAAAAATACACCAACGATGCAGCTTCAGCTTTAATAACACTAAAAGCGCAAGGTCACCTTGGAGAAAACGTTTCCTGTAAAATCGAAACCGGATTACGCATCTCAGAAGCAGGCCTCCACCCGGCAACCGGAGGAACCGGCTTACAATTATGTTCCGGCGATATGCTGCTCGAATCTTTAGTAGCGTGTGCCGGAGTTACACTAAATGCCGTAGCAACATCTCTAGGAATTAAAGTAGATGAGTGTATCGTAAAAGCTGAAGGCGATTTGGATTTCAGGGGAACGCTTGGTCTTTCAAAAGAAATCCCAGTCGGTTTCCAACAGATACGCTTGACTTTTGAAATCAAATCAAACGAAAATGACGAAAAAATAGAAACGCTTTTAAAACTAACGGAGCGTTATTGTGTGGTTTACCAAACCTTGATCAATGCTACCAAGGTAAACACAAAAATCATCAACCTTTAACGCTATTTGCGGGCATAATCTGACGTTACCAATATCTTACGCGTAACAATCGTAGGCTCTGAAACAATTTTCTTGCTATATTTTGGCGTAATCTGTGTATCGGTATATGTTTCTGTTTTATACTTTTTGTGCTCCATAATGGCTGAAATTTTCACGTTTACATCTATCGACTGCACGTAATTGTCGTTTTTCATCATTACGAAATATTTTCCTTGAAGTAAATTCGGTTCGGTAAATCGCTTGTAAGCCGCAATGCCTTTTCCAAAATCGTAGGACTTGGCTGGTTTTTCTTCCATAAACAACTTTTTATTTTCCTCATTTACCAAGGCATATTCTACATCTTCACCATTAGAAGGCAAAGCAAGATTGGTAATAGCTCCTGCAGCAATGCCACCCAAAGGAGTCGAAAAATAAGAGGCGACACCTTGTACGGCACCCACAATCATTTTTCTGTTCTGGTTCCAGTATTCGTTACTTTCTTTTCCTACCCCTACCCAATAGGCCCATGCAATTACTTTTTTAGTTTCGTTCTCGGAAATCTCGTTTTTCGGCAAAGAGAAAAACACACTTGAAGTACTGGAATCAAAAGTGGTTTTGGCATTAACCCGCTGGTTTTTATCCAATACCATCTCTTCGTATTTTTTCTCGTAGAATGCTACTTTCCTTGTTTTCTGAAGACGCAAAGTATCATAACCTACCACTACTTCTTTTGTTATCGAATTCCAGACCGTATCTTGTTCCGTAATCCATTTTACACTTGTATTAAAATTGGCAGTATTATGGTTTGACGGAATACGTTGAATAATAAGTTTTCCTGTCAATTCGTAGTTTCCTGTATTTTTAAACTGAAATTTATAGACCGATTTATGAGTTACCAACAACTCTTCTTTTTTAATTTTTTTAGCATCTAAAACCTTGAATTTAGTTACTTCCGGATACTCGGAAACAGATACTTCACTGACTTTATTTCCGTTTTCTTCCACAAACGTGAATACGATTTTATCGCCGTCAGCAAATCCGTATTGCAATTCTTCCGTGGAATTTGGTTTAATTTTAAGGGTTTGTTCGGTTACTTTAACAGCTTTTTGAGCCATAATACTATTTGCAATCAACAGGAATAGTAAAGTTACTTGTTTCATTATCAGTTTAATTATTTTGTAAAATCATAATCGCGTTCCACTTTGGCGATACGCACTTTAAAGGCTTGATACCAATCCGTTCTTCCAGTTTCTCTGGCGATGGTGTGTTCGGTATTCATTTTCCAGTTTTTAATCGACTCTAAATCTTTCCAGTACGAAACCGTGATTCCTATTTCATTCCGGGCGGATTCCACGCCTAAAAAACCGGGTTGTTCACTGGCCAATTCCACCATTCGATCAGCAGTTTCTCCATATCCTTCCTCTTTCTCCGTTCTCACTGAAGTAAAAATCACAGCATAATATGGTGGTTCTGGTGTTTTTGCAATCATACTTTCCATTTATAATTATAATTTATAACTTCTTTGCTTCTTCCCAAAACACATCCATCTCTGAAAGCGTCATGTCTGCCAAAGGCTTTCCGATTTCATTGGCTTTGCTTTCCAAATACTGAAATCTTTTAATGAATTTCTTATTGGTGCGCTCTAAGGCATCTTCCGGATTTACATTCAAAAACCGTGCATAATTTATCATCGAGAACAAAACATCGCCAAATTCGGCTTCTATTTTATCCTGATTCGCCGTTTCGACTTCATGTTGCAACTCGGAAAGCTCTTCCTGCACTTTTTCCCAAACCTGATGCGGCTCTTCCCAATCGAAACCAACGCCTTTCACTTTGTCTTGGATTCGGCTCGCTTTTACCATCGCCGGCAAGCTCTTGGGAACACCTTCTAAAACGGATTTTTTACCTTCTTTCAGTTTGAGCTTTTCCCAGTTTTGTTTTACCTGTTCTTCATTTTCCACCACTACATCACCGTAAATATGAGGGTGACGGTCTATCAGCTTATCGCAAATCGAATTCGCCACATCAGCTATATCAAATGCTTTTTTTTCACTTCCGATTTTGGAATAAAACACAATATGCAACAACACATCGCCCAGTTCTTTCTTGATTTCGTCCAAATCGTTGTCCAGAATTGCATCACCCAATTCATAGACCTCCTCAATGGTTAAGTGGCGCAAACTTTCAAGGGTTTGCTTTTTATCCCAAGGGCATTTTTCGCGCAAATCGTCCATAATGTCCAGCAATCGGTTGAAAGCTTCCAGTTGTTGTTGGCGTGTGTTCATAGCATGAGAATTTGTGTAAAAATAAGAAATCCCACCACAAGGCGGGACTTTATTAGTAAACAGTTTCAGTTAGCAGTAATCAAATAGAAAACGATAGAAACCAAAACTTAACTTTGAATCAAAATTTATTCTTCAGTTTTTTCAACTTCAGCAGTTGCAGGAGCGTCTTTGGAAACCATTCCTTTTGCCTGAAGCATGTTATACCAGTTCAATACCTTTTTGATATCGGACGCATATACTCTGTCCTGATCATAATCCGGTAAAATTTCCGCGAAATACGCTTCTAATTTAGCGTTATCTTCTTTGTGCGAAATGGCAGCACCATTGTTTTCTTTTTCAGCGATTTTTCTGAAAACTTCAGACAAACGTACTTCACCGCTATTAGTATAAATGGAAATTTCAGATAACAAACTTACGTTACTGCGCATTCCAACCGTTATTTTTTTACCATCAATCAAAGACTCGGCAACGAATCCTGTTCTGGTTTGTAATTTCAAATCGTATAACCCCGGTTTACCAGAAATGGCTAATATTCTTTCTATGCTCATTGTGTATTATTTTAATAGGGTGACAAATATCTAATCTTTACCTTAAAAAACAAAAATTATCGTCCTTTTTTGGCCGCAAATTTCATTTTATAATCCGGACGGGCTTTCCCCTCCATAATGTTTTGCAATTTCTTGGAGATTAAACGTTTTTTAAGCGAAGATATTCTGTCGGTAAACAAAATTCCTTCAATATGATCGTACTCGTGTTGTATTACTCTGGCAATCAAACCTTCATAAACTTCTGTGTGCTTGTTGAAATCTTCGTCGTAATACTCAATAGTGATTTGTTCATGACGAAACACATCCTCACGCACATCCGGAATACTCAAACAACCTTCGTTGAAACCCCACTCTTCACCTTCTTCCTTAAGGATTTTAGCATTGATGAAGGTTTTCTTGAACGTTCTTAATTGTTCTTCTTCCTCTTTGGACAAATCGTCGCTGTCGCTGAACGGCTCACAATCCACAATAAAAATACGGATAGCCAAGCCAACCTGAGGGGCTGCCAGTCCTACTCCATGTGCATTATACATGGTCTCATACATATTGGCAATCACTTCTTTAAGGTTTGGATAGTCTTTTGAAACCTCTTCTCCAACTTTGCGAAGTACCGGATCGCCGTATCCTATAATCGGTAAAATCATTTTCTGTTACTTAATTATGCCGCAAAAGTAATCAAAAAAGAAAGAAATAGACAGTATTTGACCCGTTTTGACTTTTTTTAAACACAATATGTGAAATGATTCTTAAATTTATAGTTGCTTTTCTTACAGGCTCCTACCTTTGCACTGACAACTATGCTTCAGAGAATAAAAAAATACGCCGATAACACTAATGCTGCAAACGCTGTAAAAGCAACGCTTTCATGCGTACTTCCGGTTATTACTTTATCGCAACTGGGTCATTTTCAAGAAGGTTTTGTAATTGCACTTGGCGCTTTGCTTACTTTCCCAAGTGATGTTCCGGGAAGTTTGAACCACAAGATTAAAGGCATCCTGATTGCCATTTTCCTGATCACGGGTACCAATCTTTTCTTGGGATTTATTCAGAATTACACCTTTATCGTTTATCCGGTTTTATTGTTTTTGGTGTTTTTTTTATCCATGATTTCCGTTTACGGACATAGGGCCAACATGATTTCATTCGTTGCATTGATTTCGGCAACATTGGTTTTCAGTCATTCTTATACAGGTGCCGAACTTTTGAAACATTGTGGCTACATCTTAATAGGCGGGTTATTTTATCTGTTTATCTCGCTCCTATTTTACTTTTTGAGACCGCATCGTTATATTGATTTGCAATTAGCCGATTGTTTACGACTTACTTCCAAATACTTAAAACTTCGTGGTGATTTATGGAATGCCGATGCAGATCGCGCCAAAATAACCGAAAAACAATTGGAACTTCAGGTAGAAATCAATACAATACACGAAAACATTCGGGAATATTTGATTCGAAATGCCATTAATTCCAACAACTCCAATCAAAACAGAAGAAAGCTCATTGTTTTTACCAATTTGGTGGATATTCTTGAAATTGCGTTATCCTTCGCCTTCAACCATGAAAACCTACACAAAAAGTTTGACAGCCATCCGAAAGTACTGAGAACATATCAAAATCTGGCCTATACGATCGCTTCCACCCTCAAAAAACTGTCGCAGAGTTTAGAAGCCGACACAGCATACATCCCTGATAATGTACTGTTCGATGCTTTGGAAAATCTTGAAAAAGTAATTCAGCAGTATCAGGAAGAAGTTGGTAAAAACCAGGCAGCCGAAGGCGTTTTAATGCTCAAAAACATGCAGCATTACGCCCAAAAACAAATTGAAAAAATAAAAGTGATCGAACAGGCGTTGACCGGTTCCATGAATCCCGAAATTTTAAAACGCAAAAACAAGGAAATCGAAAAATTCCTAACCCCTCAAAATTATCGCATCGGTACCCTTTTAGAAAACCTCAGTTTTTCATCTACCACTTTCAGGCATTCGTTACGTTTATCGATTACAATTTTGATTGGGTTCATTATAGGACAAGTGCTTCCATTTCAAAACGGGTACTGGATTTTACTAACCATAGTAGTGATTATGCGACCAGGCTACGGCCTTACCAAACAACGCTCTTTTGAACGCATCTACGGAACGCTTTTGGGTGGAGCCATTGCTTTTGGCATCTTGTATTTTACTCAGAATCATTACGTTTTGGGAACTTTATCGGTTATTGCTATGGTTTTTGGATATGCCTATTCACAAATAAATTACAAAATCGGGGCCACCTTTGTAACCGTGTATGTCATTTTCATTTTCGGAATGATTACACCAAATGTACTGGAAGTAATACAATACCGAGTGCTTGACACCCTTTTAGGCGCAGGACTGGCGTTCCTTGCCAATTATTTTTTATGGCCTTCGTGGGAATTCCTGAACCTTAACAAATATCTTGAAAAATCAATTCTTGCCAACAGAAATTATTTAAAGGAAATTACCGCGTATTACAATGAGAAAGGTGAAGTGACAACGACTTATAAATTAGCCCGCAAACAGGCTTTCATCGAAATCGGAAACCTGATGGCTTCTTTTCAGCGCATGAAACAGGAACCGAAATCCAAGCAGAAAAACATGGCACAGGTATATAAATTCGTAGTACTCAATCATACATTGCTTTCGTCGGCTGCTTCCTTGGGCACTTATGTACAATCTCATAAAACCACTAAAGCGTCGGAAGCCTTTAATATCGTGGCTAATTCTGTGATCCGAAATTTAAATTTAGTCATCCAATCCCTTAACAGCAAGCACAATGTATCGTTAACTGAAGACGAAAAAGAACGCTTGGATTTAAGCTTTACCGAACTGAAAAACATCCGCGCTCGTGAACTTAAAAACGATGGTTTGGAAGATGCCGATTTCCGTCAGAAAATGGAAGAAGCACAATTGGTTATCGACCAGCTGATTTGGTTGATTAATTTATCGGAGAACCTTTTAAAAGTATCCAAAACACTTACTGCCGAAAACTAAAAAAGCGCATTCGTTTCGGATGCGCTTTCATATTATTTACAAGTTGATTAAGCTGTCACTACATCGCGTAGTTTCAAAATCGTTCCGGTTTTGTATCGGATTTCATCGGCTAATTCCGGGTTTGCATTTAGTGATTGCCCGTAAGAAGGAATCATTTCTTTTAGTTTCGCCTGCCATTCTGGTGTGGCTAATTCTTCTTTGAAACAACGACCAAGCAAATCCAGCATAATAGAAACTGCCGTTGAAGCTCCCGGAGATGCTCCTAAAAGTACTGCTAACGAACCATCGGCACAGTTTACCACTTCCGTTCCGAATTCTAAAACTCCTTTTCCGTTTTTATCCTTTTTGATAACCTGAACACGTTGTCCGGCATTTTCCAACGTCCAGTCTTCCGGTTTCGCATCCGGTAAATATTCGCGTAAGGCTTTCATTCGGTCTTCTGAAGATTGAAAAACCTGTTCAATCAAATATTTGGTAAGCGGAATATTATTGATTCCAGCAGAAAGCATCGGTTTAATATTGTCTAATTGAATCGATTTCGCCAAATCGAAGTACGAACCATTCTTTAAAAATTTAGTTGAAAAACCTGCATAAGGTCCGAACAGCAACGCTTTTTTACCATCAATCATACGAGTATCGATATGTGGAACTGACATTGGTGGTGCGCCCACAGCTGCCTTTCCGTATACTTTAACCTGATGTTTGGCAATCAGTTCTTCATTGGTACATTTCAACCACTGACCACTTACCGGGAAACCTCCGTAACCTTCACCTTCCGGTATGTTTGCTTTTTCCAGCAACAACAATGAACCACCGCCGGCTCCAATGAAAACAAATTTAGTCTTTACTCTTTTTTTTCCACCGGTTTCCAAATCTTTCACGCGTACACGCCAAGTGCCGTCGTCGTATCTTCTAAGTTTCTTTACTTCATGATTGAAATGCAAACTAACGCCTTCCAAGGTTTCCAAATACTTGAAGATGTTTCGGGTTAAGGCTCCAAAATTCACATCGGTTCCGTATTTCATGGTAGTTGCAGCTACTTTTTTAGCGCCTTTTCGGCCTTCCATGATTAGTGGTGCCCATTCTTTAATGGTTTGCGGATCTTCGGAATATTCCATATCCTTAAACAAATGAAACTGCTGCATCGCGTCGTAACGCTTTTTAAGGTATTTGGTGTTTTTTTCACCCCAAACAAAACTCATATGAGGCACATGCTTGATAAAACTCTCCGGATTTTTAAGCAATCCTTTTTCCACCAAATACGACCAGAACTGACGGGAAACCTCGAAAGCTTCCACAATTTTTACGGCTTTGGAGGTATCAATGGAACCGTCTGCTTTTTCAGGGGTATAATTCAATTCGCAAAACGCGGCATGACCTGTTCCTGCATTGTTCCAGGCGTCGGAACTTTCTGCGGCAGCAACATCCAGACGCTCAAATATTTCGATTTTTAAATTAGGTTGTAGTTCTTTCAGAAGTAATCCTAAAGTAGCACTCATAATACCGGCGCCAATCAAAACTACATCTGCTTCTGATTTTTGTGTTGTTGTTGTCATTGCAATGGATTTCAATGCACAAATTTACGGCTTCCATTGCAAAAGTTATCTTAATTTTCAAGGCTTTACTCTCCAAAAATCATTTTTAAGGAATTAGAAACATTTTTTAAAACATTTTTCGGGATAGATAATCCTGAAGCATAATTGTTGCGGAAATTTCATCAATTAACGCTTTATTTTGACGTTGTTTCTTTTTAAGACCACTATCAATCATGGTTTGAAATGCCATTTTAGAAGTAAAACGTTCGTCAACCCGCTCTAAAATCATGTTGGGAAAACTAACTTTAAACTTTTCTACAAAGGCTTCAATAACAGCCGTACTTTCTGAAGGTTCTCCATTCATTTGTTTGGGTTCACCGATGAGTACTTTTTCCACTTTCTCCTTTTGAAAATAATCCGTTAAGAAAAGTAAAACGGTTTCAGACGGAATTGTGGTTAAACCGGAGGCTATAATTTGCAATTCGTCGGTTACGGCAATTCCGGTACGCTTTTGTCCATAATCTATGGCAAGGATTCTTGGCATTTCTTTTTTGAGTAAAATTAAGTTATTTTCGGATTTCTTTTTCGATAATTTGTAAAATCGTATATTTGGTTTTATTCTTATAATTTGAAACATTACCTTATTTTTCTGGCCGTCGGTGCAACAGACTACCTGAATGAAGCCTTGTTTTCATTACTTTCCTTCTGCAAAAACAATCCGGATACCGAAATAAAAACAATTATTTACACGGATACGCCTGATTTTTTCAGAAGCAAAACACCTCAAAATGCCATTGTAAGAAATATTTCCCCTTCAGAATTAAGCAATTGGAAAGGTCCTGATAATTTTATCAACAGGGTTAAAATCAAAGTACTTCAAGATGCTGTTCAACACTATTCCGGAAGTTTTTTATTTGTGGACAGTGATACGGTTTTCAGAAAAAACATTTCCGAAATTTTCATAGAAATAGACAAAGGCGAATTGTTTTTTGACAAATGCGAAGGTTTACTGGAAGGCAAAAAAGGCGGAATTGCAAAAAAAACACGAAAAGTGCTCCAAAAGCAAAACAGTTTTGAACTCAGCACTACAGAAAAAGCAGTGTTTGAGAAATCTTTCGTAGTTTGGAATTCTGGCGTAATCGGCTTAAACTCGTCACATGCAACAATTTTAAAAGCCGCTGAAGAACTTACCGATCAACTTTATGCATTGGAAAAACTTTTTGTTATGGAACAGTTGGCGCTGAGTTATTTATTTCAAAAATCCGGCAGACCGAAATCGACTGAAAAGCATATTCATCATTATTGGTATTTTAAAGAATTTCGAAGTGTTTTAAAGGATTTCTTCAATGTTTATCATTTAAAAAAATTTGAAGAATTAGTCCCGAAAACTACTGCGATTGAACCAGAAACCTTAGCAATTCCAAAATTAGAATACAAAAAAATGTCTTTTTTTCAAAAAACTACACAAAAAATTTTAAAAGGTTATAAATGGAAAATCCCCAAATATCAGCTTGGGTAAATTAGTTCATCCGGATGACAATAAGTATATTTGCTGCTAAATAATTCAACATGGAAGCACTACAAAATATTATAGAACAGGCATGGGAAAACCGTGCATTATTACAAGAAGAGAATACAACAAAAGCCATCAGAGAAGTAATTGAACTGTTAGATTCTGGAAAACTAAGAGTGGCTGAACCCATTGAAGGCGGCTGGCAGGTTAACGAATGGGTGAAAAAAGCCGTAGTAATGTACTTCCCAATTCAAAAAATGGAAACATTGGAAGTGGGAATTTTCGAATACCACGACAAAATGCCTTTAAAACGCAATTATGCCGAAAAAGGAATTCGCGTGGTTCCAAATGCGGTAGCACGTCATGGTGCATATATTTCAAGCGGAGTTATTTTGATGCCGAGTTATGTAAATATCGGTGCATATGTAGATGAAGGAACCATGGTCGATACTTGGGCAACGGTTGGAAGCTGTGCCCAGATTGGTAAAAACGTACACTTGAGTGGTGGTGTTGGAATTGGCGGGGTTTTAGAACCGTTACAAGCTGCTCCGGTTATTATTGAAGACGGTGCTTTTATTGGTTCCCGTTGTATTGTTGTGGAAGGTGTTCGCGTGGAAACGGAAGCGGTTTTAGGCGCTAATGTTTGTTTAACAGCTTCTACTAAAATCATTGATGTTACGGGTGATGAACCTGTAGAAATGAAAGGAATCGTTCCGGCACGTTCGGTAGTGATTCCGGGAAGTTATACCAAAAAATTTGCTGCTGGGGAATATCAGGTGCCTTGTGCACTCATTATCGGGAAACGTAAACCTTCAACAGATTTGAAAACGTCTTTGAACAATGCGTTGAGAGAATACGATGTAGCGGTGTAATAAGCCACAGTATTTAGATACAAAAAACTCCAAATGTAATTATTTGGAGTTTTTCATTTTATTTACGTTTCAGTTTGCGTTTCAACCATTTCTTTTTGGTAATTTTCCGCTTGAAATCCAGTGTTTTTTCTAAAAGGATTTTATGAAGTTTTTCTTCCGGCTGACCACTTAATTCGGCATATTTCTTCGCGATTACTTTCACCATCGTTTTGGAAAGCCACATTTTCTTGAAATTATCCATTCGAGCTTCAACGGAAAGGTTTTCAAACTTCATTCGGTTCAAATCGATCAGATAAAAATCATATCGCCCTGCATCTCTTTTAATTATCAAGGTATTGCCTGGTGAATGGTCTAAGAAATTCACATTTGCCTGATGCATCTTGAAGGTAAATGCTGCAAATTGTTCTAAAATACTATTTCGATCGGGAAACAAAGGATCGTGAATTAACTCACGAATGGTAAAATCGTAATCAATCTGCTGACTCACATAATAACTATCTCCTAACAATCCTAAACCGCTGCGTTCTTCCATATAAGCAATCGGAAACGGTGTTGGAATGTTATGCTTTAAAAGATAATTCGCATAATTAAACGAACGCTTGGCTTTGGTACTTCTGAAAAACGAATAAATAACGGATTTTAACGCACCCGGCCTCTTAAAGTATTTGATATTTACCTTTTCCTCACCCAAAACATTGGATTTAATAGTGTTTCGGGAACCTTTTACAATAAGATTACCTTCACTGAAAAAAGCGTTAACCAATTGAAGCAAAGCCTTTTCACTTTCTTTGTATTTTGGATGGGTGATAATTCGCACAGCGTTGAATAATATTTTGGTTTAAAAGTATAAAAAATAGTACTTTGCACCAAGAATTAGTTGTATGAAGAAGATTTTAATCATCCAGAACAAACGCATAGGCGATGTTTTAATCAGTTCCGTGATTGCTAACAATTTCAAGGCAAAATACCCGGACAGTGAAGTACATTTCCTAGCTTATGATTTCACACACGGGGTAATCATAAACAATCCGAATATTGATAAAATCATCTCCATCAACGATAAAGAACTGAAAAAACTCCCAGTATTACTAAAACTGATTCGTCAGATCCGAAAGGAAAAATACGACATCATCTTCGATCCGTATTCCAAAACGCAAAGCCGGTTAATCTGTAAATTTTCGGGAGCTAAACAAACTATCGGACACAAAAGCCGTAAGAAGTTTGGCAATTGGGGGTATTACACTCATCCGGTGGAAATCTCAAAAGAGAAAACTAAAAACTGCGGAAAAGCCATCGAAGACCGTATTCATCTTCTCAACCAAGCCGGTAATTTCGATCCGGTTAATTATGAACCGAAAATCTTTTTATCCGAAGCGGAAAAAAAAGAAAACTGGCTAGGCAAATACGCTACTAAAAAAGTAATTGTTCTTGGTGTTTTGGGAAGCACACCGCAAAAATCCATGCCTTACGAATATGTGGCGCAAATGTGTGATTTCATTGCAGAACATTATGATGTAAACCTACTTTTCAATTATGCTCCGCACCAGAAAGAGGAAGCGATGAAAATCTACGAAATGTGTAAAAAGAAGGAAAACATCATTCTGGACATTTATGCACCAAGTATCCGCGATTTCATCAAACTAATGCACCAATGTGATGCTTTAGTAGCTAACGAAGGCGGGACAGTGCATATTGCCAAAGCCTTAAACAAGCCAACGTTTACCATTTTCTCACCGTATGTAAACAAAGATCATTGGGCCAGTTTTGAGGACGGAAAATTTCACCATTCTGTTCATTTACTGGAGATGAAACCGGATTTATTTGACAGTTTCACTTTCGAAGAACGCAAAAAAATCGAAGCCAATCCGGACGAACTTTACAAACAACTCACGCCGGAATTGATTGTTCCTGAATTGGATAAATTTCTTAAAAACAATTTATAACTACCTAAAAAAAAACCGCAGATTCGCAGTTTATTATATTTTTTTAATCTGAGAATCTGCGGTCGATGTATTTTAAGACTTTTTAAGGGACTAGTTTTTCACAATCCCGAAATCGGTCCACTTTTTCTTTAGCTCCTTGGTTTCCTTTCGGATGTTTTTATTCTTATTGATGGATTCCGGTGTAGCATAACCTCTTGGATGATCTAAATGCAGGCAAACCGTGCTGTAACGAATCTGTTTGGGCTTAATACCAAAATTCACCAATCGCTCGCCTAATTCGCGGTCTTGACCTCCATACTGCATGCGCTCGTCAAATCCGTTGATCGCCATAATATCTTTCTTCCAGCCCGAAGCATTGTGTCCGTTCCAACTTGGTGTTGTGGGAGTCAGCAAATTAAGAAACCAACTCTTCAAGCCTACAGCATCAACTTTATTGTTCTTGAAAGAAGTTTTCATTCCGTTTTTTTTCAACCAATCGATTTCAAAACATTTACCGGAATAAATATCTTCTTCCGTAATACTTTTCGATAAATCCATCGGAAGTTTGTGATAACCTCCGGACAAAAAGTAACCTTCTTCACGAAACTTAATATGTTGTTCCACAAAATCCGGGCGTGGAATACAATCACCATCGGACATCATGATATAGTCTGTGGTACAGGCCAAAATCGCTTTATTCAGAATTTGTGATTTCTGAAAACCGTTATCTTCATGCCATACATGAATTATAGGATAGAATACTTCTTTTTTCATCTGTTCGATCAAATCAAAAGTATCCTGACGGGAGCCGTCATCGGCAATTACCATTTCGAAGTTGCGGTAGGTTTGCGCATTATATCCCCAAATCACTTTTTTAAGCCATTCGGGTGAATTATACGTACTGATAACAACAGAAATATTCTTTTGCATAATGCTGCAAAGGTAACCTAATTTTGTTAAATTTGTTTTCACTAAAACGAAATAATGAGTACGCTTTCCGTAATTATCCCTACTTACAACGAAATAGATTATATCGAAGATGCTGTTAAATCTGTAGATTTTGCCAACGAGATTATCGTAATTGATTCGTTCAGTAATGATGGTACTTATGAAAAAGCACAAGCCTTAGGCTGTAAGGTTCTTCAACGGAAATTCGACAATTTTTCCAGTCAGAAAAACCACGCCATAGCTTCGGCAAAGGGTGATTGGGTGTTATTTTTGGATGCGGATGAACGCGTTACTCAAAAACTGAAATTTGAAATTTTAACGACTATTAAAAAAGCCGAACATTCGGGGTATAAAATTTGTTTTCCGCATTTTTACATGAATCGTTTTTTGTATCATAAAGTGGATCGCGTACTTCGTCTGGTAAAAAACAACAGCATTCGTTTTACGGGAGATGTTCATGAGAAACTTCATGTGGAAGGTTCTGTAGGACAACTGAAAAATTTCATGATTCATTACACGTACAAAGGGCTTTTTCATCTTTTACAGAAAAAAGATTCCTACGCTTGGTTTCAGGCCAATACTGCTGTAAAAAAAGGAAAAAAAGTAACTTATTTTCATTTGTTTTTCAAACCATTCTACCGTTTCTTTTCTTCTTACATTTTGAAACGGGGCTTTATGGATGGGGTACCTGGTTTGGCATTGGCAAGTGTAAATGCATACGGTGTCTTTTCGCGCTATGCCAAAATGTTACTGATTCAGAAGGGTTTAAAATAGTTTCAGCTTCCCGAAACGAAGTTTTATCCGGAATCGCAACAGGTTATCTTCACCTTTAATATCAATGCGCTTGATTTCGTAAGGATCTTTAAACGGAAATTTGTTTACCGCATTGCCGATTCGCAAGCCCATTTGTATTCCATTTCTTTTTAAAACTTCCTGAAACTGTGATTTAGCCGGTTCTTTTTTCGGATAATTACCGTAAGGATACGCTACAGACTGATGCATGCTTAAACCATTTTCACGAATCTGTTCGAAACATTGTTGGAAGTCCTGATTAATTTCGGTTTCCGATAAAGCAGCATATTTACGATGTGCAAAAGAATGATAACCCAATTCAATATTCGGAGGAAGGCTTTTTAAATCATCATAAGACATAATTGTTTCCTCACCGTTATTCCATTGATCGGTTTTTCCCACGTAGGCAAAAGGAATAAAAAAAGTAGCCTTTAAATTGTATTTCTGCAACAATGCTACTGCAAACTGCTGATTTACCGTTACATCATCAAAAGTAATTACTACACTTTTCTTTGGAAGTTCCGTTTTATGCTCCAACTCCTGCAAATGAAATGTTACATACTTGTTTTCTGAAAGGTAGCGGAAATGACGTTCCAAAAGATGCTCGGAAATGGTTAATCCTCCTGCACTCTGATTACCTTCAGCCACATTGTGATACATTAAAATCGGTAAACGTTCCATTTCAATAATTTATAGTAGTAAATATCGGTAAAATTATTATTTTTGTCCGTATACCTATCAATAGAAGCCAAAATAATTTGAAACCGAAAATTACTGCATTAGCAATTACCCTAAACGAAGAAGAGAACGTAAAACAGTATGTTGAAAGTTTGTCTTTTGCAGATGAAATTATTTTTGTGGATTCTTTCAGCACAGACAAAACGGTTGAAATTGCAGAAAGCCTAGGCGTTAAGGTATTACAGCGTGCTTTTGACAATTTTTCCAACCAACGAAATTTCGCCATTTCTCAGGCAAAAAACGATTGGATTGTATTTTTCGATTTAGACGAAATTGTTACCCCAAAACTGGAAGGGGAAATTATTTCCGTAACCAGTTCCGAAACGGACTGCGTGGCTTTTTACGTAAAACGAAACTTTCATTTTTTAGGCAAGCACATTAAATACGGAGGATGGCAATCTGACAAAGCCATTAGGGTTTTTAATAAAAAACATTGCCATTATAACGGCTTAGTACACGAAAGGGTTACTGCCATAGGGAAAGTTGGATACCTGAAGGAACGTGTAAATCATTACAGCTACCGAAATTTCGACAATTATAACAACAAACTGAACCTGTACAGTAAACTCCAAGCGGAAACGCTGTATCTTAAAAACAAAAGGCCAAACGCCTATCATTTTTTCTTCCGTCCTAAGTACCGGTTTTTGTGGCAATACATTTATCGATTGGGATTCCTTGACGGAAAAGAAGGCTTTATCTTAGCCTATGTTCACGCTTTTTCAGTTTTTAAACGTTATCTGCAATTGTGGATGATGTACCGTAAAATCGAGTAATTTACTGTTTTAAATACTTATCAACGCCGTTTTCAACCCAAACAACTTTATTTTTGATGGTTTGATGCTGCATTTCGTCATTCTTTTCGAAATTGGCTCTCGAATTGATTTTGTGATGAATATGATAAACAATACCGGCATAACGCAATCTTTTGGCAAAAACGCCTTTATTGCCCATTCGGATGACTAAGTCGGAGTCTTCACGTCCCCAGCCTTCATAATCTTCGTTGTAGCCATTAACATCGATAAAATCCTGCTTCCAGAACGACACATTGCAACCACGAAATTTATCCGAATAGTTACGATGTACTTTATAAAGTTTCGCCATAAATGGAATGTGCAACGAACGGGATTTATTTTTAATCTCTTTTGAGAAATAATTAAACGAGACAAGTTTCTTTTCTAAAACTGACGTAACCGCTTCAGGAAGAATATTCACCCTGGCACCATATAAATACACATTTTTCTCCATCGCTTCCAGATGATCCTTCACGAAGTTTTTATGCATGATACAATCACCATCTACCTGAATAATATAATTTGATTCGGAACCGGCTACCGCCTGATTTAAAATTCTGGATTTTCTAAAACCTTTATCTTCCTGCCAGAAGTGCTTTATATTTAATTGCTTATTCTCTTTAAAGGTGGCTATCAGCTGTTTTGTTTCCTGGGTAGAACCATCGTCGGCAATTAAGATTTCATGCGGCAAAACGGTTTGATTTTCCACGCTTTTCAGGACTAGACCCAAGGCTTTAGGCCAATTGTATGTTGAAATTAAAAGTGCCGCTTTCATCGTTTAAAAATAAGGTTCGAAATGGTTTTTGGTCTTTTTGAACAAATGCTTGAACCACTGTCCAAAGTTTCTAAAGAACAACTTATGAGCCGGTATTTTCAGATTGGCATCGTTGGAAACAATTCTTTTCAGTTCCTCAAGATTTGTAGTCGGAAAATAGCCTAATTCCGGCCAGGTTTCCGGATCTAAATAAAAAACATCTCTTATTTCTTTATAGTTGTCTTTGTTTGCCTTTTGCCATTTTTCCAAAAAAGTAGTATTGATTTCGTGGCTGTGTCCCCAGTTAACCAATTTCATTTTTAATTCTTCCTCCGTTCTGGCCAAACCTTCGTGTAAAACATATGTGGGCAGGTAAACGATTCTGGATTTTGTATTTTTTGCGTATTTAAAATTCGGATAGTTGGTAGCCAACAAAAACTTTGAGGGTTGATTCACATACAACAATCCTTCTTCCAGATATTTGTAAACATTGATGTGAAAACCGGCAAACTGAATCGGATGACTCTTTGGATTGGTCAAATAACTGTCAAACTTTCTCAATTTCTGTACAAAACCTTCAAAATCAATAATAATTTCATCAGAATCAACCTGAACAATCCAATTCCCCAATCCCATTTTCATTCCCAGCATGTGGCGTTCACGGGTATCGTTCTGAATAGCGTTCAATTCGGGAACATAAAAATTATCGCGGTAAATTTGAATTTTATTATCAACATCGATACTTTTCAGCCATTCAAAAAAAGAATCGTTAATCTCGAATTTATTCCCTTTCCAGGTACGCTGCTGTTCGTCCAACGCTAAAAAAATAGCATCCGCTGCTTTATAAACCGGCGGAATTGACTTTTTTAAAAGTTCATAATCATAAGACAACAGAAATCCTACATGAATTTTCTTCATACTATTTTTTCATTTTAGGCACAAACAACAAAAGCAGTGACATGAATCCTTTTAACAGCTTCCAGGGCATTCCGAATTGCTGTAAATGTAAAAACTGGCTTACCCTTTTGGAGGTAACCGTATTCAATCGTTTATAATCTTCCGTAAAAAGCGTGAAATACTTTTGAAGCACCTGTTCTCTTTCAATTCGGGCATATTCCTCATACTTACCGGTAGAAGACATTCCTGTAAAATCGTATTGACAAATAGTGACATTCAAATACTTATACGGAACATTTTCCTTACAGATGGTGTAGATAAAAAATTCCCAATCCGAGGCGATTTTGAAATTTTCCGTATAATAAAAATAAGTATCAAATAACGATTTACGAATAAACGTTGACTGATGGTTTAACGTACTGGTATAAAAAAACGAAAAATCAAGTCGTTCCGGATACGTTTTCAGCCTTTTGGAACCGTTTTCCTTCACTTTATAATTGTTTCCGTAACAAATATCGTAATCGGAGGTTAACTGTGGTGCGACCACTTCCAAAACCTTAGCATCCTCAAAAACATCACCCGCATTCATAAAGATTACAAACTCACTGTTGGAAGCTTTTATTCCTTTATTTTGAGCGTTGTAAACTCCTGAATCTTTTTCACTTACCCAATAATGAATATTGGATGCATATTGTGCAATTACTTCCTTGCTGCCATCATTACTGCCACCGTCTATTACCAGGAATTCATAATCGGTAAACGTTTGGCCTATAACGCTTTTAATGGTTTTCTCTAAACCGGTTTTATCATTATAATTAATGGTTATAATGGCTATTTTAGGCATGCTGAAGGAATTTATCTTTGTAAACTTTTTCGATACCGTCTCTAAACTCAATACTGTATTTCCAGCCTAAACCCGTTAGTTTGCTAACATCCATTAATTTTCTCGGGGTACCGTCCGGCTTGGTGATATCAAACACTATTTCTCCTGCAAAACCTACTATTTCTTTAACTAAAAAAGCAAGGTCTTTAATAGATATTTCCGTACCTGTACCAATGTTTACAAAACCCTTTTCATCGTAAGTCTGCATTAGGTAAACGCAGGCATCGGCCATATCGGAAGCGTGCAAAAACTCTCGTAACGGTGTTCCCGTTCCCCAAACTTCCACCTGATGTACGCCGTTGACTTTAGCCTCATGAAATTTACGCAACAAAGCCGGCAGGACATGGGAATTCTGCAAATCGTAATTATCATTAAACCCATAAAGGTTCGTTGGCATTACCGATATAAAATTACAGCCATATTGGTCTCTGTAAGCATCACACATTTTAATCCCTGCGATTTTGGCTATGGCATAAGGCTCATTGGTTTCTTCTAAAAGACCTGTTAACAAATAATCTTCTTTTAACGGTTGCGGTGCCAATTTCGGATAAATACAGGAAGATCCTAAAAACATCAGTTTCGTAACGCCGTTTACATAACTTTGATGAATGACGTTATTCTGAATCATCATGTTTTCGTAGATAAAATCGGCTCTGTATGTATTATTAGCTACGATTCCGCCAACTTTTGCTGCAGCTAAAAAAACATATTCCGGCTTTTCAGAGGCGAAGAAATCGGCTACTGCTTTTTGATCGGTTAAGTTTAATTCCGAAGACGTGCGGGTTATGATATTGGTAAACCCTTTGCTTTGCAAATTGGCCACAATAGCACTACCTACCATCCCGCGATGTCCTGCAACAAATATTTTAGACTGTAATTCCATTACCTGTTTTCCTTGTAAAATTTCTCTTTTTTGAAAAGAGCCACATCTGCTTCCATCATTTCTTTCACTAACATTTCCAAAGTATATTTAGGTGTCCAACCCAATTTGGTTTTTGCTTTGGTATTGTCACCGATTAACAAATCTACTTCAGTCGGACGGAAATAGGTCGGATCGATTTTAATCACTTCCTGGCCTATTTTAAAAGCATATTCAGGATTTGAAGAAGAAACAACTACACCAACTTCATCAACACCTTCGCCTTTGAATTCCAATTCAACCCCTACTTCTCTGAATGCCATTCTAATGAAATCACGAACTCGTGTTGTAACGCCTGTAGAAATAACGAAATCTTCTGCTGTATCTTGTTGCAAAATCAACCACATCGCTTCAACATAGTCTTTGGCATGACCCCAGTCGCGTTGTGCATCGATATTACCCATATACAAAACATCCTGCATTCCCATAGCCATTTGTGCGATACCTCTGGTAATTTTACGGGTTACGAATGTTTCACCACGCAAAGGACTTTCGTGATTAAACAAAATCCCGTTACATGCAAAAATATCATAGGCTTCACGGTAGTTTACGGTAATCCAATACGCATACATTTTTGCTACGGCATAAGGAGAACGCGGATAAAATGGTGTGGTTTCTTTTTGAGGAACTTCCTGCACCAAACCGTAAAGTTCGGAAGTGGATGCCTGATAAATTTTAGTTTTCTTGGTTAAGCCCAACAAACGTACCGCTTCTAAAATACGAAGGGTTCCGATTCCATCTGCATTAGCCGTATATTCCGGTGTATCGAAACTCACTTTTACGTGGCTCATCGCTCCCAAATTGTAGATTTCATCCGGTTGGGTTTCCTGAATGATTCGTATTAAATTGGTTGAATCACTCAAATCACCATAATGTAATCTGAAGTGTTGATTCTGAATATGCGGATCTTCATAAATGTGATCAATTCTTTGGGTATTGAACAAAGAACTTCTACGCTTTATACCGTGAACCATATAGCCTTTCGACAATAATAATTCTGCCAAATAGGCTCCGTCTTGTCCTGTTATCCCTGTAATTAATGCTACTTTCATATTCTGTTTGCTTATATAAGGTTTTTCAATTCTTCTTCTATTAATAAATCTAAAACATCTGAAACGGATAAATTGTAATCCCAATTCAGCGTTGATTTTGCTTTGGTATTATTTCCGTAGATATCTTCAATGTCTGCCGGTCGGTATAATTCATCACTGATTTTACAGGCCGATTTGTCTATATTCAGTTTTTCAAAAACATAATAAACAATATCTCTCAAGGATACTGATTTACCCGAACAAATCAGATAATCTGACGGCTCGTTTTTTTGCAGCATAAGATACATGGCTTCCACATATTTGGGTGCATAACCGAAATCTCTTTTAACATCCAGATTTCCTACATACATAAATTCCTGTTCTCCTCTGCTTATTTTTATACTCTCTCTTATAACTTTTTTTACAAAAAAATGCTCTTGCCTTAAATACGATTCATGATTAAACAATACACCGCAACTAATGTGCAAACCGTAACTTTCCCTGTAATGAATACAGGTAAAATGTGCCGCAGCTTTGGAAATAGCATACGGACTTAATGGATGCAACACACTGTTTTCTGTAATTGGCAAGTTATTAACTTTTCCGTACATTTCACTGCTGCTGGCCTGATAAAACTTAACGCCCGGATGTTTTTTCTTAATGGTTTCCAACAAGTTAAAAACACTGATCGTATTAAACTGAAACGTTTGTATCGGCTCTTTAAAAGAAATATAAACAGAACTCTGAGCTGCAAGATTATAAAACTCATCTGGAAGAAACAAAATAAAAAGATTTTCTACCTGAGTGATATCCAGCAAATCGGTAACATGGAATTCTATTTTGTCTTTTATCCCTAAATATACCAACCCTTTCAGTTTATCAACATCAGTATTCCCTCTTAAAAGGCCGATTACCCGATAACCTTTATCAAGCAGCAATTTTGCCAGATAAGCACCATCTTGCCCGGAAATTCCCGAAATCACCGCGGTTTTACCCATTGCTTATTGCTTTTTTATAAACACTTAGGCAATTTTCAGCCGTAGTGTTCCAATTAAATTTTGCTGCCTGGGCAATTCCTTTTTCAGCATAAACCTTTCTCAGATTCGCATCTTTTAAAAGATTTTCTATTTTATCTTTCAAATCGTTGGTATCATTCAATTCAAAGTATACACCCGCATCACCCGCTACTTCCGGAAACGAACTGTGATGTGCCAATACAATCGGACAGCCACAAGCCATCGATTCTAAAACCGGAATACCAAATCCCTCATACTCAGACGGAAAAACAAAACACTGGGCATTTTTGTAATACGACACCAGTTCGTTATCTTCAAAATTACGCTGAATAAGCTGATTTTCAACACCTAACTCCTCTATTAATTTTTTATCGTTCTTTGAGAACTTATTTCCTCCGGCACAAACTACAAAAAGATCTTTATCCTTTTTCAGTAGAGGAGAAACAGCTTCCATAAAAAAATTGAAGTTCTTATAACCACTTCTATTTCCTACGAACAACACATATTTTTTAGGAAGTTCAATATCCGCATTGGTGTTGGTATCAATACTGTGTGACAAGTAAACGACATCAATTTTTGAACTGTCAATATGCGGATAAATTTCAAGAATATCCCGTTTGGTGCTTTCGGAAATAGCAATAATCCTTGTGGCTTTTTCCATAAGGAGTTTTTTGTAATCGGCAGTTTCACGATCTCTACCGAAATATTGCGGCAGTTTTTCATGAATCATGTCATAAACCGTCAGTACAAAAGGTTTGTTTCCGATTGCCTCCAAAAAATACGGATTGAAATAGGTCGGCACAAAAAGATCAAAATCCTGTTTTTTCAACAAGTTCAATGTCTCCCTTTGGTTGGTTTTTCTGTAGTATTTTAAAATTTTTTTATTGATAAATTTTGGTAAAAAACCCGAAGTAATAAAAGCCGCAAAAGCGTTATGGAACAATCCTGCTTCCTTCAAATGCAGGTTATCTGAGAATACAATCGGACAATCCATATCTACATTCATATCTCTTAAATATGCCAGATACAGTTCCGTGTAATATCTTGAAATCCCCCCAAATTTCTGTTCGTTAAAGGTTTGAGGGTCTAAAATTATTTTTATCAATTTTTTGTAGTATTATAGTGTAAGATTACGCGATTTTACGATACAAATTTAATTATTTATTTGATTTATCTCCAGAGAATCTGTTTTGAAAAGCTAAAGTCACAAGAGTTCGTATATTTTAACTACTTTTGAAAAAGAAAACTTAATCGCGTTTTTTTATGAATTGTAAAATATGTAATAACCCGTCCGAAAAGATATTCGACAAAATTGTACTCCAAAAATACCCTTCCAATTATTACAAATGTACCGCATGCAACTTTGTTCAAACTGACGAACCCATCTGGTTAAATGAAGCCTACAGCAGCGCCATTACAGACTTAGACATTGGTTTATTGGATCGAAATAACATTCTGAAAAATGAAGTCAAAAACATTATAGACACTTATTTCCCTGAATCCAAAGTCTATTTGGATTATGCGGGAGGTTATGGTGTTTTTGTACGAATAATGCGCGATATCGGTTATGATTTTTATCGTCAGGACACCTATTGCGAAAACATTTTTGCCACACACTTTGACATTACCGATACTGATATTAAAAAATTTGACATCGTAACTGGTTTTGAAGTTTTAGAACATCTAAACAACCCTATTCAGGAAATCGGGGAAATGCTGAACTATGCAGACACCGCCATTTTCTCAACCGAAATATTACCGGAAAATAACAACCAGATTGAAAACTGGTGGTACATTACACAGGAAACCGGGCAACATATTGCTTTTTATTCTAAAGAAGCGATGGAAGTTTTAGCTAAAAGATTTAATAAAAATTATTATCGCAGAAACGGTAACATTCATATTTTCACGAATAAAAAACTATCGAACTTTAAAACCAAATCATCGAAAAGCTTCTTATCGAAAATATTTGAAAAGAAAGTACGACGTGAATCGCTTACCGGTAAAGATTATCAGTACATTAAAAATTTACTGAATAAAAAATAAATTCTGAAAAGCGATTACCGCACTGAATGGAAGTAAAACGCAAATAAACTTTAATACCATTCATTTTTTTAATGAATATTACCATCATAAATAACGGAAACCCCATCCCCAGTATCCACTATGGCGGAACGGAAAGAGTCATTTGGGGATTGGGTTATGAACTTCATAAATTGGGTCATAAAGTAACTTTTATTGTCCCGAAAGGTTCCTACTGCGATTTTGCGGATGTGGTTTTTCTGGAAGACAACACCCCGATCAACACCCTAATTCCAAAAGATACGGATATCGTTCATTTCAATGGTTTTTATGACGAAACCTGTGCCTTCCCATTTGTGTACACCTTACACGGTAACAATCCCGAAGGCTCCGTTGCGGAACCTTTTACTATTTTCATTTCCAAAAACCAGGCGTTACGAAACCAGGGGAAAACTTTTATTTATAACGGTTTATTATGGGATGATTACCCAAAAGTAGATTTAACCAAAAAAAGAGACTATTATCACTTTTTAGGAAAAGCAAGCTGGAAAGTAAAAAATCTGCAAGGAGCATGTGAAATTGCCGTAAAATCCAACAACAAACTCATGGTTATGGGCGGCGAGAAATGGACTTGGGCCAATCTGAAAAGAAAACCTCAGTTTACGCTTCATCCTAATATAAAATACTTTAAGCAGGTAAATAACACACAGAAAATGGCCATTATGGAACACTCCAAAGGACTTATTTTCCCTGTAAAATGGCACGAACCTTTCGGACTGGCCATTATTGAAAGCATGTATGCCGGTTGCCCGGTTTTCGGCTCTACATTGGGTTCTTTACCGGAATTGGTTTTACCTGAAGTTGGCTTCTTGAGTAACAACATTGATGAAATTTCGGCTAAAATAAACACCTTTGATTTTTCTCCGAAGCGGTGTCATGAATATGCGTTAGAAAATTTCAATTCCAAAAAAATGGCTGAAAACTATCTGGAAGCTTATACCCGAATTTTAGACGGTGAATCTTTAAATTAAAAATCATGCAAGACATCAACACAGAAGTACATAACGCTTTCGAGGTTATTAAAAACGGTGGTATTATTCTTTATCCTACGGATACGGTTTGGGGAATCGGTTGCGATGCTACTAATCCGGAAGCCGTTAAAAAAATCTATGCTTTAAAACAACGCGAAGAAACCAAAAGCATGATTGTACTGATGAATTCCGACCGCATGATGTATAACGTTTTCAAAGACATTCCGGAAGTAGCCTGGCAGATTCTCGACTTATCCGAAAAACCAACTACTTTAATCCTTGACAACCCACGAAATGTAGCCGAAAATGTGATTGCAGAAGACAAAACCTTGGGTGTTCGACTGGTTAACGAAGCTTTTTGTTTTAAGTTGATGGAACGCATGAAAAAACCATTGGTTT
This sequence comes from Flavobacterium enshiense, assembly GCF_040750275.1. GTDB lineage: Bacteria > Bacteroidota > Bacteroidia > Flavobacteriales > Flavobacteriaceae > Flavobacterium > Flavobacterium enshiense_B. Next base: position 123,452 of record NZ_JBDOCV010000004.1, read on the forward strand.
CCACTTCGGCGAATATTTCCGGCCAGCCTACGCCAAAATCCTTTAAAGAAATCAGTCCTGAAATTTTAAAAGGTGTGGACTATGTGGTAAATTTGCACCAAGATAAAATTTGCGACAAACCTTCCACGATTATCAAATTAACATCCGATAGTCAAGTGAAAATTATTAGAAAGTAGTTTTACTTCATCAGTTCGCTACGCTCAGGACAGTCGCAGTCACAGTTTATCAGTTTACAGTTTGGCCTAACAGCTTTAAACTCTGAACATTTAAACTTTAAACTTCAGCATGAATTACAAAGAAGCATTACAAGATAAAATATTCAAAATCATTGCACAAGCGGCTAAAGAACTTAACGTTGACAGTTATGTTATCGGCGGTTTTGTACGCGATTTGATTTTACAACGCGACCATAAAAAAGATATCGATATTGTTGCGGTGGGCAGCGGTATCGAACTCGCTTTAAAAGTATCTGAATTACTGCCAAACAAACCAAAGGTTCAGGTTTTTAAAACCTACGGAACGGCGATGTTGCGCTATAACGACATGGACATCGAGTTTGTAGGTGCCCGAAAAGAAAGCTATCATTTTGACAGTCGCAATCCTGTGGTGGAAAACGGTACTTTGGAAGACGATCAGAACCGACGCGATTTCACCATCAATGCTTTGGCGCTTTCGCTGAATGAAACCACATTCGGAGATTTAGTAGATCCTTTCAACGGATTGCAGGATATGGAAAACAAAATCATCCGAACGCCTTTAAATCCGGATATTACTTATTCGGATGATCCTTTGCGTATGATGCGCGCGATTCGTTTTGCATCACAACTGCATTTTGAAATCGAAGCGGAATCGTTGGAAGCTATTTCCCGAAACAAAGAACGCATTAACATTATTACCGGCGAACGTATTGTTGACGAATTAAATAAAATTTTAATGTCGGAACAACCATCCGTTGGCTTTTTATTACTGTACAAAACCGGTTTATTAGACATTATCCTTCCCGAATTGACCGCGTTAAACAATGTGGAAGAAGTAGAAGGTCACACCCATAAAAACAATTTCTATCATACGTTAGAAGTAGTTGATAATATTTGTCCGAATACCGATGACGTTTGGCTACGCTGGTCGGCCTTGTTGCACGACATCGGAAAAGCGCCTACCAAAAAATACAACAAAAAACAAGGCTGGACCTTTCACGGCCATGAGTTTTTAGGCGGAAAAATGGCGAAGAAAATCTTCATGCGTTTGCACATGCCGTTAAATCAAAAACTGAAATTTGTTCAGAAAATGGTGATGATGAGTTCCCGTCCGATTGTTCTGGCACAGGATATTGTTACCGATTCGGCGGTACGTCGTTTGGTTTTTGATGCCGGGGAAGATGTGGAAAGCCTGATGACCTTGTGCGAAGCCGATATCACCACCAAAAACCCGAAAAAATTTCAGAAATACCATAACAATTTCAAAATCGTTCGCGAGAAAATTGTGGAAGTGGAAGAGCGCGACAAAGTTCGTGTGTTTCAACCGCCTATCACCGGAGAAGAAATCATGGAGCTTTTCAACTTAAAACCTTCACGGGAAATCGGGGTTTTAAAGGAAGCTGTAAAAGAAGCCATTCTGGAAGGCGAAATTCCGAATGAATACCAAGCTGCGTACGATTTTGTTTTGATGAAAGCTGAAAAAATGGGGTTGAAAAAAGCAACCTAACATTTATCATATTCTTTTGAAAGAAAACCCATGACATTTGTACCCATAACGAAGAAACCATATCATCATGAACTTTAATAAAATTGCCAAAACCGCTTTAGTTTTAGTTTATTTCGTAATCATTGCCGGCGCGCTGGTTCGTATGACGGGTTCCGGAATGGGTTGTCCGGACTGGCCAAAATGCTTCGGCTATTACATTCCTCCAACTGATGTTAAAGAGTTGACTTGGAGCGAGAATCACGAATTCAAGAAAGGACAGGTAATCATTAAAGACGAAGGTTTATGGGTTGCCAAAGAAACTTTTACCACTGGAAGCGAATTTGACGCTTCACATTGGGAGAAATATACCAAACATGATTATGCTGTTTTCAATCCAACGCATACTTGGGTGGAATACATTAACCGTTTGTTTGGCGCATTGGCAGGAATGGCTTGTTTTGCCATGGCTATTGCTTCCTTCAAACAATGGAAAAAAGATAAAAAAATCACGTTGTTTTCCTGGCTGGTGGTTTTCATGATGGGTTTTCAGGCATGGTTAGGTGCGACTGTGGTATACAGCGTTTTAAATCCGGTAAAAATTACGATTCACATGGTAATGGCACTGGTGATTGTTGCGGTGATTTTATACATTATTCGTTTGGCAAAACCGGTTACTTCAGATAAAATTTTTAATCCGATGTTCCGCAATATCCTTTGGATTTCGTTACTTTTTACGTTGATTCAAGTAGTTTTAGGAACCCAGGTGCGTCAGTTTGTAGACGAACAAGTAAAATCCGGCATCGGCAATGAAACCCTTTGGCTACGCCAACCGGAATTGAGTTTCTACTTTCACCGCACGTTTTCGTTTATCGTTTTATTTGCCAATTTCTTTTTATATCTGAGAAACAAGCGCTTGAATTTAGGTTTCAATAAAATCAATTGGGTAATGTTGTTGTTGTTTGCCGAAGTACTTTCTGGTGTTGCGATGTACTACATGCATTTTCCTTTTGGTAGTCAGACAATACATTTGGTCTTAGCTTCGTTATTATTCGGAGTACAATTTTATATGATTCTGGAAGCAAAACAAGTAAACAAAAACACATTGTAACCATATGAAACATTTGGCTTTTAAAACTTTTACATTCTTTTGGTTTTTTATTTTCCAGCCTACAAATGCTCAAAATACAATTAAAGAGTTGGCGGGATTCAAGTACAAAGAATTAATAGTCAATGCCGATTCTACAGCTTCTAAGCTTCCCGTCATTATCGCAATGCATTGGATGCGATCTACCCCTGATGAGTTTTTCGGTTATATAAAAACTGTACAAAAACCAGCCCGAATCATATTATTACAGGGCACCTATCCGTACAAGGAAGGGTTTTCCTTTTTCCCGGTTTCCCCTGATAATTATTACAAAATGAATGATGATGCGAAGATGGAAAAACTTAGTGAAGAAGGTGACAGACTTGCCAAATTTATAAAAGCTGCAGTAAAAAAGTACCCTTCAAATACAAAACCCATTATTGTTGGAGCTTCACAGGGTGGCGATTTAAGTTATTACATTGGAATAAAATACAATCAACTGATAAGCCTTGCCTGCCCATTACTTGCGACCATTGACAACCGCATAATAACAAAACGCGATAAGAAAAAAAGTTCGCCCATAATTGCCTTTCATGGTGAAGATGACCCCATTGTAAAGATTGATGTAGCCAAGAATCATATTGAAATCTTAAAACAAAACAATTTTAACGCCACAATAAACACCTATAAGAACTTACAACACGACATTGCTCCCGAAATGCAAGCCAATTATTGCCGCCTCATCGACCAATATCTAAAATAAGCTACTACCCGATCCATTCCTTAAAATCATTCACGCGTTCGCGGGCAACAATTATTTCATCATCGTTGAACGTCGGTAAAATAACCTTCAGACGGGAATTGCTGTGCAGCTGAATTTCTTTAATCGCTTTCATCGGCACAATGAATTTTCGGCTTACGCGATAGAAATCCTTCGGATCGAGTTCGGTTTCCAGTTGCTCCAAAGTTCCGTCTAACAGGTAATTGCGATTGTCTAACGTGTGCAGATAGGTTCCTTTATTTTCACTGAAAAAACATTCGACTTCTTCCACATTGATTAATTTTAACTGCTGACCTATTCTCACAGTGAAACGTTTCTTGTAATTTTTATCGATTGGATTGACCAGCATCTTCTTAATCATTTCAAAATCCAGCGATAAGTTCTGAGGTTGATTTCGGGCTTTAAATTTATTGACCGCCACTTCCAAATCGTCTTCATCAATCGGTTTTAATAAATAATCAATGCTATTCAGTTTAAAAGCGCGTAAAGCGTATTCATCATAAGCAGTAGTAAAAATCACGGCGCTTTTTATATCAATCTTTTCAAAAATCTCAAACGACAAACCATCCGACAACTGAATGTCCAGAAAAATCAAGTCCGGATGAACATTGTTTTGAAACCATTCCAGCGCTTCTTCCACCGAATGCAACATGGTGTTTACATTCAGCCCTAATTTTTCTACTTTTCGTTGTAACAGGCGCGCTGCCGGTTTTTCGTCTTCGATGATGATGATATTCATACGTTGGAGGTTTATTCAAAAATATATTGTTCAAGCTCTGGCCACAGTTGCTGGAGATCTTTTTTAGGCTTACGACAAACGTAAACGGGAATATTGTTCTCTTCGTCAATAGCGTATTTATGAGTAATGATTTTGATTTGTTTGCAATCTTCAAAGAGTTTACGGACAACCTCTTCTTCATTTCCAATACTGATGCAAACGTCACCTTTTTTATCACCCGGCCCCCAAGTCCAGAAACTACCGTGTCGGGAAACAGGATCAGGAAGATTGTACTTATCTCCTAATATTTTCAAAGCTCCAGCCTCGCCATAATTTTCAGCAAGAAAGATGCATTTTTCCTTATCCGGTTTAGAAAGTGAATTGTATAAACTATCGGCAAGTTTTACTTGTTCTTCCCATCCGAACATGTCGGCATAATCGTCAGTGAGGATGATTCTGCCGTCTTTTTCCGGTTGCAGTTTAGCATAATGCACAAAGGTATCAATAGGCAAAACAGGGGTAGCCATCGGAATAAAATAAATTACAGGAACGATTAACACCAAAACCACAGCATAATTCCAAATGGGTTTTCGGCTTAGTAATTTCTCTATTTTAACCGCACCTAAAGCAAATAAAACCGGGTAAATCACAAAGAAATAATACGCTTTGGATTGCAACAGCCACATGGCAAAAAACACAACCAAAACTGCTATGCCAATGCTTTTGTATTTTCGCAATTCGGTATCAAAGAAGCTCGCGAATAAACCTATCAAGCTTATAAGTAAAGTAAACGGAAATTTTAATTGTTCGAGTGCAAAGTCGTATGGCCCCATTTCATCCAACTGGCTTTCCTTTAATTGCCTTAAGTGCATCAACAAGGGAAAATGATGTTTCGCCTGCCAGATAATGTTGGGCAAAACCATCAACAAAGCAATGATTCCGGAAACATGCAACCATTTGTTTTTAAACAACTTACCTTTCTCAAAAAACATCAACCCGATAACAACTCCCAATCCCCAAACTACAAAAGTATATTTATTCATCAAACCCAATCCGGCTGTAATTCCAAGCCAAACGAGAAATCTTTCGTTCTTGGTATTGAAATATTTAATCAGAAAATAAAATGCCAACGTCCAAAAAAACTGATCGAAAGCTACCGGTTGAAATAACGTATGATTTCGGAAAAAAGGTAAAAAAGCCAGTACAGAAACTCCTGCTAACATAATGGCATTACGTTTTCCGCCTAATTCCTTTGCTATCAAACAACACAATATTAAAATTGCTACACCTGCCAAGGTTGAAAACAAACGAACTCCGGAAAGCGAATACCCGAACAAGAAATGAGCCAATTTTCCAACAACAGCAATGAAAGGCGGAAATTCCATATAACCCCAAGCAAGATGCTCACTAACAGATAAATGCAGCAATTCATCTCGCTGAAAACCGTAATTTCGGTTCGCAACAAGATGAATCAATAATTTTGTTAATGATAAGATCAGAACAATGGGCAAATATTTTTTCATGAAACTCTTTTAGTCAAAACTAAATCTTTTCTTTCATATCGTAAAATTATTCCCACTTGTCGTGTAACTCTTTATCTTTCTCCATGAATTCTTTGATTTTTCGTTCCTCCCAACCTTTTCCGAAGATCAAATGATGACCAAAAACGCTAACTCCATGTGCCAATAAGCCGATTCCCCAAAAGAAGGCGGTAAAAAAGTTCTCAAACTGAAAATAACTTTCTCCGGGTTTCAGGTTGCTGATGTTTAAAATCACAATCATGATGTTTACGGCCACATAAGCCAAAAGATGTGTATAAAAACCTTTGATTCTTTTTACGCGTTTCTCTGCTGCCTGATAGCGTTCATCGAAATTGTCGTTATAATTTTCCATACTTTTACTTGATTTGATTTTTACGACGTTCTTCTTCTTCCATAAATTCTTTCAGCTTGCGTTCTTCCCAATCTCTCCCAAGGAAAGGCATAAAATTGAAGGTTTTCATGGCATGAACCGTGATTCCGATTCCCCAGCCCAACATCGGCCAGAAAAACCAAAGATGTTCCGGCGATGTGAGTAAATTAACCGCCATCAGAAACAGATTCACCACCACATAGGCTAACAAATGGCTGTAAAACTCTTTAATTTCTTTTACTCGGTTTCTAGCGGTTTCGTATTTTTCCCTATCGTTATAATTCGTTTCCATAATTACTTCCAATTTTGTTTTTTGGCATCCTCATTCATAAGTTCTTTAATTTTTCGTTCTTCCCAATTGGCCCCTAATCCAAAAACGCCGAACCCGTGGAAAATTAAGCCCATTCCCCAACCCAGCATCGGAAACCAAAACCATTGGAATTTGGAGGAGAATTTCAGATTAATGAATACTAATACCGGAATGACCACGCAATACGACAACAAACTTCCGTAAAACCCGCGAATGGCTTCCACTCTTTTTTTAGCTCTGAAATAAGCTGATTCTTCTTTATAATTATATGATGTTTCCATGATTCCTACTTGTTTGGTTAACAGCGGTAATTCCACCGTAAATTCTTTTTCGCTTTGTGTGATGTTTACTTTTCGGTCTGTCAGAATAGCGTAGCGGCTGATAATATTTTGCAAACCAACACCTTGCCGGTCTTTCAATACTTCTTTCTTTTGCAAATCGTTTTGAACAATTAAGCAATTATCCTTTTCAAAAATTCTGATTCTCAGCGGCTTTTTTTCACTTACCACATTATGTTTCACGGTATTTTCCAAAAGCAATTGCAAGGACAAGGGAACTATTTTAGCTTCCAGGTTATTCACTTTTTCCGGCAATTCGTAAAAAATACTGTTTTCGAAACGCATTTTCAAAAGGTTCATGTACGTTTTGGCAAATGCTAATTCCTCTTCGATGCTTACCAATTCTTTATCACGTTGTTCCAAAACATAACGGTAAATTTTTGATAATGACGATGTGAATTTTTGAGCGCTTTCCGGATTTTCCTCAATAAGAGAACTCAATACATTCAAGCTGTTGAACAGAAAATGAGGATCGATCTGATTTTTTAAACTCTCAAATTTCGCGGAAGCAGTCCCCGCAATGATTTTCTGTTCTTTTACACGATTTTCCTGATAAGAACGGTAAAAATAAACCGAATGAACAATCAGTGTAATAATGAATGTTATGATCGTGGCAACCAAGTAATTGGCAGCTCTCTCATTGTTTATAAACTCTTCCAGTGTGTCTCTTTCGATAACGACTTCTTCAAAAATCCGCAATAAAAAAATCGTAAAAACAGATACTACAAAGGAACTTATGAAACCAATCAGTACCCTTTTAAAAGTAAAACGATTGTTGGCAAAAACCTTATCCAAAAAAATAAATATAAAAGAATTCGTCATATACAGACACACGGAATACAGCAAAGTGTACTGCAAATTCATCAACAAGTTGTTGTCTAAAGCAATATTTTGTCCGGTGAGCCAGCTTAAAAACGTCAAGACTACAAAGACAATCAATCCAATGCCTATCGATTTTAAAAACTCTTTTAAATATTTGTTCATTACTATATCGTTTAAGGTTACGGATTAAAAACCAACCTTTATTCCGTTTCGCTTATTATTTTCCGCAAGTCGCCAACACCTCTTTTGCTCTTTCCAATCCCCAATTCGGATGAAATGGTGTTTCCGGTTTAAATTTAGCAAAAAGTCCGATAGAACGTTCTACTTCAGCACACATTGACTTTGTATCGGTTCCCCAATATTTGGCACCTCCAATTTCAAATTCCGCTTTAGAAAACACAACTCTCGGGTTTTCAGGTGCAAGTGCTTGTGCTTTATAATACTGCTCCATGGCTTTGCTGGAATATTTCATCCCGTTGGTCATCGGATCCTGAACTATCCAAGCAGTGTAGATTAACGCTTGAACCACCATTAATTCCGGATTATTCGGACTTACCGCCGTAGCATCGTCTAAAGCAACTTGTGCCTTATCTAACAACGCTGGATTTTTACTCTTATCCTGTGCTTTAAACGTTTCAATGGTATTGATTAACGACACATAATAATTAGGCAACCAATTGTTTTTTTCAACTGAGGCAATGCGTTCGAAAATTGCTGTGGCTTCTGTTCCTTTTCCTTCACTCCAAAGTTTCAGTGCTTTCCCCATTCCTTGTTCGTACTGCGCTGACGGTGCCTGTGCCAAAGCCAATCCGCAGATAAATAATACTAATGATGTGATAATTCTAGTCATGATTTTAATTTTTTAAGTTGTTAATGTCTTCTTTTTAATTTGTTGTGATTCGATTGATGATTGAACCCTTTTAATTTATACTCCAAAAGTATTTCGGTTTTTATTCCTATTAAATTTATGTTTACCGAACTGTCGAATTTTGAGGATGAAGTGTTTTTTTTAAGGCGCTAAGGTTTTATTTACTATTTTTTTAAAGACAATAAGGCTCATTTTACACCGCCTAAGCACCTCAGCGCCATAACACCTTCCCCTACAAATTATCCAACTGATTCTTAGTCTTATCCTTACTAATCGTCCAGAAGAACCCGATGAAAAAGAAACGGTCTGCGGGTTGTGTTATCGCTTGACGCTGAAACTGCCCTGCCAAATCCGGTGAATTAGCGTATTGGTAGCCAAAAACATTATCTCTTCCCAAAACATTCGATACGGAAAAATACAAAATTTTCTGAGGCGATAACAGGTAAGCCCAACTCATACTCAAACTGTTATATTCTTTGGTTTTCCCGTTCATGAACGTTCTCTGGTTCGGATTGTTGTAAGGACGGCCCGTGGCAAAACTGTTTGTTACACTCAATTGCGATTTCCAGTCTTCTATCCAGTATTTACCGACTAACGATAACGTATGATTCGCTACAAAACCCGGTGTAACTTCCGCCGAATAATTTTTATAATCCCGTTTGCTGTCAATATACGAATAGGAAATCCAATAATCCACATGTTTAAACGTGTTGCTGTCTCTCCAAAACACATCCAGGCCTTTGGCAAAACCAAATCCGTTATTGTTGTAAATACTGTTATACATTGGCATTTGCGTATCGTATTTCACCAAATCGGAATAATCTTTGTAAAACAATTCAGCTCTTAATGTTCTCCGGTTGTGGGCATACAAATAGTTTAAAATATAATGCGACGTTTTTTCATAATTAAAATCAGAATGAAATTTCAGGTAATCCTGTTTCGGATTCTGGTGAAAATCCCCGTAAGCCAACGAAAGCTGTCCGTTTTTACCGGTTTTGTAGGCCAGTGAAATTCTCGGATCGACAACAGTTTGATCAATCAAATCGCTGTTCATGGCTCTTACCCCAAGTTTAGCCGCAAATTTTTTCGAGAAGAAAATATCCGATTCGGCATAAAACGCGGCTACATTGTTTCGGTACCCCGTTCTGAAATCGCCATAGGAATATTCGTTATAGTTTTCGTCAAAATCGGTAATAAAATAATCGCCTCCAAAAGCCAGATTGATTCTTTCGGAAAACTTTTTGGTTAGTTTCAGCTTCATGTGTGAGGCATTTTCACTATTTCTCAACTGATCCAAATCCAAACCGATTTTGTTCTGACTGTACCCGAAACTGATTCCGCTTTGCAAACTCCAACCCAATCCAAAACTCCCTTTGTAGGAAGCATTCAGGTAGAAATTATCGTTTTTGGTGTCTACCCGGACAGGTTCAGGAGCATTGATATCTTTCTGATTCAAATCGAAAGTGGCATGATCGAAAGCCGCATACAATTTAAACAATCCGTTTTCAAAATGTCTTCGAAAAACAGTTTCACCCGACATCGACTGATACGGTTTATTCCAATCCACGCGTTGCTTGATAATTTCCTGGTACGGTTTTAAATTGATATATGACAGATTAAAACTCAACGAACTTTTTTTCCATTTTTGCGTATTACTCAACCCTAAACCAACCGTCATATACGACATGTGGGTTTGTTCATCATCCGGTTCATTAATAGTGTTCAATAATAAAACACTGGAAAGCGCATCGCCAAATTCCGCCGAATAACCTCCGGTGGAAAATGTCATTCCACTAAACAAAAATGGGGAAAAACGACCACGCGTTGGCAAGTTGTTTGCCGTTGCACCGTATGGTTGAGCCACACGGATGCCGTCAATATAGGTTTGTGTTTCATCTGATTCCCCTCCCCGTACAAAAAGCCTTCCGCTTTCTCCAACAATTTGGGCTCCCGGTAAAGTTTGCAGTGCACCTACTATATCACCGGCAGCTCCGGCAGTAGTCACAATATCCAAAGGTTTTAATGCCGATACTTTGGAATTATCGCCCGCCTTAAAAGTTCCTGCCGAAATCACTACGGCATCCAATGTATTTACACTTTCTCTTAATTTAAACGTTTTGGGTTGATAGCTTTCCATAACAATCGGAATTCTTGTCGTTTCAAAACTTAGGAAAGTGATCACTAAAGTCTGTTCGCCTTTTTCGGTTGTCGTGAATGAAAAATCGCCGGTGACATCGCTGGTGGTTCCGTCGTACGCGCCTTCAATAAACACATTGGCTCCTTCTACCGGCTTCCCTTTGTGATCCGTAACTTTTCCGGTTACTGTAGTCTGAGCCATCAAACTTAGGCTGAAAAAAAATACTAAAAATGTAAAAAACCTGTTCATTTTGGTTGAATTTGATAGGACAAATTTCTATCAGAATTTTAACCGAAGATAAAAAAGAATACTGAACTGTCTTTTTTTAAGGATGAACTGTAAAAAGAGTGGCTGAATTACTGAGTGGCTGAGTTGCAAAGTAATTTGTACATTTGATATTCCTAAAATTATCAAACAATGAAAAAAATAGTATTTCTTTTACTGATAAGTCTTTCGGCATTTGCTCAGGAAACTAATTCAACTTACGATGAAAAACTGGCAAAAGAACTGGGTGCTGATGAATATGGCATGAAGACCTACGTGTTTTGTATTCTGAAAACCGGTTCCAACACTACAGCAACCAAAGAAGAAAAAGCAAAATACTTTGAAGGGCATATGAACAACATTAACCGTTTGGCAAAAGAAGGAAAACTGGTGGTGGCCGGGCCTTTCATGAAAAACGACCGAAACTATCGCGGGATTTTCATCTTCAATTGTGCCACTGTAGAAGAAGCTCAGAAATTAGTGGAAACGGATCCTGCAGTTAAAGCCAAAATATTTGAGGTAGAATTAACGCCATGGTACAGCAGTGCTTCTTTAATGGAGATTTCGAAAATGCATGACAAAATCGCCAAAACCAAAATTTAAAATGAACATTGAAGAACTGCAACAACTGTGTACCTCGTTTCCGCATGTAACAGAAGATGTAAAATGGGGCAACGATTTGTGTTTCTGCATCGGAGAAAAAATGTTTTGTGTTGTGGGTTTGAACCAATCGCCAACTTCAGCATCGTTTAAGGTAACTCCGGAAGAATTCGACGAACTTTCTACCAAAAAAGAGTTTACACCTGCTCCATATGTTGCCCGTTACAAATGGATTCTGGTAGAAGACATTACTACTTTATCGGCCAAAGAATGGAAACATTATGTTACACAATCGTATACGTTGGTGAAAGACAAATTACCAGCAAAAGTTAAAAAAATGCTGGAATTATCCTGAAATTGAACTTTAACGTTTTTGTGTTGCCTTTTTCTTTAGCTGATGCTTATTTTTGTGATTCAAATTCCGTTTACTTCAAATTTTAAATGACTAAAACTGCACAAATCCGCAAAAACTATAGGCTCATCAAATTGCAAAAACTAAGCATTGCTTCCGTTTTGATTGGTTTTTTGTGCGCTTTCCTTTCCGTTTCCTTAAAACGTCTGACGGAGCATTATGAAGAAATTTTATTTCACAAAGCAAGCCTCAACTGGGTCTTCTTCTTAATTTTTCCTGCTTTTGGGCTTTTTGTTATTTATTTTTTACGTCAGTACCTTTTCAAAAAGAAAGAAAATAAAGGGATTAAAGAAATTTTTGAAGTTCGTGATAACGCAAATAAAAAATTACCGGTTTACAAAGTGCCTTCCCACTTTTTCAATGGGCTACTCACCGTTGTTTTTGGTGGTTCTACCGGGATTGAAGTTTCTACGGTAGTCGCATCCGCTGCTATAGGTTCTGTTGCACAACAAAAAGAAAACCTCTTCAATCGCTATAAAACAGAACTCATTTGTGCGGGAATTGCAGCTGGTATTACTGCTTTGTTCAACAGTCCCATTGCAGGACTTCTTTTTGCTTTTGAAGTTATCTCTAAAAAAATCACCAAGGCTTTTGCTTTAACCACAACCCTCTCGGTAGCAATTGCTTATGGATTTATACTCATTTTAGATGAAAAACCGCTTTTTGAAGTTTCGGTTTCTAATTGGCATCTGCATGCCTTCCCTTATTTTCTGCTACTGGGAATAATGGCTGGAATTCATTCGGTTTATCTGACCAAATCGGTAATTTATATAAAAAATAAGTTTGCTGCTATTAAAAAGCACTCCATAAAAATTATATTTGGTTCTATAATTATAAGCGCTTCGTTATTGCTTTTACCCCAGTTGTATGGCGAAGGTTATCATGCGGTAAAAACCATTTTTGCCAATGCAGAATCTGTTGTTTTAACCACGTCTTTCACCATTAGCCTGATTGGCATTCTGCTCTTAAAACCGATTATTACCTCGGTAACACTCGCTTCCGGTGGCGACGGTGGTGTATTTGCTCCAAGTATGTTTCTCGGAGCTTTTTTAGGTCTTTTAACCGCTTTGGTTTTAAACACTTTTTTCGATGCAAATGTTATTCCGCTCAATTTCATGATCATAGGAATGGCTGCCATGCTGAGTGCCAGTATTCATGCTCCTTTCACAGCATTATTCTTAATTTGCGGATTGATAAACGATTACACCTTGTTTTTCCCTATTCTTGTAGTGTGTTTGATTTCCAAAACCACAGCCCAATTGCTTTGTCCCTATACCGTTTACAGTTATCAGCCTAAAACCGTTCAATAACGTATGCCAACCAAACACCTAAAGCGAAACTACCGCAAGGCCAAGTATGTACTCTACAAGGAAACTCTGGTCGATTTCAAGGAACATTTCTGGGCTTTCATGGGTGCTTTTGTAGGCATGGGAATTATTGCTTATTTACAATACGATGCTTTTCCCAAAGAAGATTTCGTGTTTTTAATTGGCTCTTTCGGAGCCTCCTGCGTTTTGGTGTATGGTGTGATCCAAAGCCCATTGGCGCAACCGCGAAACCTGATTGGTGGCCATGTAATTTCAGCCATTGTAGGGGTAACTGCTGCTAAATTTTTTCCGGATATGCTTTGGCTCGCGTCTGCCGTTGCCGTAGCGTCTGCGATTGTCTTAATGCAAATTACAAAAACTCTGCATCCTCCAGGTGGTGCAACGGCTTTAATTGCCGTGACCGGCTCACCTGCTATTTTGGAATTAGATTATTGGTATGTTCTTTCTCCGGTTTTAAGCGGTGCTGTAATTCTTTTGGCAGTAGCTTTAGTGTTCAACAATTTAACCTCGAATCGTCAATATCCGACCAACAAAAAATTCACAAAGTTTAAAAAGAAAATCGCTCGTAAAATAACTTTGAATAAAAATGCTTCAGCTTAATAAAATTCATCATACCGCCATCATCTGTTCCGATTATGAAAAATCAAAATTTTTCTACACCCAAATATTAGGGCTGGAGATTATTCAGGAAATTTATCGGGAAGAACGTCAATCGTTTAAACTGGATTTGGCTTTAAACGGAATTTATGTTCTGGAATTATTTTCGTTTCCTAATCCGCCAAAGCGTGTTTCGAGGCCGGAAGCAACAGGATTGCGTCATTTAGCTTTTGAAGTAAATGATATTGAAATAACACGGAACTTAATCCTTTCTCAGAACATTGACGCTGAGCTCATCAGAATCGATGAATACACCGGAAAACCTTTTTTCTTCATTGCCGATCCGGACGATTTACCTATCGAATTCTATGCGAGCTGATTAAAATCTTATCAACAATTCGCATTTCCGGATTCGTAATTCGCAATTAAATTTTACCTTTGACCTTTCCAAAAAATACACAAATCATGGTTTATAAGTTTAGAGTGATATTAGATGCCGAAGAAGATGTTTTCCGCGATATTGCCATCCTTGAAGACGACACTTTAGAAGATTTACACAATGCCATCGTGAATGCTTTCGGTTTTGACGGTATGGAAATGGCTTCCTTTTATACGTGTGACGATGCCTGGACTCAGGAGGAAGAAATTCCTATGTTTGATGCCGGCGATGTTCCCGGAGAAATGAAAATCATGGCCGATTATCCGCTTTCGTCTATTTTGAATGAAAACGATACTAAAATCATTTACGTATACGATTTCCTGAACATGTGGACATTTTTTGTAGAATTGGCTGCTGTTGAGGCGGAAGAACCAGGTGTTTCGTATCCCGAGTTGCTTTTTGCACACGGTGAATTGCCTACTGATGCTCCAACAAACGATTTCAAATCGCCAAATGTTTCCAAAGATGATATCTACGGGGATTATGAAGACGATTTCGATGAAGAAGACTTCGACATGTTTGACGGCGACGATTCGTTTGAAGACTTTGGCTACGAGGACAACAACTGGAACTAAAAAATATCAATACTAATTGTTTAGAACCAAGATTTAGACCTTTCTTCTTCTTGGTTTTTTCATCTAAAATACCACAGCAATGATCAACTTGTTCAACACCCACATCGACAACCTTTCCATCCACCGTGTTGGAAACAAAAGCCGTAATGAAGCAATTTTTCTTTCGGAACAGCCTTACAACCTGAACGATGAAATCATGCCTCTTTTAAAGGAATTTTTCTTTAAACCATT
Source organism: Flavobacterium enshiense (assembly GCF_040750275.1). Lineage (GTDB taxonomy): Bacteria > Bacteroidota > Bacteroidia > Flavobacteriales > Flavobacteriaceae > Flavobacterium > Flavobacterium enshiense_B. The sequence goes on from NZ_JBDOCV010000004.1 coordinate 138,550, forward strand.
CCGTGACAAGGAAGAGAACTATTATCAGTTTGCGCACGATGTGGATTTGGATTACAACGAAATGTACAATTTTGCCAATGAGATTTTTGCCAATCCGGGCAGTGTGCATGAGGTTACTAAAAAAATTACAAAGCATTTGTTTGAGCAGTCTAACCATCCGCACATTAAAAACGGAGAAGTTTATGTGACGTATTTAACCAATGTATCTATTGACAACAATGTGGTGGACGCCATCGGTGTTTTCAAAAGTGAGTTAAAGGCAGATTTCCTTCAGTTTGAAGAAAAAGATGCCAACCTGGATATGATCCTGCAACAAGGAATCAACCTGAACAAATTGGACAAAGGCTGTTTGATTTTCAACTACAAAAAAGAAGAAGGCTATAAGATTTTAACGGTAGACAGCAACCGTTATGATGCGCGCTATTGGTTAGAGCATTTCCTTTCTGTAGATGCTTTTCAGGATGAGAACTTCATCACTAAGAAATATTTGAAATTCTGTCAGGACTTTGCTAAAGAAGTAGTTTTACCAGCAGAAGACAAAAAAGAAGAAGTAATGTTCATGAACCGCGCTGTAAATCACTTCGCGAAAAACGACAACTTTGAAGAATCTTTATTCCTTAATGAAGTAATCGACAACCCGGATTTGATTTCGGAATTCAAAAACTACAAAGTGGATAAAGGTGAAAAATACAGCATTGAAGATTTAACAACTTTTCCGATTGCCAACGCAGCCGTTTCCGATGCCCGCAAAAAAATGAAAAACGTGATTGAGCTGGATACCAACATTCAGATTAAACTGGATTTCATCAACCCGGAAAGTGCCGAAAAATTTGTCGAAAAAGGCTGGGACGAAGAAAAACAAATGTATTACTACTTGGTATACTTCAACAAAGAAAATAAATCATAGTATTGATTTTCAACAAAATACACAATCCTCAAGCAGCAATGTTTGGGGATTTTTTCTTAAATTTGATAGTTAATTCCGTTAATTGATACCTATACAACATCCTAATACTTACTTCGCCCCTTTATTGTAAAATGTGAAGCCGGACTCACTCTAAAAAACGGGGCAAAACCGAAAAGCCATACGAGTAGGACTAATTTAATTTTTAAAATTATGCCGAAATATGTAATCGAAAGGGAAATTCCTGGGGCCGGAAACCTGACTCCCGACCAATTAAAAGAAATTTCCTTAACTTCACGCAGTGTATTGAGCAAAATGGGATCGGAAATCCAGTGGCTGCACAGTTATGTAACCGAAGATAAGATTTATTGTGTTTACATTGCACCAGATGAAGATATGGTTCGGGAACACGCCAGACAAGGTGGCTTCCCTGCAAATTCAGTAAGTAAAGTCGCCAACATTATTGATCCGACAACCGCTGAATAACACTTTATATTAGTTTGTAACTAAATGCAGAAGGTCTTCATGACCTTTTTATTTTTTCTGTACAACAATAATACATAAATTACGTTGGATTACCGTTAATTTCCGATTATGCCAAAACGTTTACTTTTAGTATCACTTATATTCTTTTTTATCTGCTCCACAGGTTCTGCACAGATTGTAAGAGTACCCAGAGATACTACAAAAGTGTACAGTTATATTGAAAAGTATTCCAAAAAAAGAAAGTTTACCAAATTTCTGCACCGCTTGGTATTTAAACCTACTCAGAAAGTATCGGCTTCCAGTCGTAAAAAACAAGCTGCCGCTCAAAAAAATCTTTACGTTCCATACGAGGGGAAAATCATCCGAAACATTAATGTCGAAACTTTTGATCCTTTTGGACATTCTTTAGACAATCCGAAAAAAAAACCAAACACCTGGCTCGAAAAAACAGGTAACAGTTTACACATAAAAACCCAAAAATGGACCATTCGAAACAACTTGCTTTTCAGGAAAAATGAACCCTTGGATTCCCTTTTGGTTAAAGAATCCGAGCGTCTTATTCAACGTCAGCGCTACATCCGAAGGGTTACTATAAAACCAGTTCCCGTAGCAAACAGTAAAGATTCCGTTGATATTCAAATTTCAGTTCTGGATTCCTGGAGCATCATCCCAACCGGTTCCGTATCCCCTACAAACGGAGATTTGGAAATCACAGAACGAAATTTTATGGGTATGGGGCACCAATTCGAAAACAACTTCAAACAACGTTTTACCGACAGTGAAAATGCCTACGCTATGCGTTACATTATCCCAAATTTCAGAAATACATTCATAAACACAACCTTATTATATGATGTAGATTTTGAAGATAATTACGTAAAAAGCATCGCTTTGGAGCGCACGTTTTTCTCTCCATTCACAAAATGGGCAGGCGGTAGTAGTTTTCAGCAACGCTTTTACAGGGATTCCCTTAAAAATAACCTCAATGAATACCGAAAGTTCAATTTCAAATTCGAAACCAGTGATTTTTGGGCAGGACACTCCATAAGGCTTTTTGACGGAAAAAGTGAAGATGACCGAATTTCAAACCTGGTCATGACGTTACGGTACTCCAATCAAAAATTTATTGAAGCACCGACCGCTGATTTCGACCCGATACATTTTTTCTCAAAGTCGCAATTGTATCTGGCCAGCATAGGTATTACTTCCCGACGATTTATAGAAGACAAATACCTCTTTAACAACGGCATTCCGGAATACGTTCAAATTGGAAAAACCTATTCGTTTACAACAGGATTTCTTGATAAATATTCCAACAAAAGACCGTATTTAGGTGGAAGATTTTCCTTTGGAGGCTATTATGAATTCGGCTATTTGAGCCTTAATGCGGAAGCCGGAAGCTATTTTAATCAAGGTCGTTCGGAGCAGACCACTTTTCGACTCGAAGCGCTTTATTTTTCGGATATAATGGAAGCCGGCAGATGGAAATTTCGACAGTTTATCAGCCCGCAACTGGTTATCGGAAACAACCGGCTACCGGTTAAAAACGACCAACTGAATATTAACGAACGTAATGGTATACAAGGGTTTGAAACCAATTTATTCGGAACCAAAAAGTTTCTGGCTACCCTGCAAACGCAGTCCTATGTCCCGGGAAGTTTGTATGGCTTCCGCTTGAGTCCTTTTTTCAATGCCACTTTCGGAATGATTTCGGATGAAACACAACCGCTTTTCAACAGTCGATTATACTCAAAATTCGGATTGGGAATTTTAATCAGTAATGATTATCTGGTTTTCAACAGCTTCCAGATTTCTTTTTCTTATTATTCCACAATTCCCGGAGATGGAGACAACATCCTGAAATCAAACACTTTAAAAAACAACGAAATAGAACTTCCGGATTTTCAGATTGAAAAACCTTATGTAGTTCCGTTGCAATAAGTAACAAATTCCGTTCTTATTCGTCTAACCTTAGCAATCAAAAAACAAACACATTGGAAACTATTCTTACTATTGAAAATCTCAATAAACATTACGGAAAAGTTCATGCCGTAAAAAATGTTTCTTTCGAAATCAAAAAAGGAAATGTTTACGGAATTTTAGGCCCCAACGGAAGCGGTAAATCGACCACTTTGGGAATCATTCTAAATGTTGTAAACAGAACTTCTGGCGATTACCGTTGGTTTGACGGAAAATCAGACACGCATGAAGCATTGAAAAAAGTAGGCGCAATCATCGAGCGACCAAACTTTTATCCTTACATGACGGCTGAAGAAAACTTGAAACTCGTTTGTAAAATCAAAGGCATTCAATACGAAAAAGTGAACGAAAAACTTGAAATCGTTGGCCTTTTGGAACGAAAAGACAGTAAATTCAGGACATTTTCATTGGGAATGAAGCAGCGTCTGGCAATTGCTTCTGCTTTACTAAACGATCCGGAAATCCTCATTTTGGACGAACCTACTAACGGGTTGGATCCTCAGGGAATCCGTCAGATTAGAGACATCATAAAACATATTGCTTCATTGGGAACAACCATTTTATTGGCTTCTCACCTTTTGGATGAAGTAGAAAAAGTGTGTTCACACGTGGTTGTGCTTCGAAAAGGAGAGGTTTTGTATTCGGGTTCTGTAGACGGAATTGTGGCCAACGAAGGCTTCTTCGAATTGCAGGCTGATGACAATCAATCGTTGAGAAATTTGCTGCAACATCATGCCGCTGTTGAAAAAATAGAAGACGAAGACGGTAAACTTTATGTATATCTGAAAGCGCCTTTGGAAGCTGCTGATCTAAACCGATATTTATTCCAGAACAATATCAGTTTAAATCATCTTGTAAAACGCAAACACAGCCTTGAAGAGCAGTTTTTACAACTTACCAATCATCATCAGTCATAAAGAATTACAAATTCGGAATAACCCGATTAACAAATCCACAAATAATCAGCAGAAATGAAACGTCTTTTAGATATAGAATTACAAAAACTTTGGAAAAACAGAGCGAGTAAGGTATTAATTATTGCCTATTTTGTACTGCTTTCCTTCATCGCTTTAATTGCTTCAATAAAATTTGAATTCGGTGCTTTTAAACTTCATATTGCAGAACAGGGTATCTTCAACTTTCCTTACATCTGGCATTTTAACACTTGGATTGCAGCCATTTTAAAATTGTTTTTAGCCATCGTAATTGTTTCAATGATGGCCAACGAATACAGCTATGGCACCTTAAAACAGAACCTGATTGACGGCATGAGTAAACGAGAATTCATACAGTCAAAATTTTCAACAGTGATTTTATTTGCCTTTAGTTCAACGGTATTCATTTTCATCATGTCATTGGTATTGGGTTATTCGTTCTCTTCTTATAATGAAATTGGTATTGTTTTTTCGGATTTGGAATACCTCTTAGCCTACTTCATCAAACTAATTGGTTTTTTCTCTTTCTGTTTGTTTTTAGGGATTTTGGTAAAACGTTCGGCGTTTGCTTTAGGTTTCTTATTCGTTTGGAATATTGCAGAAGGCATCGCTATCGGATTAATGAAATGGAAACTTTTCAAAGACACAAACATTGCAGAAAAAGTAAGTCAGTTTTTCCCATTGGAATCTATGAGTAACCTGATTAAAGAACCGTTCACCAGACTTTCGGTAATAAAAAGTGCCGGAGAAATGATTGGAGGCAAAGCTTTTGAAAAAGACTACTCTGTACATTTTTATGAAATCTTAATCGTTTTAGCCTGGACTGTTATTTTTGTGTTAATGTCATATAAAATTCTGCAAAAAAGAGATTTATAGTATCTTTGCAGATGCTATGCATGAATACAAAAAGTACTTTTCACTTATATTTTTGATACTGACAACCTATTCAGTATCGGCGCAATACATTACTATTGACAATTCGAAAACACCTGTAGAACTGGTTCAGTCGCTGTTTCCGGCAGGAAGTTGCGTACAGCCTACCAACATCAGCATAAACGGTTATGACTTTGGCGGCGGTGCGAAAAGTTATGCCGCTTTTGACAGTAACGGTTCCGGTTTTCCGCTTAATAACGGGTTGATTATTTCCACCGGAAAAGCAAGTTCTGCGATTGGGCCTAATTCCTTTATATTAAGTGAAGGGCCTACAAGTTGGGCAGGTGACTCTGATTTGCAAAATGCCATCAATGAAAACAACACCATCAATGCAACAGTGGTGGAATTTGATTTTACGGCGGTTACCAACCATATGAGTTTTGATTATGTCTTTTCTTCAGAACAATATTTATCAAATCCGGGATCCAACCAATGTAATTATTCGGATGGTTTTGCTTTTTTATTACGGGAAACCGGCAGCGCTGCTTATGAGAATCTTGCCGTAGTTCCGGGAACCAATATTCCGGTAAAAGTAACGACCGTAAGAGCCCAAACGCCAAATTGTCCGGCAGCTAATACACAATATTTCGGTGGGTTTAACAACAATGATCATCCAACTAATTTTAACGGGCAAACCATTATTCTAACAGCAGAAGCAAATGTAATTCCAGGGACATCTTACCACATTAAAATGGTAATTGCCGACCAAGGCAATAACTTATACGACTCGGCAATTTTTATTGGCGGCAATAGTTTTAACAACGAAATAGATTTAGGCGATGATCGTTTAATCGCGAACAACAATCCTTTGTGTGAAGATGATACTCTCGCACTTACGCCCAGCCCAATAACAGGAGCTGTAAGTTACACCTGGCTGAAAAACAGTACTCCGATTCCCGGATATACTAATGTAAGTTCGCCTAATTACACCATAACTGAAGCCGGAGATTATACCTTCGTTGTCAACCAAACGAGTTGCTCGCTTTTTGGTTATATAAAAGTTGAATATGCAAGCATCACCGTTAACAATGCTACTTTAATCCAATGTGATGACAATAACGACGGGATTACCACTTTCAATCTTACCAATGCAAACACCTTAATTACAGGAGGCAATAGTAATTTAAGTATTGAGGGTTATTACCGTTCACTTACTGAGGCACAAAATCAGCAAAACAGGATTACGAATCCTACTGCTTTTCAGAATTCTTCAACGAACAATATTGTTACAGTTAGAATTGAAAACAGATTTGGATGTAAAGAATATGCTGAAATCACCTTGCAGCTTGCCAATAACATTTTGAACACCATTTCTCCTGTTGAAGAATGCGATACAGATGATGAACAAGATGGTTTTTTTGAATTTAATCTGAACGAAATCACACAAGAAATTGCAACTGACAACACCCTTCCGACCGGATATGTCATTCAATATTTTGCAACACCAGCAAATGCTGTTGTAACAACTGCACCTTTAAGCAATCCTTTTACAAATACAGTGGCAAATCAGCAAGTTATTTATGCCCGTATTATTAATGGTCCTGATTGCTATGGAATTCTGCCCGTAACCTTGAAAGTAAATACTTTTCAGCCATCTAATTTTAACACCGAACAAAAAAGGATTTGTAAAGGTCGTTCCATTACCATTGGTGTTAGCAATATTTACGATTCATACAGTTGGAATACCACTCCTGTTCAAACAACATCTTCCATTACGGTTTCAGCCGCGGGTACATACACCATTACAGCTACCAACAACAAAGGTTGTACCGCTACAAAAACATTTACAGTCCTTGAATCGGAAGCAGCCACAATCAATGATGTTCAGGTAATTAGTTTTTCGGGCAACGGAAACACAATAACGGTTTTGGCAAGCGGATCAGGAAATTATGAATATTCGCTGGACAATGAATTTTATCAGGATGAAAATATATTTACAGATATCCCTCCTGGTGAGTATACTATTTATGTTCGTGACAAAAACGGCTGTGGTCCAACAGCAACCAAGCATGTATATGTGCTGGATTACCCTAACTTTTTCACTCCGAACGGGGATGGATTTAACGACACTTGGTTTATAAAAAACCTGCATATAACCTACCCTAACGCTAAACTTTTCATTTTCAACCGCTACGGAAAACTCCTCAAACAAGTCGCTGCTTCAGGACAAGGATGGGATGGAATTCTCAACAACAATCCGCTACCTTCTGACGATTATTGGTTCACTTTACAAATGGAAAACGGAAAAACAATTAAAGGGCATTTCGCTTTGAAACGGTAAGAGTTTACATTACTTTTGCGATCAAAGAGTTATATTATGATTTCATTTAAACCCAAAAACTTAATTTTTCTGTTTTTACTGTGTTTTCAGCTTTCTTTTTCACAAAATGACTGCTCCGATGCCATCATTGTGTGTGGAAACAGCGATTTCACACAATTATCAGCTACTGGTTCCGGTGTGCAGGAATTAAACAATTCTAATAATTGCGGAAGTCAGGAAAACAATAGCCTTTGGCTTAAAGTCAGCATAGAAAGCAGTGGTACATTAGGTTTTACGTTAACTCCAGAAAGCAACGATATAGATATAGATTTTGACTTTTTTATATTTGGCCCAAATGCTTCATGCGGAAATTTAGGGAGAGCCATACGATGTTCCACTACAAACCCGCAAGCCGCAGGTCAATCAAATAACTTAACCGGTTTAAACAGTTCAGAAACAGATACAAGTGAAGGACCGGCTGAGGATGGAAACAGTTTTGTAAAATGGCTCAATGTTCAGGCTGGCCAAACATATTTTATTGTAATTGACCGTCCTGTAGGCACCAGTAATTTTTCATTAAACTGGACCGGAACTGCAACTTTTAGTGCCCCGCCGGTATTTAATGTACCAACTACCGGAACAGCTCTAAATTTAAGCAAATGCGATGCTGACGGAAATCAAGACAATTTAACACAATTTGACTTAACCCAAAATAATAATCTTATATTAGGTTCACAAACCAACACATCAATTTCATTTCATAATTCTGTTAATGATGCTATTACCAATACAAATGCTATAGTAAATCCGAATACTTTTACCAATTCAAGCAACCCTCAAACTATTCACATCCGATTAACAAATACCGTTACAGGATGTTTTGCAAATACTAGTTTTACAATTGAAGTCACACCCTTACAGACGAATAACCCATCAAATCTGGAAGAATGTGATTTGGATAATGACGGATTTGCCAATTTCAATTTAAGAGATAACGACGCTACTATTTTTGGCAATGACCCGAATCTTTCCGTCACTTACCATCCTTTTCAAAACAGTCCTCTTACTTTGCCGAACAATTACACGAATCAAACTGCTTTTACCAATGAAACCGTTTGGGCCAAAATAACCAATACAGTTTCCGGCTGTTTTATTTACAAGTCATTTGAACTTGTTTTGTTAAGTCGACCTGTGGTAACACCTGCGCAATTGACCCAGTGTGATTTTCAATTAAGTCCGGACGGGCTTACCGCCTTCAATTTAACAGAAGCCAATACAACCATAACCGGAAGTAATTCCAATTACACCACTACATTTTATACAAATACAGCTAATGCACAATCCGACACCGGTGCGTTAAATACTACTTATACAAATACTCAAAATCCACAAACGCTTGGTGTAAGAGTAACCGATAACACAACTGGTTGCTATACAATTACCACATTAACTTTAAATGTCACTGTAAATCCGACGGTAACGAAGCAACTTCATGAATGTGATGATGACGGAACTGAAGACGGTTATACAGAATTTGATTTAACTGACGCCGGTTTTGAAAATAGCGGAAATACGGTTACTTACTTTTCCAATAGTAACAATGCCTTGTTGGAAATAGACCCGATAGCCACAATTTTTACCAACACGGAAGAAGATACACAAAGAATTTATGCCCGAATTGAAAACGGAAATGACTGTATCGGTATTAATATCATTGATCTTTTTGTAGAAGCTTTACCTGATATCGACATAAGCGATGAGGCTGTTTTTTGTTTGAACAAATCGAACATCCCTGTCACACTTGATGCAGGAATAGGAAATCAAAATCCGAGCAATTTCACATACAGTTGGACACCAAATGGTGAAACCACACCCACTATTGCTATTTTATCAGCAGGTACTTACACCGTAACCGTAACCAACAATGACAGCTATAATTGTTTCAAAGTAAGGACGATTGTTGTTAAAGAATCTGATTTAGCTTTGGTAGAAAGTGTCGCAATAGTTGATTTAAGTGACAACAATTCAGTAACCGTATTTGTACAAGGTGATGAAAGTGATTATACTTACAGCTTGGATTTACCAAATGGTCCTTTTCAGGAGAGTAATTATTTTGACGATGTTACGCCGGGCATACACCACGTTTACATCTCAGACAAAGATGGTTGCGGAATACAAAAACATGAAATTTCCCTTTTAGGTATTCCTAACTTCTTCACTCCAAATGGCGACGGAATCAATGATACCTGGAAAATCGAAGGAATGGGAAAAGGACATTACAAAAACAGTGTTATTTACATCTTTGACCGCTACGGAAAGCTATTGAAACAAATGGCCCCTTCGAGTGACGGATGGAACGGCACCTTCAACGGTCAGCCGGTTGCTTCATCTGATTATTGGTATGTGATGCATTTAGAAGACGGACGTACTATCAAAGGACATATTTCCTTAAAGCGATAATCACAGCAGCAGAAAACCCGGAAAACAACAAGCATAAAAAAACCACTCTGTTTTAGAGTGGTTTTTTATTTATCTACAATTGAAATTAATCAATTTTGTAACGTTTTCTGTCGTTCTCGTTCAAGTAGATTTTACGTAAACGCAACGATTTTGGTGTAACCTCAACGTACTCATCTTTTTGAATGTACTCCAACGCTTCCTCTAAAGAGAATTTGATTGCCGGGATAATTCTTGTTTTATCATCAGCTCCAGCTGAACGGAAGTTGGTTAACTGTTTCGTTTTAGTAATATTGATTACCATATCGTCTCCACGAGAGTTCTCACCCACAACCTGTCCTTCGTACACATCCTCATTCGGATCCACGAAGAATTTACCTCTATCCTGTAATTTGTTGATAGAATAAGGAATCGCTTTTCCGTTTTCCATAGAAATTAACGAACCGTTGATACGACCTGCAATTTCTCCTTTATACGGTTGATACTCTAAGAAACGGTGTGCCATGATTGCCTCACCTGCCGTAGCGGTTAACAACTGATTTCTCAAACCGATAATCCCTCTTGAAGGAATGTTGAATTTGATGATCATACGCTCACCTCTTGGTTCCATGCTTAACATTTCACCTTTACGAACGGTTACGAATTCTACTGCTCTACCCGATACATTTTCTGGTAAATCGATAGTTAATTCCTCAATCGGCTCACATTTTACCCCATCAATTTCTTTGATGATTACCTGTGGCTGTCCGATTTGCAACTCGTATCCTTCACGACGCATGGTCTCAATTAAAACCGATAAGTGCAATACCCCACGTCCGAAAACCATGAATTTATCCGCAGAATCCGTTTCGTTAACACGTAATGCTAAGTTCTTTTCTAACTCTTTAGTTAAACGATCTTTTACGTGACGTGATGTTACGAATTTACCTTCTTTACCAAAGAAAGGCGAATCGTTAATAGTGAACAACATACTCATTGTTGGCTCATCGATTGCGATAGACGCTAATGCTTCCGGATTTTCGAAATCTGCAACCGTATCTCCAATTTCAAAACCTTCTAAACCAACGATAGCACAAATATCTCCTGCCATTACACTTTCTACTTTTTTACGACCTAAACCGTCAAAAGTGTGCAATTCTTTAATTTTAGATTTGATGATTTTCCCATCGCGTTTTACCAACGAAATGTTCTGATTTTCCTTCAACTCACCTCTTTGTAAACGACCGATTGCGATACGCCCTGTAAAAGAAGAGAAGTCTAAGGATGTAATCAACATCTGAGGCGTTCCTTCAGATACTTTTGGTGCAGGGATGTGCTCCAATACCATATCCAAAAGTGGCTCGATGTTTTCAGTTTGATTTCTGAAGTCTGTCGACATCCAGTTATTTTTAGCCGATCCATAAACGGTTGGAAAATCCAACTGCCATTCTTCAGCTCCTAATTCGAACATTAAGTCGAAAACTTTTTCATGCACTTCTTCCGGAGTACAGTTCTCTTTGTCCACTTTATTAACCACCACGCATGGTTTTAATCCTAAATCGATTGCTTTCTGCAACACAAAACGGGTTTGTGGCATTGGTCCTTCAAAAGCATCTACTAACAATAAAACACCGTCAGCCATGTTTAGTACACGCTCAACTTCACCACCGAAATCGGCGTGACCCGGAGTATCGATAATATTAATTTTAGTTCCTTTGTACGTTACGGAAACGTTCTTGGAAACGATAGTAATTCCACGCTCTCTCTCAAGATCGTTGTTGTCTAATATTAAATCACCGGTGTTCTCGTTGTCACGGAACAATTGGCAATGATACATGATTTTGTCTACCAAGGTCGTTTTTCCGTGGTCTACGTGGGCAATAATCGCGATGTTTCTAATTGAAGTCATATACTAATTTTGAAGGTGCAAAAGTACAACTATTTTTTGAATTAAAAAGACTAATTATGAAGCAGTTAGCAAAAAATAATCTATTAATAATATAAAAAAAGCTCTCAAATATTGAGAGCTTTAGTATTTTTCAGAAACGTACTACTTATAAAGCAGCTACGTGTCTTGTTAATTTAGATTTTAAGTTTGAAGCTTTGTTAGCGTGGATGATGTTTTTCTTCGCTAATTTGTCAATCATAGAGATAACTGAAGATAATTTTGCAGCTGCCTCAGATTTGTCAGTCGCTAAACGGATTGCTTTGATAGCATTACGTGTAGTTTTGTGCTGGTATCTGTTTAATACTCTTTTCTTTTCGTTGCTTCTGATTCTTTTTAAAGCTGACTTATGATTTGCCATTTTCTTAAATTTTTAATTGTAATAATTATTTTAAATTACTAGTTAAAAAAGAAAAACCTCCCACAACTGCTAGAACAATCACTTTGGTTTTAACTAATAAAACAACAACCGAGACACCAACTGCTATTTCATAAAACTTATTTACAACTAATTTTGTAGCCCGTAGGGGAATCGAACCCCTCTTACCAGGATGAAAACCTGGCGTCCTAACCGATAGACGAACGGGCCAAAGCCTGTTTTTAGAGTTTTCAGTAAACTTGTAGCCCGTAGGGGAATCGAACCCCTCTTACCAGGATGAAAACCTGGCGTCCTAACCGATAGACGAACGGGCCATATTAGAAAAAAAGTTGTAGCCCGTAGGGGAATCGAACCCCTCTTACCAGGATGAAAACCTGGCGTCCTAACCGATAGACGAACGGGCCTCTTTTTCTAATTGCGGTTGCAAAAATACAACTATTTTTTATTCTCGCAAGCCTCTCTTTAAAAAAAATTAATTTTTTAATAAGCCTTGGCAAACAATACTCTTCCGGCAGAAGGCTTACCTGTTAACACACAGCTTCCTACCTCTTCTTTTCGATCTAAAGCGATACAACGAATTGTTGCTTTGGTAAGTTCTTTAATTTTCTCCTCAGTTTCTGCTGTACCATCCCAATGTGCGGAAACGAAACCGGTTTTATTTTCCAGAACTTCTTTAAATTCTTCAAAAGAATTTACTTCAGTAATGTGTGAATTTCTGTAATCCAAAGCTTTACCGAATAAATCTGTTTGAATTTGCCCCAATAAATCCTGAATGTATCCAACAATTCCGTCTTTAGAAACCGTTTCTTTTGACAAAGTATCACGACGGGCTACTTCATACGTTCCGTTTTCCAAGTCATTTGGACCGATTGCCAAACGAACTGGCACTCCTTTCAATTCCCATTCTGCGAACTTAAATCCTGGTTTTTGCGTATCTCTATCATCGAATTTAACCGAAACACCAACTTTGCGCAGTTCCTTCATCAACTCATTTACCTGAGCGGAAATCGCGTCCAATTGTTCATCCGTTCTGTGGATTGGAACTATCACCACTTGGATTGGCGCTAAATTCGGAGGCAATACCAGACCATTATCATCGGAATGCGTCATTACCAACGCCCCCATCAAACGCGTAGAAACCCCCCAAGAAGTACCCCAAACGTGTTCCTGTTTCCCTTCTTTATTGGCGAATTTTACATCAAAGGCTTTTGCAAAGTTTTGTCCTAAGAAGTGAGAAGTCCCGGCCTGAAGTGCTTTTCCGTCCTGCATCAAGGCTTCGATACAATACGTTTCCTCTGCTCCTGCAAAACGTTCGGTTTCAGTTTTTACTCCTTTTACTACCGGAATCGCCATGAAGTTTTCTACGAAATCCGCATACACGTTCATCATTTGTACCGATTCTTCGATTGCTTCTTGTTTGGTAGCATGAGCGGTATGCCCTTCCTGCCATAAAAACTCAGCTGTACGCAAAAACAAACGGGTACGCATTTCCCAACGCACTACATTCGCCCATTGGTTGATCAATAACGGTAAATCTCTATAGGATTGCACCCAACCTTTGTAGGTAGACCAAATAATAGCCTCACTGGTTGGACGTACAATTAATTCTTCTTCTAATTTTGCATTCGGGTCAACGATAAGTTTGCCTTTGTTTTCTTCATCATTCTTTAAACGGTAATGCGTAACAATGGCACATTCTTTTGCGAATCCTTCAGCATTCTTTTCTTCAGCTTCGAACATGCTTTTGGGCACAAATAGCGGAAAATAAGCATTGCTGTGACCCGTTTCTTTAAACATGCGGTCTAATTCTTTCTGCATTTTTTCCCAGATAGCATAGCCGTACGGCTTAATAACCATACACCCTCTTACTCCTGAATTCTCTGCTAAATCTGCTTTTACAACCAATTCATTATACCATTTGGAATAATCTTCTGATCTTTTTGTTAAGTTCTTGCTCATTTTAAATACTTTGGCACAAATATTGTTTAACTTATCTTTGATAAAATAGTTCGACAAAACTAACTATTTTTGTTATGTCCAACAATAAAAAAACCAGCGATATGAAAACTAATTACTTATCCGGCCGAAATGTATCCATTTATACACTATTTGGATTAGTAGGACTTTTGGCTTCTTCCTGTGGTTCTTATCAGAATTCATCTTATTATGAGAATGACGGCGTTTACGGTTCATCTGAAAGACCCAGAACAGAAGTGCAAAACAAATACAGCGAAGAAAATGTAGCACAGTCTAACAAATACAAAGAGTATTTTGGTTCGTATCGCGATGAGTATCCGGATAACGAATCTTTTACAGATGTGGAAAACTATTCTTCACAAACGAACGATTCAACCCAAACCAACAAACAGAATTATGCCGGTTGGGGAGACAATTCCGATAATATCACTATAAATTACTACAACAACGATAACTGGGGATGGAACAGTGGCTGGTACTGGAATTCTTGGTATTCCCCAAGCTGGAACTGGGGATGGGGATGGAACTCTTATTACGGAAGCTACTGGAATGTTGGCTGGGGATGGAATTCTCCATATTACGGTTGGGGATGGGGATATCCTTACTCCTATGGCTATTATGGTCCCGCATACGGATATGGCTACCCTTATTACTACGGAGGTCATTACCACAATGTTGCATACAATAACGGCCCACGAGGCGGCAGATATTACCGTGATTCCTACCGAAACGATTACAGTGGCAGAAGAAGCTACAGTACTGATAGCTACAACGGCGTAAGACCAAGAAACAGCTTTTCAAATTCGGTAAATCCGCGTAACCCGCGCAGCACTTTCGCAACCCCTAGAGGCGGCACAAGAAACGATGCTCAACAAGGGGTAAATCCTCGACCAAGAAATAATAATTACCAAAATCCAAGAGGAAATCAAGGTAATCAAGCTACGGGCACACCAAGATCTAATCCAAGAAGCTACAGCGAACCAATAAATACGCCTTCACCAAGAAGTTACAGCGAACCGAGAAGCAGCTCACCAAGAAGCTACAGCACTCCAAGTTCCGGAGGCTACTCAAGCCCTAGAAGCTCAGGATCATCCGGAGGAAACTTTGGCGGCGGCGGCGGACGTTCTGGAGGACGAAGATAATATACCCTTTCCCAAGTCTTTAAAACAGAGGCTTGGGATTTGTATTGTACAATCGATAAACAAAACATCATGAAAAAATATTTACTTTCAGCTTTAATTTTAGCGGCTTCTCTGGAAATTACCGCACAGGAGACTACGGTTTCCGATGCCCTTCGTTATTCGATATCCGACCTAAACGGAACGGCTCGTTTTAGAGGATTGAGCGGTGCTTTCGGTGCTGTTGGAGGTGATCTTTCGGCTATAAATGTAAACCCGGCAGGTTCATCCATTTTCAATTACAACTCCGCCACCGGTACCATCAGTAATTTTAATACCAAAAACAATTCCAGCTATTTCGGAACAAACACCAGTGATAACGAAAGTGCATTCGATATCAATCAAATTGGCGGTGTATTGGTTTTTGGCGACAAACAAGGTAAAAGCAATTGGAAAAAAATTGCAGTAGCCATCAATTACGAGAACACAAACAACTTCGACAACAATTTTTATGTAAGAGGTACCAACCCAAATTCATCTATTAGTAATTATTTCTTAAACTTTGCCAATACCGGAAATAATGGTGGTATAATCCCCATAGATTTGGTAGAACTTCAACCCGGAGAAAGTATTTCTGAATTGTACACTTATCTAGCTTCCTTCTCTAACGGTTTTGCAGCGCAACAGGCTTTTTTGGGATACCAGGCCTTTCTTTATGATTACAACGACGGAGTAACTCCCGATCCAGACGTACCCGATAACGCACCTTATTACATGTCCAATGTCCCTGGAGGAAGCTTTTATCAAGAAAACAGAACATCAACAACCGGATACAACAGCAAACTAACCGGAAATATTTCAGCAGAATACAACGAAAAATTACATATCGGCTTAAACTTAAACGCACATTTCACAGATTACAGAGTGAATTCCGTTGTGTATGAGCGAAATAGCAACAACCCCGCTTTAGGAGTACAACAAATACAATTTGAAAATGAAATTTACACTTATGGAGGCGGTTTTTCATTCAACTTGGGAGCTATTTTAAAAGTATCCAAGGAATTTAGAATTGGTGCGGCATACGAATCTCCTACCTGGTACCACCTAAATGATGAACTTACC
Source organism: Flavobacterium enshiense (assembly GCF_040750275.1). Taxonomy (GTDB): domain Bacteria; phylum Bacteroidota; class Bacteroidia; order Flavobacteriales; family Flavobacteriaceae; genus Flavobacterium; species Flavobacterium enshiense_B. The sequence continues at coordinate 155,025 of NZ_JBDOCV010000004.1, forward strand.
CAAGGTTTAGTCGCCACCAGTCATGACGGCAGCAACACCTTCACCGATGCTGTTTACCCTCAGGTTACCAATGTTTATGAACCATATAACATACAAACTCCCGGGAAATTAACAGGAAGTCTGGCGTACATTTTCGGTAAAAACGGATTCATCAGTTTTGATTATGGCCGAAAAGATTACAGCCAAACCAAATTCAGACCTCAAAACAGCGACACTTTTAATGCTCTAAATTCTGAAATAAGCAATAGTCTGACAGCTGCTAACGAATTCCGTATTGGAGCGGAGTACAAAATCAAACAAATTAGCCTGAGAGGCGGTTACCGCTTTGAGGAAAGTCCATACAAAGACAAACAGAAATTTGATGATTTAAAAGGTTATTCCGCAGGGCTTGGTTTTAATTTTAAAGGATCACGACTTGATTTAGCGTATTCCTATGCAGAACGTGATTCTCAAATGAGACTGATCAGTTCCGGCATGAATGACACGGCTAAAGTGACTACTAAAAACAACAACGTTTCGCTTTCGTATACTATTGATTTCTAACAATCAACACTTAATATTCTAAAAGCTGCTTCTTACGGAGTGGCTTTTTTTATTCCTAAAAGATTGCCCCCAGCCCCGACAGTAGTGGCATCCTTTTACTTTTTGATCAAAAAAAGTAAACGATAAAACGGATGGCGGGACCGAACCCTTAAAAAAATCCCAAACGATGGTGCTCCTAATTATAAAAAGCGTAATTTTGCGCACTTTCTTAAAATAAGTTTCGTAAATATATGAGAACCAAGTCATTAAAGAAGAATAAAATTAATGTTATCACTTTAGGATGTTCGAAAAACACCTACGACAGTGAAGTTTTGATGGGGCAACTGAAAGCCAATGGCAAAGAGGTTGTGCATGAGCAGGAAGGAAATATCGTGGTGATCAACACTTGTGGTTTTATTGACAACGCTAAAGAAGAATCGGTGAATACGATTTTGGAATATGCCGATAAAAAAGAACAGGGCTTGGTAGACAAAGTATTCGTAACCGGCTGTTTGAGCGAGCGTTACCGTCCGGACTTAGAGAAAGAAATCCCGAACGTAGACCAATATTTCGGAACCACTGAATTGCCTTTATTATTAAAAGCATTAGGTGCGGATTACAAACACGAACTAATTGGGGAACGTTTGACCACCACGCCTAAAAACTACGCCTATTTAAAGATTTCAGAAGGCTGTGACCGTCCTTGCAGCTTTTGTGCGATTCCTTTGATGCGCGGTAAACACGTTTCCACACCAATCGAAAATTTGGTGATTGAAGCGGAAAAATTAGCCAAAAACGGTGTAAAAGAATTAATTCTGATTGCTCAGGATTTAACCTATTACGGTTTAGATTTATACAAAAAGAGAAACTTAGCCGAGCTTTTGGAAGCTTTGGTAAAAGTTGAAGGTATTGAATGGATTCGTTTGCACTACGCCTTCCCTACCGGTTTCCCGATGGAAGTGTTAGAGCTGATGAAGCGTGAGCCGAAAATCTGTAATTATATTGATATTCCGTTACAGCATATTGCTGACAATGTATTGAAATCAATGCGTCGCGGAACGACTTACGAAAAAACAACCAACTTGTTGAAAGAATTCCGTGCGGCGGTTCCGGAAATGGCCATCCGTACGACTTTGATTGTGGGTTATCCGGGTGAAACCGAAGAAGATTTCCAGATCCTGAAAAACTGGGTGGAAGAAATGAAATTCGAACGTTTGGGATGTTTTACCTATTCGCACGAAGAAAATACCCATGCTTACAGTTTGGTGGATGATGTTCCGGATGAAGTAAAAAAAGCGCGTGCAGCTGAAATTATGGACATTCAGGCGCAGATTTCATGGGATTTGAACCAAGAGAAAATCGGTCAAACTTTCAAATGTATCATTGACAGAAAAGAAGGACAGTATTTTATCGGAAGAACTGAATTCGACAGCCCGGATGTGGATAACGAAGTGTTAATCGATGCCGCGAAATTCTATTTAAAAACCGGTGATTTTGTAAATATTACCATTACTGATGCAACAGAGTTTGATCTTTACGGAGAACCTCAAGCTTAACAATATCTCAAAAAACAAAAAACTCCATTTAGCAATAAATGGAGTTTTTTCATTTAAATACTAACCTCTATTACTTAACTATCCCTTTGAATGTTAGTGTTTTTGGTGTTTGTTCTGCATTGGTTGTAACGGTAACCGTTTTGTTAAACGGTCCTTTTGCAGCGGCATTATAAATCGCTTTTATCACTCCTGATTTCCCCGGTGCGATAGGCTCTTTAGTATAATCCGAAGCGGTACACCCACATGAAGGTCTTACATTTGTAATGATTACCGGTGTTTTACCCGTATTCTTGAATTCAAACTCAATTACTTTTGGTGTTCCTTGAGGAATTTCACCAACTTCAATAGCCTCGCTTTTCCAGCTGATTACAGAACCTACAACTTCTTTAACGATTCCGTTCTTAACTGGATTAACTGAAAATGACATTAATCCTAATGTTACTGCCAATAGGCCAAGTGTTACTGTTTTTTTCATGATTTTACTTTTTTGGTTGAATAATTTGATTTTTGGGTTCGTTGTATTGAACAATTCAAAAGTAGCACTATGTAATTCAGATGGCTGTTAACCGGTTTCAAATGTTTGTTAACGACTTGTTAACGGTAGCATTGCATCTAAATTTTGACTAATATTACAGTGCATAACATCAAAGCTGTGAGAATTACCAAACTGAACGTTAGCATTGTTTTAGGACTGATTGCCATCATCGGCATTTTAGTTTTACAATTACTTTGGACGAAAGAAGCCTTTAAACTGGAAGAGAAGAAGTTCAGTCAGAAAGCCCACATCGCGCTGTTAGAAGTTGCTAAAAAGCTATACGAAGGCACTAATAATGATTTACCATCCGATTACCCGGTTCAAAAAGTATCCAACGATTACTACATCGTAAATGTTGATAATGATTTCGAACCTGAAATACTGGAATATTATTTAAAAACAGAGTTTGAAAAGGTAAACATTGCCACCGATTTCGAATACGCCATGTACAATTGCCAGAGCGATGAAATGGTATACGGAAATTACGTTTCGTTTTCCGACAAATCCAAATCGAAACAAACCGTTCATTTTCCGAAACACAAAAACTTAGTTTATTATTTTGCCGTTCGTTTTCCAAATGAAACGGGTTATTTGTTCAGTTCCCTAAAATTCTGGTTTGTCCTTTCTTTGGCATTGATTGTTATTTTATTGGTTTATGTGTATTCTATCTTCACACTTTTACAGCAGAAAAAATACTCGGATTTGCAACGGGATTTCATCAACAACATGACCCACGAATTTAAAACGCCGCTTTCGTCCATTCTCATCGCCTCCAATTATCTGAGCAAACACGAATTAATCAAATCCGATGAAAAACTGGAGAAATATGCGGATATCATTGTCAATCAAGGCCATAAACTCAACCATCATATCGAAAAAATTCTGAATATTGCCAAATCCGATACTTCACCGATGCTACTCGATAAAAAGGAAATTTCAGTCCGTCAGGTTATTGAAACGGTCATTGAGAACATTCAGCTTAAACATCCGGAAGCAACTCTTGAACTTTTATCCAACGAAGATCATCACATTCTTGCGGATGAATTCCATTTTTCAAATTTGATTTACAACCTCATCGACAATTCCATAAAATATTGCGAAACCAAGCCTGTTATCAAAATTCAAATCGCTCAAGATTTCAAACAGCTTAGGATGAACTTTACCGACAATGGTTTAGGAATTCCACCCAAAAAACTGGCCTTCATTTTTGATAAATTCTACCGTATTCCGAACAGTAAAAGCAACGAAGTAACCGGTTTCGGATTGGGATTATACTATGTAAAGAAAATATGCCTGCTGCACAAATGGAAGATCAGCGCTAAAAACAATTCCGATAAAGGCATTACCATTTCACTTTTAATACCAAACGACAATGGCTCCCTATAAAATTCTATACGCCGAAGACGACGAAACGCTCGCCTTTTTAACTCAGGACAATCTGGAACAGCAGCAGTATGCCGTAACGCATTGTAACAATGGCAATTCCTGTTTGGAAATTTTCAGGAAAGAATCGTTTGACATTTGCATACTCGACATCATGCTCCCTAAAATGGACGGTTTCGAACTGGCTACCGAAATACGAAAACTGAATTCCGATGTTCCGATTATTTTTCTTTCGGCTAAAACGCTGAAGGAAGACCGTATAAAAGGTTTACGCTTGGGTGCCGATGATTATTTGGTAAAACCGTTCAGCATCGAAGAATTACTGCTGAAAATAGAAATATTCCTGAAACGTTCCCAAAAAAACAAAACGGAAGACAATACCTTCTACACCATCGGAAAATATAATTTTGACGCTAAAAACTATCTGATTTTCAACGAAACCGAAAAAATAAGCCTGACTCAAAGGGAATCTGATTTGCTGAAATTATTTCTCGACAACAAAAACAAAGTACTCAAACGGGAAGAAATTTTAAAAGCACTTTGGGGTACCGACGATTATTTCATGGGACGAAGCCTTGACGTTTTCATCTCCCGTCTTCGCAAAATACTGATAAACGAAAAAGGAATCTCCATCGAAAATTTACACGGTATCGGATTTAAGTTTCAGCTCAATGAAACATAGAATTTACAAATTGCCTCTTCATGACAAATATCATATAATTTGATTTTAGAAAAAGGGAACTTTAGGTATAATTTAAAACTGATACCTTTATGATTACAAGACACATCCTAACCGAAGAGTTTCCAGAGTTCGCACAAAAAATTCACAACTTAAAAACAGAAGACAACCACTTTAAAAAACTATTTCAGGAGTTTGACGATTTAGATCACGAAATTTACCGCATTGAAGCCGACGCCGAACCCGCTTCCGATGACGCACTGAATGAATTAAGAACCAAGCGCGTGCATTTAAAAGATACCATTTACAGTTATCTGCAACAGAATTAAAAATAAAAACCGCCATTAAAGGCGGTTTTTATTTTATGATTACAAAGGAATGTTTCCGTGTTTACGTTTTGGCGTGTCCACCACTTTGTTTTCAAGCATCTTAAACGCTTTGATTAATTTTCTACGCGTGTCTTGTGGGAAGATTACCTCATCGATAAAACCACGCTGTGCCGCACGGTAAGGATTGGCAAATTTCTCAGCGTATTCGGCTTCTTTTTCCAACAATTTCGCAGCAGGATCGGCCGCTTCAGCAATCTCTTTTTTGAAGATGATTTCAGACGCTCCTTTTGCTCCCATTACCGCGATTTCCGCTCCCGGCCAAGCAAAGTTCATATCTGCTCCGATGTGTTTCGAGTTCATTACGTCGTAGGCACCACCGTAAGCTTTTCTGGTAATTACCGTTACTTTCGGAACCGTCGCCTCACTTAACGCATACAACAATTTCGCTCCGTGCACGATAATTCCGTTCCACTCCTGATCCGTTCCCGGTAAGAAGCCCGGCACATCCACCAACACTAACAACGGAATGTTGAACGCATCACAAAAACGGGTAAAACGCGCCGCTTTAATTGAACTGTTCACATCCAAACATCCGGCTAAAAACATTGGATTGTTTGCTACTACTCCAACGCTTTTTCCTCCGATTCGGGCAAAACCAACGATAATGTTTTCAGCATAGTTTTTATGGATTTCGAAGAAACTTTCCTCGTCGATGATGGCGTTTACCACATCGTGCATATCGTAAGGCTTGTTCGGATTGTCCGGAACAATGTTGCTCAATTGCTCGCGAAGTTCTTCTCCTAATTCATAAGGCAAATCTTCGGTAACTTCAGTATTGTTTTGCGGAATATAGCTTAACAATCGTTTTACGTCTTCCAAACATTCCACATCATTGGCAGAAGTTGTGTGTGCTACTCCCGATTTTGTCGAATGTGTTGAAGCGCCTCCCAATTCTTCAGAAGTCACTTCTTCATTGGTTACGGTTTTCACAACGTTGGGCCCGGTTACGAACATATACGAAGTGTTTTCGACCATCATCGTAAAATCCGTCATCGCTGGAGAATAAACGGCTCCACCGGCACAAGGTCCCATAATCGCAGAGATTTGAGGAATTACTCCGGAAGCCTGAACATTTCTGAAGAAAATATCAGCATATCCACCCAAAGAACGAACACCTTCCTGAATACGGGCACCACCGGAATCATTCAAACCAATCATTGGAGCACCTACTTTCAAGGCCATGTCCATCACTTTACAGATTTTCTCAGCATGCGTTTCCGACAAAGCACCACCAAAAACGGTAAAATCCTGTGCAAAAGCATACACTAAACGACCGTTCACGGTTCCGTAACCTGTGATAACCCCATCGCCTAAATAATGCTCTTTATCCATACCGAAATCTTTGGTACGGTGCGTTACAAAAGCGCCGATTTCCTCAAACGAACCTTCATCAAAGAAATATTCGATACGCTCGCGGGCGGTTAGTTTTTTCTTGGCATGCTGGGTGGCAATTCTTTTTTCACCGCCTCCTAATTTGGACTCGGCAATTTTCTTATTTAATATTTCGAATTTATTTGATTCCATAATTATAAGTGTGTTGGTAAGCGTAAGATTTTTTGATCCTCTAAATACTGTTTCAAAGCCACATAAGCAGCGATTTCCGCTTCCTTATCCATTTGAGCTTTCAACACTTCACTGTCGTAGTATTTCTTAACGAAATGCGTATCGAAATCCCCGGAACGGAACGCTTCGTGCTCCATTACAAAAGTTCCGAACGGCAAGGTCGTGTGAACGCCTTCAATTTTATACGCTTTAATCGCTTCGATCATTTTCTGAATGGATTCTTCACGGGTTTTTCCGTACGTGATCAGTTTGGAAAGCATCGGATCATAATAAATCGGCACTTCCATACCTTCTTCGAAACCATCGTCTACGCGGATACCCTCGCCTTCTGGCACTTGGTACACCTCCAACGTTCCAACATTTGGCAAGAAATCGTTTAACGGATCTTCACAGTACACGCGCAATTCCATCGCGTGACCGGTAATTTTTAAATCTTCTTGTTTGATATCCAAAGCTTCACCACGAGCTACGCGGATTTGCATTTCCACTAAATCCATTCCCGTAATCATTTCGGTAACTGGATGTTCCACTTGCAAACGCGTGTTCATCTCCAGAAAGTAGAAGTTTTTGTTTTCGTCCAAAAGGAATTCCACGGTTCCTGCACCCAAATAATCACACGATTGAGCAACTTTCACAGCAGCTTCTCCCATCGCTTTACGGATTTCGGGAGTTAAAACTGATGAAGGCGCTTCCTCCACCACTTTCTGGTGACGACGCTGGATCGAACATTCTCTTTCAAATAGATACAGGATGTTCCCATGACTGTCTGCCATTACCTGAATTTCGATGTGACGTGGTGAACCCACATATTTTTCAATGAAAACCGAACCGTCTCCAAAGGCCGAAACCGCTTCACTGATCGCGCGGTTCATTTGAGATTCGAATTCTGCTTCGTTTTCCACCACTCGCATTCCTTTTCCACCACCACCGGCAGAAGCTTTGATCAAAATAGGAAAACCAATTTGTTTGGCTACTTGTTTTGCTTCTTCAATATCAGTGATTGCTTTGTCAACACCCGGAACCATTGGGATATCATAGGCTTTCACAGCGTCTTTTGCCGCTAACTTACTTCCCATTATGTGGATCGCTTTCGATTTTGGTCCGATGAACGTAATGTTGTTCTTCTCGGCTAATTCGGCGAAATCGGCATTTTCACTCAAGAAACCGTAACCCGGATGGATTCCGTCTACATTAAGTGATTTGGCCACTTCGATTATTTTATCTCCTAACAAATACGACTGATTGGAAGGCGCTTCTCCAATACAAACCGCTTCATCGGCAAACTTTACATGCGGTGCATTTCTGTCGGCTACGGAATACACCGCTACCGTTTTGATTCCCATTTTGCGAGCCGTTTTCATCACGCGTAAGGCAATTTCCCCACGGTTGGCAACTAATATCTTTTTCATACTATTCGAATTCGATTAACAATTGACCTTTATCTACTGCCTGATCTTTCGTAACCGCAATAGCTTTGATAACTCCGTCTCTTGGGGAAAGGAAACTGTTTTCCATTTTCATCGCTCCTAAAATCAGGATTGGATCGTTTTCTTTTACTTCCTGTCCTACTTCCACATTGATTTCAAGGATTAAACCCGGCATTGGTGCCTTAATGGAGTTGACTTGTTTAGTAGCTCCAACAGCAAATCCCATTTCTTTGATGAGCTGATCTAATTGATTCGCGATATCGACTACATAATCGGTATTGTTGATGCGTACCGTATATTTTTTGGTATTAAAATCGGCATTTACGATTTCAGCATGATATGGGACATTGTCTTTTAACACATGGTATTGAGAGTTTCCCAGTGCCAAAGCATCGACAGAAGCGGCATCGGCATCCGACACATCGACGGTAACTGTTTTGTTTACAGTAATTTTATAAGTTGCACTCATTCGGTTAATTTTTATCGGTCGTAAATTTAGACAAATAATCTGAAACTTTTTTTTAACAATTGGTGAGGAAAATCCACAATGAGTTTTTGACATCAATTAATAATATTGCCCTGTCAACGTAAAAACAATAATATGATTCCGGAAAGTTTATCAATAGTAGAGCGACAGATTTTAGCAAACCAGTTCCGAATCCTTTCAAAAATGGAAAGCGATCCTCAGGATTACGAAACCAAAATAGAAATTCTTGAGAACGGCTACACCGAACAATATTACGAAGTTTTCGATGTTAATACCGATGAAATTCCTTTGGAAATCTGCGAGGAAACAAGTCAGATATTAAACATGTACCGTCGAATTAATAACTGTATCAAAAAGTTATCGGAAAAAGAAAGAACTGAACTCAATCTGGAGAAAATTGCTTTTGAAGGTTTTGATGTAAAACGTGATTTTCACTTTCAATACATGACTTTCATGATCGAAAAAATGAACCTCTGGAGAGAATACAGAAATCTTTACCTTGATTCACGAAGCCGACTCTCTTTAATGAAATACAGGAAAATGCTGGAATACCAAAATTATCTATTGGACAATGATCAATATGACCTTACAAAAAGCAACCTGAAAAAATTAATTGCCATACTTGAAAAAGAAACTTTGCCTTTGGTGAAGTAATTATCCGCCATCCAGATCAGTTGTTATTTAAATTTGGGAAGGAAATCCGGTGTTAAGCCGGATTTTTTTATTTTTTTTCAGACAGGTGTTTTTTTAGGAGTAAAAAAAGACTCTCCTTATTGATGGGTTTAGAAATGTAATCTGTAAAACCGGCCTTCATTATCTCGTTCACTTCTTCCAAAGTGGAATATGCTGTTTGGGCGATAATCGGGATTTTTTTATCTTTCTTCCGGATGGCAAGTGTCGCATCATAACCGCTTAACACCGGCATTTTAATATCCATAAGAATTAAGTCAATGGTATTGTTTTTTGCTAACAAGATGGCTTCTTCACCATTTTTGGCTCGAATAATGTTGTAATGCTTTAATTTCATTATTTTTTCCAATAGCAGGAAATTGATGTTGTCGTCTTCGGCTATCAGAATGGTTTCAGAACCGTCTATTTCTTTTATATCGATTTTCTCTTCAACCTCAACTCCCTTCTTATCAGATTCATCAGGTTTATAGGGAATTGTAAATTTGAAAACAGAACCTTTACCAAGTTTTGATTTCACCAATTCGATTTCTCCTCCTAACATTTCCACGTAGGCTTTTGAAATGGACAACCCAAGTCCCAAACCTCCAACTTTTATGGAATAATCGCCTTCCACCCTTTTGAAACGGTCAAAAATGATGTCGTGGTGTTTTATATCGATTCCCAACCCGGTGTCTTCAATCCGGAATTCGATCTTTTTGGTCTCTTTGTTAAGATAATAACCGAAACGTACAAAACCTTCATCTGTAAATTTTATAGCATTGGTTATCAGATTGATAATAATCTGTTTCAGCTTAATTTCATCGGTAATTATGTTGTGTTTTAAGGGAAGGGTGCATTCCGTTATTATGAAATCGATGGCCTTATCTTTAGGAATCGTAATTTTTATGGATTTGTATAGCTCGTGAACACAATCTTCAAGATTTACACTGCCGTAATTAGGCGTTATCAATTTGGAGTCAATCCGTGACATTTCAATTAAATCGTCTATAATAGAAACCAAATTGGAGCCACTTTGATCAATAACATCTATATATTCCTTACGTTCTTCGTCGGTTAAATCTTTGTTTTTGAGCAAATCGGCAAACCCTACAATGGCATTCATGGGCGTTCTGATTTCATGGGACAAATTCGTGAGGAACGAAGCTTTTAACCTATTGCTTTCTTCGGCTTTTTCTTTTGCAATTTCAAGCTGAACTTTTTGAGCATTGTTTTCAAAGAAGAGATTGCCAATGTAACCGAACTCACCCGGTATCTTCCGCAATAATGCAATAGATTTTTTATTTCCGGTTTCAAGAGTTTTAGTAATCAGTCGTAGAGGAAGATAGAGCCATTTTCTGCTATAAAAAACAGTAATCACCAGATTAATCATGAAAACAGCAAGAATGATATTCAGGATTGTTTTTGCTTTGGCAAAACTAACCGTGAACGGACGGTTGAATTGCATTTGAGCAACCGTATTATTTTCCCAGTCTCTTAATTTGGTAACAACTTCTATGTCATTAGGCGTTTCCTCAATCGGATGATTTTTATCAAGAAATACAATTTTGGATCCGCTTATTTTTTCAAGGTCTTTAATATAAGAGTCTTCAAGCAGTCTCCCCATTATAAAATAACCTGCAGGTTCTGTTTTCGTCTTTAAGGGATCGTTAGAAGGGTGTATTGTCGCCCCGAAAACCTCTACTACTCCTTCGGGCGTCTGCGTGTAATACTTGATGTATTTTTTTTTGTATAATTTATTCAGAAAACCCTCTGTAACCAGGCTTTGTGTTTTAAAATTATTCCGCGTTGCATGACCTACCAGTTTATTTTTCAGGTTATAAACCCCCAAATACTCAACTCTGTATACATCTATAGCACTTCCGATGGATTGGTAAAACCATTTTTGATTCTCATTCCTGGTAAATTTCACCAATTCGTCCCAATAAGAAATATCCGAAATTATGGAAACATGGGATTCTGAATTCAGGATTAAAAGGGAATTAACTTCTTTTTCAAACTGATATGCAGACGATTTACGTACTTCTTTCTCTTCCTTCAGAATGTAGTAATACAGCGAAAACAATAAAACAATAAAGGAAAAACTAGATAGTGTTATCAGCAGCAATGATTTAGAATAAGTCGATAAATTATTCGCTTTAAGCATTATACCCAATTTTCTTTAGTCTAAAATAAAAAAAATAAGGTTTGTTTCGTCAGAATATTTTCAAAAACTAACGTTATAACACAAGTATTCCAAATTGTTTTAATACTGTAACCGGTTTGGAGTACCAGAACAATTCGAAATCCTCTAGGCTTGCATTTTCATAATCGCCTTTTATTTCACTATAGGTGAACACCTTGCCATTTAAAACTGAAATCTTCAGCAACAATTGCTGCAACCAAACCCCTTTATCTTTATCGGTAACAACTTCAACAGTTTCTCTTTTATCGTGAAAAATGAGTTGCATCATTTCCCATGAATTTCCTTTTTTACTTTTCACAAAGGGTTTAACTAAGGGTTTTCCTCCTATCCAGACCACTTTTGCGTTGGGTTTTGTGCTGAAATGATTTTCTTCCTGAAGGCAATTATAAATAAAATCCGGTTCAATTCTGGTTCTCGGGATTTTAAAATCAAACCAATCCTGAAGCGGATAATCAAAACAAATCCCATGCATATAATTGAAAAGCGATTTTTTCAATCCAAAACTAAACTTATCGTGATTGATACCTGTTTTGTCTTTAAACTGAACATCATTATTAGCAAAAGTGATGTCGTTCCTTTCAGGAATCACACCGAATTCTTCCGGAAACATCCCAACCGGGCTGTGTGCCGTCATCGCAAACTGATGCCAAAACCCGGATTGCAAAATTCCCAACTCGAACATCTGACGTACCATTTCCAGACTGTCTACCGTTTCCTGAATAGTTTGCGTCGGATAACCGTACATTAAATAGGCATGTACCATGATACCAGCTTCGGTAAAATTTCGGGTCACTTTGGCTACTTGCTCAACTGTAACGCCTTTTTTAATCAGTTCCAATAAGCGGTCGGAAGCTACTTCTAAACCTCCGGAAACCGCAATACAGCCGGAAGCTTTCAGTAGCACGCACAAATCGGCAGTAAAGCTTTTCTCGAAACGGATGTTGGTCCACCAGGTAACCGTTAAATTTCTTCGCAAAATTTCCAAGGCCACTTCGCGCATTAAAGCCGGTGGTGCCGCTTCATCTACAAAATGAAAACCGTTGTGACCAGTTTGTGCGATCAGTTCTTCGATGCGATCGACCAAGGTTTTAGCGGCAATCGGTTCGTAAACTTTTATATAATCTAACGAAATATCGCAAAACGTACATTTCCCCCAGTAACAGCCGTGGGCCATTGTTAGCTTGTTCCATCGACCATCGCTCCACAAACTGTGCATCGGGTTAGCGATTTCTATAACGGAAATGTAATTGTCTAACGGTAAATCCGTATAATCAGGTGTACCGACTTCACTTTGTTTATAATCGTGACGAAGGGTATTGTTCTTATAAACGACAGCATTATTTTCAACCAAAAATGTTCTTTTAAATTCGTGATGTTCCGGATGATTGATGTGTGCATTTAAAAGTTCTACGGGTAATTCACCATCGTCCAGTGTTATGAAATCGAAAAACTCGAAAACGCGTTTGTCTTTTAAATCGCGTAACTCAGTGTTCGGAAAACCGCCGCCCATCGATATTTTCATCTCGGGATAATTCGCTTTTATAAATTGTGCCGAACGAAACGCGCTGTACAGATTTCCCGGAAAAGGAACAGAAAAACAGACTAATTTCGGATTGATTTCTTTCAGTTTTTTTTCTAATATTTTAAGGGTAATCGCATCAATATAAGTCGGTTCCGATTGCAGATAATCATATAATTCATCAAAGGAATTAGCGCTTCTGCCCAAACGCTCGGCATAACGACTGAAACCGAAATTTTCATCAATGCATTCTACTATGAAATCGGATAAATCTTCTAAATATAAGGTCGCTAAATGTTTCGCCTTGTCCTGTAAACCCATCGAACCGAACGCCCAATCCATATCTTCCAGTTGTGCAAAACGGGAGGCTTCGGGCAGAAAACCATCCAAACAAATTTGCCTTGCCAAGGTTGGATTTTTACTTTGCAGAAAAGCGATGACGGAATCAATGGTTTTTATGTAGTCGTTTTGAAGGGCGAAAATGCGTTTAGAATTATCAGACAACTCAACTCCAGCTGGGTCAATTTGCTGAAAAATTTGCTTTAGTCCTTCTTTTGAAAACAATTCCAGAATCACTTCAATACCCAAATCCATCTGAAAGGAACTGATGCTTTTCGTATTCAGAAACCCTTTTAAATAGGCGGTTGCCGGATACGGGGTATTCAGTTGGGTGAAGGGTGGCGTGATGAGGAGGATGTTTTGCATTACTGTTTTGATCTGAAAAGCAAAATTAATGGTTTTTAAAAATATTAAACAGATTATTTCCTTAGCATTTAAATTGATTTTCTACTACTAGCCTTCTCTGAAAAGATTTACATTTTCAAAAAAACAACTTATTAGTTTGATAACGTTATTTCCTTGTCATTTTATGGCTTTTTCCTAATTTTGCAAAAAAATAGAATTCGTGAGAAAATCATTATTGTTTTGTGTAATCCTATCATCATTCTTAAAAGTTTACGCACAAAAAGAAAATTCAACAGTACTTAAAAAAACTTCTGAAAAAGAACATTTTGTGCATAAAAAAATTGAAGACACTCACGGTCATACCATTACAGATCCTGTTCAGAGAGCTTATTTTCTAAAAAAAAGAGAACAGGAGCATCTTTTGAACAGCACTCATCCTGTCAGTAATAAAAATTCCTTATCAGCGGTTCATTTGTGCAGCAATAATAATTTTGAAGAATATGAAAATCAATCGGGAAATAATGTTCTGAAACACTTTCTGTACAAAACAACAGAACTCTCAAACCCTACCCAATGTGTAAGCCAAAACATCACAGCCAATCAATATATTTTACAATATAACCCGAGCCAAACATCTTTGATGAGTACTACTGTACCATCAAATCATATTGACGAATTTATTGGTGATATTGGAGGTTTTGATCAGTTTGCTTTAAAAATCAACTACAAGGAATCCAGTACAACTTCAAGTGTAGTACAAGCCAAAAGATTCAAAACCAATAATGAAAATGAAGTAGTTTTTAACTATAAAACTGTTTTACAAAGTATTGAAGACTCCGGACACGAAGGAGAGCAACCTTTCTTCAAAGCAAGAATTATTAGAAGCAACGGCTGGGTTGTAAATGAATTTTGTGTTATTGGAGACCCAACTAACTGCATTTTTACGCAAGCTCCCAATTATGAAGCCGGAAGTATCATTTTGTATACTCAAAATTGGCAAACAGGAAGTTTAGATATTTCTTCAATACCTAACAATGAAGAATTCACTATAGAATTTACAGCTGCGCGTTGTGGTTTAGGTGCCCACTTTGGTTATGCCTATGTAGACGATCTTTGTCTGAAACATTCTGATGAAAACCTTCAGGGAAGTATTGAACTGGATCCTTTATTCAAAATTTGTCCTACCTTACCGATTTCCGTTTGCGGTAATTTCACCGTGCCAAATTCGGGTGGTGTATCCGCTAATATTGACAGTATAACCCTTAATGTGTTCGATCAGAATAACGCTTTAATTTATTCTACATCGAATACAAGTTCCTTAGATTTAAACAGTAAAACTTTTTGTTTCGAGTTAAATGCCACTAATTTACCCAATACCACAAACGGTAACTACAATGTGAGTGTTAGTATCAATTACGGTTTATTGCAAACAGACTGTACTGGTACAAATTTCAACTCAGCTACTGACAACGATGCCAACCCCGGATGGGATATCTCTTTTATGAACTGTACAGATACGTGTAATTTTATCTTACAATCCGGAATTTTGAAACTATGCGACACAAATGATGACGGAAAAGAGTTTTTTAACCTCACAGATGTAAACCCTCAATTAATCAACACACAAAACGGACTATCTGTTAGCTATTTCACTTCTTTGACCAATGCAACGAACAATACAAATCCGATTACAACAATCAATAATTACGAAAGTTATACTACTACACTTTATGCCAGAGTTTATAGTGATTCAGATGCTACATGTTTTAAGGTAATTGCTTTTGGATTGGTCGTTAAAAATCCGTCTGCAACAATTTCAGGTATTCTAAATGTTTGCGGGGGCAGTACTGTTTTAACAGCATCTC
This sequence comes from Flavobacterium enshiense, assembly GCF_040750275.1. Taxonomy (GTDB): domain Bacteria; phylum Bacteroidota; class Bacteroidia; order Flavobacteriales; family Flavobacteriaceae; genus Flavobacterium; species Flavobacterium enshiense_B. The sequence goes on from NZ_JBDOCV010000004.1 coordinate 170,506, forward strand.
CGGGGGCATCCTATCTCTGGTCTAATGGTGCAACCTCACAGAGTGTTACCGTAACCAATAACGGCACATATACTGTTATGGTTACAGATTCTGAAGGATGTATATCTGATGCATCCGTCACAATCATTCCTTCAAATGTAGCGGTTTCACCAACCATAAATGTTACACAACCAACCTGCTCTGTCCACACTGGTACAATTGAAGTAACCTCCCCAGCGGCCGAATACAGTTTTGACGGCGGTACAACTTGGACAACAAACCCAATACTTACCAATGCCCCAGTAGGCAACTATAGTGTAAAAATTAAAACTGTTAACGGCTGTTTGTCTTATAATTCTCCAATATCCTTAATTTCATTCCAATCGTCATACCCTTATTATACAAGTGTAAAACCTACAAACTGTGAAGGAACCGGAAGTATTACAATTACTACAGTTGCTTCAGAATACAGTTTTGATGACGGTCTTACCTGGACAACAAATAACACCGCTAACAATTTACCTATCGGTACTTATTTAATACGAACCAAAGACAACCTTGGATGCATTTCTGATTTTAATAGCGTAGTTCTAAGCGGAGAGTTTCTGGCTGATCCAACGTATACTACTGTTGCTCCTTATTGTTCTAATCCCGGTAGTATTACCATAACAACACAGGCAGACCATTATAGCTTTGATGGGGGCACTACTTGGCAAACTTCCAACACCCTAAACAACTTAACAGCAGATACATATATCATTAAAATTAAAACCTCGCAAGGATGTACTTCTGGCAATGTTTACGTATATCTCACTAATTTTCAAAACTCATATCCTACCTATACAATAGATGAAGCAGGTTGTGACAGATATGCAACACTTACCATCACTACCCCAGGTGATTATTACAGCTTTGATGGAGGAACAACCTGGACAACCAACAATTCATTATCAAATCTAAACGGAGGAACAACCTATCAGATTAGAGTTAAAAAAAATCCTAACTGTGTCACTTATACTTCATCGGTTAGAATCAATTCCTACTACCTTCCACTTCCGACCCTAACGGACTACGTTACACTTATATGTGACAACCAGAACAATGGCAATGAAAATGTTAATCTAACAAATTTCAATTCCAATTTTATTTCCAATTCTAACAACCATACCTTTAAATATTACCATTCACTCAATGGTGCACAAAACAATATTCCTTCAGATTTAATAACGAATGTTGCAAACTACAATCTTAACGAAACTCAAAAAACATTTTTTGTTTTGGTAACCGACAGTAATGGCTGCTCGAGTATCGCCTATCTGGACTTAACACTAATTGCAACGCCTGAACCAAGTATCAGAGACTTTTATTACTTATGTGAAAACTCTTTTGTTAAGATTGAAGAGCAATTATCTTTTGACAGCTATTCATGGTCAAATGGAACAGCCACAGCTTCTGCTATATTTACACAACCCGGCACGCATTCGTTAACGGTTACGGAAAACCACGGACACGTTATTTGTTCTACAACTAAAAGTTTTGAAATTATTTTGTCGAATCCTGCTACAATTACACAGGTCCATATAGACGATTGGACAGTACACAATAACTCCATTCAAATCATTGTGAGTGGCTTAGGGGACTACGAATACTCACTAGATGGCATACAATACCAGAATAGTAATGTTTTCAATAACATGGAACATGGAGAACACAATATCTTCGTAAGAGATAAAAACGGATGTGGAATAACTGTGAATGATGTTTATCTGTTAATTCATCCAACATTTTTTACACCAAACGGCGATGGATACAATGATTATTGGAAAATTCGCTTTTCTGAGGAAGAATCGGATTTAATCGTTCACATTTATGACCGTTACGGTAAACTTCTGAAACAAATAGGATCTGACAGTAAAGGTTGGGATGGTACTTATTTAGGTGTGCCATTACCTCAGGACGATTATTGGTTTGTGGTAAAACGTCAAAACGGAAAAGAATACAAAGGGCATTTCAGTTTAAAACGCTAATCGAAATTTCCTAAGCCTTTGTTAAAGCGATTTTCCCTACCTTTATTTTTGCTATTTTAGCAGAAACAAAGAATTGTTATGCCAACCGACTGTATCAGCTACCAGAATTCCGGATATTTTTCAAAACTTATTGTTGATTATTTGAATCAGGAAAAGGAAGTACAGTCGTTTTACCATAGATTTCCAACGCTAGAAAATTTCAAATTTCAAATCGAAGAAAAGGCTGCTAATTTTTCTCCTGAAAACCGAAAAACACTTGTTACAGCTTTAAAAGAGCAATACAATGGTTTCGAAATTTCTGAAGCGACCCGTCAGCATATTGCACTTTTGGAAGATGATAATACGTTCACCATCACAACAGGGCATCAATTAAATTTGTTTACGGGACCATTGTATTTCATTTACAAAATCGTTTCCACAATTAATTTAGTGAAACAGCTAAAATCGGCTTATCCGGATTATAATTTCGTACCGGTTTACTGGATGGCTACGGAAGATCACGATTTTGAGGAAATCAGCTACTTCTATTTTAAAAACAAAAAAATTCACTGGAATCGTGAAAGTTTCGGTCCGGTTGGAAGATTGTCAACGGAAGGTTTAGACGAAGTGTTCGAAGTCTTCTCCAAAGAGTTAGGTATAGGCAACAATGCGGATCATCTTCGTGAGCTTTTTCGAAAAACCTATCTGGAACATTCAAATTTGGCAAACGCCACACGATTCCTGGTTAATAAACTTTTTAATGAAGAAGGCTTGGTGATTGTTGACGGTGATGATGTTTCGCTAAAAAAACTATTCGTCTCTTTTGTAAAACAGGAAATAACAGAACAACTCTCCTTTAAAAAGGTTTCCGAAACCCTAAAGCAGTTTGAGAAGTATGAGATTCAGGTTAATCCCAGAGAAATCAACTTATTTTACATTGAAGACAATTTAAGAGAACGAATCGTTTTTGAAAACGGTAAATTTCAGGTTAACAACACTAAAATATCATTTACAGAAAGTGAATTGTTATCTGAAATTGAAAACCATCCTAACAAAATCAGTCCGAATGTTTTATTGCGACCGCTTTATCAGGAAATCGTATTACCCAATCTCTGTTATATCGGCGGAGGCGGCGAAATTGCGTATTGGCTGGAATTGAAATCGATGTTTGAAGCGCATCAGGTAACCTTTCCGGTACTCTTGCTTCGTAATTCGGTTTTACTCGCTACTGAAAAACAAATCAAAAAAACAGACGCCTTGAATTTGTCCTGGGCTGATTTATTTTCAAAACAAACCGAACTCATCAATCGTAAAACTGCAGAGTATTCTGAGCACACTCTTGATTTTTCAGAACAGAAAGCATTCCTAAAAGTTCAATTCGAAAAACTGAACCAAATAGCCACACAAACAGACAAATCATTTTCAGGAGCGGTAAAAGCACAGGAAACCAAACAGCTTAAAGGACTTGAGAATCTTGAAAAAAGACTTCTCAAAGCTGAAAAGAAAACACATCAGGATAGACTCTCCCGTATAGTCGAAATTCAGAATGAATTGTTTCCCAACCACTCACTTCAGGAACGAAAATGTAACTTTTCAGAATATTTTGTGACGAATGAAACAAATTTAACAAAAAAAATCTTAGCGCTACTGAACCCATTATCCTCAGAATTTTACATTATTCCCTTACAATAATGTGTTTTAAAAGATAATTTTATACACTTCATCGATATTTTTAAGCATTTCATCTAACATTTTTCATCAAAAATTAGGTTAGTATCAAAAAAATGTTACTTTCGCAACATTAAATTAATGAAAAGTTAAATTTATTATATGAAGAAGAATTACGTAATGTTTGGATTGAGTGCTTTGGCACTTTTTTTATGCTCTTTTTTACAGCTTACTACGGTAAAACCTGAAATGGTAATGGTGGAAGGCGGTACTTTTAAAATGTCTCCGAAAGAAAACGCCGTAGATGTAAAAAGTAAAAAGAAAATCGCTTACGATATCGCTGTTTCATCTTTTGAAATGAGCAAATTCGAAGTAACTGTAGCGGACTGGAGAGCCTATGTTACTGAAAACAAATTAAACATGCCGGCTAAACCTTCATGGGGCTGGAACGACGAATATCCTATTACCAATATTACATGGAGTGATGCGGTTAAATTCTGTAACTGGTTAAGCAAAACAAATGGTTTGAAACCTGCCTATACGAAAAGTGGTGGTAAATATGTTTGTGACTTCAACGCAAACGGATACCGACTACCGACTGATGCCGAATGGGAATATGCAGCCAAAGGCGGAAACAAATCTAAAAACTTCAAATATTCCGGTAGTGATGATATCGAGATGATTGCATGGTATTCTGAAAACAGTAGAAAATCTCCGCAAAAAATCGGAACTAAATTGGCTAACGAACTTGGTTTATATGATATGAGCGGGAATGCTTGGGAATGGTGCTATGACTACTACAGCCCGATTTTTCACAAAGTTGAAAAAAGACAAAACCCAACCGGACCGGACAGAGGTGAAAAAAGATGCATTCGTGGAGGTTCATGGGATAGCAGCAAATTGGAGTATTTAAAACCTACAACCAATCAATTGAACTGGAACCCAAACACTACAAACGAATTTTTCGGATTCAGAGTAGTAAGAACCGTTAGCAAATAATTTTCTGTTAACCCGGTTGTTTTTCAACAAGAAAGCAGTACTTTTGCGCCAAATTTAAAAACACAAAAATGGCAACAAACAGAACATTTACAATGATTAAGCCAGATGCTGTTGAAAAAGGACACATCGGAGGAATTTTAAATATGATTACTGAAGCTGGTTTCAGAATCGTTTCTATGAAATTGACACAATTAACTGTAGCTGATGCTCAGAAATTTTACGCGGTTCACAGTGAAAGACCATTCTACGGTGAATTGGTTGAATTCATGTCAAGAGGTCCGATCGTATCTGCAATTTTAGAGAAAGAAAATGCTGTAGAAGATTTCAGAACTTTAATTGGTGCTACAAACCCTGCTGAAGCTGCTGAAGGAACTATCCGTAAAAAATATGCAACTTCTATCGGTGAGAATGCGGTTCACGGTTCTGACAGTGATGAAAATGCTGCAATCGAAGGAGCTTTCCATTTTGCTGGAAGAGAGCAGTTCTAATTCGAAAGATATATCTGAAATAACTTTCAGTTTAAAATAAAAAATCCCGATTCAATGAATCGGGATTTTTTTTTAACTAAACTATGCTAAAAATAATAGAAATATAAGAGGAAAAATGATTCCGGCTAATGCCAGTTTCCAACCTCTTCGTTTAAAGGTATGCTTACCCGCAGTGATCATCATGGCACCTGTCACAGCTATTGTGATTAAAGATAACCCAAAAATATCCGAATAATAAATCCACCAATTGGAGGTACTCTTATGCAATTTCATTGTCTGGCTAATTAAAGGCGTTTTCAAAAATGAAATTATTTCTCCTTTTCCTGTTTCCACATCGATTTCAATATCTGTATTTTCAAGAGAAATTCTTAATTCCCCTTTTTTTACATTATAACGGCGAAATTTATCTTTAACGCCTAATTCCTTGGCAAGGTTTTCTGCATATTTTTCGTTGATATCATCTTCCGATGGTAATTTAACGGTAATGGCTTTCGTTTCGGTCGTATATTTTTCCGGATGCCAGCTTTCCCTGTGGTTCATGAGGATTCCTGAAAACGCAAAGGAAATAATTAACCCTAAATAGAAGTATCCGAAATCACGATGGATGGATCTGATATTTTTGTCTCTTTTTTTCATTTTTATTAAAATTTATATTTTAAAGTTGCCATGTACTGACGCGGTGCAATAGGATTGATACTGTAATTTTCATGTACGGAATAATTCAACTCATTAAAAATGTTTGCTACTTTACAAAGCAATGAAAACTGTTTCCAGGTGTAACCAACTGATGCGTCCACAGTAACATAACCATCCACCGGAATTTCACGATCGCGGAAAACAACTTCATTGGCAGTGGAATTGTATACATAATCATTGTTCCAACCTCCTATTCGATCTCCGATATAATTAGCGATACTTCCCACAGAAACTCCTTTCAAAAATCCGTTTTGAAGTGTGTAGAAGAAACTTGCATTTGCTGTATGTTGTGGCGTTCTGGCTACACGATCACCTTTAACAAAACTACCCGGAATCCAATCTCCCAATACTTTTGTAAAACGCATGTCATTGTAGCTGTATCCCACCAAAATGTTTAATCCTTCGATTGGTCGCGCATTAACATCAACTTCAATTCCTTTACTTGTGGTTTCTCCCGAAAGCACTTTTAACGTTGTGTCTGTATAATTTGGTGTCCCATCAGCTTTAAAGGATGCCATTTGCGCAAAATTGCTGTTGACAATCTGATATAGTGTAACATTAGTACTTAACAGTCCGTTCCAAAAATCTTTCTTAACACCAACTTCGTACTGGTCGATAATAGAAGCTTCAAGAGCTTGATAGTTAATATCGGTTCCGGTATTTGGCGTAAACGAGTTAGCATAGCTGGCAAATAATGAAGTCGATTTTGTCGGTTGGTACACCAATCCTATTTTGGGAGAAAAGGCTCTGTCTAAACGTTTAGCCTCTTTTGTAGGATTCGTATCGTCTTCTGGGGCTACATTTGTCTTTCCGTAATTTGTTGCCTGAGCCTCCTGCCAAGACCAGCGAATACCCGCCAAAACTTTAATTTTATCATTAAAAGAAATCAAATCCTGAGCATAGGCTCCAAAACGGGAAGTTTCAGTTCTTACGATTTTGGTATTTCTGGAATTCGGCACGTCATATTCATTCTGATACGTTAACGGATCATAAATGTTTACAGTACCATCTGTTCCGTTTGATGCGTTAGGTGCGTGAGGATTATCGTAACTGTCCGGATCGTAATTAGCTCTGGTAAAAGCATAAGTATAAGCCTGTCCGAAAGTATAATCCCAATCAAGTCCTGTAGAAAGCTGATGTTTAATACTTCCGGTATTGAAAACACCTTGAAGGTTAAACTGCTGTCCGGCAATCATTTCGGTATTTTTATTTTTCCCTAATGGTCTTTTGAAGTTCCCTAAAGCATCCACTTGGATACGCTCTGTTCCTTCCGATTTTCTGCTGAAATCCTGTACGGAAGAATTGGAACTGAATTTCCAGTTGTTGTTCAATTTATGGGCAATTTGTGCTGAAACGGATGCTTGGGTAGTCAGTCCGTTCGACCATTTTGCTCCTAAATAAGTATTTCTTGGTATATCTACGATAGTTTTACCGATAACTCCGGTACCAAAATCGGGTGTCCAGTAATCTTTTAAATAGTCTCCTTGCAATAAAATAGTCGTCTTTTTACTTGCCTTGAAAAGCAATGAAGGATTCACGTAAAAACGTTCACGGTTTACAACATCTCTAAAACTTTCCGCATTCTCATAAGAACCTACGAAACGATACGCGATTGTTTTACTTAAAGGTCCATAAAAATCAACAATCGGCTTGTAATAATTATAACTTCCTGTTTGAAAAGAAATACTTCCGCCTTTATTGAACGAAGGTGTTTTGGTTACCATGTTGATGATTCCCCCCGGAGCTACGTTACCGAACAACAAAGCCGAACTTCCTTTTAAAGCTTCAACCTGTTCTAAAGAAGCTACTTCCGGCATGGAACCTCCATTGTATCTGAAACCATTTTTGAACATGTTGTTGGCTGTCATGTCATACCCTCTCGACCAAAAAGATTCCTGAGCTCCACCACGTGCCGAACCGACATAAACTCCATTAACGTTTTTGATGACATCACTTAAACGGATCGTTTGTTGTTGCTCAAGTATCTTACTGTTGATTATCTGAACGCTTTGTGGCAAATCCATTACTTTGACACCGCTTTTCCCGTTAGCCATTGTTTTCTTGACAACACTTCCGGAAACCACAACTTCTGAAAGCTCATTGGAAGTTTCTTCGAGAACCACATCCACTACAACAGTTGAATTTTCATCTTTAACATGCGCATGCGCCGTAGTCGTAACATGACTTATGTGAGTAACAATTAAATTGTATTTTCCTGGTTTTACATTTGAGATAAGGAATTCTCCTTGCGCATTAGTTAGTACTTGAAAAGAAGCGTTTTTGGCAGTAATACTGGCTTTTTCAATTGGCAATTTACTTGATGAAGTAACTTTTCCTTTAATAATTGCAGTAGATTGGGCGTTTATTTGTAGTGAAAACAATAAAACTGCAAATACCAGTTTGGTTAAACTTTTCATTTGAGTTAGGCTTATTTAGATTAATTTTAATTTGATGCAAAACTAATCAGGCAAAGCCTAAAAAACAAGTTTATTTAGAATAAATAAAAATAAAATATTTAAAATATCAACAATTACCTAAGAACCAACTCTTTAACAACTTCCTTTCTGAGTTCTTCGTTAAGCATTTTGATAATTTTGTCTTTTCCGTAGCTCAGTTCTTCCCTCAGAACTGCTGAAGATAAGGCCACATAAAGCGTTTCTCCTTTTAAAAGAATTTCTGTAGTATAGTTGTTTACACCGTTCCCCATAAGGTTTTTCCAGGCTTCCTGTACATTGATTTTGTCCATGCCGGACTGCAGTTTATTCTCTGTAATAAACTGTTTCAGGACATTCCCTATAGGACTTTCTTCATTGTTTCGTTTCGCCATTATTTTACAGAAAAAGGTTGGGATCTTTTATAGGTATATTCAATATCCTGATCATTTCTGAGTATCATATGATCATTCGACAATTCCAGTAATTCTTCATCCCATTTGGCGTAGGAAGTCGTGTAATTTAAAGTAAAATCGCCATCTTTATTTGTAATGCTGATCTTTTCCGAAAGATCATTTATAAGATATTTCCCGTCCAATTGCGGCATCACCTTCTTTCTGAATCCTTTGGTTCCTTTAATCTCAAAAAAATCAATGGTCGTATTTATACTATACTTTTTTTCAGTTCCATCGGGCAGTTCGGCTTTTTCAATTTCCCAATACCCGTTTATTTTAGACAAATCAGTTTCTTGTATCTCTTGTCGGCAACTTATAAGCGAAAAACATACTAACAGAAGGGCAATTATTTTTTTCATCGGACGATTTCTTATATTAGAAGTACAAATGTAGGCTGAAAATACTTTGATAAAAAGAAAACCAATTAAACTATTTCATATTTTTAAAGTCATATTGAAAACCGGAAACATGAAACGATTCTTCTTCATACTCTTTACTGGAATTATGGGTACGAGCTGCAGTTCTGACTCAGAATCGACACCAAGCCCACAACCCATGCCCGAAACCATGTATTTCCCACCAATCACCGGAAACACTTGGGAAACAAAAAATATTTCGGATTTACAATGGAACAACACTGCCGTACAACCACTACTGGATTATTTAAACCAGAAAAACTCAAAAGGTTTCATTATTTTGGTTAACGGCCGTATTGTTATGGAAAATTATTTCAACAACCATACAGTAAACTCAGACTGGTATTGGGCCAGTGCCGGAAAAACTTTAACTGCCACGGTTACCGGGATAGCGCAAGAAGAAGGTTTTTTAAACATCAACAATAAGGTTTCCGATTATTTAGGAACAGGATGGACAAGCGCTCCTGCCGATAAAGAAAATCTAATCACCTCCCGCCATCTTTTAACCATGACGTCCGGATTGAACGATGCTTTAGGTGACGATGTATCGCCGGCTAATCTTCAGTATACAGCAGATGCAGGAACACGCTGGGCGTACCACAATGTTTATGTAAAACTACAGGATGTGGTAGCCGAAGCCACAAACCAAACCTGGAATACTTATTTCAACACAAAGTTAAAGAACAAAATTGGCATGGATGGGTTCTGGACGCAGGCAAATAATTTAAGCGTTTACTCCAGTACAACACGAAGCATGGCACGATTTGGCTTATTAGCCTTAAACAAAGGCAATTGGAATGGCACACAAATAGTTAGCTCTTTGTATTTTAATGATGCTGTCGCAACATCACAACCTATTAATCAGGCTTATGGTTATTTATGGTGGTTGAACGGCAAAACAAGCTACTATTTACCACAATCCCAATTACAATTTAACGGAAGTTTAGTCCCTTCGGCTCCGAGTGATATGTATGCCGCATTGGGAAAAAACGATCAAAGAATTTATGTAATCCCAAGCAAAAAAATGGTCGTGATCCGAATGGGAAATCCTGCTGACGGGAGCAATATGGCACTTTCTGATTTCGATGAAGTCCTTTGGCAAAAAATAAAGGCGTTATATGAATAACGCCTTTATTTTATTTTGAATTGAAATATCTAATAATCGCCCAAAAGAATAAAACATAACCCATAAGCCGCAAGCCCAAAAATATACTCGGATAGGGCTTTTCGAAAAAAACTGCAATCAATCCTAAAGCAAAACCGACAAGCACTAACTTTAGTGGTGATGCGTTTTTGAAAAAGGCTGCAACTTTTTTCACTGCTTATTATTTGAAGAATGAATCCACAAATTCGTATTTGTTGAATACTTGCAAATCCTCGATTCCTTCCCCTACTCCGATGTATTTTACCGGAATCTGGAACTGGTCGGAAATTCCAATGACTACACCACCTTTTGCCGTTCCGTCTAATTTGGTAACTGCCAAAGAAGATACTTCGGTAGCAGCTGTGAACTGTTTGGCCTGCTCAAAAGCGTTTTGCCCTGTAGACCCGTCCAACACCAATAAAACGTCATGTGGCGCATCTTCAACGACTTTTTGCATCACGCGTTTCACTTTGGTAAGTTCGTTCATTAATCCTACTTTATTGTGAAGGCGACCTGCTGTATCAATGATTACAACATCTGCATTTTGCGCTACGGCTGATTGTAACGTATCGAAGGCAACTGATGCAGGATCACTACCCATTTGCTGACGAACGATAGGCACACCAACTCGATCTGCCCAAATCTGCAATTGGTCGATGGCAGCCGCACGGAAGGTATCCGCAGCTCCTAAAACCACATTTTTTCCAGATTTTTTAAACTGATAGGCCAATTTTCCAATGGTAGTTGTTTTCCCAACGCCATTCACACCCACAACCATGATTACGTATGGTTTTTTATTGGCTGGAATTTCGAATTCGGTAGCTTCTCCGGAATTGGTTTCAGATAAAAGCCCCGCAATTTCTTCGCGTAGGATTTTATTCAGTTCGTCCGTTCCCAAATATTTGTCTTCGGATACCCGCTTCTCGATACGCTCAATGATTTTTAAAGTCGTGTTTACCCCAACGTCGGAGGACACCAGAACCTCTTCAAGATTATCCAACACATCGTCGTCAACCTTAGATTTTCCGGCTACGGCTTTCGTTAATTTCGACAAAAATGATGTACTTGATTTCTCAAGACCTTTGTCTAATGTTTCCTTTTTTTCGGAGGAAAATATTTTTTTAAAGAAATTCATTTTTTTAATTATGAATTATGAGTTAAAATTATGAGTTAAAAAGAAGCTGTAACGTTTTTCTCCAGCCCCGTTGGGAGCGGCATCCTGGCAGGGTGGGCTTGCTTCGCAAGCACGCAATGACAGATACAGCGGACAGCAGAAACTTCATGTAAAAAACACCTAAGCGTTTGGCTTCTAATTGCTGCAAATATAAAAAATAAAAAAGCTACTTCCATACGAAAGTAGCTTTTCTATATATTGTATAACGGAATTATTTCTTGCTTAAGAATGCATCCACTTCTTCAGGAGACATAACTGACTCAACGAAAGTATAAGCACCTGTTTTTGGTGATTTTACCATCTTGATCGCTTTAGTTAATCTTTTTGAAGCTGTCTGTAAAGTTGCTACGGTTTTCTTTGCCATGACTCTTTATTTTTTATTTGAAATTTTTATAACTAAAAACTTCTAATTATTTAATTTCTTTATGAACAGTTACTCGCTTCAAAATCGGATTGAACTTTTTAATCTCTAATCTGTCTGGAGTATTTTTTTTATTTTTCGTAGTAATGTAACGAGAAGTTCCTGGAACACCAGAAGCTTTGTGCTCAGTACATTCTAAAATAACCTGGATTCTATTACCTTTCTTTGCCATCTTTGATATATATTATTAGGTCGAATTATTTTACTAATCCGTTAGCTTTAGCTTCTTTCAAAACTGCAGCAATACCGTTTTTATTAATAGTTTTCAATGCAGATGTAGAAATTCTTAAAGTTACCCATCTGTCTTCTTCAGGAATGTAGAAACGTTTCTTAACTAAGTTAACACTAAACTTTCTTTTAGTTTTGTTCATAGCGTGAGAAACATTGTTTCCAACCATTGCTCTCTTACCTGTAAGTTCACAAACTCTTGACATTATACTTATCTTTATATTCGTTATTCAAAATCAGGGTGCAAAGTAACAAAAAAGAAACCTAATACACAAACTATTCTGATTAGTTTTTTAAAATTTCTTTGTAAATTTTTTCTAACGCCTTTGTTACCGCCCTGTCTATCACTTTTTCTCTGGGCTGTCCAAAGTTAAATTCCTCAGAATAAACTCCGTTTGGAGTTGCCATTGCCACTACAACCGTTCCTACTTCGGCATCTGCATCTCCCTTGTTTGGACCCGCATTTCCAGTGGTTGCCAAGGCATAATCCGTTTTCATCAATTGTTGAATTCCCAAAGCCATCGCTTCGGCTACTGCTACACTTACAACCGAATGTTTGTCGATTAATTCCTGCGGAACTTTCAAAACATTTACTTTGGTTTCCGTAGCATAACTCACCACACTTCCTGTAAAATAAGCCGACGAACCCGAAACCGAAGTTAAGGTCGCTGCAATTTTTCCTCCTGTACAACTTTCTGCGGTGGACAAAGTTAAGCCTTTTTCTTTTAGCAATTTTCCTAAAACCACTTCAATAGTTTCACCGTCATCAAAACCAACAATGGCTTCGCCTATAATCTCATGAAGTTTTTCAACCTGTCTGTCTAATTCAAGATAAAGCGCACCTTCATTTGTACCGCGTGCAGAGAGACGCAAACGAACTTGTCCCGGACTTGGCAAATAAGCTAACTTAATAAAGTCGGGTAAATTATCCTCCCAGCTTTCAATCTGTTCTGCCAGCAGACTTTCTCCGATTCCATAGGTTCGAATGGTTTTATGAACAATATAAGGTCGATTGAACTTAGAAACCAATCTCGGAATCACCTCGTTTTCAATAAGGTACTTCATTTCAAAGGGAACACCCGGAAGCGAAACAAAAACCGTGTTTTCTTTCTCCATCCACATCCCCGGAGCCGTTCCTACTTTATTGAACAACACCTGGCTTTTAGAAGGAACCAAAGCCTGATCTTTATTTATTTGAGTAATCGGACGCTTAAAAAATCCTTCAATAAGCTCAGTAACGTGAGCCAAAACAAGCGGATCTGTAACCAATTCATCATTAAGATATTCACATAAAGTTTTTTTAGTAATATCATCTTTTGTAGGCCCCAAACCTCCCGTTATGATTACAACATCAGAATCATTTTGAAGCGACGAAAGTGTTTCAAGTATATGCTCCCGATCATCACTGACGGAAAGCATTTCATACACTTCAATTCCAATTTTATCTAAGGATTTGGCTATAAAAGCCGAATTGGTATCCACGATTTGCCCGATTAGGATTTCGTCGCCAATAGTAACTACAGTTGCTTTCATTTCTTAACAGAATAGAGCTCAAAGATAAAACTCCTGTTTCTCAAAACCAAAGAAAAGCACTGTAACAGAAAAAGAAAATATTAGGGTTTAATAAATTTATCAAACACCTGCAAACCAATCATCAGGACAATAAAAACTGATATCAGTTTAATATAAAGATTAAGGATTTTACGCTCTTCGGAAATATTTGAAAAAACAACGACATCAGACACTACATCAATATTGTTTTCTTCCAAAATAGCTTCAATTATTTCGCTGTTCATATTAAGAATGGAGTACGCAACAAAATCTTCCAATAGTTTTTTATTGGAATCCACATAGAATTTCACTCCTCTCTGAGTTAATTCAGCTTCGAAAATTTCAGCATTCTCACGAGGGATATTCACTTTGAAGTGACTACTGAATTTAACACTAACAGTACCGGACATTTTATCTGAAAGTTACAAGTTATAATCTTTTTTTACTTCTTTCAGGGCGTTTTCAATGTGTTCTTTTAAGCTTTTAAAAACTTCTTTTATTTCTTTTCTTTTGCCTTCGGATTTAGTCCATTCCATCACCTGAAGATTCTCTTCATAGGCTAAATCCATTCCCAACAAATCCAAGGTAGGTTTGATTTTATGGGAAGAGGCATAGGTTTTTGGATAATCTTTTTCTTCAATACCTTCTCTGATTAATTTTAACTCATGAGGCACTTCTTCTACAAAAAGATTAATAATCTGCTGTGCAAAATCGGTATCGTTATCCGAAATTTCATAGACTTTTGATAAGTTATAATGTATAGCCATTATTTCACTTGTATTCTAAAGAGTTGTTGTCCTTCTATAAAACCTTCCAAAATGTCATTTGGTTGCACTTTCGCTACACCGGAAGGCGTACCCGTAAAAATAATATCGCCGGTACGCAATGTGAAGTACTGAGAAACGTATGCAATTATTTCGTCAATTTTCCATAACATCTGGCTGGTATTACCACGCTGCACTACAGTTCCGTTGTTCGTTAATTCAAAGTTAATATTTTCAAGTGAACTGAAATTTTTTTTCGATGAAAAGTCACTTATTATCGCTGAACCGTCAAAAGCCTTCGCTTTCTCCCAAGGCAACCCTTTACTTTTTAATTCTGCCTGTAAATCTCTTGCGGTAAAATCGATTCCCAAACCAATTTCATCATAATACTTATGTGCAAACTTAGGGTCGATGTACTTCCCTACCTTATTAATTTTAACCAGGATTTCCACTTCGTGATGCACATCATTAGAAAATTCAGGTATTACAAATGGGAATTGTTTGGGCAAAATAGCAGTGTCCGGTTTCATAAAAATAACCGGTTCCGAAGGACGTTCGCTGTTTAGCTCTGAAATATGGTCGGCATAATTACGTCCGATGCAGATTATCTTCATAGTATTCAGTCTCAGTGTTCAGTCTCAGTGTTCAGTCTGCCAACTGTGACTGCGACTGAAAACTTTTTATTACTGTTTTGTATTCAGTTTTCTTAATTTAATGGCAGTTAACACCTTTTTGGTATACAATGGGAAATCGGCATTTTGAATCCATCCGAAATAACCGGGTTCTTTTTCTAAAACCTCATCAACCAATGCACCTTTATGCTTTCCGAAGGTAAAAACTTCCTGTCCTTCAGCATTTAAAGCAATAAAACCGGCAAAATCAACTGATTTTTTACGCGTGGTGAATTCCGAAAGGGTTTTCATATCGTTTTCCAGTTCCGGATAACGCTCCAATTGGGCTTTTAAGATTTCGTAAGTTGCCATGGTATCCGCTTCGGCACTGTGGGCATTGTCCAAAGTTTGTCCGCAGTAAAATTTATAGGCCGCACTTAAGGTTCGCTCTTCCATCTTGTGGAAAATCGTTTGCACGTCTACCGATACGCGGTTTTTCATATCGAAATCTACCTCAGCGCGCAACAATTCTTCGGCCAAAAGCGGAATGTCGAACCTATCCGAATTAAAACCTGCCAAATCCGAATCTTTAATCATCGTATGAACCTGAGAAGCTAACTCTTTAAAAGTAGGCTCATTAGCTACCTTTTCATTGGTAATCCCATGAACTGCCGTTGCATGAGCAGGAATCGGAATGGTCGGATTCACGAGCCAGGTCTTACTTTCTTTGTTTCCGTTAGGATATATTTTTACAATTGCGATTTCTACGATTCGGTCTTTACCTACGTCGATTCCGGTAGTTTCCAAATCGAAAAAACAAATCGGTCTGTTGAGTTTTAATTCCATGCTAAATATTGTATTGGTTACAAAGATAATCGATATGTACCTTATTTTTTAAACTTATTATAAATGATGATTTCCGCAAGTAGCAGATTAAAAATCCATCCCATCCACGCAACAATTCTATAAGTATCCATTGGAGGAGGATGAAACAAAAAGACAACGATGTATTTAAACAAACGCAGGGAAACCGCTGAAAGTGTAAGTGCAAAACTCCGGATTGCATACTTTCGATGTTCTGCAATTTGTCCTTTTACTGCACATGTCCATGATTTTGCGGTAAAATAAATCCAAAGAACACTCAGTATCAAAAAAGATGTTTTCGCAATCCATCCACCATTAGCATGATAGGACATAATAAGCCCGGAAGTCCCAGACAAAAAAAGGATTGTAAAAACGTAAAGTCTACCGGAAAGTTTGTGCCAATAATAGTTCTCTTTATTCAATTTTACAAAAAACTGGAATCCTGCAAAAAGCATCAGGAAAATACTGGTATACACATGCGTAAAAAAAGCAATTTGATAATAGCCTTTCGCAATTTCTTCCTGCTTGATCCTTAAAAAAGCGACATCAAGATCCAAAGGAACATACTGTAACGTAATCAGCAGCAATAAAAAAGAAAAATATCCATAGCCCAAAAGGAGGGAATATTTCAAAACACGATCAATCATTTATCGGCCAAAAACATCATAATATTCAATCGCATTCTGTTCGTAACGCAAAAGCAGTTCCACATTCTTTTTCTCTACTTCGGTCAATTCGTTTTTCACATCTCCAAAAACCGGCATGTACCAATCGTAATTTTCAAAATAATTTCTCAATTGTTTGTCGCGGAAAGCAAAACCATGCCTTGCGAAAATTGAGTTTCTCAGAATGTAAATATCTCCTTTTGTCAGATTGGAAACATATTCCTTTGTCAATACTTCTTTCGAAGCGTTTTTTTCAAAGAGTTTTTCCGTCGTGGCGAAATAGGACGTTTCTTCATACGACTCCACTTCACCGTCTATGGTATCGTTAATTATGGCCGCTCTCGACTTATCTGCATTGATGAAAACAGTTTCCAACGATAAATTATTGTCATATTGGAACAATCGCTTTTTAAGCTGATACTTTCTCATTCGAACTTTTACTTTATCCGGATGATCCGCAATCCATTTTCCGGAAACCACAGAATCCTTTTTATGAATCATGAACATGAATTTACCGTCTGTATTTTTACCTTCGTATTCATCCAAGGCAATTAAAAAAGCACTTTTTCTTTCGTCTAACGTTCCTTTAAAAGGGCTGATATTTCCAGAAACAATGGAATGCCCTTTAATTTCATCATTAGTAATTTCGTCAATGGAAAGCGTAATTTTTCTGCTTAACATTTCCACTTCCATTTCGTCATTTTGATACAGGGAATCCATTTCTTCTTCGGTAACATCCACTTCAAAACGACCGACCCAATACCCCAACAAATCTTCTTTAGTATTCACTACCAGGCTTTTGCTAACCTGAGGTACTACAAAATCAATTTTATCGGGTTTGCGTTCCGCGAATGTCTGTTCGTTTTTGATTGCATCTTTACATCCGATGAGCGAAAGAAAAACCACAAATAAGAATACTCTCATATTTTTAAAGATTTAAGCAACTCAAATATAGAAAAAACCCGATTGAAGATTTCCAACCGGGTTTTATAACTTATAAACAATCTAATGCATTAAAAATCTCTGTTGATATCCCAAGCCTCTAAGTAATCCGCAACGCGTTTTACGAAGCTTCCTCCAAGCGCACCATCCACAACGCGGTGATCGTAAGAGTGCGATAAGAACATTTTCTGACGGATTCCGATGAAATCACCTTCCGGCGTTTCAATAACTGCAGGTACTTTTCTGATCGCACCCAACGCTAAGATTCCTACTTGTGGCTGGTTGATAATCGGTGTTCCGAAAACCGAACCAAAAGTTCCTACGTTAGTAACGGTGTAAGTTCCGCCTTGTGTATCGTCTGGTTTTAATTTACCGGCTTTTGCTCTGTTTCCTAAATCGTTAACCGCTTTAGCCATACCTACCAAGTTTAATTGGTCTGCATTTTTGATTACTGGAACGATAAGGTTTCCGTTTGGCAACGCTGCCGCCATTCCTAAGTTGATGTTTTTACGTTTGATGATGTAATCACCGTCAACCGAAATATTCATTCCAGGGAAATCTTTCAAGGCTTTTGCAACCGCTTCCATGAAGATTGGCGTGAAGGTTAACTTCTCTCCTTCTCTCTTCTCGAAAGCGTTTTTCACTTTGTCTCTCCATTTCACGATGTTGGTCACATCTACTTCGATGAACGACTGAACGTGTGCCGAAGTTTGTACCGATTCCACCATGTATTTGGAAATCAGCTTACGCATTCTGTCCATTTCCACGATTTCATCCCCACCGTTTACCGATACCGGAGCCGCTTTTGCCACTTCTGCAACCGGAGTCGCTACTGGAGCCACAGCAACCGGAGCCGCAGCAATTGGCTGGCTTCCTCTGTTTTTGATATAATTTAAGATATCTTCTTTATTAACTCTTCCGTCTTTACCTGAACCTTGGATCGATTCCAATTCCGCCAAAGAGATTCCTTCTTCCTTAGCGATGTTTTTCACTAATGGTGAGAAGAATTTATCCGATGCCGAAAAATCTGCCGGAGCAGCTGCTTCTTTGGCAACTTCAACCGTTTTGGCAACTTCAGCAACCGGTGCCGCTACTGCTTCTGCTTTTGGAGCTTCTGCCACTACTGCACCTCCTTCGGTTTCGATAATCGCAATAGTCTGCCCTACCTGAACCACATCGTCCGTATTGAAAAGAATTTCCACAAGGGTTCCAGCCACTTCCGAAGGTACTTCACTGTCTACTTTATCGGTAGCGATTTCAAGTACTGCTTCGTCCATTTCAATTTTATCACCAACTTTTTTCAACCAGTTGGTTACTGTTGCTTCTGCAACACTCTCTCCCATTTTGGGTAATTTCAATTCAAACTTTGCCATATCTTTAAACTAAAGTTGTGTTTTCGTATTTGGTTTGCAAAATTACTAATTATTTCGATTTATAATTTCACAATCTGTATTTTTTTACTTGATTTCGATTATTTCACCTCTGTCGTTACTGCTGTTGCTTCCAATCATAAAGAAGGCGGCTTCAGGAATTATTTTAAAGGTAAATCCTCGATTTTTATTTTTCTCCAGAAACGAAATGATTTCTTTAAACGAAAAACTGTTGTTGTCCAACAAAATTTCTACATGCTTTTCTGAAGAATTTGCCTGCGAAAATAAGGCATTTTCATTAATATCAGTAAGGCGAATTACCTTTTTTTGCAGTTGGTTTTCCAATTTATTTTTCAGGCTTTCCTCCGAAGAAAACAAAACGTATTCCTCTATGTTGTAAACAATTTGTTTCTGTTGTGATTTCTTTAGAAAAGCAAAAGCAAAAGCGCCGATTCGCATAAAAGCATCAAAAACAAACGAACCTCCAAAATGTTTTTTATAGAAAAACTGCATCGCCTCGCGAAAACGCTTCATATACGTTCCGTCGCGCACCGTACTTTCTCCTTTATAATGAATCACGGACGTTTCATGGAAATAATAGTTCGATTTTCCCGATTTCAAAACCAAGTAACTCAAATCGATGTCATCGGAATACATGAAACAGTTTTCATCAAAACCATCCACTTGAAGGTACAAATCGCTTTGCATCACCATAAAAGCCCCAACCAGAATATCCACTTTACCGGTTTGGTTTTCAGCTAAATGCTGTGCGTAATACTTATTAAAAAGATTCGATTTCGGAAAGAATTTATAGAGCCCGAAGATTTTGGTAAATGCCACCCAAGGTGTAGGAACCCCGCGTTTGCATTCCGGCAGAAAGTTCCCGGTCCCGTCGATGAGTTTACAACCTACAATGCCTAAATCGGGTTTGGACTTTGCAAATTGCAACACTTTTTCGAAAGTATCTTCTGCTACAACCGTGTCCGGATTTAAAATGCAGATATATTCGCCTTTGGCTTCAGCAACTCCAATATTATTCCCTTTTGGAAAACCGAGATTAGCTTTGTTTTCGATGAGCTTTACATTTGGAAAACGCTGCTTCATCATTTCACAACTTCCGTCTATCGAAAAATTGTCGACTACAATGATTTCACCGTCAATGTTTTCGAGTGCTTTTTGGACACTTAAAACACATTGTTCAAGAAAGTAGCAAACGTTATAGTTAAGAATGATTACCGAGAGTTGCATAAAGCAAATATAGTTGAAAATCCTAAATTGCTCTTGTGCGGTTGAAAAGTATTAAAAATAGATTTTACAATTGGGCAGTTCGGTCGTGATTCGGTTTTTTTCTTCGTCAGGAATTGGGTTTCCGGTTAGAATTAAGGTTCGCAATTCGGATAATTTACTTAGATTTTGCGGAAATTCGGTCAGATTATTACCAGCTAACGATAAAAAACTCAAGTGTTTCATTTCTACCAATGTTTCCGGAAGTTTTTCAATGTTATTATAATTCAACAGTAATGTTTCCAGATTTTTAAGTTGATGAATGTCGTCGGGCAACAAACGTAATTGGTTGTATTCCAGCTTGAGTTCTTTCAGTTCCGGTAACACAAACCATCCTTTTTCCATTTCATAAAACTGGTTGTTGGACAGGTTGAGTACTTTCAGCTTTTTCAACTTTGAAATACTGCTCGGCAAATAATTAAGTTGGTTATTATCGGCTTCCAAAGCCAGCAATCCTTGACAGTCTCCAATTGTTTCCGGCAAAGCGACTATAGAATTAAGTGACAAATACAAATATTGCAATCGTTTCAATTTACCCATTTCATCGGGCAGTAAAGAGAGTTTGTTCGTGGCTAAATCGAGCTTTTTTAACTTGTTCAGGTTCTTTATGGCGCCTGAAATGTACTTCACTGCATTTTGCCTGTATACCAGTACTTCCAGCTGCTTCAAAGTATAAATCTGATGATCTAAAACTTCTAAATTGTTCTTCATCAGATTTAAAAATTCTAATTTTTCAAGTTGCTGCAAATTGTCCGGAAGCACAAAAAGAAATTGATCGCGTAAATTTAACTGCGTGACTTTTGTATTGGCAGCCAAAGCCTCATCAACACTAAAAAAAAGTTCTTCCTTTGAATTAGCATCTTGTGCCATTGCATTCCAACAATTTAAAAACAATATACTTATCAGTAAAAATTCCCTTCCCATCCCTTAAATAGTAAAAGGTCGACATGTAAAACACGCCGACCTTACTTAATAAAAATCAATTAATTATCTTTTTTCAACACTTTGTAAATCTGTTTTGTATCGCCAGTTTCTACTTGAATAATAACCAATTGTTCTCCTTTAAATCCAGACAAATCTATTGTTTCTTTCTGATTGATTCCGGTAGTTTGAGTTTCTTTTGCGTATACTTTTCTTCCTAAGAAATCGTACACTTCAATTTTTAAATTTTTATCAGCCTCTTCGTTTAACGATAAAGTAACCAATCCTTTTGTCGGGTTCGGATATACCTGTATTTCACTGTTCAACGCAACAACTGGATTTGTAGATAAATTCTGCTGCTGACCCAAAAAGTCTTTGTTTGAAAATACTAAAGCAGCTGATGCATTAAAGATTACGTTACTTTGTGTGGCATCCGGTTGTGCCTGATTGCTTCCGCTTGGGTGCTGCACAGAAAAGAATCCATATTTGTAATCCGGTGTAAATGTAAGACCCGTTGGTTCTGACCCTGCAGGCATAGAAGAATGAATCATCACTTTAGGATCGCTTTGTGTGTGGTTAGGACGCACTACCCAAATGTAATTCAAACCTCCATCCTGAACTACCCAAAGATTCCCATGATCATCAAAAGCTAAATTATCATTTCCGTCTGCCCAGTTCTCAGTAACCACACCATTAGCCGTAGTGATTGGATAACTTTTACCTCCTACAAACGTTTCAAATTCAGATACAGTTGTTCCATTGTCTTTAAAGCGATATACTCGGTTTTTACCTTTTGAAGCAAAATAGATTTTACCATCAATAGGGCTGATTTCGCAGTCTTCCACTCCATTGAAGTTCGTTCCTCCTAAAGCCGCTGCTGCAGTGGTAACATTATTTCTCTCTGCTTGTGTAGTATTTGGAACCTGTACCCAAGTGGCTGTTGCGGAACTCGGTTCGTCATTTGATAATGCTAAGTCCATTTTCAACACATAAAGCGTTCCTGAACTGAAATTATTAGGCGTATTAGCCACAAATTTATATGTGCAATGAGTTCCTCCGTCTTCTCCATAATAAGCTGTTACCCCATCGGCGGAAACTACAATGTTTTCATGATTCATTCTGCCCATAGCCCACAATTTTTCATGTGTCCCATTTCCATAATTTACTACAGAAGCTGTAGCTGGATTAATTTCTACCAGCCAGCCCACATCCTGATATCCATCTCCGTTAGAATCGCCTGAGGTTGTTGCCTCTTCTGCAGTAATAATAGTTCCCCAAGGTGTAACTCCACCAGAACAGTTTCTTTCTGTTTTTACGAGTGCCGTATTACTAAAGTCTACTTTTCTTGAATTATTTACAACCCATAGCGGATTTGCCGGATCCTGATTTAATGCTATGTCTACTATGGAAACACCTCCCGGATTATTTTCGTGATTCACCGACAAATGCCCTAAAGCACTTGAAGTAGCTCCGACAGATGGAATATATCCGGTAAAATCATGATTTCCAGGTACAGTCCCAGAACCATCCATGTACGCAGTTCCCTGTTTAAACAACATTTGAAAACGGTGCTCCTGCGGAATGATCATTACTGGAGTTTGTGATGTTGGCGCAATGGAAGTAAAACAGGCAATATGATCTTCCACACACACATAATCTGGTGCTTTGTCTCTGATGTACATATCAAAACTGATATCGGAACTTGTTTGGTCACGATTGTGAATTTCCACCGAAACTCTGTTTACACCATTTTGAAAAACAGATTTCGGTAAATACGTTGTAAAATATCTTTTTTCATCAGCACCATCAACAATACTTGCTGAGTTCGTCAAATAATTTACTGTTCCAGCCGGCATATTGTTCCTGAAAACCTCAACACCGTTTACATAAACGATGGCACCATCATCACGTCTTAAACCGAATTCCACTTCATCTCCAATAGTATTTAAATCGATTTGAATATCTCTTGAAAAATAAGAGGTGATGTATTTATTAGTAGAACTTGGCCCGTATGAAATTGTCGTAGCAACTGGGTCACCGTATCCTAGCGGAGCTGCTCCGGCCGCCCATGCAGAATTATCAAAAGTTAACTGATTCCAACCCGTTGCTCCTTGATCTGAACCATTATCCAAGTAAGACCATTGAGAACCTTTTGGCAGAGGATACTGCGCTACCGGAAGAACAGTAGTTACAGCATTCCTTTTAATGGTTACCGGTTTTTCAGTTTTTACTTTTTTCCCGGTTAAAGGCTGTGTTTTTTGCTGTGCTTCTACGATTGAGAAAACAGGAACTCCTTTAAAATTAATCAGTGCGAAACTCCACAAGGAGAACAGACCAAATAAAAATAGTAAGCTTTTTTTCATAATAGTTGTATAGTTTGATTATTTGCTGCAAAACTATACGCCCGGAATTTCGTGTATCTTAAGTCTTTTTTAAACTTAAATTAAGATACTTACCTGTGTTTTAGCTAATCGTTACCAGATAACCGTTTTTAGTCCTGCTATTTAAAGGAATTATCACTAAGTGCTTTCATAAAAGCAATGAGCTCTTTCTTTTCAACATCCGATAAATTAAGCTTTTCTTCTGGAAGTGTTTGATTCTGCACCGATAAGCCAACGCCTTGTCCGCCTCCATTGTTATAAAAATCGACAACCTCTTCAAGCGTTTTATAAGCCCCATTATGAAAATAAGGTGCGGTTTCTCCAACATTTCGAATTGTAGTTGTTTTAAATGATTTCTCGTAAATCCAGGCATTTTCACTGGCAATACGGTTGTTCAATCGGCCTTCATCGGGATCTAAACGCTTTGTGTTAGGCATTTCGAACACACCCAATATTTCGCTTTCGTTTTCTGTATATAAGGGAGGAACTAAACCGCTGAATGTAGGAGCAAAATGACAGGTTGCACAATTGGCTTTTCCCATAAAAAGATTGAATCCGTTTTTAACGTCCTGAGGAATCGTTCCCTGCTCTCCACGAACATATTTATCTAATGGACTGTTAAACGATTGCAGTGAAAGCACATAAGAAGCCAATGCTTTAGAGACTTTATCACGAGTAATGACTTCTTTTTTACCAAAAACGTTTTGAAATTGTTTGCTGTAACGGGCATCCTTATTTAACTTTTTCAGAATCACTTCATAAGCCGTATTGAACTCATCAGTACTAAAAATTACATGTTCTACTTGTTGCTCTAAGGTAAAAGCTCTTAAATCATAAAAATACCGATCGGCATAAGCTGCATTTAAAAGCGTAGGAGCATTTCGCAAAACCGTTTTACCTTTAATATTACTTAACGATTTCGGCATACCGTCAGCAAACCCTTTTTCCGGCTGATGACAGGAAGCACAGCTCATTTTTCCGTCGTTACTGATGACCGGATCATAAAAAAGTGTTTTTCCCAAAGTTTTAAGATTGTCATTATCTTCTTCTTTCTTAAGAAGTGTATAGAAGTATGGGTTCAGAAAATCTGCGGAAAATAGTGATTCGCTGGATGGATTCCAAGCCGTTGTTCGTTCCAAAAATTCGGATTTTTCAACACCCTGCAAATTCCCCAATCTTTTATATAACGGATCAATATAAAGTGTAAGTAAACTGAAACGGTCTAGTTTTTCAAAAGATGAAGCCGCTGTCAGAAAGCCTTTCGCATTATTAAATAACTTGTTTACTGCATCCGCTTCCTGCTTGGAGACATTTACATGATATTGATTAAAATAAACCTGCATGCCTGTCAACGAAGCCACAGCGTCAGGCAACGCATTTACAGAACCTGGCGTATCAAAACCGGTAACACCCATCGAAAACAAACGAACCAATTGTAAACGCATGGCAGTCAAGCTGTATTTTGTATCCGGGATTCTGGCACCTATCTTCCTGTAAAGCAAAGCATAATTATTCATCAGCTTTTTTGACAATGAGGCAATTTCATATTTTTTATGGTGTAATTCCTCTGAAAAAAGAAGCTCATCCAATACTTGCAAACCTTCCGGTTCCACCACAAACGGATTGGATGTTTCTTTTTCAATATGTAGCAATGGCGCTCCATTAAGATGACTGTTTACATATTCCGGATGATAAAACGTTAAAAAGAATTCCGCTTTTTTGTATTCTTCTCTTGTTTCCAGAAAAACTTTCTGAAGAGCCTCCGATCCAATTTTAGCTTTTTTAAAGTCTTCCGCTGCTTTGTCCAGATTTTCAAAAGCCCTGTTTAAATTTGCTAATTGATTAACAACATATTTTTCATTAACGTTATATCCTTTTTGGGTAAAGGAAAAGAAAATCATTACTACCAGACAAAGCAACACAAACAAGCTACCACTTTTCTTCAAAATCATACCTCAATATTTTAGGAAACAAAACTAGAGGCACAATATCAAAGCCAGATTAACTTCAGATTAAGAAATGATTAAGCCATAGCCAACAAACGCAAAGCTTTTCAAAATGAAATATAGAATCCTCAAAACAAAAGATTACTTTTGCACCCGAAACCATTTAGGTCGAATTATACGAAGTAAAAAAATATCGTTGTGAATTATTTATCAGTCGAAAATATATCCAAATCTTTTGGTGAAAGAACCTTGTTTAAAGACATTTCTTTCGGAATTAACAAAGACCAGAAAATCGCTTTCATTGCGAAAAATGGTTCGGGAAAAACCTGTATCATGAAGATTATCAACGGTGAGGATGAACCCGATACAGGGCAAGTCGTGGTGCGCAAAGACATCAAAATGGCGTTTTTATCGCAGGATCATAATTTGCAGGACGAACTGACCATTGAGGAAAGTATTTTCGCATCGGATAACGAAATTTTAAAAGTAATTGAGCGTTACGAAAAAGCGTTGGAACGTCCGGAAGATGAAGAAGCCTACCAAAAAGCTTTCGACGACATGGATCGCCACAATGCCTGGGACTTTGAAACGCAATTCAAACAGATTTTGTTTAAACTAAAGCTGGAAGATTTCAAACTGAAAGTAAAAAATCTTTCCGGTGGACAGAAAAAGCGTTTATCATTGGCTATTATCCTAATAAACAGACCGGATTTATTGATTCTGGACGAGCCGACCAACCACCTGGATTTAGAGATGATCGAATGGTTGGAAAGTTATTTTGCGAAAGAAAATATTACGTTGTTCATGGTAACGCACGACCGTTTCTTTTTGGAGCGCGTTTGTAACGAGATCATCGAACTCGATAACGGAAAATTATACCAATACAAAGGCAACTACTCCTATTATTTAGAGAAGAAAGAAGAGCGTATCGCCTCGGAAAATGCAACGATTGACAAAGCGCAAAACCTTTTCGTTAAGGAATTGGCTTGGATGCGCCGTCAGCCGAAAGCCCGTACGACCAAATCGAAATCGCGTCAGGACGACTTCTACAAAATTAAAGAAGTGGCCGAAAGCCGTAGAAAAGAAAACGTAGTCGAGCTGGAAATCAATATGGAGCGCATGGGAAGCAAGATTATCGAACTTCACAAAATCTCCAAAAAATTCGGTGACAAGGTTATTTTAGACGATTTCACTTTTGATTTTCAACGTGGTGCCCGAATCGGGATTATCGGGAAAAACGGAACCGGAAAATCGACTTTCCTGAATTTATTAACCGGAACCATTCCTACCGATAGCGGAAAAGTGATTGTTGGTGATACCATCAAAATCGGTTACTACACGCAAAGCGGGATCAATCCGAAACCGGGACAACGCGTGATTGATATTATTAAAGAATATGGTGAATACATTCCGCTGGCGAAAGGCCGTATCATCTCGGCTTCCCAATTACTGGAGCGCTTTTTATTCGATGCTAAAAAACAATACGATTACGTTGAAAAACTGAGTGGTGGTGAATTGAAACGACTGTATTTGTGTACGGTTTTGATTCAGAATCCGAACTTTTTGATTCTGGATGAACCTACTAACGATTTGGACATCGTAACCTTAAACGTTCTGGAGAGTTTCCTTTTAGACTACCCGGGCTGTTTGTTGGTGGTTTCCCACGACCGTTATTTTATGGACAAAATCGTAGATCATTTGTTTGTCTTTAGAGGACAAGGTGAGATTGAGAATTTCCCCGGAAACTACTCCGATTTCCGTACTTATGAAGACAGCGTTGAACCCGTAAAAGAAGAAGCCAAAGAGAAAGTCAACTGGAAACAAAACAATCCGACATCTTCGGGATTATCGTTTAACGAGCAGAAGGAATTTCAGAAAATCGAGCGCGAAATCAAAGATTTGGAACTGAAGAAAAAAGAAATCGAGCAATTATTTTCAGATGGAAAAATAGCCGATGCTGACATTGAAAAAAAAGCCAACGAATTACAGAATGTGATTAAGAAAATGGAAGAGAAAGAAGAACGTTGGTTTGAACTTTCTTCTAAAATGGAAGAATAATTCAGTTGCAACAGCCTATTCACACTATTGAAAATTAAGTTACAGCCACGAATTACACTAATTTCCACGAATTAATTTCTGGAAATTAGTGTAATTCGTGGCAGAACAAAACAAACTGAATTCCAAGTAAAAAAGAAGAAATTTAATACATTTGCTGAAAATAAAATTTCATGAAGAAAATTCTTTTTATACTTTTCGTCTCACTTATCTGCCTAAATGTATTTTCCCAAACGGAAGAAACCAAACCGGTTGAAAAAAAATGGGTTGCCAAACTTAACGCAACGGCGCTGATTGATGGCTTTTCATTCCCAACCATTCAGTTTGCCGTGGAAAGAAAATTAGGATCCTATTTTAGCGTTCAAACCGAAGCCGGAATCCAAGCCTACAATATTAACCGTAGAGTTGCCGATACGCTATCCGTAAACACATCCGGGTTCCGATTGATGACCGAAGGACGATTTTATATTTTCAAATATCTGAAAAAAGACCAGTCCAAAACAAGAAGAGCCGATGGTTTTTACACCGGAATACAGCTTTTTTACAGAAAAAACAGCTATAACGAACGTCAATATTATTATCACGATGAAATTAGTTCTGAAAACTACGAAAACAGGCTGACGGACGACTTTGGCATTAAAAAAGAAGGCTATGGAATGAGCCTTTGTATTGGTCATCAGATTCCGTTTAACAATTTCATTATTGAACCCTATACTTATATCGGTTTTCTTAAACGAAAAATTAAAAATTTCGACGAATCTTATAATGAAAATTTAGGCCATGTCCTTGATGATATTGATAACCATCCCACTGTAAGAGATTTTGATGACGAAAGTGATTCCGGAACATTAGAAAATATCGCCATTGGTATCAGGATTGGTTATAAATTTTAATTTTCAATTGAATTTACCAAGAAATCGGCACGTAATCTTTCAAAAATTTCCCGCTCCAGTGTTTTCCTGTATTAATACCGTCAAACAAAGGATCCATAACTCTTGCGGCGCCATCCACAATATCTAACGGTGGCTGAAAATCTTCTTCTTCCTGTTTTCTTTTTGCCATTTCTGCCGGATCTTCGTCGGTAACCCAGCCCGTATCTACCGCATTCATAAAAATCCCCTGTTTTGCCAATTCTCCGGCAGCCGTATGGGTTAACATATTCAGAGCCGCTTTCGCCATATTGGTGTGTGGATGTCGGGCATCTTTGTAACCGTAATAAAATTTACCTTCCATCGCCGAAACATTGATAATGTGTTTTTGCCCTGTGTTGTCTTTCTTCATCACTTCCGCAAGACGATTACACAAAACAAAAGGCGCTACTGAATTTACCAATTGCACTTCAATCATTTCCGTAGTTTCGATTTCTCCTAATTTTAAGCGCCAGCTGTTGGTTTTTCTTAAATCGACTTGCTGCAAATCAGCATCTAGCTCGCCTTCTGGAAAAACTTCATTGGCCACCAACGTATTATCAAATGAATACGGAATTTGCGATAATTGAGCCGAAGCCCGCAACCCAATTCCCGGTTCGGGTCCGTGCCAGGTTACCGGCATATTCTGATTGGAAGAAGCGCCGGAAGTCAATATTTTCAACTCCTGTAAACAATCGGTATGGTCGAACAATAAACCCTGCACTTGTTTTGGTAACGAGGCAACCTGACGTTCTTCATTCTCCATTAAATGCGTGTAAAATCCAGCCGGACGTCGTACAGTTTGTGCTGCATTATTGATAAGAATATCCAAACGCCCGTATTTCTGCTCGATAAAATTGCAGAAAATCTCCACACTCGGAATATGACGCAAATCCAATCCGTGAATTTTTAACCGATGTCCCCATTCCATAAAATCTTCTTCCTTGGCAAAACGTATGGCCGAATCCACCGGAAAACGAGTAGTGGCAATAACAGTTGCACCGCCACGTAAAAGCATCAGCGTAATGTGATAGCCGATTTTTAAACGAGAACCGGTAATGACCGCAATTTGTCCTTTTACATTGGCCGTCTGAAAACGTTTGGCATAATTAAAATCGCCACAATCAGTACACATCGTATCGTAAAAATGATGCAACTTTGTAAACGGCGTTTTGCAGACATAACAATTTCTTGGTGTTTCCAATTCCAATTGTTCTTTGTTGGCAAGATCCGCCGGCGCCAATAATTTTGGAGCAATAAAAATACTTGCTTCACGCGCAGAACGGATTCCAGTTTCTTTACGAGCCGTTTTGTCTGCATTTTCTTTTTTGCGTTTGGCTACTAATCTTCCGTCTTTTTTTCTACGGGAAAGTTCATCGCGGTCGGGTCTGGAAAATTGTCCTGCCGCTTTAATTAAGGCGGTTCGCTGCTCTTTCGGAATATCGAATATCTGATCGGTATCGGTAGTTAATTGCGTCAACAAAGCGATGCATTTATCAATTTCTTCCGAAGTTATTGCCTTCGTATTTTCTGTTTCATCCTTCTTCATCATAAAAAACAAGTATCAGTCCTGGTAAAACGACCAAGGCTGCAAATATAGTTTTAAAATCCGGTTTGAACTTTTTACCGCAAAAGATTGAAGGTTTCTGAAATGGCTTTGTATCTTCGTTGTTTCTTTGTAAAACCTTTCGTAAAACTATGTTATTTCAAATCAAAGCGTATTTTAATTTCCTTTGGAATTCCAAAAACCAACACGGAGTACATTCACCGTTTGTGTATTCTTTGGTAACGAAATGTTTTTATGATAGAAAATCAAAGGCAGAGTATGGAGTTTTAAGAAACTACAGAAAAACACTTTTACAAAATAAAAACACGATTGAAGTAACCGATTTCGGAGCAGGATCGAGAGTTTTTAAAAGTAATACGCGTCAGATTTCGAAAATTGCGCAAACCGCCGGAATCACTTCGAAACGTGCCGAATTGTTGTACCGAATCGTAAATTATTTCCAACCAGATACCATTTTGGAAATCGGAACTTCTTTAGGATTGGCAACTGCAGCACTAGCCCTGGGAAATCCGAAAGCTAATATTACTACTTTGGAAGGCTGCCCGGAAACTTCTGGAATCGCAAAAACTCAATTTCAGAAATTCAAGTTTAATACTATTGAATCCGTTGTAACCGAATTTACGGAATACTTCAAAAACTGCCAACTGAATACGGAACACTGCCAACTGATTTACTTCGACGGCAATCATTCCAAAGAAGCTACTTTAACCTATTTCGAAATGCTTCTTCCGACTATTACCAACGACACCGTCTGGATTTTTGACGACATCCATTGGTCGGAAGGCATGGACGAAGCCTGGGAAATTATTAAAAACCACCCAAAAGTTACCGTTACGATTGATACTTTTCAATGGGGCTTGGTTTTCTTCCGCTACGAACAGGAAAAGGAACATTTTGTTGTAAGAATTTAATCCTTCCCACCAGTAATTTTTAACAAACATATAACGTCTCAAAAAAAATTAACTAATTAAAAATCAATAACTTTACAGTGAGTTATGGCCCATCGGCAGATGAGCTATTGCTCATCGCACATCATACTTTTTTTAAGACTCCCCGTTGTTAGATGAGCGGGGAGTTTTTTATTGCTGTAACAAATCGTAAAAAAAACCTACTAACTATCATATCAAAATACGTTTTTGTATTTTTAAATCCGAAAAACAAGCCGTAATGTCACAACCCATTATCAACATCAAAGGAATTACCCGTGATTTCCCACTTGGAAACGAAATCGTTTATGTTTTAAAAGGCATTGATCTGCAAATCAACAAAGGAGAATATGTTGCACTGATGGGGCCGTCGGGTTCCGGAAAATCCACTTTGATGAACATTTTGGGCTGTCTGGATACACCTACTTCCGGAAAATACATTCTTAACGGAAAAGACGTAAGTAAAATGGAAGACGACGAATTGGCAGGAATCCGTAACAAAGAGATTGGTTTCGTATTTCAAACCTTCAACCTGATGCCAAGAACCACAGCACTCGATAATGTTGCTTTACCCATGATTTACGCCGGCCACAACAAACAAAGCCGTGATGAACGCGCTACAACCGTTTTAACTCAGGTAGGTCTCTCCGATCGTATGGATCACAAACCCAACCAGCTTTCGGGAGGTCAGCGACAGCGTGTAGCGGTTGCCAGAGCTTTGGTCAACCATCCTTCAATCATTTTGGCCGATGAACCCACCGGAAACTTAGATAGTAAAACTTCGGTGGAAATCATGAACCTTTTTGATGAAATACACGCGAACGGCAATACTGTAATTCTTGTAACGCACGAAGAAGACATCGCCAGACATGCGCACCGCATCATTCGCTTGAAAGACGGAATGATTGAGAGCGATAACCCAAACAGGTAGTCACAATTTTCAGTTTCAATCTCAGTTTTCAATATCTACAATCCAAAAACTGTGAACTGCAACCGTAAACCACAATCTTTTTAAAGGGAGCGAATTTTCCGTTTGCACCTTGATACCCTATTCCCGCTATCCGCTGTACTTCGTGTCGCTGCTGTCGGGGCTATTCAGGATTTGTATTGAATATTTGCAAACTTCTCAAAAACCTCAGTACCTTAGCGACTCAGAATCTTAACAAAATGAAACGAGCTTTTCGCAAGTTCCATCAAATCCATTAAAATTAAACCACATTGAGATGAAAGTATATACCAAAACTGGCGATAAAGGAACAACCGCTCTTTTCGGCGGCACCCGCGTTCCGAAACACCATATCCGCATCGAAAGCTACGGAACAGTAGACGAATTGAACTCTTATATCGGTTTAATCCGGGATCAGGACATCAATCCCATGTACAAAAACATCCTTATTGAAATTCAGGATCGACTTTTCACTCTTGGGGCCATTTTAGCCACACCACCGGAAAAAGAAATCCTTAAAAACGGACAACAGCGCTTAAACATTAACCGTATTTCTTCGGAAGACATTACACTACTGGAAAATGAAATCGACACTATGGAGACTTCTTTACCTCCAATGACACACTTTGTCTTGCCAGGCGGTCACACTACCGTGTCATATTGTCATATAGCACGCTGTGTATGCCGTCGTGCCGAGCGTTTAGCCACCCATCTCAACGAAATTGAAGTGATTGACGAACTCGTTTTAACCTACTTAAACCGACTTTCTGACTACCTTTTCGTCTTGGCACGGAAGTTGTCCTTAGACCTGCACGCTGACGAAGTAAAATGGATTCCGCGTAAACAGTAAACAGTCGCAGTATTAAGTCTTTAACAACTGACTACTAAGACTAAAAACTAATAACTGAATAACAACGTTCTTAACTTTTTTTAAAATAAAACGAATTTTACTTGATTTTTTCAGTATAAAATTTATTTTTGCATAAAACTATAAATCGATATAAAAGATGTATTGGACATTAGAATTAGCATCTTATTTAAGCGATGCTCCGTGGCCAGCCACTAAGGATGAGCTTATCGACTATGCGATTAGAACAGGAGCTCCTCTGGAAGTTGTAGAAAACCTGCAGTCAATTGAAGACGAAGGTGAAATTTACGAATCAATGGAAGAGATATGGCCTGACTATCCGACTGACGAAGATTACCTTTGGAACGAGGATGAGTATTAAAAAATAAACACAGCGAAAAAGTCTCAAAACGAGGCTTTTTTTTTGTGTAAATTTGCACACATTTATCAGAATATAAACCAACAGAATTATGAGTTTCATAAACAGCATATTAAAAGCCTTTGTGGGGGACAAATCCCAAAAAGACGTAAAGGCCATTCAGCCGATTATTGCTAAGATTAAATCTTATGAAAGCGCTTTGGCTGCCCTTTCCCATGATGAATTAAGAGCTAAAACTACTTTCTTCAAAGAACAGATTAAAAATGCAAGAGCGGAAAAAGACGCTAAAATTGAAGCATTAAAGCAGGAAGCCGAGGCTACAGACAACATCGATAAAAGAGAGGATATCTATGCTGGTATCGATGCTTTGGAAAAAGAAGCGTATGAAATCTCAGAAAAAGTACTAAACGATATTTTACCGGAAGCCTTTGCTGTTGTAAAAGAAACAGCACGTCGTTTCAAAGAAAACACACAAATCAGCGTTACGGCTACACCAAAAGACCGTGAATTATCGGCTGCTAAATCGTACATTACTATCGAAGGTGATAACGCTGTTTGGGCGAACTCTTGGGATGCTGCCGGAAAAGCCATCACTTGGGACATGATCCACTACGACGTTCAGTTGATTGGCGGTACCGTATTACACCAAGGGAAAATCTCCGAAATGCAAACCGGAGAAGGAAAAACCTTAGTAGCAACCCTACCGCTATACTTAAACGCCTTAACCGGAAATGGAGTACATTTGGTAACCGTGAACGACTATTTGGCAAAACGTGACAGCACTTGGAAAGCGCCTTTATTCGAGTTCCACGGAATGACTGTTGATTGTATCGACAACCACCAACCGAATACCGATGCAAGACGTCGTGCTTACAATGCCGATATTACATACGGAACGAATAACGAATTCGGTTTCGACTACCTTCGTGATAACATGGCCCATACACCAGGTGAATTGGTACAAAGAAAACACAATTACGCAATCGTCGATGAGGTGGATTCCGTATTGATTGACGATGCCCGTACACCGTTAATCATTTCAGGGCCGGTTCCTCAGGGTGACCGTCACGAATTCAACGAATTAAAACCAAAAATCGAGAATTTATACAGCCTTCAACGTCAATTGGCGAATGGTTTCTTAACAGAAGCAAAACGTTTGATAAAAGAAGGAAACACTAAAGACGGAGGCTTCCAGTTATTAAGAGCATACCGTTCGTTACCGAAAAACAAAGCGTTAATCAAATTCCTTTCCGAAGAAGGCGTAAAACAGATTCTTCAGAAAACGGAAAACGAATACATGCAGGATAACAACCGTAAAATGCCACAGGTTGACGAAGCACTGTACTTTGTTATCGAAGAGAAAAACAATCAGGTGGAACTGACCGATAACGGTATCAAATTCATGTCTCAGGATACTTCAGAGGACTTCTTCGTTCTACCGGACATCGGAACAGAAATCGCTAACATCGAAAGACAAAATCTTCCAAAGGAACAAGAAGCTGAAGCAAAAGAAGCTTTATTCCAAGATTTTGGTGTGAAGAGCGAGCGTATCCATACCTTGACCCAACTTTTAAAAGCTTATACTTTATTCGAAAAAGATACGGAGTATGTAATCATGGACAATAAAATTTTAATTGTTGATGAACAAACAGGTCGTATCATGGACGGACGTCGTTATTCCGATGGCTTGCACCAAGCGATTGAGGCGAAGGAAAATGTAAAAATCGAGGCAGCCACTCAAACTTTTGCAACGATTACCCTTCAGAACTACTTCCGTATGTACAACAAATTAGGAGGTATGACGGGAACTGCTGTTACAGAAGCCGGTGAGTTCTGGGAAATCTATAAATTAGATGTAGTGGAAATTCCGACCAACAGAGGAATTGCCCGTAAAGATAAAGAAGATTTAATCTACCGTACCGTTCGTGAGAAATTCAATGCTGTTGCGGAAGATGTACAACAATTGGTAGCAGAAGGCCGTCCGGTGTTAATTGGTACCACTTCGGTAGAGATTTCCGAATTATTGAGCCGTATGCTGAAAATGAAAGGCATCCAGCACAACGTATTGAATGCAAAATTACACAAACAGGAAGCACAAATCGTTGCAGAAGCCGGTAATCCGGGTGTGGTAACCATTGCCACCAACATGGCCGGTCGTGGAACCGATATTAAACTTTCTCCGGAGGTAAAAGCTGCGGGTGGTTTAGCCATCATCGGTACAGAGCGTCACGATTCGCGTCGTGTAGACCGTCAGTTACGTGGTCGTGCGGGTCGTCAGGGAGATCCGGGAAGTTCACAGTTCTATGTGTCTTTGGAAGATAACCTGATGCGTTTGTTCGGTTCTGAACGTGTAGCGAAAATCATGGACAGAATGGGTATCAAAGAAGGTGAAGTAATTCAGCACTCAATGATGACTAAATCCATCGAAAGAGCACAGAAAAAAGTGGAAGAAAACAACTTCGGGGTTCGTAAACGTTTGTTAGAATATGATGACGTAATGAACGCACAGCGTGAAGTGGTTTACAAACGTCGTCGTCATGCTTTGCACGGAGAACGTCTGCAAGTAGACATCGCCAACATGATGTACGATTTAGCAGAACTGATTGCCGAAAACAACAAAGTTACCAAAGATTTCAAAAACTTCGAGTTTGAACTTATCCGCAATTTTGCTATCGAGTCTCCTATTTCCGAAAGTGATTTCAACAGATTAAACGAAGTTGAAATTGCCGGAAAAGTGTACAAGGCTGCAATGGACGCATACAATGCCAAACAAGAACGTAACGCCAAAGACGCTTTTGCAGTTATCAGAAACGTATACGAAAACAATAACGGTCAATACGAGCGCATAGTCGTTCCATTCACTGACGGAATCAAATCGTTAAACGTGGTTACTGATTTGGAAAAAGCCTATACTTCTGAAGGAAAATCATTGTTGGCTGATTTCGAAAAAAATATCACTTTAGCAATTGTAGATGAAGCCTGGAAGAAACACTTACGTAAAATGGACGAATTAAAACAATCCGTTCAGTTAGCGGTTCACGAACAGAAAGATCCTTTATTGATTTATAAATTTGAAGCCTTCAAACTATTCAAAAATATGTTGGATGGCATCAACAAAGAAGTAACTTCTTTCTTATTTAAAGGTGATTTACCTTCCCAAAACCCTAACAACATTCAGGAAGCTGAAGAAGTGCCGGTACACGAAGAATATACCACCTCAAAAGAAGAAGTACTGAATACGGATGAAATGGCGGCCAAAAGTCATGAAGCAGGTCATACACAGCACGAGCAACAACACATAACTGAAACCATTGTTCGCGATGCTCCAAAAATCAACCGTAATGACAATGTTACTATTAAACACGTTATCAGTGGAAAATCTGAAACGATGAAATACAAAAAAGCAGAAGCACTTTTAGCTTCCGGGGAATGGATAATCGTTAACGAATAACACAACCCAACAGTAATAAAATCCCCGATTATATTCTTAATCGGGGATTTTTGTATCTTTAAAAAAACTAAGCACCATGAAATTAAAATTCACTTTGGCCGTTTTATTGTTTGTTTCTTTTTTACAGGCACAATCCCTTTCGGAACTGCAACAGGACACCAAAAAAGTATATGATGCCAATTATACTATGGATTTCAATACTATACTGGATTATACCTATCCAAAAGTATATGACATTGTAGACAAAAAAACCATGTATGAAACTTTAGACAAAACCTTTCAAAATGAAGAGTTTGGTATTCGATTCGTCTATCCGAATCCTAAATTTACTTTTTCAGATATCAGGAAAATAGACAACCAGTCATTTTGCGTAGTGAGTTACCATGGTGCCATCCGAATGAAATTTGAGGAAAAACTCGATGACCAAACCAGTAAAAGAATGTTGGACGCCTTCCAAATAAGCATGAGAGGCAAAAAAGTATCCTTCGAAAAAGACCGGAACAGTTTTTTAATTGAAGGAAACAACATCATGATTGCCGTGACCGATACGCTAACCCAAAACAAATGGAAGTTTTTAAACTACGATCCCAACCAAATTGATTTTTTAAATAAAATAGTTTCCGAAACTATCCGAAAGCAACTTGGTTTGCAATAAAAAAGCCTCTTATCGAGGCTTTTTTATTATTTTCTCAATGAAAGTGCATATTGCAACCCAAAAACAAAAGTTCGCGGAGCTGCTGCCGTATAAGCTGAAACCGAGCTCAATGTATTGCCTTTCGTAACATTATAGGCATAAAGTTTATCGGTTAGATTTATAATGTTGGCATAGCATTCCAATCCTTTCCATTGGTATCCCAAACGGACATTAAAAATATTGTACCCGTCATATTTAGCCGTGTTGATCTGATCCTGATACCAACCGGACACCAATTGCCATTCGACTGAAGTTCTGAAATTTGGCAACCATTTCGGATAATATGACACCTCAGAGTTCCCCAGCCATTTCGGAGCTGACGGCATTTCAAAGCCATTCAGATTTTTAATCGGATCGGTTGGTTTATCGGAAATCTTGAAATCAATGAACTTATGTTGTGTCGCTGTGCCGCCAACCCTGATTATAAATTGCTCACTGGGACAATAATTCACCGAAAACTCAATCCCTTTATGTAAAGTCTTGCCGGCCGACTGATAATCTGTAGCATTATCGGGCTGTCGAATGTTTAACAATTCGTTTTGTCCTTCCATATAATACAGGGAATACCCAACATTCAATTTCTTATGCAAAAAACTGAACCATCCTCCTACTTCATAATTATCAAATTCGGCCGGTTTCAGATTATAATAAAAATCGGCAGGGACTCCTGTGCTCCCTCCTGTTCCCGACTTTGCCCGAAAAACAGAAGTTAATCCCGGTGGTGCAAAACCTTGGGAATAATTTCCATAAAACCCGATAAAATCAAACGGATTATAATTTATTCCATATCTAAACGTAAACTGCTCATACGTTTTATCTCCGTTAGATTTATCGATATGATTGTTGTAATCAAATCCCATGTTATCGTATCGTCCGCCAAAGGTTACCGTAACATCTTCGAAAGGCTTAAAATTCAGCTGTGCAAATGCGCCTTTATTATAAATATCCGCCTCATAATCTGAAAGTTTTATATCCGGTCTTTCCGCTACAAATTCATAGTTGCTTACAGTTTGTCCACTGGGATTCAGGTTTGCTTTTAAATCAATCTGATACGCCTTGTAAGCAACCGGTGAATAATCAAAAAGGACTCCTGCTACCAATACGGATTTCAAAAACTGTATCTTTTGATTGTGTTGTAACAATACCCCATAACTTTTAAACGCATTGGAATTGATTTCCCCTCTCGCTGTTGTCTGTCCCTGCGTCCAACGAATCCCATAGGAAGGATTTTGCCCTAATTTGTTATTACGGATAAAAGCAGTCAGCAAAGAAGAAGCATTATCGTTCCAGTCCTTTTCAAAACTGATCTTACTGCGCAAAGCATCTGATTTTCTATATGTAAAGTTGGTAGTGCTTTTATACGTGCGATTGTAAAAATCGTTTTCGTTAACTGTTCCGGTCATATCAGAAAAATATTCCCCATAAAACAAAGTGGCAACCAAACGGGTTTTCGAATTGAAATTATAATCAAACCTCCCGTTAATATTGTCCTTATTGTAATCCGAAAAAGTCATCCACGAATCACGCTGTGAACTCGATAAACCAGCAATATGAAATCCAAATTTACTGAAAGTCGCACTTCCTGAAGCTTGCAAACGTTTATACCCCCAATGGTCTGCCTGAACTCCAATTTTCATTTCCGGGTTTAGGGAAGGTTTCAGTGAAATGAGATTGACAGCACCGCCAACCGCTTCAGGACCATAGAGTGAAGAAACCGGGCCTTTTACCACTTCAATATTTTGCAGGTTAAACTGATTGATTTCCAATAATGCATTGTGGTTAAAAACCCCCATAGGACGAATAGGTAAGCCATCTTCCAAATACAGATAATACGCATTTGTGTTCATTGGCTGACGAATAGCCATAGCGTGTTGTTCGTTCCCCAGGTTCACCATCAGCACTCCGGGCGTTTTGTTTATAATTTCGTAGACCGCAATAGCTTTGGTTTCGTTAATTGCTTTTTGAGATATTTTGTAAATGGCAACCGGGACTTCTTTTTTAGAAGCAATACTTCTGCTCGCAGTAACCACTACATCGTCAAGCTGATTGGATTTTAAGGAATCGGGGGGTGCTGGGTTTTGCCCATATACAAGTTGTCCTACTACCAATAAGGCAAGGAATAGTTTTTTCATGTGTCAGTTCAATTATTGTAATACAAATTTCGCTTCGATAAAAATCAAAAGCATATTTTCCACTGTAGGCACAGCAGAATTAAAAAATCAAAACAATAGTCAAACCGTTGGAGGATGAAAAACCGGATCGGAATTTTCAAAAAAGTATAAATTGGAATAAAGGGAGCTACCTTTAGAATCAGCCCCTAAATCTGAAAAGGCTAAATTTTCATAGTTATTGCTCTGGAAAAACAAAACTTCAAATTCGTGATGAACCGTTTTTTTATCGGAGGAAACTGGAGTTTCATTTTCGGAAGCCTTAGCCAACTCCTTCATCAAGTGACATTTACCATTACAGCTCAATTCAGGCTTTTTCTTATTTTCACAGAGTTCTTTTACAATGTAATCGTAATTTAAAATGTATTCCAAAACCGGAAGTATTGGTTTAAGGACAAAAAGGAATACTACAATTACAATGGCTTTTTTCACGATGCAAAGGTAATCCTAAAAAACAAAAGACAATAACATACTTTTTAAAAGTTTCCTTAAAACAAAGAAGATTGTTTATAGAAAATTTCTTATTTTTATAACACGTATCTTCCACACTAAAAATCGTAAATGCAATGAACAAAATCATAGTATTGGGCTTAACGATTCTTTTTGTCTCCTGTAAAACAATTGAGATTCAGGAAAAGAATGCCTTTCGGGATTCCAAATACAATTATGAATTGTATGAAAAGTATATTGACCGATCTGATATTTCCGAAGAGGATAAAAAACAATTGTACAATATCCTTCACGATTTGGTTAAAACCGATAAAAAAGAAATCATTAAGAATGAAACAATTACAGTAAACCGGGATTTTTTCAAACCTAATGATTCCATAACGTTGGAATATTTTGAATTTGTTCCGGAAAATTATAAAAAGTCCGGATTCTTTTTCTTAGGCAATGGCTCAACAATTTTAAGGGTTTTTGATGATTTGGAAAAACTTGCCCGGGCAACACAAACAAAAATTTACGTACTGAATTACAGAGGTTATGGCAAAAGTGAGGGAGAACCTTCCTTTAAAACTGTTTTCTCTGACAATCAGCATTTTTTAAATTTCGTCCAAAAGAAACAAGGCAAAATAAACGTTGCTATTGGTTATTCCCTCGGAACAGTTTCGGCCACGTATCTTTCCGCTGACAATAAAATTCCGGAACTGATATTACTGGCCCCGATTTCAAATGCCAAAGAAACTGTAGCGGTTATTAAGAAAAGACAAACCCGTGGAATTGGAATTGTACTGCGACCTTTTATTAAGCTGAAAATGCCGGACTATCTCTCAGATTTGTCCAATAATGACAAAATAAAAAGCTACAAAGGCAAAGTAATCATCATGCATGCTAAAGATGATGAAACACTGCCCTATGCAATGGGAGTAAGTGTATACAACAACGTTACATCACCCGACAAAGAATTTATAAGCCTTGAAGGAGGCGGTCACAAAGCTCCGTTTGACCAAGCCAACTGGAATACAATAATTGAGCGTTTGCGGTAAACTGCTAATAATTTAGAGCATCCGGAAAAATTTTGCCCGGGTTTAAGATGTTGTTGGGATCAAATACTTTTTTGATGTTCTTCATCAAGTTTAATTGACTATCACTAAAAGCGATATCCATAAAATTCTTTTGCACGTAGCCGATGCCGTGTTCCCCAGAAAGTGTTCCTTTTAACGAGACTGTAAGCTCGAAAATTTCACGGATACCTTTCGGGACTTCGGTTTTCCAGTTCTCATCGGTCATATCCGCTTTGATGATGTTTACGTGCAGGTTTCCGTCGCCGGCATGACCATAACACACCGATTTGAAACCGTATCTATCACCGATTGATTTTATTCCTTTCAATAAGGTTGGTAATTCATAACGTGGCACGACCGTATCTTCTTCTTTATAAACGGAATTGGATTTCACCGCTTCTGCAACACCACGACGCATGCGCCATAACGCGTTTTTCTGATCTTCGGTATCGGCAAAAAGGATTTCATCGATTTCGAATTGTTCTACAACACCCATTATCTTTTCGGCTTCGAGCAGTAAAACATCGGGATAATTCCCATCGACTTCGATTAGCAAATGGGCTTGGATTTCATCCTTAATGTCCACATTCACCCCGTCGATGTATTTGATGGCCCAATCGATGGCTTCACGCTCCATGAATTCCAAAGCACTTGGCACCACTCCTGCTCTGAAGATTGCCGAAACTGCTTCACAGGCTTGTTCCGCTTTGTAAAACGGCACTAACATTAAAACGTTATGAGAGTTTTTCGGAAGTAATTTTAAAACAATTTTGGTAATGATACCCAACGTTCCTTCGCTTCCTACCATTAATTGGGTAAGATTGTACCCTGTTGAATTTTTCAAGGTATTGGCCCCAGTCCAGATGATTTCTCCGGTGGGCAAAACCACTTCCAGATTCAAGACATAATCTTTAGTCACGCCGTATTTTACCGCTCGCGCACCACCGGCATTCTCCGCTACATTTCCGCCGATAAAACAACTGCCACGACTGCTTGGATCTACAGGATAAAACAAGCCTTTTTCCAATAGTGTTTCCTGCAAAACCTGTGTGATTAATGCGGGTTCCGTAATTACCTGCAAGTTTCTCTCATCAATTTCAAGGATTTTATTTAAACGATCTGTTGACAAACCGATACCCTGATGAATACTCAACGCACCACCACTCAAACCGGTTCTTCCACCAATGGGAACTGCCGGGATTTTATG
This sequence comes from Flavobacterium enshiense, assembly GCF_040750275.1. Lineage (GTDB taxonomy): Bacteria > Bacteroidota > Bacteroidia > Flavobacteriales > Flavobacteriaceae > Flavobacterium > Flavobacterium enshiense_B. The sequence continues at coordinate 212,564 of NZ_JBDOCV010000004.1, forward strand.
GGTATTGGCCAATTTTACGATTTCCGAAATTTCCTGAGCCGATGCAGGTTTTACTACTACGGATGGTGGAAACACATAGTCTTCTGTTTCGTCATGACCGTAGTGTTTACGGGTTTCTTCGTCTGTAAAAACATACGAAGCACCTACGATCGATTCCAATTGTTGTACTATTTCGGGAGTAATGGACATAAGGTTTGAATTTTAAACAAAGTTAGCAAACAAAACGGGATGGATAAATCAAATTTTCTATAAAGTTCTGGGCCTAGCCCCGATAGGAGTGGCATCCTTTTTTTGCTTTAACAAATGGCAAAAAAAGATAAAACGGATAGCGGGATTAGCTCCAAATAAATTGTAAAACTTCTAAACAAACTTGAGTACAAAATACCAAAACACCAATGTTAAAAAAGATAAGGGAATTCCAAAACCAATCATCATGTTGGCCAGTTTAGGCTTCAAACCGTAACTTGCGGCTACTATCGCTCCGGTAATCATGGGCGCCATCGCAGCTTCAAGCACAGACACTTGTACTTCCAAACCTTCTCCATTTAAAAGAAAAATGTACAACAGGTAGAAAAAGGCAGGTGTAACAAAAAGTTTAAAAAAAAGTCCCAATGTTAAGAATTTCCAATGCTTGCTCTTGCTGTCGAACTCCAATTGCATCCCAACAGCAACTAAGGCAATTGGGGTTACCGTGCTTCCCAAACGCTGGAAAACCGATTGCAGTGTTTCGGGGAAATCAATTTGTGCGACATTCAAAAAACAAGCGATGGTAAAGGCTACAAAAGGCGGAAAAAAAGCAATTTTCTTAAAGATTTCCAGTGAACTTGTTGTGCCACGGGAGTAGGTTGTAGCTACTAAAACCGCTAAGGTTGAAACGACTACGAAGGAACCCGGCTGATCGACGATTACCGCTGTTTCCAAACCTTCTTTGCCATAAACGGCTTCAATAACGGGAAAGCCTACAAAAGAAGTATTCCCTAATCCGGCCACAATGATCAAACAGCCCGTTAACCTTTTAGACCAACCGAAAATTTTTCCAAAAACTGAGAAAAAAGCATAGGAAAGGGCAAATCCTAGCCAGGCTATCCCCAAAGGAAACAACAATTTAGAACTGATTTCCAGTTTCGGGATATAATACAACGCCACCGCCGGTAGTGAAATATAAATCACAAACTGATTAAGCACCTTGTAGCTTAACGGTGGAAAAGCTGTCGTTCTTTTTAGGGCAAAACCCAAAAGCATACAGACAAAAATGAGTATAATGTTATCCATACTATGATTCTGTACTACAATATTACGAGGAACTGCCCTATTTTTAAGCGATTTTCATTTTTTAACGAAATTTTAGTTTGTGTTATTAAAATCTGTCTTATATTTGCAATATATTTTATTACAGTTATGATTTCCGGTAAGTTTGCCATTACGACCCACATTTTAACCTTGTTAGCCAAATTCCCTACCGAATTTATGGCTTCGGATTATATTGCGGGTAGCTTAAACATTCATCCGGTGTTGGTGCGTAAAGAAATCGCCAACCTAAAAAAACATAACTTAGTGGAAAGCAAAGAAGGAAAAAACGGCGGCGTTAGACTTTTGACTTCAGCCGATAAAGTGACATTGGAAGATGTTTTCAAAATTACTTTTGACAAAGCGAGTTTAGGGTTTTCCAAAAATGAACCGAATCCGGAATGCCCAGTCGGAAAGAAAATCAACCATAACCTCGATGATTTGTATGCCAACCTAAATCAAACCATTAGCCAACAATTGCAAAAGGTCACGCTAGCTGATTTTGTCGAAAAATTCTAATCTATTTTTTTATATTAAACTGTAACATTTTTTATAACAATTAAATTTTATACTATGAAGGTAGCTATTATTGGAGCCACAGGTTTTGTAGGTTCTACAATCTTAAACGAAATTTCGAACCGCAATCATGAAATCACTGCCATTGCGAGAAATCCGAAATCGGACGACAAAACCAATTGGGTAAAAGCCGATGTTTTTAATGCGGATGAATTAGCCGAAACTTTAAAAGGAAATGATGTGGTAATCAGTGCGTACAATTCCGGATGGACGAACCCAAACATTTATGATGATTTTATAGCCGGATCGAAATCGATTCAGGAAGCGGTGAAAAAATCGGGTGTAAAACGTTTTATCACCATTGGCGGAGCCGGAAGTTTGTTCGTAGCTCCAAATGTACAAGCGGTCGACACTCCTGATTTCCCTAAAGAATATCATGCAGGTGCTTCGGCAGCCAGAGATTATCTAAACATTATCAAAGAAGAAAAAGACTTGGATTGGGCATTTTTCAGTCCTGCTTTTGAAATGCATCAAGGCATTACCACAGGAAGAACCGGAAACTATCGCTTAGGTTTAGACAACCCGGTTTTCGATGCGAACAACAGAAGCATACTATCCGTTGAAGATTTAGCGGTAGTGATTGCCGATGAAACCGAAAATCCAAAACATCACCAAGTACGTTTTACAGCCGCCTATTAATTCTGATTTCATAATGTGAAAAGTGCACAATGTTCCATAACTGTTGAATGTTGTGCACTTTTTCTTTATTTTTACTGCATAATTCAGCACCGTGGCACTACGAAAATCACATCCTTCGGCTTTAAAAGAAAATGACGGTATCGAGCAACCGGAAATCATTAGTGCTGCTTCTGTGGCGCAAATCCAGAATTTCCGAAGAGCACAACCGTCCGCCGAAGAATTAATTGCCAAAATCCTAAAAGGTGACATTACTGCTTTAAGCCGCGCCATTACGCTAGTGGAAAGTACTAGTGAAAAACATCTGGAAAAAGCAACTGAAATCATCAAAGGTTGTTTGCCTCATGCCAATAAATCGGTACGTGTTGGGATAACCGGAGTTCCGGGTGTTGGAAAATCAACCTTTATTGAGGCTTTCGGAAAGTATTTGACTTCGATTGGAAAAAAGGTAGCCGTTTTAGCGGTTGATCCGAGCAGTTCCATCTCACACGGCAGTATTTTAGGCGATAAAACCCGCATGGAAGAATTGGTGAAAGATGCAAATGCCTACATCCGACCAAGTGCTTCCGGAGAAAGTTTAGGTGGGGTGGCCCGAAAAACCCGTGAAACCATCATTTTATGTGAAGCCTGTAGTTTTGATACGATTCTGATTGAAACCGTTGGTGTCGGTCAAAGCGAGACAGCTGTTCACAGCATGGTGGATTTCTTTTTACTGCTGAATCTGGCCGGTGCAGGCGATGAACTACAAGGCATCAAACGCGGAATTATGGAAATGGCGGATTTGATCGTAATCAACAAAGCAGATGGTGACAACGTAAAACGCGCAAGATTAGCAAAAACCGAATACAACCGAGCTTTACATTTGTTCCCGATGAAAAACTCAGGCTGGTCGCCAAAAGTAACGACTTGCAGTGCCATACACAACGAAGGAATTGCAGACGTATGGCAAACGATTACCGAATATTTCGACTTAACCCAAGAGAATCATTTCTTCGAGCAAAAACGCAAGGAACAAAACCAATACTGGCTGATTGAAACCATCAACGAACAATTGAAGCAAAACTTCTACAACCATCCGGAGGTTCAAAAATTGTTGGAAGAAAATAAAAAAGCGGTGCAAAACAATGAAATCTCACCGTTTGCCGCCGCTCAAATGCTTTTAAAGAAATATCATAAATAGACCGCAACTACATCTTTGATATGATAACAACAGCTAAATATACCGTTATTCTCTTTGGCGTTTTTTTCATTGCCGCAGGATTTCTGATGCTTTTTGCTCCTGAAAAAGCCAGACAAACCCTAAGAAAGGCCGGAAGTACCAACTTTATTAATTATGCGGAATTAACCATCAGAATGATTCCCGGGCTGGGATTGATCATTTATTCCGATTTTTCAAAATTCCCAGAAGCTTTTAAAATTTGTGGCTGGTTTATCCTTGTCTCTTCCTTGGTGCTATGCATAATTCCGAGACAACTCCATCACAACTATTCCTTAAAATGTGCCGACATTTTAAAACCGCTGTATTTCCAATTAATTTCACCTTTTTCTATGGCAATTGGCATCGGAATTATTTACTGCACAATCTGAAAATTATCGAGGTAAACCCTAAAAAAAATACGACGGTGACTGAAAACTAATTAGTCTTCGTAACGCTCCATTTCACGATCGTAAAACTCGCCTGCCAAGGTAATCAAATGCTCCATTTCGGATTCCATTTCGTGTTCGTCTTCTTCGTCAATGTCTTCTAAAAATTCAACTGAATCGTCTTTCAGATTGATTAAAAAACGAGGGAATTCTAGGTGAATGATGAAAATATCGTCCGGAAAATCGGTGTTGTCTGCTAATACGAATTTTGGTAATTCCATATATCTTTTAGTTATAAATTATGAGTTATGAATGGTTTTCAACGATTAACTTATTCGTCAAATGGTTGAAACGAAGATACAAAAATATTGCGGCGGCTGATAATCCGGCCAGTAATCCGATCCAGATGCCAATGGCTTTCAAATCGGTATACAATCCTAGGTAAATTGAAATTGGAAAGCCGATTATCCAATACGCAATAAAGGTAATATACATAGGTATTTTTACATCCTGCAAGCCGCGTAAAGCACCTAAAACCACCACCTGAATACCATCCGAAATCTGAAAAATGGCAGCGATGATAATTAAGTGTGCGGCTATGGAAATTACTTCGGCTGTATCGGCAATGGTGTGTGCTTTGTCTGCATTCATGAACAATTCCGGCAAATACGGATGCAACACTACGAAAATAAAGGCAAAAATTCCCTGAATGATGATCGCCAGCAAAAATAACGAACGGGCAACCGTTTGCAACATTTTGAAATCCTGAGTTCCTTTGTAATTTCCAACGCGAACCATTCCCGCAACGCCCAATCCGGAAACAAACATAAAGGTAAACGTCGCCAAACTCAACGCAATCTGATTGGCCGCCTGTGCCTCAGTTCCCAACCTTCCGGAAAGCCAAATCGCTCCGGTAAACAAGGCTACTTCAAAGAACATCTGCATCGAAGAAGGTAAGCCTAAGTTTACAATCTTCTTTACGATATCTTTCTGTAATTCTTTAAACGAAAAGCCTTCAAAATAGGTTTTAAAACGTTCTTTATGAATTAGGGAATAGTGGATGTAAATCAGCATTACGAAACGGGAAATCACGGTTCCGTAAGCCGCGCCCAGCATGCCTAATTTCGGGAAGAACCACAAACCGTAAATCAACACCACGTTCAGGAAAAAGTGTACTACATTGCACAACAAATTCGCCCACATCGCCACTTTCGTCTCCGATTTACCATCCGCAAACTGTTTGTAACCCTGAAAAATAATCAAAGGGATCAGCGAAAAAGCCACAATGTCCAGAAAAGGTTTCGCCATTCTAACTACATCATCAGGCTGTCCCATCAAACCAATCAAGGGTTTTGAGAAATAAATAATCAAAAATAAACTGATTCCTAAAAGGGTACACAAAATCAATCCGTGATGAAAAATCGTGCGTTCTTTATCGACATTCTTCTCTCCATCTGCCTCAGCCACCAAAGGCGTGATTGCTGTGGAAAATCCTAACCCAACCGACATGGCGATAAACACAAAACTGTTTGCCAAAGAAGCCGCGGCTAATTCGGTTGGCCCTAATTTTCCCACCATGATATTATCAACAATACTCACCAGTGTATGCCCCAACATTCCCAAAATAATGGGATAAGCCAGTTTCATATTTGCCGAGAATTCTTTTGTATAGGTGGACCAACGCATTGTACTTAATTTTGGACAAAGGTAAGAAGTAGATTTTCGGAAATTATGCGGAATGGTGAAAATTTAGCCAAAATCAACAAAAACATAACTATTTAAAAATCAAAAATTTAGAATTCATTATTAAGAAATTTTAAGATTTTTTAACAGAAGTTTATCTTTTTCAGCAAAACAAAAACGCATCAGAGCAGTTTTCATAAGGAATTAATACCCTTAATCTAATTTTTATGAGAACAGCTAAAAAAATTTTAGGCCTGACATTGACCGCAACCGCAATGCTCCTTTCTACTACTATTTCAGCTCAGGAAACAACGGAAACCAAAGCAAAACCGGAATATTTACATCACTGGCGTTTGGGTTACGGACTTAACGGCGGAATTCCCACCAAAGAATCGTACAAATTCAGTTTAGGAGCCGACGCCCGACTGCAGTACGATTTCACCACAAAAACGTCCATAGCTGCCACCACCGGGTATACGCATTTGTTTAGTACAGATGATGATACCGGTTTCATTCCTGCCAAATTAGGTTTCAAAGCTTTTTTAGGCAATCAGTTTTACGTATTGGGCGAAGCCGGTGGCGCCTTTGGGATCCAAAAAGAATTGGGTAACTCGTTTCTGTGGGCACCGGGAATCGGAGTCGCCACCAAACACATCGATGTAAGTTTGCGCTACGAAAACTATAACGATTACAATACGGGACAAATTTCTTTACGCTTGGCGTATGGCTACAAATTATAAAAAAAAGCCTTCTTTATCGGAAGGCGTTTTTTCTATTTACTCAATTGTTTGCGATAGGTTTCAAAATCTGCTTTTACTTTCGCATCCAACTCGGGTTCTTTAATGTCGGTATATTGCTGCATTTCCTCCCAGATGATTTTCGCTACCATGTACCGCGCCATTTCCTTATCATCGGCCGGAATAACATACCAAGGCGCATGCGGCTTTGAAGTTTTATTGATGGCTTCTTCATAATACTTCATATAATCCTCCCAACGGTCGCGCTCTTTCAAATCGCCAGGTGAGAACTTCCAATGATGCTCTTCTTCTTCCAAACGGCGTAATAATCGTTTGCGCTGTTCTTCTTTGCTCATATGGAAATAGAATTTCAGCACAATTGTTCCGCTTTGGGTAATATGTTTTTCAAAATTGTTAATCTGTTCAAAGCGATTCTCCCAAAATTCAGGCTTGATATCTTCTACTTTTTCAATTCCCGGCAAGTTTTCATTCAAAATATATTCCGGATGTACACGCGTAACCAGCACATTTTCATAATGCGTTCTGTTGAAAACCGCAAACTTTCCTTTCTCCGGCAACGCCAGGTAATGACGCCATAAATAATCATGTTCCAGCTCTGTAGAATTCGGAGTTTTAAAACTGTGCACCACTACCCCACGCGGATTGAATTCTTTGAAAACCTCCCGAATTAGGCTGTCTTTTCCGGAAGTATCCATCCCTTGCAGACAAATCAAGACACCGTAGCGATTATGGGCGTACATTACATCTTGCAATTCGCTCAATTTCGCCTGAACCTTATCTAATTTCTCCTCCTTTTCATCATCATCCAAATGCGTCTGTACTACCGTTGGAAAATCATTGATTTGAAAAGGCACGGTTATTTTAAAATTCTCAGGATTAAATATTGCCATAATCATTCGCTTTATATTAGTAAATATAAGTATTTTTAGAAGCTAATTCCCGCTATCCGCTGTATCTTTTTTTGCCACTTATGACAGCAAAAAAAGGATGCCGCTGCTATCGGGGCTAAACCCAGAATACAACATCATGCACAAATTCACCTTGGAGATTCTTTTTCAGATTATCGGCATCGGTTCGGCTTCCGGCCTTATTTATAAAAACAATCAGTTATTGGTTGTTGGCGACAACAGCAGTTATCTGTACGAATACACTATCGAAAACAAAGCACTCAACCGTCATCCGCTAACGGAAAACCCATCGGAAAACATCGCCAAAAAAGAAAAACCGGATTTTGAAGCTGTTACGGAATTTGAAGGCAAAATCTATGTTTTCGGCTCCGGTTCCACCGAAGAACGCAACAAAATGATTGAGTTGGATGCGCAAACAAAAGCGGTAACAGCAACTACTGATTTAAGCGATTTATATTTATCCATGCAGAGTTTTGCCGAACTTCCCGAAGGCGATTTAAACATCGAGGGCGTCGTTCGCAACCAAAACGAGTGGTTTTTCTTTAATAGAGGAAATGGCGCTAAAGGGAAAAATATAGTCTTTACTGTTCAGGGCAAAAACCTAATGGAAGAATTCAACATCATCACCAACGAATACAAACTTCCTAAACTGAAAGGTATTCGCGCCAGTTTTACCGATGCCGTTTTAATTGGCGACAAAATTTACTTTCTGGCAACCGCTGAAAACACCAATTCCACCTATAACGACGGTGAAGTTTTGGGAAGCCTTATCGGAAGCATTGATACCCAAACCATGAAAATTGAATTCACCAAAAAAATTACCGATACCCATAAATTCGAAGGTTTGTCGCTTTATAAAGAAACCGACAATGAGCTTACTTTCTTATTATGCGAAGACAACGACACCGAAGAATTGAAGGCTTCTGTTTTTCAGTTAATCCTAAGAAAGTAATTTTTTTTAAAAAAATTTTATCCCTGCTCCAACCTTTTTCCTTTTTAAGTTCTCTTTACTTATAAAGACCATATTGTGATCGACGAAAAAATACTAACCGCCTGTAAAAAAATGCACCGTGATGCCCAGCGTCAGGTGTATGAAATGTTGGCACCCAAGCTGTATCGTACCTGCAAGCGGTATCTTAAAAAGGAGGAAGAAATCGAGGAAGTGTTGGCCGATGCTTTCTACACCATCTTCACCAAAATGGATCAGTTGAAGGAATTGGGAGCATTTGAAGCCTGGGCCAGAAAAATTACCGTGAACCATTGCCTTTATCAGTTAAAACGCAATGTGAACTTTAATTTGTATCTGGAAGACACCAAACTTTCGCATCATCCGGAAAGCGCTGCAGCAACACAATTGGAAGAAGAAGATTTGCTCAATTTGGTGCAACAACTTCCGGAAGGCTGTCAGGCGATTTTTAATCTGTTTGTCATTGAAGGCTACGGACATAAAGAAATTGCCGAAATGCTGAACATTTCCGAAGGCACGTCCAAATCACAACTGAATGTGGCTAAAACCAAATTAAAGGAGTTAGTCAACCGTCTTTATTACCAACAAGCTCGTTAATCATGGAACAGGAAAAATTATATCATCAAATAAAAAAGGCTGCCGAAAACGCAGAATTCCAAGACTTTCCCGCAATGGACAAGGTTTGGAACCGCGTGGAAAGCAAACTCGACCAGAAACTCCTGAAAAAGGAAAACAGCCGCTGGAAAAAAATTGCAGTGGCCGCTTCGGTGCTGTTAACTGTTACAACTGTGTATCTGTTTTTTAAATGGAATAATGCAATCGGCACGCAAGAAAAAAACATCGTAGTACAAGATTCGGTTGTTAAAACACCTTTAAAAGAGGAGAATAAAGAAGCAGTAGCACTTCATCCTGAACTAAAACCGGAAACGGAACAACTTATTAACGATCAGGTTAGAAAACAAACCGAAACTGTTGTCAGCACTTACGTTCCGAGAGAAAAAATATCGGAAGTAACGCCTACGGAAGCTCCCATAATGAGTGAAACCATCATAGAAAAAGACAAAACCGGTAAATTGCTGAAACCGCGTCCGGAAACTATTTCAGTGGTTCCTAAGCAGAATTCGACTGGCACAACCTTTCGAACAGATCAGGACTTTTCCACTACAACTGCTAAATCCGTACAACAAAAAGATAAACCATTAGTAGTGGTTAACGGGAAAGCTGTAACCGGAAAAGAGTACAATTTAAATGGTGAAGATGTCGAATCGGTTGTGGTTTTGGACGATCCGTTGTACATCATAAACGGAACTTATTATACCGAGCAACAACTCTTTGGCCCGAATCCGACCAGTCCTTACGCACCTTTGGACAAACAGGAAATTGAAACTGTTTCCGTACTTCAAGGGAAAAAAGCCACTGACATTTACGGAGACAAAGGCAAAAAAGGCGTCGTGATCATCGCCACCAAAAACGGAAAACCGGCCAAACTTTTCGAAAGGAAAAAATAGCATATCCATTTTAACTTAAAAACTCAATATCATGAAAAAAATTAAAACATTTTCATTAGGCATCGCTATGCTTATAAGTTTCCTAACCTTCGCACAAGAAAAAACAGTTAGCAATTTATCTGAAAACAAGCAGCTCACTACACCAAAACCATTACATCAAGACGAAAAACCCTTAGTTTACATTAACGGCAAAACCGCAGGAGAAATGGATTACTTTAAATACAGTTCATTCAACAATATTAAAGACAAAAACATTGAATCAACTGTAGTTTTAAATAATCCTTTATATATTATAAACGGCAAATCTTATACGGAAAAAAAACTCTTCGGACCGAATCCGACTGCCAATTATGCCTCTTTAAAACCGAAGTACATTAGAGAAGTTCTGGCATTCCATGGAAGGGAAGCAACTGAGAAATACGGCAGCAGAGCAAGAAATGGAGTCATCCAAATCACTCTCAAAACCGAAAGTTTTAAGACGTACTTCAAGAGAACAGAAAACTAGCATACCTACGTTTCACATAAAAAATCAGTATCATGGAAAAAATTAAAACATTTTCATTAGGCATTGCTATGCTTATCAATTTCCTAGCGTTCGGACAGGAAAAAACCATTACAGGTAAAGTTATTGAAGGAGGATTACCGCTTCCGGGTGTTTCAGTAGTAGTGAAAAAAACTACTCGTGCCACTCAAACCGATATAGACGGTAATTACAGTATCAAAGCTAAAACCGGAGAAATTTTGGTGTTTTCCTTTATCGGAATGAAAGAACAATCGATTACAGTTGGAGCTTCCAACATCATCAACGTAACCATGGCTGGAGAATCGATGCATTTGGAAAATATAATGGTTACAGCACTTGGAATAAAATCAAAACGAAATGCCACTACATCATCCAATCGAGTGGTTAAAACCCAATATCTAACGCATAAAGCCAATCCGAATGTAACACAAAGCCTTGCCGGAAAAGTATCCGGCGTACAGATAACCAACGGTTCAAAGGATACAAAAATTGTACTTCGCGGCAACCGTTCGGTTAATCATGATAACAAAGCTTTAATTGTTGTCAACAACCAGATTGTAACTGCGGAAACACTTCGAAAGCTTAAACCCGAAAATATCGAATCGACAAATGTGCTAAAAGGAGCGCAAGGTGCCGCTTTATATGGTGAACAGGGTGTAAACGGCGTTATCGTTGTAAAAACCTTCTCCAACTTATCCCGAAAAGATCAGAAGGAATTGGATAAATTATTGAAAACGGATAAAAAAGGACAACAAACGGTTGTTCCGATAGTTATACCAAACGAGGAAGATTACGATTCTTTCGTGGAAAATCCGTTTACCAATCCTAAAAATGAGGCGTTATCGACTTTTTCCATCGATGTGGACAATGCGTCCTATACTAACATCCGACGTTTCATCAACAATGGGCAGAAAGTACCTAAAGATGCGGTTCGCGTGGAAGAAATGATCAACTTTTTCAAATACAATTATCCGCAGCCGGAGAATAAACATCCGTTTTCCATCAATACCGAATACAGCGACTGTCCTTGGAATGAAAATCACAAACTGTTAAAAATCGGATTGCAGGGAAAAAACATCCCAACCGATGCTTTACCGCCCTCCAACCTTGTATTTCTGATCGATGTTTCAGGTTCGATGAACTCTCAAAACAGATTGCCGTTATTGAAAGAATCCATGAAAGTATTGGTCAACCAATTGCGCAAAGAAGACAAAGTAGCCATGGTGGTGTATGCCGGAGCAGCCGGATTGGTCTTGCCTCCTACCAGCGGCGCAGAAAAACAGACCATCATTAATGCACTGGATAATTTAGAAGCAGGTGGAAGTACGGCAGGTGGCGCCGGAATCGAATTGGCTTACAAAACGGCTCAGGAACATTTCATCAAAGACGGAAACAACCGCGTGGTTTTAGCAACCGATGGCGATTTCAATGTGGGCGCGTCTTCGGATAAGGATATGGAAACGCTTATCGAAGAAAAAAGAAAATCCGGTGTTTTCTTGACTTGTTTAGGCTACGGCATGGGCAACTACAAAGACAGCAAAATGGAAATTTTAGCCGATAAAGGCAACGGAAACTACGCATACATAGATACCATTCAGGAAGCAAATCGTTTTTTAGGAAAAGAATTCAAAGGTAATTTATATGCTATTGCCAAAGATGTGAAAATCCAGATCGAATTCAATCCGAAACACGTACAAAGCTACCGTTTGATTGGTTATGAAAACCGAAAACTAAACGCCGAAGATTTCGAAAACGATGCCATAGATGCCGGAGAATTAGGCAGCGGACACACCGTAACCGCTTTGTATGAAATCATTCCAACGGGCGTAAAAAGCGAGTTCAACAAAGAAACTGCCGAATTGAAATACAGCAAAGTAGCTACCAATACGGACAAATATTCCGGCGAATTGGCTACGGTAAAATTCCGCTACAAAAAACCGGATGGCGATAAAAGTACCGAAATGGTTCAGGTGATTGAAAATCTGTCCGGAACTATCAATTCGGCCTCTAACGACTTAAAATTCAGTGCTGCTGTAGCCTGGTTCGGATTGAAACTGAGAGATTCTAAACTGGTAACCAAAAAGGCATCATCCGAAATAAAAGCATTAGCTTTGCAAGGAAAATCTGAAGATTCAGAAGGATACAAAGCTGAATTTATCCGATTGGTGGAGGCGGTAAATTAGATCTTGATGAAAAGACTTTTTCTGTTACTTTTTCTCTTCTCTCTTTCAAGAGGATTCTGTCAACAAAGAGAAATCACCATTCAAAGTTATTCCTTTATGCGTTCAAAAGGTTTTAGCATTAAAATTATGGAGTTCGAAAATCAAATGATGATTGAAGCCAGATTGTTAGACAGTATCTCCGACACAATGAGCAACGACAAACAGTACAAAAAAATAATAAAAAATCATGATTCAAAAGAACCTAAGGATTTTCGAATTAAAGAACCTGACGAAATAACGTTTAGTGAAATTATCAGTAAATATGCAACGCTGGAAAAGGACACATTAATTATAAACAACTCACAATGCATTGACTTTCAAAATTCGTTTCATCAAATCTTTAAAACTCCATTGGATGTTTTAGAGAATAAAAAACGGGTTCGAATTGTATTGGATGGACATATCGTCACTTTTACAATTAAAAATAAATCAGCAAAAGCATATCTCCAACTCCGTTCTCCTAATGAAAATTCACATCCTGTTTTATTTAATTTTCTAAAAGAAGCGATTGCTTTATTCAGAAAAGAGAAAAGTAATGATTTTTTAGAAGCTGCTTATATTTTCAGCTATTGATCTGCATAACCAACAAGTAAAATACATTTACAAACCATGAAGTTATCATTTTCACATCTTATAATTTTCTTCTTCACAGGCTTTTCTTTTGCCCAAAGCCATAAGACAACCTGTGAAGACGGAGTAAAAAAAGCCTTGCTCGATTTTAAAAAAGGAAACTTTGTTTTGAAAACCTTAGGACAAAATATTGACAAAGATTTCGATCCTTTTATGATAAAAGTCGCTAAAGAAAAGTACAATATTCGATTGTCTTATTCCGATTGTGTCCAATTTCCTAATGAGAAATGCTATCGTAAAACTATGGATGAAAAAGTGTTTGCAAAATTCGGCAGTGATATTGAAGCCAAAATCGAAACGGAAGCTTTAGTGGAATTCAAACAATCGGAACTTTACAGAAAAACCATTCAACCTAAAATCGATACCGGATTTGTTTTTACAATCGTTCATGTCCAAGCGAAGTTTTCAGAAAATGAAACAGCAATGCGGGAATATATTAAAACCAATATCCGGGAAATCAAAAACAGTTCATATTGGAATGAAAATATTTCTTTTATTGTTGAGAAAGACGGTTCCTTGTCGAATATTACTTTCTATAAAAAACCGAAAGAGGAAGTAAAAGAGGAAATCACCCGAATTGTAAACCTAATGCCCAAATGGATTCCTGCCAAATATTATGGTGAAACCGTTCGCTTTAAACAAAACATAAGTATCAGTTCGAAACAGGAAATGGAAATGATGGATGAAATCAGAGCAAAAAAAACAAAATCAACCAACTAAAATGAGAAAAATACTTCTTCTTCTAACTGTACTATCGCTTTTCAGTTGTAAAACCTATCCGACATTCAATATTGACGAATTACCTAAAACCGATACGATTTACAAATTGGACTTGTCAAACCGAAATTTCAAATCCCAACCGGATTTATCGGAATTCACCATATTGGATTTAGATTTGTCCCACAACAAGATTGTCAATTTTGAAGAAAAGAAGCTTCCAAAAGGCATTCATACTTTAAATATCAGCAACAATAAACTGTCGAAAAGAGTTATTCTAAAAGAAAAACGAAATTTTAAAAAACTGGATTTCTCTTTTAATAAAATTGAGGTACTTTACTATCAAAACGGAATTTCACAAAACCTGAATCTTTCCGACAATCGTTTAAAGGATCTTCAAATGTCACAATACCAAAAAAAATTGGCTGACACGCTTAACGTTGCTAACAATAAAGATTTAGAGACAAAAAGTTGGCATTTCCCGCAATTTTATAAACACCTGATTAATTACAGCTTGAGTACTAAAAACTAAAAAGCTCCTTTTTAGGAGCTTTTTTATAATCTTTTAGCAAGGCTTATTTCTCAATTTCTTTCAAACTTTCCATTTTCTTGTGCGCTAAGAAACCTTTGATGTCTTCAAAATGTTCTTTCACGCGTTTGTGGCCAAACTCGAATACTTTTTCCGCCAAACCGTCTAAGAAATCACGGTCGTGAGAAACTAAGATTAAAGTTCCGTCGAAATCTCGTAAAGCGTCTTTGATGATGTCTTTGGTTTTCATATCCAAATGGTTTGTCGGCTCATCCAGAATTAGAACGTTTACTGGTTCCAACAGCAGTTTAATCATGGCTAAACGGGTTTTTTCACCTCCGGATAGTACTTTTACTTTCTTTTGAATATCATCACCTTTGAACATGAATGCACCTAACAAATCTTTGATTTTCGTGCGAACATCACCCACAGCAATCTGATCGATCGTATCAAAAATTGACAAATCACCATCTAATAAAGCTGCCTGATTCTGAGCAAAATAACCCACCTGAACGTTATGTCCGATTTCCAGTTTTCCACCGTCATGATCAATTTCTTTCATGATGGCTTTAATCATGGTTGATTTACCTTCTCCGTTTTTCCCAACGAATGCAACTTTCTGACCGCGCTCGATTACCATACTGGCATTGTTAAATACGACATGATCACCATACGATTTAGACAATTCTTCTACAACTACTGGATATTGTCCCGAACGTGGTGATGGCGGGAATTTTAATTTCAAAGCGGATGTATCGACTTCATCCACCTCAACCAACACTAATTTTTCCAACATTCGCACACGGGATTGTACTTGTTCCGTTTTTGAAAAAGTTCCTCTGAAACGTTCGATAAAGGCTTGATTATCGGCTATAAATTTCTGTTGCTCATCATAGGCTTTCTGCTGGTGGATTCTACGGTCTTGGCGCAACACCAAATATTCGGAATATTTTGCTTTGTAATCGTAGATTCTTCCCATCGTCACTTCAATGGTACGGTTGGTAATATTGTCGACAAACGTACGATCGTGGGAAATCACCATTACCGCTTTCGCCTGATTGATTAAAAAATCCTCCAACCACTGAATACTTTCCATATCCAAGTGGTTTGTCGGCTCATCTAAAAGAATCAAATCCGGCTTTTTCAATAAGATTTTCGCCAATTCGATTCGCATTCTCCAACCACCGGAAAACTCCGATGTGGAACGATTGAAATCTTCTCTTTCAAAACCTAAACCTTTCAGTACTTTTTCTACCTCCGCTTCGTAATTCACTTCTTCAATCGAATAGTATTTCTCGGAAAGTTCGGAAACGCGTTCAATCAACTTCATGTAGTCGTCGCTTTCGTAATCGGTACGAATGGTTAATTGCTCGTTGATTTCGTCGATTTCTTTCTTCATGTTCAACACATCCGCGAAAGCTTTGGAAGTTTCTTCCATTACCGTACAATCATCTGCAGTTAGCAAATGCTGTGGCAAATAAGCAATAACCGCATCGCTTGGCGCAGAAATCCCTCCACGGGTTGGCTTGTTTTCACCAGCTACGATTTTTAAAAGTGTCGATTTCCCGGCACCATTCTTTCCCATTAAGGCGATTTTATCATTTTCATTAATGGCAAAAGTGATGTCGCTGAACAAAGTCGTTCCGCCAAATTCTACCGCGATGTCGTTTATTGTAATCATATTTTAAATTCTGAAATTCGATTTTGAAGGTGCAAAGATAATTGAATCTGAAGATACTGCAATTTGAAAAACCATCTATCCCTATTAAAAATTTCTACTTTTGAAAGAATTAACAAACATTTATCAGAATCATTTCGTTTTATTCTTTAAAATTGCTTGATATATCAAATAATTAAAAATGAAAAGAATTACACTTACCGCTATTTAATCTTAACATTAAATAGCTACGCACAAACCAAACCCAGAGCACGAGATTTAGGTGTTCCGTTTGACGGAGTAACAGGAAAAAACAATGCTATCACCGATGTACCAGGCATCGAAGTCGGATACAAAACCCTAATTGAAGGAAATGGAAAACTGGAGCCGGGCAAAGGGCCTGTTCGCACTGGCGTAACCGTAATTCTTCCGAAAGGCAAAACTTCTAAAAATTACCCTATAGCCTGGTTCAACCTTAATGGTGACGGGGAAATGACGGGTATTGCCAATGTAGAAGATTACGGTTTAGGCTATGGTCCTATCGGGATAACCAACACCAATAGTGTAGGAACCGTTCGTGATGCGATTGGGGAATGGAGTTACAAAAAATTCTCGGAAGGTGATTTCATCGATTTCTCCTTCGGATTACCCATTGTGGCAGAAACCTGGGACGGCATGTTAAACGATATAAACGGTTTTCATGTGAAAAAAGAACATGTTTGGGAAGCGTTGGACAATGCTAAAGGCGGTATAGTTCAGGAAGGAAATGTGGGTGGTGGAACCGGCATGGCTTTGTATCATTATAAAGGCGGTAACGGAACAGCATCAAGAACCTTCAAAATTGATGGAAAAGAATACACGTTAGGCGTTTTCATACAGGCAAATTTTGGTGGTAGAAACGATTTAATGATAGCCGGAGTTCCGGTGGGTAAGGAAATCAAAGAATACAAACCGATACTGAATAATCAAAAGCGAAAAGACGGTTCAGCAATTGTAATTGTAGCTACCGACGCCCCTTTATTGCCGAGCCAACTGGAATTGGTCGCGAAAAGAGTAACGCATGGCATCGCCAGAACCGGAACGTTTTCGAATGACAGTTCGGGTGAAATCTTTTTAGCGCTTTCCACTGCAGAACCTGTTACCAACGAAAAGGGAAGCCTGCAAACCTGGAATGTCCTAACCAAAGAGCAACTGAATCCTATTTTTAAAGCAACGGTTCAGGCAACAGAGGAAGCAATCATCAATACTTTGGTTGCGGCGGAAGATATGGAAGGCATCAACAACAATAAATTTTTCGGTTTACCTCACGATATTTTACAAGAGATTTTAAAGAAATACAACCGTTATAAAAAATAAGGTTTCAGATATTTCTTAATTTTAAGTAACTTTAAGGTTTAAATACTATCAATCATGGAAAAAATAAATTTTACAATAAACATCATCGCTCCAAAAGAAAAGGTATGGAAAATACTTTGGGAAGATGCCACGTACCAAAAATGGACGGCCGTTTTCAGTGAAGGCTCCCGTGCAAAATCCGATTGGAAAGAAGGAAGCAAAGTGCATTTTGTGAATGAAAACGACGACGGTATGTACAGTCTTATCGACAAATGTGTAGAAAATGAGATCATGAATTTCAAACACCTTGGCAATGTGAAAAACGGTGTGGAGTTGCCTCTGGATGAAACCACGGAAAGCTGGAATGGGTCCATGGAAAAATATGCACTCGTAGACACCGACAACGGAACCTCTCTTAACTTAGAAATGGACATACTCGAAGACTATCTAGATTATTTCAATGAAAAATTCCCTTTAGCACTAAATATCGTTAAAGAATTATCAGAAAATTAACCCATTTTTAAATCCCTTTTCTGAAAAAAAAAGATTATTTTCGTGCTGATTAAAAATAGATCTATGAAAAAAATCTTTACTCTTTCATTTATTTTATCCGTTTTTTTACTCCTTTCAAGCAATGTTTATTCGAAAGCAAACAAGAATCTCGCTTGTCCGACTGCTTCCATAAATTATGCCGGAACGCCTTTTTGCACAAGCATTAACAATCCTCAAACGGTTACTTTAACAGGTACCGATGCCTTTACAGGTGGATTCTTTACCTCTACTGCAGGATTATTTATAGATAGTCTTACAGGAGCAATCACTCCTAATCTCAGTATGCCCGGAACGTATATTGTTACCTATACAATAGCTCCTGACGGAACTTGTTCTGGCGCAATTACAACAACAATGATTACGATTTTACCCTCACAGAGCATTACCTTAACATCGTCCTCAGCGAATCGAACAGTTTGTCCAAATGAGGTCATTATGAATATTAATTTCGCTATTACTAATGGGACAGGAGCCGCTGTCACAGGATTACCACCCGGAGTAACGGGTGCCTATGCTGCAGGAACTTTTACCATTTTTGGTACACCAACCGCATCCGGGGTTTACACCTATACCATTACAACAACTGGTAGCTGTCCTCCTGTTGCAACTGCTACGGGAACAATAACGGTTTCTGATTCCCCTATTGCCTCTGTAAATAGCAGCACTATTTGTCCTGGTTCAACGGCTACTGTAACGGCTATACCATCATCTTCAGGCACTTATACTTATTCCTGGACGGTTCCGCCGGGAGTAACAAATCCGGGAAATGTAGCCAGTTTTTCTACGACGGTTGGAGGAACATACAGTGTAGTTCTTACTAATACCTCAACGAGCTGCTCGGGCTCAAGTGCTTCGGGAACTGTAACCGTAATGCCAAATTCAGAAAACTTTAGTTTATTCTGCAATACTATTAATGCTTCACAGGTAAATTTCGATTGGAACAATATTACAGGAATTACCACTTTTTATTACAGCTATTCGATTAATGGCGGGCCGATAATGAATGGAAGCCAGGCAGCACCAAGCAGCCTTACCATCACCAACAACGGGCAACCGGTAACTTTTACCATATCAGGATCCGGAAGTGTGTGTGTAGCACCAGTAACGATAACTTGTGGTAATTTAGGTATTCATGAAAACCTTAAGAATGGTATTTCAATCAGCCCAAATCCTGTTATTGATATTTTGAATATCAAAAATCATCAAATCATTAACAAAGTGACAGCTCATAATCAATTGGGACAGAAAGTTCTACAAAAAGAATTCAACAGTTCCGAAATCCAACTTAATTTTTCAGACTTAAAACCAGGAATTTACTTTATTTCAATTGATTCCGAAAACAAACAAAGTAGTTATAAAATCATCAAACAATAAAACTTTGTACTAAAACATTTTTATTATTTTAAAAAGAGTATTAAAAAATACGTAGACCCCATTTATGAAAAATTTTATTATTCTGTTTTTCATTTCTTTTGCATCATTAATTTCGAATGCAAAAACAACTGATTCTGAATCAAAAACAGCTTTTGTTTTAGCTCCTACTATTACACTAACTTCATCTGTAGCAACCACTAACCAAACACTTTGTGGTTTTTACGCCATAACAAACATTAATTATTCCATAAGCGGTGAAGCTACCGGAGCAACCGTAATAGGCTTACCATCAGGGGTTAGCGGAAATTATGCCGCCGGAACTTTTACCATTAGCGGAACCCCAAGTTCTTTTGGAGTTTTTAATTATACGGTTACTACAATTGGTGGTTCTCCAGCTGCTACTGCCTCAGGCACTATTACTATTTCACAATCACCTACAGCAACAGTACAAGTGACCGGTTCAATTTGTAACGGAAGTACACTTGACTTTGCATTAAACAGTAACCTACCGGGAACCACTTATAATTGGGTGGCGACGGCATCAAATATTTCAAATTCTTTTTCACTTTCCGGAAATCAGGACAATATCAATCAGGTTGTTAATTTGACCAATCCTTCCATGAATGGTACTATTACTTACAGTATTATACCAACACAGAATGGTTGTAACGGTAACGTAATTAATGTAAACATTGTTGTAAACCCAGCCCCCGGTGCTCCAATTGCAACTCCAGTTTTTCCTATATGCAATGGCGAATCGACCAATATAAGTATAAACACATTTCCAATGGTTGCCGGAACAACTATTGAGTGGGAAGTTACCAATGTTACCAATGTTATCGGATACTCCAATGGCTCAGGCACAGCACCCTACACAATCATGCAACCGTTATATAACAACTCAACCCAAATGGGTTCTGTTACATATCGTGCAAGAGCTATTCTAAATGGTTGTGGAAGCAGCTACACCGATTACACCGTTCCCGTTTATCCAACACCTTCTGTAATAGCGAATGTTGCAGACAGCTCAATTGATTCAGGACAAACCACTAATATCACCTTATCAAGCCCTGTCGCAGGAACCTCTTTCTCCTGGACAACTAATCAAAACAATGTTTCAGGAGCCAATTCCGGAAATGGAAATTCAATTATCCAAACACTTAACTTAGTAAATACATCACAATCCGGCGATGCAACTTATACTATCATCCCAAATATTAACGGTTGCTACGGAGTCCCTATTGATGTAATTATATCCGTAAACAATAATTTAAGTACCGTTTATTTTGACAAGCCTCTTTTTGTTTTAAGTCCAAATCCAGTAATTGACAATCTTACAATAAAAGGAAATACGATTATTAGCAATGCCACAATTTACAACCAATTAGGGCAGATCGTTCTTAAAAAAGAATTCAACACCAATGAAACACAACTTGATTTATCAAGTCTTAAAACCGGAATTTATTCGATAATGGTAGATTCCGAAAACAAACAGAGTAGTTATAAAATTATCAAACAATAAATAAAAAAGCCCCGATTAGTAATCGGGGCTTTTTTATATTTTTTCCTAATCTTCATCATCCATCTCGAAAAACAAAGGCTCAATCATAATTTTATCGGCCATAATTTCTACTTTTTCAGTAATTTCGGTACAGAAGAAAAGACGCTGTGTTTTAGCGATACTGTCCGAAATTCGGGTGATTTTAGGATCCATACGGTTTTTGAAAAGCACATCTGCATCGTCTACCACAAACATTTTTAACTGGTTCACATCATAACCTGCCGTAGCAAACATGTCATTCAGACGATTTGGCGTCCCGACAAGCACATCAATTCCTAATGAAATCTGGTTTTTATCATAATCCAAATCGCTTTTATCGTGGGTACCGTAAATACGCAAATTGGTATATTTTCCCAACACGCTAAACAGATCCAACATTTCCAACATTTTCTCTTTGTCTTCTACTATGATTAAGGCTCTTGGAGACATCATATGCTCTTTTTCCAAGCGCTGGATAACGTTTAGTACAATCGTTGTTGATTTTCCGCTTCCGCCGATGGATTGAATTACGGCATCCGCACCACTTTTAATGGTGGAAAACGTTTGCTGCTGCATCTCATTGGCTTCAATTAAATCGTTTTCAACAAGTGCTTGCTGTAGTTTGAGGTTTATTTTTTTTAAATTCATTTTTAAAGCTTTAAGCATTTAGCGTTTAGCTGACAGCTAATTATTTACTTGCGAACAACTTCACATCATTTTCTGAAATTTCGTTGCCACCTAAAATGATAAGACGTTCCACTACGTTTCGCAACTCGCGGATATTTCCGGTCCAATCGTATTCCTGGAGGAGTTTTACGGCACCATTTGAAAACTTCTTCACAGCATTTCCTTGTTCCGAAGCAATTTTATCCGCAAAATGATTAATTAACAATGGTATATCATCACGACGGTCATTCAACGCAGGCACTTTAATTAAAATTACGGCCAAACGATGGTATAAATCCTCACGGAAACGCCCTTCAGCGATTTCTTTTTTCAGATCCTTATTCGTTGCTGCAACTACACGAACATCGATTTTGATGTCTTTGTCCGCTCCTACTCTTTGGATTAGGTTTTCCTGTAACGCACGCAATACTTTCGCCTGCGCGGATAAACTCATATCGCCAATCTCATCCAGAAAAATAGTTCCTCCGTTCGCGGCTTCGAATTTTCCGGCGCGGTCTTTTACGGCTGAAGTAAAGGCTCCTTTAACATGACCAAACAACTCACTTTCAATCAATTCCGATGGAATCGCGGCGCAGTTTACTTCTATCAGAGGAGCAGCCGAACGTTCACTTTTTTCATGCAACTGATGGGCTACTAATTCTTTTCCGGTTCCGTTGGGTCCGGTAATTAAAACACGGGCTTCGGTTGGCGCTACCTTCTCAACCATTTCTTTGATTTGATTGATGGGGGCGCTCTCTCCGATCATCTCGTAATTTTTAGAGACTTTCTTTTTCAGGATTTTGTTTTCCACCACCAATTGCTTACGATCTAAAGCATTACGGACAGTATTCAGCAATCTGTTTAAATCCGGCGGTTTTGAAATGTAGTCGAAGGCTCCCAGACGCATCGTGTTGACTGCGGTCTCCAAATCACCATGCCCGGAAATCATCACCATTGGAATTTCTGGCTTTATCTTCTTTACGGCTTCCAATACTTCTTCACCGTCCATTTTTGGCATCTTGATGTCACACAACACCAAATCATAATCCTCGTTCTTGATTTTTTCCAAACCCTGAAGACCATCTTCGGCTTCTTCTACTTTATAGGTATCGCTTTCTTCCGAGAGGATTTTTGTTAAAACCCTGCGGATAGCAGCTTCGTCCTCTATGATTAAAATCTTTGACATTTTTTAGTTTCTGAGTTTCTGAGTAACTAAGTTACAGCGATTTTTAAAATTACAACTAAGTTACTTAATACTTAAGCCATTTATACAATTCTTTCCAGCTTGGTTTTTTTCCATACATTAAAATCCCCACGCGGTAAATTTTTGAAGCAAACCACACGATTCCTAAGAAACTTCCAAACAATATTGCTATCGAAAGGACCAATTGCCACCAAGGTACTCCAAACGGAATACGCATCAACATCACGATTGGTGAGGTTAACGGAATCATTGAAAATACAGTGGCTACGGTTCCGTGCGGGTCGTTCATTACGGTAAAGAACCCCACATAAACCCCCAACATCAATGGCATTATGATAGGCAACAGGAATTGCTGTGAATCGGTTTCAGAATCTACAGCAGCTCCGATGGCCGCATAAAGTGAACTGTACAAAAAGTATCCTCCTATAAAATAGATGATGAAATACACCAAAAGTGTTACCGTTGGAATTTCATTCAGATAGAGTTGAATTTTCTCTGCAAAACCGGTTGCGATTTCCATTTGTTCCGGCTGTAATTGTGTGGTAGTAGCCACATCTGCCTGACTTGCACCAAATAAAGTAAGCATGAATAAAAGTCCAAAACCTAACAAAATCCAGACTACAAACTGCAAAATACCGGCTAATGAAGTCCCTATGATTTTCCCCATCATCAGCTGAAAAGGTTTTACCGATGAAATGATGATTTCAATAATGCGGTTTGTTTTTTCTTCAATTACACTGCGCATTACCATATTTCCGTAGATGATAATGAACATCATAATTAAGTACCCAAAAACAAATCCTATTCCTATTTTAATTTCGTTTAAAAATTTCAAGCCTTCCTCGCCCGAAAATTTCGATATGTGAATATCTGATTTTACTTTTGCTTTTTCAATTTTATCCGAATCAAAACCCAATTCCTGCAAATTGCTTTTGCTGAGTTTCGCATTGATAACACTTTCCATTTCCATAATGAACTCCATACGCGGACTGTCATCTGAAATGTATTCTGTTTTGGTGGCCAATTCCTGAATGTCGGCAACTTTTGGTACATAAATCATACCTTCATAACTGTTGCTTGCAGTATCTTTTGCGGTTTTAAAAGGCATGGCAGACAAATCTACGTACGCGATTTCATCTGAATTTTTAAAATCGCTTTTGAAAATCCCGGCCTGGTCGTGAATGGCGATTTTTTTCACATCCCCTTCGTTCGCATTTGACAGATAAGCAATTAAAGCCGACATTGCCACAATTAACAACGGCCCTAAAAAAGTCATCACAATGAACGACTTGTTGCGAACTTTGGAAATAAACTCCCTCTTTATGATTAGTGATAATACTCCCATTGTTATTGCTTGGTTACGGTTTTAATAAATATGTCGTTAATGCTCGGAATTTTTTCCACAAAATGCGTTACCTGTCCGTTTTGGGTTAAAATATTCAGTAACTCGTTTGGCGCAGAACCGTTTAATTGCACTTCCAGTTTCAGTTCGTCGTTGAGGGATTTGAAATCGGTTTGCTGCAATTGGAATTTTTGGGTTAGATCGTACATTAAACGTTCAACATTGCTCGACAGAATCCCGACTTCGTAGGCATTGGTGCGGTGTTCTTTTTTAACATCGATTAATTTCCCTTCGATTAACTTGTTGGATTTATGAATCAAAGCAATGTAATCACACATTTCTTCCACGCTTTCCATGCGGTGTGTCGAGAAAATTACCGAAGTTCCTTTTTTATTCAATTCGATGATTTCGTCTTTGATTAAATTCGCGTTTACCGGGTCGAATCCTGAAAACGGCTCATCCAGAATCAAAAGTTTCGGCTGATGCAAAACCGTTACAATAAACTGTACTTTCTGCGCCATTCCTTTCGATAATTCCTGAATTTTTTTGTTCCACCAGCTTTCGATTTCAAATTTTTCGAACCAATATTTCAACTGTTTTTTAGCTTCTGATTCCGAAATTCCTTTTAGTTGTGCTAAATACATACATTGTTCCCCAACTTTCATGGTTTTGTACAAGCCGCGTTCTTCCGGCATGTAACCTATGTATTGTACATGTTTTGGTGACAATTTTTCACCATCAAGAATCACTTCGCCACCATCAGGCATTGTAATTTGATTGATGATTCGGATTAACGAAGTCTTCCCTGCACCGTTTGGACCAAGAAGTCCGTAAATACTACCTTTCGGCACACTTAAAGAAACACTATTCAGTGCGGTGTAGTCGCCATATTGCTTGACCACATTATTCACTTCAAGAATTGAACTCATGAATTTGTTTTGTTTTTGTAAAAGTAACTATTAGATGCCAATTGTAGGGATTTGTTACATAAAAAAACCCATTATCAAACTGACAATGGGTTTTTCCAAAGTATCAAAAAATTATGAAAACATGTCTTTCACTTTTTCAAAGAAAGACTTATCTGTTTTTTCAGGTTTCGGAACAAAATTAGGGTCTTCCAACATTTTCTCGAAAAATTGCTTTTGTTCTTTATTTAGGGTTTTCGGTGTCCAAACGTTTACGTGAACCAGTAAATCTCCGCTTCCGTAATTATTTAAACTTGGAATTCCTTTTCCTTTCAAACGAAGTATTTTTCCGGACTGAATGCCTTCTTCCAATTTGATACGCACTTTTCCGCCAACGGCTTCGATATCTTTTGACGTTCCCAAAGCTGCTTCCGCAAAGCTGATATACAAATCGTAGTGCAGGTTTTCACCTTCGCGTTTAAGGGTTTCATGTTCCACTTCTTCAATCACAACGATTAAATCGCCAGGAATTCCGTTAGAACCCGGTGCATCGTTTCCTTTTCCGGAAACTTTTAACTGCATGCCATCTACTACTCCGGCCGGAATTTTGATAGATACGGTTTCGTCTTCTAAAATCATTCCGTGCGCATCCGCCCCGGTTGGTTTGCTGTCGATCATCTGGCCGGTTCCGCCACAAGCGTTACACGGAGATGATGTTTGCATTCTTCCTAAAATTGTATTGGTTACGCGCGTTACCTGACCAGAACCATGACACGTTGGACACGTTCTGTACGTAACACCCTGAGCCTGAACCTTACGTTTTACTTTTACTTTTTTCTCGACACCGTTAGCAATTTCTTCTAGTGTAAGTTTCACTTTGATGCGAAGGTTGCTTCCTTTCATTCTACGCTGACCGCCACCACCGCCGAATCCACCGAATCCACCGCCAAAAGCACCTCCAAAAATATCCCCGAACTGGCTGAAAATATCATCCATGTTCATGTGGTGACCGCCGCCGCCAAAACCTCCTGCACCGTCAAAGGCTGCATGCCCGTATTGGTCGTAACGTGCTTTTTTGTCAGCATCACCTAAAATTTCATAGGCTTCGGCTGCTTCTTTAAACTTGTCTTCGGCCGCTTTGTCGCCCGGGTTTTTGTCGGGGTGAAATTCAATGGCTTTTTTACGGTACGCTTTTTTTATCTGCTCCGGTGTGGCTCCTTTAGCTACTCCTAATACTTCGTATAAGTCTCTTTTACTCATCAGTTCAATCTATTTGGGAACTTATGCTCCAATAACAACTTTAGGAAAACGTATAATTTTATCGCCTAATTTATATCCTTTCTCCACAACATCTACTACTTTGCCTTTCATATCATCTCCGGCTGGAATTTGAGTGATCGCTTCTGCAAAATCGGCATTGAAATCGTCGCCTGCTTTTAATTCCACTTCTTCTAAACCTTTGGAAATTAAAGTCGATTTCAGTTTGTCGTAAATTAATTCCACTCCTTTAACCAAAGCTTCATCCTCCGATTTGGAAATCTGGGTAAGTGCTCTGTCAAAATCATCCATAACCGGCAACATCGACTGTAACACTTCCTGACCTGCCGTTTTAAAAAGCTCTACGCGTTCTTTAGAAGTTCTTTTTTTATAATTCTCGAATTCGGCAAACAAACGCAAAAACTTGTCTTTCTCTTTTGCCAAATCTTCCTGTAACTGCTCTTCTGCCGTCAACTCAGGGTTGGTAATTTCCTGATTTTCTGAAACATTTTCTCCTTGTAACTGATCTTTTTCGATGTTTTCAGTACTTTCCTGGCTCATATTTTTGAATATTTTTTTAAACATTAGCTATTTCTCGTTATTTGAGATTGCAAAAGTATTGCCAAAGGATTAAAAATGCCAATTTGTCACTACAATTTTTTCTGTAAAGATTGTAATCTTGAATAATCTTCGCTAACTTTAATATAATTTTAAGAAGTTTTCATTTACGTTTAAATAGATTTGTCTAACACCTAAAACCATTCACTTATGAAAAAAATCGTTTTTAGTTTATTTATTATTTCCTCTGTATTATTAACTTCATGCAAAAAAGAACAAGCTGCTCAGGGCGAGTCGTCTGCCGACACAAGTGAAGCTGTAATAACTCCGGGAGATATTAAACTGACTGCCGATACAAAACAATCGATCATTAATTGGGTAGGAACCAAACCTGCCGGAAAGCATAATGGAACGATTAGTCTGAAAGAAGGTGATGTGACAGTTAAAGACGGGCAAATTCAAAACGGTACATTTGTATTGGACATGAATACCATTACTGTGACCGATTTAAAACCCGGAGACGGAAAAGAAGATCTTGAAGCACACCTGAAAGGGACAAAAGGTAAGGAAGGTGAAGATGACTTCTTCAATGTTAAAAAATACCCAACCGGTAAATTTATAATTTCAAAAGTAGCTGACGAGAACGGTAAAACTATCGTATATGGCAACCTGACTCTGAAAAATGTAACCAAAGCCGTTAATTTCCCTGCAACTGTTGTGGCTTCTGATACGTTAGTATCTATTGAAAGTGAACCGTTGATGATTAATAGAACCTACTGGAATATTAACTACGGATCCAAATCTGTTTTTGACAATCTGAAAGATAAGTTTATTAACGACGAAGTAGAAATTAAAGTAAGCGTTAAGGCATCTTCAAAATAATTATTAGTTCATCTTACGATTATAGTTAAAAGCACTTAGGTGCTTTTTTTTTTGTTATTTATGCCAGCAAACCATCGAGAGCCTTATCCAAAATTTTAAATTTAAACTGAAAACCATTATCCAGTACTTTTTGCGCACTAACATTTTGACTCTCAAAAAGCAAAATATGCATTTCGCCCAATATGATTTTCATCAGAAATTTAGGCACATTTGGAAGAATGATATCCTTATCCAGTGTTTTTGCGATAGTCTCAACTAACTCGGAATTAGTTACAGGATGAGGCGCTACGGCATTGTAAACACCATTCCAGTTGTGTTGAAACGCAAACAAAAACATATTTACCAAATCATGAATATGAATCCAGGATTGCATTTGTTTTCCCGTTCCAAAAGCCGCTCCCATTCCTGATTTAATAGGCTTAACCATTTGAGGCAACGCACCACCTTCATTAGCAAGCACTAAACCTATACGTAACTTACAAACCGAAATGTTCAATCGCTTAAACTTTTCAACGGAATCTTCCCATTTTTCGGTTACAGTTCCAAGGAACGTTGAGCTAACCTCTATACTGTCTTCAGAATATAATTTATCGTAGCTGCTTGGATATATTCCAATTGCAGAGGCTGAAATAATTTGTTTCACTTCGTTAGGGTAGTTCTTTAAGGCTTTATAGAGCAAATCCGAAGTAAGGATACGACTTTCTATAATTTCCTGTTTATAGGAATTGGTCCAACGCTTGGCAATATTTGCGCCTGCCAAATGAACAATAGCATGTACCCCCAAAAGGCAGTTTTCATCTATGATTCCTTTTTGTGGATCCCAAAAGAAACCTTGGTAGTGAGGTTCCCCTTCTATTTTCCTTTTTGAAGTGGTTAGGTAGTGAATCGAAATCCCGTTTTGCAGCAGCAACGAAACCAGTTCCTTACCTATCAAGCCGGTCGCTCCTGTTATCAAAATCTTCATCTTCAGCTTTTTATTACAAATTTAAAAACTGCAAGATAAAAAATAATGTTAATTAAGTAAGGTTTAACTTTATTGAAATGGTAGGTTCGGGTAATTTAATTTGAAGATTCTAAAATTAAAAGACTCCTTCATGCTATTCAGTCTAAAATTGTAACTTTATTTAAGTTTGATACTCCATTCGAATTCCATTTCTGAAACCTGATCGCCTTTTTCATCGGTACCTATGGATTTCATCCAGAAGGTTTGACCTTCTCCTGTAGTTATAGCACGCTGGATTGCTTCTTCAAGCAGATGTCCGTCTTTACATATAAAGGTAATACGACCTTTTGCTTTTTTGGTAAAATTACCTTTGTTATTAGCAACAAGCATGGAGATATTCTTGCCACTTTTCTTAATCTGATACATTACCAAAGCCCCAGTTGTAAGTTCTGCTGCCATCGCCTGTACTGCAAAATACATTGAATTAAAAGGATTTTGATTGAACCAACGATGCTTCACCGAAGCCGTACATTGCTCGGTAGAAATTTGTTTTACTCGCACACCACTCCAAAAAGCAGACGGCAACTTAAAAAACAAAAAAGCATTCAGTTTTGAGGGGGTAAACTCCATAGCGCTATATTTTACGCTAATGTACAAAAAATTAGTATGCAATCATATAAAATTCAAATTGTTAATATTTTGTTAATTATTAGTACTTTGTATTGCAAGGTATCTTCTTTTAGCCTTATCTTTGTATAAGAAATTAATAGACAATCTATAGTATTATAATAAAAACACAATCATCATGAAAAAATCAATCATTTATTTAGGAATCGCTTTAGTAGCTTTCACAAATGTTATTTCTGCACTGGCTCAGCAATCAATCACTAATGATAGCTCGACACAAATAGTTCAATCAAACGAAAATTTAGAAGGAAGCACTTCAGATGCTTCTTCAAAAGAAAAAAATACTACCGGAGTTGGAAATCCGGTACGTTTTGAACCTGAAACAATTGAAGTTCCAGTATATCAAAAAACAATGGCGGAAATTATTGCTGAAAACAATCAAATCATCGAGAGCAATATGCCCTATGAACAAACGACAGATGAAAACAGAGCTACAGCCGATACCGTAAACGCTTTAATTGATTTCTATCCAATTTGCACCGAAAAAACAATGGAAGAAATAATACTAGAAGGCAACCAGATTATTGAAAGCCCTGCGTTAAACACTATTGAGCTACTCGCTTTAGAAAAACCCAAGAAATCATAATCCAATAGACAACTAAAACAAAAGTGTTAAATAAATGTTAATAATTAGTACTTTGTATTGCAAGGTATCTTCTTTTAGAATTATCTTTGTATAAGAAATTAATAGCTTATCAATAGTATTATCGAAATAAATCATATAGTTTCAATCATCAATCAAAATCAATCAAAATCAATCAATCAATCAATCAATCAAAAAAAACAAAACAATGACAACCTCAACCGAAAAAAACACAGCAACTTTATTACAGTTGAGTACTTTATCACAGTATTTCATTCCACTGGGCAATTATTTTTTCCCAATTTTAATCTGGTCCATCAAAAAAGACAAATCAGAATTTGTGGATTACACCGGCAAACAAGTTCTTAACTTTCAGCTCAGTATGTTACTTTATTCTGTAATTCTTGCTGCAGTTGCTATCCCAACTTTAATGTACAGTATTTTCAGCAACGTTACCTTTCACGAACTGGAAACCGGAAGCTTTGAACTGGAACAATTAACAGCCGGAAACCTAACAGGAATAGTAATGATTGCCGTAACATCAATTTTTCTGTTCTGCACCTTAAAAATAGTTGAGTTTTTCTTAATTATTTATGCAGCGGTAAAAACCAGTAACGGAGAGTTGTATAAATACCCCATGAGTATCTCATTTTTAAAATAAAAACAAATCATCATCAATCATCACCCGAGGCGCAACCGAACTGTTTGGAGCGTAGCGGAAAAAAATCAAAAAATGAACAGTTTAATCTCAAAAAAAGAAATTCTATGAACATTGAGAACACCAAAGCTCAGATGCGTAAAGGAGTTTTAGAGTTCTGTATCCTATCCGTATTAAAAGAGAAAGATGCCTACACTTCAGAAATCCTAGACACCTTAAAAAACGCCAAGTTATTAGTAGTTGAAGGTACCGTTTACCCACTGCTAACACGCTTAAAAAACGACGGATTACTCAACTACCGTTGGGAAGAATCCACATCGGGACCACCTAGAAAATATTACGGATTAACCGATGAAGGACACGAATTTTTAAAAGAATTAAATGGCACCTGGAATGAATTAGCCGGAGCCGTAAATACAATAACCAGCCAAAACCAATAGTCATGAACAAAACAGTAAGCATAAATTTAGGAGGTTTTCCTTTTAACATAGACGAAGACGCCTTTCAAAAACTGAGTCGTTACTTTGATGCTATCAAGCGTTCCCTTTCGACAGACGGAAGAGACGAAATCATGAACGACATCGAGAGCAGAGTTGCAGAATTATTATCTGAAAAGCTATCGAACGAAAAGCAGGTTATCGGTCTTACGGAAATCGATCAGGTTATTGCCGTTATGGGACAGCCGGAAGATTATCGTATCGAAGACGAAACACCACAAGCAAGCTATACTACATACAATCCGTCGGGTTCAAAAAAATTATACCGCGACAAAGAAAAAGGAATGATTGGTGGTGTATTAGCAGGTTTTGGACATTATTTGGGAGTAGATCCCCTTTGGTTACGAATCATCATGGTGATCTTACTTTTCAGCTGGGGAATTGGTATCATTCCATATATCATCTTCTGGATTTTAGTACCGGAAGCCAAAACAACTGCAGAAAAACTTGAAATGACAGGACAACCTATTACCATTTCCAATATCGAGAAAAAAGTAAAGGAAGGCTTTGCTGAAATTTCAGATACAGTAAACAACATCGACCACCAGAAAATTGCCGACAACGCAAAAAGTGGGGCACAAAAAATAGGCAATTCCTTAGAAGACATTTTAATGACTGTTTTCAGAGTAATCGCTAAAGTAATCGGTGCATTTATTGTGGTAATTTCAGCATCATCTCTAATCGGAATCCTTATTACTTCCATCATGTTGATTTTTTCATCAACCATGCCGGATGCACCTTGGTTCAACTATGTAAATGCCGGAAATTATACCGATATCCCAATGTGGTTGTTAGGAATTTTAATGTTATGTGCCATCGGAATTCCGTTCTTTTTCTTCTTCCTTTTAGGATTGAAACTTTTGGTAAGCAATTTAAAATCAATCGGAAACTACGCTAAATTCACGTTATTAGCGGTATGGATTATATCTGTTATCTCTCTAATTTACTACGGAGTACGTCAGGCTACGGAAATCGGTTTCGACGGTAAAGTGGTGAAGAAAGAACAATTGGCAGTGATGTCGAATGACACGTTAAACATCAAATTCCGTTTCAACGATTATTTTTCAAAGAATGGTAATGATGATACAGATTTCCGATTCACACAGGATTCGGCTCAAAATGAAGTAATTTATTCGAACAATGTTGAATTACACCTGTTAAAAACAACTGAGGAACCTTATATGCAAATCGAAAGAACTGCAGAAGGAAAATCATTATCCGATGCTAGAAAACGTGCAGAAAAAATCATATATAATTTTGAAATTCAAGGAAATACATTAATTTTAGACAATTATTTATTGACGGGTATCGAGAATAAATTCCGCAATCAGAAAGTAAAAATATTTCTATATTTACAAGAAGGAACTATTATACATCCAGATGAAAATGCTTCGAGATATTCTGAAGGAGATTATTCGAATTACAATTTCTATTCCGACAGCGATCAAAATTATTACCGAATAGACAAAGAAGAGCTGAAATGCTTAAATTGCCCGGAAGATGATCAGGACTGGAACGAAGAAGAAGTTGACAGCACAAACAGCCACACTACAACGGTTACCTTAAACGAGAAAGGGCTTCAGATTAGAGAAAAACGTAATGATGCAGAAATTCAAAAAGAGCTTAATGAAGTAAAAGAAACACAAAAGCGTATTGAAGCAGAAATTCGAGAAAAAATTAATGAGGTAAATGACGGAAAAAAGTAACCCATAAAGAAGTGGGAAGCATTAAAGTAACGGATGATGAGGTAATCATCAAAACCAAATAATCACATTTCAATCAATCAAAAAACGAATACTTATGATCAAATTAGTTATTAACCTTACGAAGGTAGTTATCGCAGCAGTTGTTGCCATACTATTCGGTTCCTGCACCATGAATATGACCGTAGGAGGCCTAAAAAAAGTTACTGGTAACGGGAATGTGGTTACTAAAACCAGAACCGTTTCTTCCGATTTCACTTCGGTTGTAGCGAGCAACGGATTGGATGTCATTTTAGTTCAGGGTTACGATTCTGAAATCAAAGTGGAAGCCGATGCCAATTTACACGAACACATCAAAACCGAAATCAGCGACGGGGAACTAAAAATTTTCACTGATGCCAACCTTCGCAATGCAGAAGCTAAAAAGGTTTACGTTCAATTGCCAAAACTTAACTCCTTGGAAAGTTCAAGCGGCGCTTCAGTAAGCAGCAAGAATACTTTCGAAAGTGCTTCAATGGACGTTTCTTCAAGCAGCGGCAGTGAAATCGACTTAAAAGTAAATGCGACCTCCGTAAGTTGCCAAAGCAGCAGCGGCAGCGAACTGATCATCAGCGGAAAAGCGGACAGACTGGAAACTAAATCCTCCAGCGGAAGTTCTATCGATGCCTCCGGTTTAAAAGTAACCAATGCCTTTGCCGATTCCTCCAGCGGAAGCAGCATCGACCTTAACGTAACCGAAACCCTAACCGCAGAAGCTTCCAGTGGCAGTTCCGTTTCTTATGAAAGTGAACCTAAAACAGTTAACAAAAAAGTAAGCTCGGGTGGCAGCGTCAGTAAAGAGTAATCAAAATTTTAAAACATCAGTATTCGCTGATGTTTTTTTTTATATTTGTGAAAACTAAAGAACACACCCCAAATGAAAAAACTGTACTTTCTACTAATTGCCTTGATCATTACATCGGTTTCCTTCGGTCAAAAAAAGGAAAAAATCAAAGGTTCCAAAATCGTAACAGTAACCCAAAAAGAAGTCGAACCGTTTGAAAATCTTGAAGTGGAAGACAATCTTGAAATTTTCATCATTAAAGGGGATAAACAAAGTATTGAAATAGAAGCTGATGATAATTTACATGATGTTCTGAAATACGAAATGGTTGGAAATTCCCTTCGGTTAAGTTCTGTCAAAGAAGTAACAGGAGCTAAGAAATTCAGTGTACGCGTTACCTATACAGACAACCTTAAACTGATTACCGTTCGAGGAGAAGCTCAATTAAATTCTTTAGCAGACCTGCAAGGCGAAAACATCACCGTAAAAAATTATGATTATTCAAAATCTTATCTGAATGTAAAAACTACGCATTTCACGCTAATCATGAACGATAAATCCAAAGCGGAACTGAATGCCAAATCAGAATCGGTCACTTTGGAATTAAGTAAAAACGCTGAAATCAAATCGTTAGTAACTACAGAAAACCTGAAAATGGATTTGTATCAGAAAACTTCTGCCAGTATTGAGGGAGATGCAGCCACTGCTAAAATACGTCTGGACAACAACTCTAACTTAACAGCAAAAAAACTGGCTGCTTCCGACATGGAACTGATAGCTGAATCCTACACAAACGTAAGTGTAAATGCCCTAAAAAATATTAAAATAACCGGCACTGGAAAATCGGAAATCCAATTGTATGGTGAACCTAAAATAGAAATATTGAAGTTTACCGATAACGCCACGTTATACAAAAAACAAATGCAATAAGAAGGACAAACAAGTTCCAATAAAAAATCCCAGCCTTTCAGTTGGGATTTTTTTATTCATTTCATTTCTTAATGTGTAGCTGCTGTTACATGATGCTCTCTTGCAGCTAAATAACGCTCAGCATCCAAAGCTGCCATACACCCTGTCCCTGCTGCTGTAACCGCTTGACGGTAAACATGATCAGCAGCATCGCCACCTACAAATACACCTTCTACACTGGTTTTAGCTGTTCCCGGCTCGTTAATAATATAACCGGTTTCATCTAATTTCAGATATTCTTTAAAAATATCCGTATTTGGTTTGTGACCAATTGCCACGAAGAAACCTGTTGCTGGAATTTCTTTTACTTCACCAGTAGTATTGTTTTTTACACGAACACCTGTTACCACGTTTCCGTCACCTAAAACCTCTTCTGTTTCGGTATGCAAAAGAATTTCAATATTTTCGGTATTACGTACACGCTGTTCCATAATTTTTGAAGCTCTGAACACTTCACTGCGCACCAACATCGTTACTTTTTTACACAATTTCGACAAATAATGTGCTTCTTCACAAGCACTGTCTCCAGCTCCAACGATGATTACTTCCTGATTTCTATAAAAGAATCCGTCGCAAACCGCACAAGCCGATACACCACCCCCCATTTGCAGATAATGTTGTTCCGATGGCAATCCTAAATATTTAGCAGATGCTCCGGTAGAAATAATTACCGTATCACAGTGTATTTCTTTCGTATCATTTACCCAAACTTTGTGAACTGGTCCTGTAAAATCCACTTTAGTTGCCCAACCATCACGGATATCCGTTCCAAAACGCTTTGCTTGTTCCTGCAATTGCACCATCATTTCCGGACCGGTAACACCTTCAGGGTATCCCGGGAAGTTTTCAACTTCATTCGTTGTAGTCAGCTGTCCTCCCGGCTGTGTTCCCTGATATAAAACAGGATTCATATTTGCTCTTGCAGCATATATGGCCGCAGTATAACCCGCTGGCCCTGAGCCTATAATAAGGCATTTTACTTTTTCTATAGTATCAGACATAATTCGTATGTTGTTTTT
The DNA here is from genome assembly GCF_040750275.1 of Flavobacterium enshiense. GTDB lineage: Bacteria > Bacteroidota > Bacteroidia > Flavobacteriales > Flavobacteriaceae > Flavobacterium > Flavobacterium enshiense_B. The sequence goes on from NZ_JBDOCV010000004.1 coordinate 248,246, forward strand.
TATTTTTTGAAGCCTACAAATGTAAGTTTTAATTAAAAAAGTTTCTCAAAAAAGATATCAGATTTAACTATTGAAAAATAATTAAGATTTATTCCGAAAAACATTTTGGAAATAAAATTTTAGTTTTATATTTGCACCCACAATTACACGGGGTGTAGCGTAGCCCGGTCATCGCGCCTGGTTTGGGACCAGGAGGTCGCAGGTTCGAATCCTGCCACCCCGACAAACAAATCCTTTCAGCTTTGCTGAAGGGATTTTTTGTTTTTAGCAAAATTCAAGCTCGCTTGATGTTTTGTTAAAAACAAAAAAAGACCAAAGATACAACAGGAATCTTAAAAGGATTTGTTTAGTAACAACCCCAACCCAGGATCACGGAGCAATCCTGCTAAAACCTTCAGCACAAAAACTATCTTTCAAAAAAAATCGCAGGAATTACCAAAAATTATAAAATAATAATATAGTATATTTGAAATTCATTTCAAAAATCACCAAAACACAAATGAAACACTTCATCACCTTAGCTTTCATCCTTTTCAGCATTACTACTTCTTTCGCCCAAGAGCCTAAAAAAACACAAAAAGTTGCAATTAAAACTACAATCACATGTGATCACTGCAAAGAATGTGAAACCTGCGGACAATTGTTCAACCAAAAACTTTTACGTGAAAAAGGAATACAAATGGTGAATATTGATACAGAAAAAATGACCATTGAAGTAATTTACAATTCCAAGAAAACATCTTTGGATAAGATCAAAATTGCCATCAGCAACTTGGGTTATGATGCCGACGAAGTAAAAGCCAACCCAGAAGCCTATGAAAAACTGGACGGTTGTTGTAAGGTATAACTGCATATAAAATTTAATACAAATCCCTTCTGAAAACCAGCAGGGATTTTTTGTTTTTATTCCATTCAGAAATCGGCTTTTCAATTGATAAATTCCTATTTTTGCCAAGACAAATTAATACAACAATCTATGCTGATTATTGGAATTGCCGGCGGAACCGGAAGCGGAAAAACAACCGTAGTACATCAAATCATGAATGAATTGCCGGAAACCGAAGTAGGCATCATTTCGCAGGATCACTATTATAAAGAAACGCACGACTTAAGTTACGAAGAGCGTTCCAAAATTAATTTCGACCATCCTAGAGCCATCGATTTCGAATTATTAACACAGCATTTAAAGGATCTGAAAAACGGCAAAGCTATCGACCAGCCGCTATACTCATTTGTCCAGCATAACAGAACCGGCGACACCATCCACACTTTACCTCGAAAAGTAATGATTGTGGAAGGCATCTTAATCTTAACCAATCCGGAATTACGCGAATTGTTTGACATTAAAATTTTCGTTCATGCCGATTCCGATGAACGCCTAATCCGTAGGTTAAAACGTGACATTGCAGAACGCGGTCGTGATATGGAAGAAGTTTTAAGTCGTTATCAAACCACCTTAAAACCGATGCATGAACAGTTCATCGAACCGACGAAAGCCTTTGCAGACATCATCATTCCTAACGACAAATACAACACCGTTGCCATTGATGTGGTTCGAGCAGTAATCAACCAACGAATTGCTTAATTTTCAGTATCTTTATCACGTATGAAAAAAGCCTTTGAGACTTTAGTAGCCCAATATCCGTTTCTGAGAATCTTCGGAAACCGTTATGTATTGGTATTGCTTTTCTTCTCGATATGGCTGCTTTTCCTTGACAACTATTCCTATTTGGAGCACCGCGTTTTAAACAAAGAAATCGACGAACTGGAAGACAATAAAAAATACTATCAGGAAGAAATCAGAAAAGATAACGAAAACATCAAAAAACTGAAAAACCCTGGTCAGATAGAAAAATACGCCCGCGAGAAATACTACATGAAACGCGAAAACGAAGACATTTACATTATAGAATTTGAAGAAGACGTACCTGCTGAAGGTGTGGAATAACTCGAAAAACAAGATATGAGCCAAAAGCTATTTAACGAATTTGAAGGCATTTCTTCCAAACAATGGAAACAACAAATTCAATACGAATTAAAAGGAGCCGACTATAACGAAACCTTGGTTTGGGAAAGTCCGGAAGGTATTAAAGTAAAGCCTTTCTACCACAATGATGAAACCGAAGTAAATTTATCGGTACCAACTCCGGATTCCGGTTTCAAAATTGTACAGAACATTTTTGTACACGATTTGGAAAAATCCATAGTACGAGCTAACGAAACCTTGAACCGAGGTGCCGAAAGCATACGTTTTACGTTGGAAAATGACCAAGTAGATATTGAAAAACTACTTAACAGTGTCCCTTCAGGTGTTATCGTTTATCTATATTTTGAATTCCTGAACATCGATTTCATCAAAAAAATTGACGGAATTGCCGCAAAACGAAGTGCTGTTATTTTTGTGGAAGTTGATCCGATCGGACAATTGGCCAAAGACGGAAATCTTTTCATCAACGTTGACGCTGATTTTACGGTGTTAAACGAATTGGAAAAGCAGTGTTCAAACATTAACTTTCTGAGCATTGACAGTGCTTTGTATCAGAATGCCGGAGCGAATATCGTTCAGCAGCTGGCTTATACCTTAGCCCATGTTAACGAATATTTCAACCGAATTGCTTCAATCAGCAAACCGATTACCCTCAAAGTAGCCGTCGGAACGAATTACTTTTTTGAAATTGCCAAACTTCGCGCATTACGCCTTTTGTTCAGCACTTTAGCAAAAGAATACAACCATACTTTCGATTGTCACATACTGGCTACTCCAACCAAACGCAACAAAACCTTATACGATTATAACGTAAACATGCTTCGTACCACAACCGAGTGCATGAGTGCCATTTTAGGTGGAGCTGATGCCGTTGCAAATTTGGCTTACGACGCCATTTACCACAAAGACAACGAGTTTGGCGATCGAATTGCTCGCAACCAGTTGTTGGTTTTAAAACACGAAAGTTATTTCGACATCGTAAACAATCCTTCAGATGGTACCTATTATATCGAAACGCTTACTGAACAATTAGCCGAAAAAGCATTAGTGCTGTTCAAAGACATTGAAGCGAATGGTGGTTTTATCACGCAATTGATTGAAGGAACCATTCAGCGTAAAATCAAGGAAAGCGCCGAAAAAGAACAGGAATTGTTTGACACTGGCAAGGAAATCTTATTAGGAACCAACAAATACCCGAACAAAGAAGACCGCATGAGCCATGATTTGGAATTGTTCCCGTTTGTAAAGACTAATCCGCGAAAAACCTTAATCACACCGATTATCGAAAAACGCTTGGCGGAAAAAATGGAACAGGAACGATTAACAAACGAAGAATAAAATGAAAAAATATTTTTTACTATTACTATTATTACATTTTAAACTTTTCGCTCAAACACCTACTTGGGAGTGGTTAACAAAATCAATTGGTTCAGATTATGTTGGATCTAGAAGTATTAGCTTAGATAATAATGAAAACATTTATACAATCGGAAATTACTCTACAAATACTTTTACTTATGGTAATTTAACCCTAACCAACATATCACAAAATTCCGCAAGAGATTCTTATATTGCTAAACATAATTCTTTAGGCGAAATAATTTGGTTAAAAGGAATTAGCGGAATAAATAATGAAGAAATATTAAAAGTTAATACTGACAACAATAATAATTTATATGTTTTAGGTGCATTTAATTCACCAAGTATAACTATTGGTTCTACAACATTAACAAATTCTGGAAGTTACGATATCTATTTAGCAAAATTTAATAGCGATGGCGATTTAATTTGGGTAAAAAATATTTCAGGAACAAATAGTGAATCAGCAGAAGGTTTAACTGTAGATTCTTCCGGAAATGTTTATGTAGGTGGTAGATTTAATTCTTCTTCAATAACAATTGGAACTACCGTATTAAATAATACTACATCATCAGGTGCCGCTTTTTTATTAAAATTTGATTCTTTAGGAAACCCAATTTGGAATAAAGTTATTAATGGCTCTAGTGATGACTATATAGAAGCTATTAGTGTTGATAGTTTAGGAAATGTTTTCGTTGCAGGTGGTTTTTATTCTCCAACATTAAGTTTTGATACTACTAATTTAAATAACACAAATAATTATAAAGACATATTTATTGCAAAATACAATTCAACTGGAATTTTTCAATGGGCTAAAAAAATTGGTGGAACTAATGATGATGATGTAAGAAATATTAAATTAGATAATAATGGAAATTTATATCTTACAGGTCACTTTAGTTCGCCTATTTTAACATTAGGAACAACAACCCTAACAAGAATTAGTAGTCAAGATATTTTTTTAACAAAATACAATACAAACGGAAATTTGGTGTGGGCTAAAAAGGCTGGAAATAGTAGTTATAATACATCAACTGGATTAACTATAGACTCAAATAACAATAGCTATATTTCTGGCGCATACTTCAGTTCTATAACTTTTGGAAATCTACCAGAGTTAGTTAGCCAGGGCAATCAGGATGTTTTTTTAGCTAAATATGATTCTTCTGGTAATGAAATATGGTCAAAATCAAATGGTGGAATTTTTAATGATTTTGGTTTTGCATTAACAAGTAATCAATTAAATGAAATATTTTTAACAGGTACTGTAGGCCCCCAATGTGCGCCTTTTGATGATATAGATGCGTATTCTAATACGGCTTATAATTTTATTTCTAAATTGAATTCAAGCCAATTAAACATTGACACATTTACTGATAAAAAACTAAATATTTGTCAGAATCCAGTTAATGAAAAAATTTGTATTTCAAACAATATAAATCTTAATCAAAAGAACTATATTATTTTTGATTGTTTGGGAAAAATCATTTCTAGTTCTGAATTTGAGAGAAATACTAATGATATAGATGTTAAAAATCTTCCAAGTGGAATTTATTTCCTAAGAATTGAAGATTATGAAGCAATCAAATTTATAAAAAAATAATTTTCATTTCATAATGAGAAAAAACATACAGCATATTAAATTAGAAGTCGGAAGTCAAAAGTCGGAAGCGATTGCTGAAAACACGTTTCAAACCGCTGAAGGCATTGAAGTAAAAGCCCGCTATTCTGAAGCCGATTTACAAAATCTGGAACATTTGGACTTTGCAGCCGGATTTGCACCCAACCTGCGCGGCCCATACGCCACCATGTACGTACGTCGTCCTTGGACGATTCGCCAATATGCAGGATTTTCCACTGCGGAAGAAAGTAATGCGTTTTACCGCCGAAACTTAGCCGCCGGACAAAAAGGTTTATCCGTAGCGTTCGACTTAGCGACACACCGCGGGTATGATTCCAATCACGAACGAGTAGTTGGTGACGTTGGAAAAGCAGGTGTTGCCATCGATTCGGTGGAAGACATGAAGATTTTGTTCGACCAGATTCCGTTAGGGGAAATGTCCGTTTCGATGACGATGAACGGTGCCGTATTACCAATCATGGCGTTTTATATCGTCGCAGCGGAAGAACAAGGTGTAGATGCTAAATTATTATCCGGAACCATTCAGAATGACATTTTGAAAGAGTTCATGGTGCGTAACACTTACATCTACCCGCCTACGCCATCGATGAAAATCATTGCGGATATTTTCGAATACACCAGCAACAACATGCCGAAGTTCAACTCGATCTCAATTTCAGGATACCATATGCAGGAAGCCGGAGCTACCGCCGATATCGAGTTAGCCTATACCTTAGCCGACGGATTGGAATACATCCGAACCGGTTTAGCGGCCGGTATGGACATTGACACTTTTGCACCACGTTTGTCGTTCTTCTGGGCTATCGGGATGAACCATTTTATGGAAATTGCCAAAATGCGCGCCGGACGTATGCTTTGGGCAAAATTGTTAAAGCAATTCAATCCGAAAGACGATAAATCGTTGGCATTAAGAACGCATTGCCAAACTTCAGGTTGGAGTTTAACGGAGCAGGATCCTTTCAACAATGTGGCGCGTACCGCTATTGAAGCAGCAGCAGCAGCTTTTGGCGGGACACAATCGTTACATACTAACGCGTTAGACGAAGCTATTGCCTTACCAACGGATTTCTCGGCGCGTATCGCCCGTAACACACAAATCTTCTTGCAGGAAGAAACCAAAATCTGTAAAACGGTAGACCCTTGGGCGGGAAGTTATTATGTAGAATCTTTGACCAAAGAAATAGCCGATAAAGCTTGGGCATTGATTCAGGAAGTGGAAGAATTGGGCGGAATGACCAAAGCCATCGAAGCCGGAATCCCGAAACTTAGAATTGAAGAAGCTGCGGCACGTAAACAAGCGCGTATCGACAGCGGACAGGATATTATCGTAGGGGTGAACAAATACCGTTTAGAGAAAGAAGATCCATTACACATTTTAGAAGTAGACAACCAAACCGTTCGTAAACAGCAAATCGAACGTTTAGACCATATCAAAGCGACCCGCGACAATGCCAAAGTACAGGAATGTTTAGCAAAACTAACCGCTTGTGCCAAAGGCGAACCGGGGAATTTATTGGAATTAGCAGTCGATGCAGCCCGCAACAGAGCCACTTTAGGGGAAATCAGCGATGCATTGGAAACTGTTTTCGGACGTTACAAAGCACAAATAAAATCTTTCAGCGGTGTGTACAGTAAAGAGATTAAAAACGATGAAAATTTCGAAAAAGCAAAACAATTAGCCGATGCTTTCGCGAAAAAAGAAGGCCGTCGCCCTCGTATCATGATTGCGAAAATGGGTCAGGACGGACACGACCGTGGCGCCAAAGTAGTAGCCACCGGTTATGCCGATGTTGGTTTCGACGTAGACATTGGGCCGTTATTCCAAACTCCAGCCGAAGCTGCAAAACAAGCCGTGGAAAACGACGTGCACATTTTAGGCGTATCTTCCTTAGCAGCCGGGCACAAAACTTTAGTCCCGCAAGTAATTGAAGAACTGAAAAAATACGACCGTGAAGACATCATGGTCATTGTGGGCGGTGTAATTCCAGCACAGGATTATCAGTATTTATTTGATGCCGGAGCCGTTGCGGTTTTCGGGCCGGGTACTAAGATTAGTGAAGCAGCCATTACAATTTTGGAAGTTTTATTAGAAGATTAATTTTCATAAATATTTATAAAAAAAGAGTGGCATTAACCACTCTTTTTTTATAATATACCCTTAAACTATATTTTCTTTTTCAAATAGCCTACAGCTTTTTCCATAACCGGGTCTTTTTTACTTAAGTAATCACTAAATGTTTGTTTAATTTCGATGTCTGGTTTTATACCGTATCCTACAAATTCCCTTCCGTCCGGATAGGTATCTTTTTTGGTACAGACTCTTGCGGAGCCTCCTCCCGGTAAATCAAACAAAAAAGGCTGACCGGTACTGCCGAAAGAGCGTTCTCCCATTTTTATCATATGTTTTTGATTATCTGCATAGATTAAAAAATCTTCAGCTGCAGATGCCGTGTTATGACCCAATAACAATACCGTCGGAACTACAATTCTCTTAGCGTCCAACTTAACGGTGTCTGGTTCGTATTCGAAATCATGATAAAATTTATCATTGTAAGACAAATAAGCTTTCTTGGCCCATGCGTTATTTAAGGTGTCTTTTTCTGCTGTAAATTTCCCCCAAGCCTTAAATGCCGGAATGTGAAGTCTGCTGTGGATTTTTGAACCATAAAGAATCTTATCCTTTGTTAGATATTTTAGAATTTCGAATCCGATGTCTGTGCTGCCACCACCGTTATAGCGTAAATCTACAATTAATCCTTTTGCTTTATATAACTCAGGCAGTTTCTGAATAAACAAATCATTGATTTTTTTATCGGAAAAAGAGTTCAGTGATATGTACGCAATTTCTCCGTTTATCCATTTAAAATCCAAAAGCTCCTTTTGCTTTTCAAAAGGCGGAAAAACATCCTTTTCTTCTGTCTTTTTATGGGTTAAAGTTAATTGTACAAATTTATTATCCGGCTTCTTAATTTTTATCAAATAGGTTTCCCCTTCTAAACCTTGTAACAATCTTCCAATAGACCAATCTTCCAACACATAATCGGTTGAAGACGAAATATAAGGCGCTACATTTTCCTTTAAGTAGTCTTTTGTACTTTTTCCGTTTACTTCTACAATCTCACTACCGAAGGGTATCTCGTCTTTTTTACTAAAATTGGTTCTAGTGACAATTGCTCTACCATCTATATTCTCGACAAACAATCTATAATCCCCAAACATAGTATTCATTTGTTCAATACCTTTTGGGAAATACACATTGGTATGCCCGTCCTTAAGCAACGCACAAAACTTTTGAAGTTCACGATAATACTCATAATCGTTTTTCCTATTCGAAACCGTTTCGATTAGTTCTTTGTATTTGCTGTCCCACATGTTTCTGTCCACTTTATCCAGGTAGACGAAATTATAGTTTACCTCCTGCCAGAATTTAGACAGCCCATATATCTTGTCTGTTGCAGTCAGTTTATTAGGCATTTGGGAAAAGGCTGAAATGGTAACTAAAAATAAAAAAGTACAGAATGATGCTTTCATAGAATATCGTCTTGTTCAAACAGTTTTCAAAGAAACGCAAAATTTGTAATAAAATTGCCACCTATTTCATTCTTATGATTTATTAAACTGAGACACGTTAAACATCCTGCAATTGTTAAAAGTACTTCCCCATCAAAATCAAATTGTGTTTATTTTTCAAACAATAAATATTAAATCAAAAAAGCATGTTTTAAATCTAAAATTTTAAGAAACAATCACAAATTTACAGCACATGCACATCGTACCATTTCGCAGCCAATTTAGCAATGTCGGCTCGCATTAAATCATCAGGCGTCATGGCGGGTTTGAATTCACAAGCACCCTCAAAGTTCAGAAACCAAGGTTCAGCAACGGCAGGGATAAACGAAGCATCAGGAACTTCTACGATCATTACGGCTCCTCGGTTGCCTTCAATTTCGGTAAAATAAATTACCTCCGGCTTGATATCGTCTATGATACGACCTAAAATTTCACTTGCTTTACCACTTCGAACCAAGGAGTTAAACGGCTCAATAGGCAGAATAACATTGACTAACATTTTCATAGCTAAAGATTTTAGAAAATTACCCTTAAAGTTACGAAAAATCGTGCGGAATCACATTGTAACTATCTTAAAATCAAAATAATAAAAAAACCTTTAGCCCTAATGAGAGCCAGATGTTAAGAAACAGCCTTGTGAACTGTTTTAGCGAAGGAGTCTGGTGGCACAATGGAAATACCATGCAGTACGAACAACAAGAACCGATACAAAAAAAGAGCTATAGTGTTGCTCCAAAAAATAACTACATTTACGTTTTTAAACTTCAAATATGTCGAAATTACCTAATGTAACCGCCAGCATTTTTTCTGTTATGTCGCAATTGGCCAACGAGTACGGCGCGATTAATTTATCGCAGGGCTTCCCAAATTTCCCAGTAGATGAGCGCTTACTTACAATTTCAAAACGCTTGCTTTCAGAAAACATTCACCAATACACACCCATGGCTGGTTTACCCTCGTTATTGGATAAAATCGCGAAACTGACATGGGACAAGTATCATCGAAACGTTAATCCCGCAACGGAAATGCTCATTACGGCCGGCGCTACGCAAGGGATTTATACCGCGATAAATACTTTTGTGGGTAAAGGTGATGAAGTGATCATTCTTGATCCGAGTTACGACAGTTATGAACCTTCGGTTTTGGTTGCTGGCGGAACTCCGGTAAGGATTTCCCTGAATGACGATTACGCTCCGAATTTCAATAGAATAGAAGCTGCAATTACAGCTAAAACGAAGATGATTGTGATTAACAACCCCCATAATCCCACAGGTAAAATCTGGAATCTGAGTGATTTTGAAGCATTGGAAACCCTACTCGAAAAACATCCTGAAATTATTGTTTTGAGTGACGAAGTGTATGAGTATATTTCGTTTCTGCATCCGCACATCTCCTTTCATACAAGACCGAAATTGACGGAGAGAACAATCATAGCGTCATCGTTCGGAAAATCGCTGCATGTTACCGGATGGAAAGTGGGCTATCTGATAGCATCGGAACGGTTTATGGCAGAAATAAAAAAAGTGCATCAGTTTTTGGTATTCAGTGTGAACAGTACCGCCCAGTATGTTATCTCGGAATATTTAGATAGTGTAGATTTTAATGAAATCGCTAAAATGTATTTACAAAAACGTGATTTATTTCAATCCCTGTTAAAAGACAGCCGATTTGAATTGATGCCCTGTGACGGAACCTATTTTCAAGTGGTGAATTACAAAAACATCAGTACCAAAAACGATGTGGATTTTGCCAAGGAACTAATTACTAAACAAGGTGTGGCAGCCATTCCGATTTCCGTTTTTTACAACGATGCTACCGACCGGCACATGCTGCGTTTTTGCTTTGCGAAGACCGATGAAACTTTACTTATGGCGGCAGAAAAACTCAACGCTATTTAAAAGTGATAAAAAATAACAATTTGTAATTATTTTTTTCTTATCTTTAAAAAGAGCAAATTTTTATAACACATGTCGCAACACAATCTGTACATTGACAACAAGCTTGTCATTTCAAGAGATTTTAAAGCCCCAAAAAACCTAGTCTTTAAAGCCTTATCAGAAGCCGACAGATTTGAACAATGGTGGGGACCCGCAGGTTTTTCCACCAATGTAGCGACTTTCGATTTCCGACCGGAAGGGATTTGTCATTACTGTCTTGAGTCACCCGATCACCTCAAAATGTGGGGTCGGTTTGTCTTTAAAGAAATTCTTCCCAACAAAAAAATTGAGTTCCTTAACTGTTTTTCTGATGAAAATGCGGGAAAAATAAGAGCGCCGTTCAGTGAAACCTGGCCATTGGAAATGTTCAATATCATCACATTGGAAGAAGTAAACGGCAGCACTGTACTGACTTTTATTATTGCACCTTACAATGCTTCCGATGCGGAAATAAAAACTTTCGGCGAAAACCATGAAAACATGGAGATCGGATTCAAAGGAACATTGGACCGCCTTGAGGATTATCTTCTCAAAAATTAAAATTTAATATGCAAGCATAGTATTTTTACTTATCTTTACGTTTCTAAAAATCCAACCTTATGAACTTTTCAGCAAAAATGCTACGCGATAATGCCCTGGCGGACAAAATAATTGTTGTTACCGGAGGCGGAAGCGGTCTTGGAAAAGCCATGACCAAATATTTTCTTGAATTGGGTGCTAAAGTAGCCATCACTTCAAGAGATTTAGAAAAATTACAAACTACTGCTAAAGAACTGGAAGCTGAAACCGGCGGACAATGTTTGGCGATTCAGTGTGACGTGCGTCATTACGACCAAGTGGAAGCGATGTTAGCCGAAACCTTAAAAACGTTTGGCAAAGTAGACGTCCTACTGAACAACGCTGCCGGGAACTTTATCTCTCCTACAGAACGCTTGTCCGCAAATGCGTGGGATACCATCATCGACATCGTCTTAAAAGGCTCCAAAAATTGTACCCTTGCTTTCGGAAAACACTGGATTGATGCTAAACAAACCAATTGCAACGTTTTAAATATAGTAACCACTTACGCATGGACGGGTTCTGCTTTTGTAGTTCCATCCGCAACAGCGAAAGCCGGTGTTTTAGCTATGACACGCAGTTTAGCCGTAGAGTGGGCAAAATACGGTATCCGCATGAATGCCATCGCTCCTGGACCCTTTCCAACAAAAGGTGCCTGGGACCGATTGCTTCCCGGCGACTTGAAAGAGAAATTCGATTTAGCTAAAAAAGTACCTTTAAAACGAGTGGGTGACCATCAGGAATTGGCCAATTTAGCCGCGTATTTGGTATCCGATTTTTCAGCCTACATAAACGGTGAAGTCGTTACGATTGACGGTGGTGAATGGTTGCAAGGTGCAGGGCAGTTTAACCTATTGGAGCAGGTTCCGAAGGAATTATGGGACATGCTGGAAATGATGATTAAATCGAAAGGAAATAAATAGTTCGCAGTTACAGTTTCCAGACTGGATGCAACAAAAATCAACAGTTAGCTTGGCGTAATTCAGGCTAACTTTTTTGTTTTTGAAAATATCACAAATAAAAAAATCGTAAAGCATTTACTCAAACCATCAAGTGTTCAGGAGCATTAAAGCAACTGAAAACTGTGACTGAAAACTGTGACTGCTTTTTTACGAGATTGTTAACAAATAACATTTTCATAAACCATAATAAATTGTATTTTTACGCTTCAAAATTTGTAAAGACAAAATGGGTAAAATCATTGCTATAGCCAATCAGAAAGGTGGCGTTGGAAAAACTACGACTTCCGTTAATTTAGCGGCCGCTTTAGGTGTTTTAGAGAAAAAAGTGCTATTAATTGATGCTGATCCTCAGGCCAATGCCTCATCCGGATTAGGTATCGATGTAGAAGCTGTTGAAATTGGAACCTACCAAATTCTGGAACATAGCAATACACCTGATGATGCGACCATTGGTTGTACAGCACCAAACGTATCGGTAATTCCGGCTCATATTGATTTGGTAGCGATTGAAATCGAACTGGTAGATAAGGAAAACCGCGAGTACATGCTGAAACAAGCATTAGCAAGCGTAAAAGACAAATATGATTACATTATCATCGACTGTGCTCCGTCTCTAGGATTACTGACGTTGAATGCATTAACCGCTGCCGATTCGGTAGTAATACCAATTCAGTGCGAATATTTCGCCTTGGAAGGTTTAGGAAAATTACTGAATACGATCAAGAGTGTGCAAAAAATCCACAACCCGGAATTGGACATTGAAGGCTTACTGTTAACGATGTACGATTCGCGTTTGCGTTTGTCGAATCAGGTGGTGGAAGAAGTGCAGAAACACTTCAACAACATGGTATTTGAGACCATCATCCAAAGAAATATCAAGCTGAGTGAAGCACCAAGTTTCGGAGAAAGTATCATCAATTACGATGCAACCAGCAAAGGCGCATCCAATTATTTAAACTTGGCAGAAGAAATTATCAAGAAAAACAGCAAGTAATAATAGTGTATGACAAAAGTGGTAAAAAAACAGGCATTAGGAAGAGGATTATCAGCATTATTAAAAGATCCGGAGAACGATATCAAATCGGTAGAGGATAAAAATGCAGACAAAGTTGTCGGCAATATTATTGAGCTGGAAATTGATGCAATTGAGATTAACCCGTTTCAGCCAAGAACGAATTTCAACGAAGAATCATTACAAGAATTAGCGTCATCCATTCGTGAATTAGGTGTAATCCAACCGATTACAGTAAGAAAAACAGACTTCAATAAATACCAGTTAATCTCCGGAGAACGCCGTTTACGCGCTTCCAAATTAATTGGGTTAACAACCGTTCCCGCTTATATCCGATTAGCAAACGATAATGATTCCTTAGTGATGGCTTTGGTGGAAAACATCCAACGTCACGACTTAGACCCGATTGAAATTGCTTTATCGTACCAACGTTTAATTGACGAAATTCAGTTAACACAAGAACAAATGAGCGATCGTGTGGGTAAAAAACGCTCCACAATTGCCAACTATTTACGTTTATTAAAACTGGACCCGATCATCCAGACAGGAATTCGCGATGGTTTTATTTCCATGGGCCACGGCCGTGCGATTATCAATGTGGAAGATTTGGATGTTCAAACCGATATTTATCAGAAAATCGTAAGCCAGAATCTTTCGGTTCGCGAAACAGAAGCTTTAGTAAAAGCCTACCAGGACAGCCTGAAACCGACTCCTGCAAAAGCACCAAAAGGCGCTTCGTTTGAAGTGAGTTTCGATAAGAAAAAAGCAATTACCGACTTTTTCGGTGCTAAAGTAGATGTAAAAGTGGCCGGAAACGGAAAAGGGAAGATTACGATTCCTTTCCATTCCGAAGAAGATTTCAATAGAATTATCAAACTAATCAACGAATAGTGCACCGATTTCTCTTCATATTCGTTTTTTCACTGTTTTTCGCTTCACAAGCCGTTTTTTCACAGACGGAAAAGCCTCTTTTGTTAGCAAAAGACACACTTACGGCTAAGAGAGCCGATGTTTTAGCGCCTTCAAAAGCTGCTTTTTATTCTGCTGTGGTACCGGGTTTGGGGCAGATCTACAATAAAAAATACTGGAAAGTTCCCATTGTTTATGTCGGACTTGGAGCCGGTATTTATTTTTATGCCGATAACAATAAAAAATACCACCGTTTCAGGGATGAATACAAGAAACGATTAAACGGAACTTCAGACCCGAACGATCCGTATTTTGGAAGTCTGGACAACAACAGAATTATCGAAGGGCAAAAATTCTATCAGCGAAACAGGGATTTATCCGTTTTAATTACCACTGCGATTTACATTCTGAATGTAGTAGATGCCAATGTTGATGCACATTTAATGCAATTCAACGTAAACGAAAACCTGACACTGCGTCCGGATTACAACCAAAACGAAATAGATTACAAACACAATGTCGGCTTAACGCTGAATTATAACTTCTAAACATCAACATGAAAATTGCACTTTTGGGATATGGCAGAATGGGCAAAGTAATCGAACGTATTGCTTTGGAAAGAGGACATGAAATCGTGCTTAAAAAAGACCAGGATTCCAACTATGACGGATTGGAAAATGCCGATGTAGCAATTGATTTCAGCATTCCTGATGCTGCCGTTAGTAACATTTCTGAATGTTTTAAGACTAATGTCCCTGTAGTATCCGGAACAACCGGATGGCTAGAGCATTATGAGGAAATGGTTGCACTTTGTCAAGACACAAAAGGTGGTTTTATTTATGCTTCCAATTTCAGTTTGGGTGTAAACATCTTTTTTGAGCTAAATAGTTATTTGGCTAAAATGATGACCAATTTAAAACAGTATAAAGTATCCATGGAAGAAATCCATCATACCCAAAAACTGGATGCACCAAGTGGTACGGCAATTTCGTTAGCAAATGGTATTATCGAAAATTCGGATTACACGAAATGGACTATGGATACTGCTCAAAACGATGAAATTCATATCGATGCCAAACGTATTGAAAACATACCGGGAACCCACAGTGTTTTTTACGACTCTGAAGTAGATCAGATTGAAATCAAACACACCGCCCACAGCCGCGAAGGTTTTGCTTTAGGTGCTGTAGTTGCCGCGGAATGGCTTCAAGGTAAAAAAGGGGTTTTCACTATGAAAGATGTATTAAATTTGAATTCCAAATAACAACAAACCAAAATCCTAAAAGGATATAAAACATATCAATTATGACACTATTACAATGGTTTATCTTTTTCCTGATCATACAGATTGTACACTTCGCAGGTACTTGGAAATTATATGAAAAAGCCGGAAGAAAATCATGGGAAGCAGCTATTCCCGTGTACAATTCCATTGTATTGATGAAAATTATCGACCGCCCAACCTGGTGGACGGCTTTGCTTTTTATACCGGTAGTGAATCTGATGATGTTTCCTGTAATTTGGGTGGAAACACTGCGAGCTTTCGGAAAAAAATCCACTGTTGATACCATTTTAGGCATTGTAACTTTAGGCTTATACATTTATTACATCAATTATACACAAGACGTTACTTATATTCCGAATAAAAACGCCATTCCAAAGGAAAATACAATAAGTTCCTTAATCTTCGCTTTAGTAGTCGCTACCTTGGTTCACACATATGTGATGCAACCGTTTACCATCCCGTCATCCTCTTTGGAAAAATCCTTATTGATTGGTGATTTCCTTTTTGTGAGCAAATTCCACTATGGGGCAAGAACACCTATGACTACAGTGGCGGCGCCAATGGTGCACGATACTATACCGGTTGCAGGAGTAAAATCGTATTCTAAACTCCCGCAATTGCCTTATTTCAGGTTTCCTGGTGTACAAAAAATCAAGCGTAACGATATTGTAGTTTTCAATTGGCCAATGGATACTGTTTATCAGTTTTTTGACCGTTCCGGAAGAAAAGCTGACAAACCTATTGACAAAAAATCCAACTATGTAAAACGTTGTGTTGGTGTTCCTGGCGATAATCTTTCCATTAAAGACGGAATTATCCATATTGACGGTAAAGAATTAATTTTGCCGGAAAGAGCTAAACCGCAGTTCTCCTACAAAGTTGTTATTGACGGAAAAACACCTATCAATTTCGAATATCTTTTAAAAGAACTGGACATTACCGACAAAGCGTATCAGATTTCTCCGGACACCTTACTTTTCAGCGCTTTAACTTTTGAAGGTGCCGAAAAAATGAAAAACACGCCCGGTATCACGAACGTTATCCGCAACATCAGTCGTGAGGCCGACAAAGCTGTTTTCCCGCATACAAAACCTTGGTCACAAGACAACATGGGGCCTGTTTACATTCCTGAACAAGGAAAAACAGTCGAGTTAAATGCTGAAACCTTGCCGTTTTACAGTTATCTGATTACAGAGTACGAAAACAACGATTTAAAAGTAAATGGCGATGAAATCCGTATCAATGGTGAAATTGCCAAATCGTATACCTTCAAGCAGAATTATTACTGGATGATGGGTGATAACCGCCACAATTCGGAAGATTCCCGTTACTGGGGCTTTGTTCCGGAAGATCATATTGTAGGTAAACCGGTATTCATCTGGATGAGTTTAGACCAGAACATTCCTTGGAGTAAAGCCATAGACAAAGTACGTTGGGATCGATTGTTCACTACTGTGGGTGGTGACGGAGAGCCGGTTTCGTATTTCAAATACTTCCTAATTGCATTATTAGGATATTTCGGATACAGTTTCTACAAAAAGAGAAAAGCTAAAGCGTAATTAACCAAATGAATATTATATTACATCCAACCTACTTCCCTTCCATCAGTCATTTCGTGGCTATGGCACAAGCGGATACGATTACTTTTGAAACAGAAGACAACTTCCAAAAGCAAACCAATCGTAACAGGATGTATATTTACTCGCCTAACGGAATTCAGTTGCTGAATATTCCGGTGAAACACAGCGAACAACCACATCAGAAGTTTAAAGATGTACGCATCGAAAATGCGTTCGACTGGCAGAAGAACCATTTCAAATCATTGGAAGCTGCCTATCGGACTTCGCCTTTTTTCGAGTATTTTGAAGATGATATTCGTCCGATTTTCGAAAAGAAACACGACTTTATGATGGATTTGAATTTTCAGACGATGGAGATCGTTACCGATTGTCTGGGTATGAAGTTCGAATACGCAAAAACCATAGAGTACTTCCATGAAATCACCGATATGACCGATTTCAGACGTTTGGCCAACGGAAAAAAAGACAATGCTCAATTTGAACCGTATACACAGGTTTTCGAAGAGAAACACAGTTTTTTAAACAACCTGAGTATTCTGGATTTGTTGTTTAACGAAGGACGTTATGCCATGGATTATTTGAAAAATCAATCGCTGTAAGCTATTCTGATTCATTTAAACTGATTCTTGACACTATCGGAAAGTGATCTGAATTAACGAAATTGTCGAAGTTTTTAAAACTCTTTACATCAAACTGCTTGTCCACCAGAATATAATCGATTCGCGCCGGATAGAATTCGTAATCATACGTTTTCCCGAAACCCTCACCGGCTTCTTCGAAAGTATCTTTCATATTACCTTTGATGTTGCGATAAACATAGGAAAAAGCACTATTGTTCATATCACCGCAAACAATCATCGGATAACTGCATTCCGCTTTATGTTCTTTAATTAATTCCGACTGTACCTGTTGCTCGGCAAACGCTTCACTCACACGGCGGAAAATCTTTTTGGATTTAGCTTCATCGATCTCTTCGTGAATGTCCGGGCTTATTTTAGTAGACTGCAAATGAATACTGTACACGCGAATCGTATCACGACGCATTTTGATATCTGCAAAAATCACATTGTTATTCGATCCCGGAAATTCAATTTCACCTCTGTGAACGATGGGAAATTTTGAAAAAATAGCCTGACCCGTTCGGATATTATCCCCCTGCATCAGTATGTATTTATGCCTGTATGCCTCCAATTTAACATCTGCTGAAGTGGAATATTCCTGTATGCACAAAATATCCGGATCCTGAGAACCTATAAAATCAACGATATCATCCGGAATGTTCTGTTTGCTCATCCATTCAAAAACATTGAACAAACGCACGTTATAACTCATAACGGTAAAATCGTTTTCTTCTTTAATTAAATCTTTTCCGGAAAATTTATAGAATTTATTAAAGAAAGTAATTCCGATTAAGAATACAACTGCCGACAGGAATGCCTGACGTTTTAACTGAATCAGCCAATAACAGAGAAAAATAATATTCAGAATCAGCATTAACGGTAAAACCAAAGTAAGTACGGATAAAAAAGGGAACATCTTGGGCGCCAGAAAAGGCAACAGGTACGCCAAAAACGTCAATAATGCCAAAACAATATTGAAGAAAAACGCTATTTTATTAACCCAAGATAAATTCTTCACGTATCAAACTTAATTACTAAATATTACTTACTGATCGTTGCTTACCGATCTTTTCCCACTTTAAACAAAAACTCTTTTTCATCCTTTGTCAGACTGTCATAACCCGACTTGCTGATTTTATCCAATATTTCGTCAATTTGTTGTTGTGTAAAATCTTTTTGCGGTTTCGGTTGTGTTTTTGGCTGCGGATTCACATTTTTATGAACCTTCTTGAACGGTGTCGCTTTTCGCGGACGAAACAAAGTAACAAAATAATCGATAACATTCGACACCAATTTACTCAAATCGGTTCCGTTTTGCAGCAATTTTATGTATACAAAGCCAAAAAGAGCGCCACCTAAATGTGCCAAATGCCCCCCAGTATTGCTTATTGGTAACTGTATTAAATCCAAAAGCAACAACACCAAAGCCAAATGCCACAACTTAACATTTCCTATTAACAACAATCGCATTTCAGACAATGGTGAATAGGTTGCAGCTCCAATCAAAACCGCCATAATAGCACCGGATGCCCCTACCAAAATTGTATTTTGCTGAAAAAACAAATCTGTCAAAACGAAAATAATACCCGCAAAAATTCCTCCCAAAAGATAAAGTCCAAAAAATTGCTTTTCCGTGAAGTAGGTCATAAACAAACGGCTGGAGAAATTCAGCACGATCATATTGAATACCAGATGCCAAAAATCTGCGTGTAAAAAAGCATAGGTAAGGAATGTCCATGGTTTGACAAGAAATTCACTTGAAACAGAAGACAGACTCAACCAACTAATCAACAGCTGAAAAACATCAGGAGCAAAAGCTCTCAAAATAAAAAACGGAATCGCAATCCCAACATTCCAGAAAATGAGTTGCTGGGTAATACCACCAGTTTTATATTGCAGTTTTAAATCGTCTATTATATTCATTAGAGCTCTTCTTTTACCTTAAGGCTTACAGTCTAAACTTTACTGGTTACTAAATACTGATTACTGACCACTAAACTCAATCCCAACGATTTTGATTAAACTGATTCCTTTTCCAGTACCACATCATAATAAAGCCAATGATTGCGCCACCAATATGCGCGAAATGGGCAATACCGCTTGCCCCGCCAAAAATAGATTTCCCGGTAAGTCCTAAATACAAATCCAACACCAATAATCCGGGTACAAAATATTTAGCTTTTACCGGAACTGGAATAAACATTAACGCTAATTCCGCATTTGGAAACATGAAGGCAAAAGCGACTAAAAGACCGTAAATCGCTCCGGAAGCTCCTACCGCCGGCGTCATATAACTCTGTACAAATCCGATTAAACCGTTTTCCCCAAGTAATTCCTGCCATCTTGTATCGTACTTTCCTTCAGACATTACCGCAAGGATTTCGTTCTGTTTGAATCCGTTTTCAATCAAAACATCCAAACCGTGATGGAATGAAAAATAATTCACCGCAGAATGCAACAATGCCGCTCCCAATCCACAGGAAATGTAAAAAAAGATAAACTTTTTACCACCCCAAAATTGCTCCAGCGCACTCCCGAAAGAAAACAACGCAAACATATTGAAGAAAATATGCATTATCCCGCCATGCATAAACATATGCGTTAACGGCTGCCAAACCTTAAAATTCGGGTTTTCAAAGTAAAAAAGTGACAGAAATTCTCCGGCTGCAGGTACAAACATCGAACCCACAAAAAAGATCACATTAATAATAATCAACTGCTTAACAGTTTCGGTCATGTTCATCATAAGGCAAAACGTTTGTCTAAATCTTCCACTCCTAAAGTAATGAAAGTTGGTTTATTAAATGGTGAAACATTCGGTTCTTTGCACGCAAACAAAGAATTAACGATGTTTTCCTGTTCTTTTTCAGTTAAATAAGCTCCAGTTTTTACAGCCAGACTGCGCGCCATAGATTTGGCAATACGATCACTCTGACTAAAACTGCTCTCCGGCAATTCGCCTTGCAAATCATGAATTAATTCTTCTAAAAGCTTTCGTACTTCGCTTTCGGTTACATTCGTCGGCAAACCGGATATAACAGCAATTTCCGTAGTCATTGTACTGAAAACAAAACCAGTATTTTCAAGTGATGGCTGCAATTCCCTTAAGAGAATCATTTCCGAAGGTGAAAAATGCAATTCCAAAGGAAACAACAATTGTTGACTGGCAGCATGATGCACTGTAATATTCGTCAGGAACTGTTCGTACAATATCCTTTGATGTGCACGTTTCTGACTGATTATCAACATTCCGGATTTAATAGGACTGATAATATATTTTTTCTGAAGTTGATAGGTTTTATTGGTAGCAGTTTCCACTTCCGTCTCTTCGAAAAGCGAACCCGTTACCTCTTCACTCTCAAACTGAATTTCTTTAACATCGATTTCGTCTGTGGCTTCAGTCAGTCCTACATACAGGCTTTCCCAACTTGGCTGATTTTCCTGCTTTCTGTAGCCGGAACCAAAAGTATGTGATCCTCCCGCTGATGAAGAAAACGATCGTGAGGGCTTCTCCTCCGCAAACGGATTAAAATTCGCATCTACCTGAATTAGAGGCGTTTCACTGTCTTTATCTTTATAATCGTACGGTATATCCAACGAAGCATCACGCTCAAAATCCAGAATCGGTGCTACATTGAATTGCCCTAAACTGTGCTTAACAGAAGACCGTAAAATGGCATACATCGCCTGATCATCGTCAAACTTGATTTCGGTTTTGGTCGGATGGATATTAATATCGATAGTATGCGGCGGAACCTCCAAAAATAGAAAATAACTGGGCTGATTTCCGTCTTTCAGCAACCCTTCATAAGCAGCCATAATCGCATGATGCAAATAATGGCTTTTGATAAAACGGTCGTTTACAAAGAAAAACTGCTCTCCACGATTTTTTTTAGAAAATTCCGGTTTCCCAATAAATCCCTGTATCCCAACAATTTCAGTACTCTCTGAAACCGGCACCAGCTTTTCGTTGGTTTTCCCGCCAAAAACATTCACAATACGTTGTCTGACATTGGAAATTGGCAAGTTAAACATCTCACTTCCGTTATGCATCAAAACGAAATGAATATTTGGATGCGCCAAAGCAACACGCTCAAAATCATCTACAATATGCCGAAATTCTACGGTGTCCGATTTCAGGAAATTACGACGTGCAGGAATATTAAAAAACAGGTTTTTTACGGAAAAAGAGGTTCCTTTCGGTAAAACTGCCACATCTTGAGAAACAAATTTACTTCCTTCAATAATGAGGTGTGTTCCCAAATCCTCCTGTTCCTGCTTAGTCTTCAATTCTACATGGGCAATTGCGGCAATAGAGGCCAACGCTTCACCCCGAAACCCTTTGGTATGTAACGAAAATAAATCTTCTGCCTGGCGGATTTTAGAAGTCGCGTGCCGTTCGAAACAAAGTTTAGCATCCGTAACCGACATTCCTTTTCCGTTATCGATTACCTGAATTAAAGTTTTTCCAGCATCTTTAACGATAAGTTTTATTTCGGTGGCTCCGGCATCTACTGCATTTTCCACCAACTCTTTCACTACCGAGGCGGGTCGCTGAACGACTTCACCGGCAGCTATCTGGTTGGCCACATGATCCGGAAGTAATTGGATGATACTCGACATGAATGTATTTGGTTTCGAATTTAGATTTGGAAAAACCCAAGTTCACAAATTTAAGCAAAAGGTTTTTGTTATTCTACCCAACGGAATCATAAAAAACAAAAAAAACCTACTCTTTCGAATAGGTTTTCAATATTGTAAGTGGCGCTGCATCTATTGCGCTGTGTTACGTCGTAAATCAGCCATTTTGATAGCAGCAATGGCCGCTTCCGTTCCTTTGTTTCCGTGTTTTCCTCCGCTTCTGTCGATGGACTGCTGCTCGTTGTTATCGGTTAACAGACAGAAGATTACCGGCACATCGGTTTGTACGTTTAAATCTTTGATACCTTGCGTTACGCCTTCACATACGAATTCAAAATGCATGGTTTCTCCTTTAATCACACAACCGATTGTGATTACACAATCCACCTCTTGCGTTACAATCATGCGTTGCGCTCCGTAAACTAATTCAAAACTTCCGGGCACATTCCAACGGATGATATTTTCTGGTAACGCGCCACAATCCAAAAGAGCAGCTTCTGCACCGGAATACAAACCTTCCGTTATTTTGTCGTTCCATTCTGAAACAACAATCCCAAACCGAAAATCTTTCGCATTTGGGATTGTGTTTTTATCGTAATTGGATAAATTTTTATTTGCTGTTGCCATGCTTATTCAATCATTGCAATCATTGCATCGATATTAGTCGCTTCCTGAGACGTTTCGTATTTGTCTCTGATGTCGATAAACAATTTCAAAGCATCGGCTTTTTTACCCATATCCAAAGCTAATAAACCTGCTTTGTACATGTATCTTGGTGTTGTAAAATCGTTGATGTTAGCATCAGCCGCTTTTTTGTAGTAGGTTAAAGCATCTTCTTTCTGACCTAGTTCAGAAAAAGCATCTCCGATAGCTCCCGTAGCGATAGCACTTAAAAACATATCATCGGATTTGAACTGCTCTAATTCCGTAACTGCTTCTTTGAATTTTCCAGTGTTCAGGTAAGACATTCCCGCATAATAATGCGCAAGGTTTGCTGCTTTAGTTCCTGAATACTGCTCAATAATTCCAGTGAAACCAAGTTTTCCTTCACCACCTTTTAACGCTAAGTTATAAAGTGAATCGTTAGCCGCCTGACCGTCTACCGCCTGTTGAAAATATTGTTGTGCCTGGAACATTTCGTTTGCCGCCTCGTTTTCTTTTGGCTCAACGATAAATTTCCCGTACAATAAATACACCGCTGCTGCAACAGCGATAGCTCCTACAACTCCGAAAATATATTTCTGATTTCCAGCAACCCAATCCTCTAATTTATTAGCGCTTTCGTCCAATGTATTAAACACCTCAGCCGTAGCACTGTCTTCTTCTTGGATGTTGTCTACTGCATCAACTTCAACTTGGTTTTCAACTGCTTCGTCTTTCGGTTTTGGTTGTTTATAACCTCTTTTGTTATATGTTGCCATCTATATTTAATTTATTGAACGGCAAAAATAAAATTTTTATTCATATATGAAAATCCTTTTTGTCGATATTTTTCAATAATTTGCACCCACTTTTAAAAATTGATTTAAAATCACTGCATAATACCGTATTTCGCGTGTACCTTAAAAAACTTTCCCTCTTTAATTACAAGAACATTGCCGAAGCTTCTTTCGATTTCGACGCAAAAATAAATTGCTTTGTAGGGAAAAACGGAATCGGCAAAACCAACATACTCGATGCTATTTACCATTTGGCGTACGGCAAAAGCTACTTTAATCCTTTAGCCCTTCAGAATATTCGACACGGCGAAGAATTTTTTGTGGTAGACGGTGTTTTTGAAAAAGAAGAACGCGACGAGCAAATCGTATGCAGCTTAAAGAAAGGCCAGAAAAAAGTTCTGAAACGCAACAACAAGCCATACGATAAATTTTCTGACCACATCGGTTTTATTCCTTTGGTAATCATTTCACCTTCCGATCAGGATTTGATTATTGAAGGCAGCGAAACCCGCAGAAAATTCATAGACAGTGTTATTTCCCAATTGGACAACCACTACCTGCAACAGTTAATTCAATACCAGAAAACGGTAGCCCAACGCAATGCGTTATTGAAATATTTTGCACTGAATCAGGCTTTTGAAAAAGACACTTTGGCTATTTACAACGAGCAATTGGAAGGTTTAGGAAAAATAATTTTCGAAAAAAGAAAACAGTTTCTGAACGATTTCATTCCGATTTTCGACAAGCACCACAAAGCAATTACCAACTCGGCGGAAAGCGTACAAATTGTATATGAAAGTCAATTGTTTGAAAAACCGCTTTTAGCATTATTTGACGAATTTCTCGCGAAAGACCGCGCCTTACAATACACCAGCGTAGGCATTCACAAAGACGATTTATCTTTTGAAATCGACAATTTTCCGATCAAGAAATTTGGTTCTCAGGGACAACAGAAATCATTCCTGATTGCTTTAAAACTGGCGCAGTTCGAATTCATCAAAAAACAATCGGGGGTTTTACCAATATTATTATTTGATGACATTTTTGACAAATTAGATGAAACCCGCGTGAGTAAAATAGTGGAAATGGTCAACGATGAAACTTTCGGACAATTGTTCATCTCCGATACGCATCCGGAACGAACGGAAAAAATTGTAAAATCAACCCATCAATCATACAAACTATTTAATTTGTAATTTTACCGACCAAATCACCTTAAAATGAAAACATTAAGAATCCTTGTTTTAGCAACCATCACCTTATTTTTCAGCAATTGCAGCAAAAGTCAGAACATTGCAACAGTTCCGGTAACACAATTTGAAACCAAACTCAAAGCTACCGAAAAAGCGCAATTAATTGACGTAAGAACACCGGGCGAATTCAGCGAAGGCGCTCTTTCCAACGCTAAAAACATCGACTGGAACGGTGACAATTTCGAAGCAGAAATCGGAAAACTGGACAAATCAAAACCGGTTTTCGTGTACTGTCTGGCCGGCGGAAGAAGCAAAAAAGCGGCCAACAAACTACACGAAATGGGCTTTACCGAAGTGTACGACATGGAAGGCGGTTATATGAAATGGAGTGCAACTCATCCATCGGCTACCAAAACAGAAGAAAAAGGAATGACCAAAACGGATTTTGAAAAATTAATCATATCCGATAAAACAGTCGTAATCAATTTCTTTGCCGAATGGTGTGGTCCTTGCAAAAAAATGACGCCTTATATCACCAAAATGACAAAGGAATACGAAGGGAAAGCCAAAATTATTCGCATCGATGCCGATAAAAACAAAGCCTTATTCAACGGATTAAACACGGAACTTCCTGTAGTTTTAGTTTTCAAAGACGGAAAACAGGTGTGGAAGAAAAACGGATTTGTATCGGAAGAAGAACTAAAAGCACAACTTTAACCTTTAAGCACGAATTACACTAATTAACACTGATTATTTCATCTAAATTGGCGTAGTTCATGATTGAAAAAATAAAAACCATGCAGATTCAACATAATTTCTCCTTAAAAAAATACAACACTTTCGGAATTGAAGCCAAAGCAAAATCGTTTGTGGAAGTTTCCAATACTGAAGAACTGGCGCAAATCCTGAAAGAACATCAAAACGAAAAGTTATTCATTTTGGGCGGCGGGAGCAACATGCTTTTAACACAGGACATTGATGCTCTGGTTATTCATGTAAACCTTAAAGGAAAAAAGGTGCTTAAAGAAGAGGACGATTATGTTTGGGTACAGGGAAATGCAGGGGAAAACTGGCATGAATTCGTCATATGGAATATTCATCAGGATTTTGGAGGCATTGAAAATATGTCCTTAATTCCCGGAAACGTCGGCACGACTCCAATTCAAAATATTGGCGCTTACGGTGCGGAAATTAAAGATACGTTTGTTTCCTGTGAAGCCATGAAAATTGACACACAGGAAATCCTAACCTTTACTAATGAAGACTGCAAATTTGGTTATCGCGAAAGTATTTTCAAAAATGAAGCGAAAAACCAATATGTGATTACCTCGGTTACTTTCAAACTGACAAAAACGAACCATAAAATCAATACGTCCTATGGCGCTATTGACGGGGAATTGGCCAAACACGGCATCACAAATCCTACGCTTAAAGAAGTAAGCGATGCTGTAATTGCTATTCGTCAAAGTAAATTGCCGGATCCAGCAGTATTGGGTAACAGCGGAAGTTTCTTCAAAAACCCAATCGTTCCAAAATCGGTTTACGAAAAAGCACATACACGCTATCCGGAAATGCCACATTATACCGTTGGCGAAAACGAAGTTAAAGTTCCGGCAGGCTGGTTAATTGAACAAGCCGGTTTTAAAGGAAAACGTTTTGGCGATGCTGGTGTTCACACACTTCAGGCCTTAGTCTTGGTAAATTACGGAAATGCGACCGGTCAAGAAATATTAAACGTTTCGAAAGAGATTCAGAAAACGATACTTGAGAAATTTGGTATCGCTATTGAAGCGGAAGTGAATATTATATAATACCAAACTACCGTAGATGAAAATATCGGAACTTACTTTAAAACACCTAGCTTATTTCAGCTTGTTTGTTCAGGTTTTCACCCTTTCGATCATGTTAAGCTTATCGATATTTTTTAGAATTTCAATCGTATTGGAGCTGTTTTGGTTCCTGACAATCTTTTATTTTTTTTACTTCTTTTTATCGATTAACAAGTTTTACAGCGATAGAACCACTTACCCGCAATCTAAACTCAAAAAGTTCCTGGTTCTGTTACTTTGTTTCCCTGTACTCCACTTTTTCTTAATTTCAGGTTTTTTAATTCATGACACTTATTTTTCCCAACCTAGAGAAGAAGAAGCCGATTTTTACAAAATAGAGAACCAGAATTATGTAAAAATAGACTCCACAGTAATTAAAAACGGCGAGGCAAACATTAAAGATACTTTGGCCGTGATTATTGGAAATGACACTATAAAAATAAATCCTCAATAAATTACCGATACCTAAATACACTCTCAAATGTACATCCCTGAACTTTATAAAAACGAAAACGCCGAAGAAATCAAAAGCTTTATCAAGACTAACAGCTTCGGGATCTTAGTGAATCAAACACAGGGAAAACTTTGGGGCACTCATATTCCGTTGGAACTGGAAACAAATTTACAGGGGAAAGAAGTGTTGTTTGGACATATTTCCAAAGAAAATCCTCAAGGAGAAAGTTTTACAGATAATAATGAAGTGCTGTCAATTTTTAACGGACCTCACTCCTACATTTCTTCTTCCTGGTACGATCATGAAAATGTCCCAACCTGGAATTATATTGCCGTTCATGTGTACGGTAAGATTAGAATCATCGAAGGTGAAGAATTGCTGTTTGCGATGAAAAAATTGGTCGACAAATACGAGGCAACCTCCAAAAATCCGGTTAAAATTGAAAATCTCTCAGCGGAAACCATGAGACAAATAAACGGCATTACCGCTTTTGAAATTGAAATTACCGATATTCAGGCCGTTCACAAACTTTCTCAAAACCGCGACGATAAAAACCACAACACTATTATTTCCGAATTGGAAGAAAGAAAAGACAACAATTCACAAGCCATCGCCGATGCCATGAAAAAACAACGTTCTTAAGAAATTCCAATTGTTAAAAACTAAACTTTTACAATTTTATTTAAGTAAACTCTTTTCACTAAATTTGCCCTGATTTTAACACTATTCAGGGTTACCTATGCTGCTAATTTTACTTTACGTTTTTATCGGAATCATCGCCATCCAACTTTTTTACCATCTGATTGTTTTCGGAAAATTTGCTTTTGCTCCAAAACAGCAAATCACGCCCAAACGTATTCCGATTTCTGTAATTGTATGTGCGAAAAATGAAGCCGAAAAAGTTCAAAACTTCGTCCCTCTATTAGCTGATCAGAACTATCCGGATTACGAAATCGTGTTAATTGACGATGCTTCCAGCGACGAAACCCTTGAAATTTTTGAAGCATTCGAAAAACAATATGCGAACGTAAAACTGGTAAAAGTTCAAAATAACGAAGCCTTTTGGGGCAATAAAAAATTCGCTCTTACCTTAGGAATCAAAGCGGCTTCCAAAGAATATTTACTTTTCACCGATGCCGATTGCTACCCTACTTCGAAAGACTGGATTACCAACATGAGTTCACAATTTACCATGCACAAAACGATTGTTTTAGGCTATGGTGCTTATGAAAAAATTAAAGGCTCTTTCTTAAATAAAATCATTCGCTTTGAAACCCTTTTAACTGCCACTCAGTACTTTTCATGGGCGAAAATGGGCAAACCTTATATGGGGGTTGGAAGAAATCTGGCGTACAAACGCGAAGAGTTTTTTCGCGTAAACGGTTTTATCGAACACATGACGATACGTTCCGGAGACGACGACCTGTTTATCAATCAGGCTGCTAAAGCCAGTAACACTGCCTATTGTTATACACCTGACAGTTTCACCATTTCAGAACCCAAACAAACATGGAAAGAATGGTTCAACCAAAAACGTCGTCACGTTTCCACTGCTAAATTCTACAAAGGATTCGATAAATTTCAACTCGGCCTATATTATTTCTCTCAACTGTCTTTTCTTATTTTGGCTGTTGTCCTTTTGGCTTTTCAGTTTCAATGGATGATTGTAGGCGGATTGATCGTATTCCGCTATATCTTCAGCTGGATCACTTTAGGATATGCTGCCGGAAAATTAAACGAAAAAGATGTAATGTATTGGTTTCCAATCCTTGAAATAATCCTTATCTTCACACAGTTAAATGTGTTTTTCACCAACTTAGTTTCAAAACCGGTACATTGGAAATAACTTCGGAAATCATACAGAAAAATATCGAAAAGGCTAAAATGGGCGACCAAGTAGCCTTTACTTTTTTATTGGACTTTTTTTGGAACGAAGTATACGGTTTTATGCTGAAACGCACCGAAAACGAAACGGATACGGAAGACATCGTTATCGAAACTTTCGCCAAAGCTTTTGACAAAATCGCCACGTACAACCCAGAATACGGATTCAATACCTGGCTTATTGCCATTGCCAAAAATGTTCACATTGACATGCTGCGCAAGAAAAAATCGGCTTTATTTGTTGAAATGACCGATGAAGAAGACCAGCAAGCTTACGATGTGGCCGACACCACACCTTCTGTGGAAGACGAAATCATTAAAGAGCAGAATTTAGCCCGCCTGCTTTTGTTGATAAAAGAATTAAAGCCTGCATACCAAGAAGTAATACAATTGCGTTATTTTCAGGAGATGAGTTATCAGGAAATTGCCGATGAACTGGAAGAACCCTTAAACAACGTAAAAATTAAACTTTTACGTGCCAAAAAACTACTGGCCGAAATCATTCAACAAAAACACTAATTCACCGATTTAACCACAATAAATCAGAATAACCACGGTGTTAAAATTCAACAAAAATGTTAAATTTAAAATAATTTATAAAAAATTTAACATTATACATACTATGCTAGCATAGTTTTCGTTATTAAATAAAAAAGCAATTTAATTAACCTCAAAAACTATCTAGTATGTCTAAAATCAACATTTACGAAACCGGTTGGTTAAACATGGTTTTCGAAGGACGAAACAAAACTTATGGTGCTTATCAATTAAGAACCGAAAATCCAAAAACCACCTTAAGAGCATTATGTACTGCCTTAGGTTTATTTGCTTCTGCAGCAGCTATTCCGTTTACGATAAGTTACTTCAGTTCAGAAGAAGCCACAGCAGCTATCAAAAAGTCAAATACCGAAGAGATTATTACGCTGGTAAACACGGATATTTTTAAAGACGAACCAAAAGAAGAATCCAAAGGCCCGGTAACTTCAAAACCGCTTACCGACGAAAAAGTCATCAAACGAGTGGTGATGAAACCTGCCGAAAAAAACAAAGTTACGGAAGACCCTGCCACCAATAAAGAACTGGAAAAAGGACAAGTAGGTGCTGTAACCAGCGAAGGCTCCGGAACAAGTGGAAATAGCCTTGAAACAGCACCAAAAGGCAACACTATGGGTACTGGTAACAGCTCCACAACTCCACCTGCCGTAGAAACCACTATTACAGTGGACAAACAACCTCAGTATCCCGGAGGCATTGCAGAATTCCTAAAAAATGTAGGGAAAAAATTCAATTCTCCAGCTGTTGAAGACGAAGTAAAATCCTTAAAAGTAATGGTGTACTTTGTAATCGAAAAAGACGGAAGCTTGTCCAACATTAAAGTAACCCGAGATCCTGGCTACAACCTTGGCAAAGAAGCTTTAAGAGTTTTAAATGCTATGAAAACCAAATGGGAACCCGGTTATAAAAACGGTGAACCAGTACGAACCGCATACAATTTACCGATAACAGTGAATGTTCAATAAAAAAAGGCTGATTCTTCAGCCTTTTTTATTATTAGTCATTACTTTTTTCATTCTTTAAAGTAAACGATAGAAAAACATAACCAATTAATCCCGCCACTAAAGACGAAAACAAAATTGCAATTTTTGAAATCGTTATATCTTCCTGCTGCCCTTTAAATGCAAGCAAGGTTATAAAAATAGACATGGTAAAACCGATTCCTGCCAAAAAACCGGTCGCAAAAAGCTGACTCCATTTCAACTCACCAGGTAATTTACAGATACCGATCAACACAAAAGAAAAGCAGAAAAGAAAAATCCCAATTGGTTTTCCGAGCACCAATCCTAAAAAGATGCCAATACTGTTCTCATGGAGCAACCCTTCAGCCCAATCACCGCCAAAAATTACAGCCGTATTAGCCAAAGCAAAAAGCGGAAGAACTACAAATGCAACCGGCTTATGCAGCAAATGTTGTAATTGATACGAAACCGTCTTTTCACTTCCGTCACCAAACGGAATTACAAAAGCTAACAAAACTCCGGCAATCGTTGCATGAATCCCTGAGTTCAGCATAAAATACCACATTCCTACCCCTCCAATTATATAAGGAAGCCAATTATTTACTTTCATACGATTGAAAACAAACAAAACCCCCATAATTCCTAACGAAATACCTAAATTTAAAAGTGAGAGATCATCTGTGTAAAAAATAGCTATAACCAGAATAGCGCCCAAATCATCAATAACCGCCAAAGCCGTCAAAAAAACTTTTAACGATAACGGTATCCGATTCCCCAAAAGAGATAATACACCTAAAGCAAACGCGATATCAGTAGCCATTGGTATTCCGGCACCTGCTTGTGTTGGAGTTCCGAAATTAAAAATCAGATAGATTACAGCCGGCACAATCATTCCGCCTAGCGCAGCAATTAAAGGCAGTAAGGCATTTTTTAAACTAGAGAGTTCACCAATATAAATTTCCCGTTCCAATTCCAATCCAATCAACAGAAAGAAAATGGTCATCAAACCGTCGTTTATCCAATGTTCAAAAGAATGACTACCTATTTGGTAATGCCATATATGCTCATAACTTCCTTGAAATATTGAATTGGCTAGCAACAACGAAACGATTGTACAAACTATTAAAACTATTCCGGAGGCTTTTTCACTTTCAAAAAATTCGGTAAACAACTTGGTAACTTTCATACTTATTTTGGCTTTTAAAACGATTTTTGCTAAAATAACACATTTTTCCAAAACTAAAAAAGAACAGAATCCATTATGATTCTCTTATTAAAAATGCGTTAAACCAAGCAGTAAGTTCTCAACAATTAGTATCTTTGCGAATATTTTTCAGCATTATGGATACCGTTTTAGACTCCAACATCTTACCGAAAGCCAAACCGAAATGGTTGCGTGTAAAACTGCCGACCGGCCAGAAATATACTGAACTGCGTGGTTTGGTTGACAAATACAAACTAAACACCATTTGTACTTCCGGAAGTTGCCCGAATATGGGAGAATGTTGGGGAGAAGGAACAGCTACTTTCATGATTCTTGGTAATATATGCACCCGTTCTTGTGGCTTTTGCGGCGTAAAAACCGGAAGACCGGAAACTGTAGACTGGGATGAACCGGAAAAAGTGGCCCGTTCCATCAAAATCATGAACATCAAACATGCCGTGATTACCAGTGTGGATCGTGACGATATTAAAGACATGGGCTCCATAATCTGGGCAGAAACAGTAAAAGCCATCCGAAGAATGAATCCGGAAACCACATTAGAAACTTTAATCCCTGATTTTCAAGGAGTAGAAAGAAATCTAGACCGAATCATCGAAGTAAGTCCAGAGGTAGTTTCTCACAACATGGAAACCGTAAGACGTTTAACCCGTGAAGTGCGCATTCAGGCTAAATACGATAAAAGTTTAGCTGTTTTAAAATATCTTAAAGACAAGGGAATCCGCAGAACAAAATCTGGAATCATGCTAGGGTTAGGAGAAACTGAAGAGGAAGTCATCCAGACCATGAAAGATTTACGCGAAGCAAATGTAGACATTGTAACCATCGGACAATATTTGCAACCCAGTAAAAAACACCTTCCGGTAAAAGAATTTATTACACCGGAACAATTCGAGAAATACGAAAAAATAGGAAAAGAATTAGGTTTCCGTCACGTTGAAAGTGGAGCCTTGGTTCGCTCTTCTTATCACGCGCAAAAACACATTCTGTAATCATGTTAAAAACCCGAGTGGCCATTAACGGTTTTGGAAGAATCGGGAGAAATCTCTTTCGGTTACTTTTGGATCATCCCAACATTGAAGTGGTAGCCATCAACGATATTGCCGACACCAAAACCATGGCGCATTTGTTGAAATACGACAGTATTCACGGGGTTTTAAAAAACAACATTACCGCGCATGACAACTCGTTTCTTATTGACGGAAAGACCTACCCTTTTTTCCATGAAAGAGAAATAGTCAACATAAACTGGAATAATTTAGCGGTTGATATTGTAATTGAGGCCACGGGAAAATTTTTAAAATATGCTTCAGCAGAAGCTCACTTAAAATCCGGCGCCAAAAAAGTAATTCTTTCAGCACCACCTGAAGACGACACTGTAAAAACGGTTGTTTTGGGCGTAAACGAGCATATTCTCGACGGTTCGGAAAAAATCATTTCCAATGCAAGCTGTACCACCAATAACGCTGCACCAATGATCAGAGTTATTCAGGAATTATGCGGCATTGAACAGGCTTACATTACCACAGTTCACTCTTACACTACTGATCAAAGTTTACACGACCAGCCTCATAAAGATTTGCGAAGAGCACGAGCCGCTTCCCAATCTATTGTTCCGACAACCACCGGCGCTGCTAAGGCATTAACCAAAATTTTTCCCGAACTGAACGGAAAAATGGGAGGGTGCGGAATCCGGGTTCCGGTTCCGGACGGCTCTTTAACAGATATCACTTTTAATGTTAAAAGAGAAGTTTCCATTGAAGAAATTAATAGCGCTTTTAAAGTAAAAGCCGAAAACGAGCTAAAAGGAATTCTTGATTACACCGAAGACCCAATCGTATCGGTTGACATTTTAGGCAATCCAAATTCTTGTCTTTTTGATGCTCAGCTAACCTCTGTAATCGATAAAATGGTAAAAGTTGTAGGTTGGTACGATAACGAAATCGGTTACTCTTCCCGAATAATTGATCTAATAAGTTTCGTTTCAAAGAAATAAATCCCTATATTTATGCAGCTTATTTGCAACACATGAGAAATTATTTCGCTTTATTACTTATTTTTTTCTCATTTTCAGCCTTTTCACAAAACGAAATGGCCGATGTTAAAATTGATAGCGTTACCTATTATCTGGAGCTTTCCGGATTTTATAAAAACAACATCAATTATGACAAGGCGCTTTCTTATGCAAAAAAATCACAGCAGTTTGCCGAAAAAAACAAACTTCAAAAAGATTTAGCAGACAGCTACTTAGCAATCGGTGGTATTTATCATGAAGTGAATAAAAATGACCAGGCAATTGAAAACTATATCCGAAGCCTTACCATTTACAACACCATCAAACCCTCCTCCAATAGCGCTTATTGCTATTACAGTTTGGGATTAAGCTACTTAAACAAAAAAAACCACGCACTTTCTGACAATTATTTTAACAAAGCGGTTTCTGTTTACAATCAGATTAACCTCCCCGAAGCAACCAACTTAATTACGCTTCAAAAAGCCATTCTAAATAAAAACAATGGTAATTTACAGAAGGCTAAGGAAGAGTTTTTCAGCATTGTAGAGAAAAATAATACGGAAGTTTTTTTTGAAACCAAAGCCGAGGCCTATTACCAATTAGCTGAAATTGAAGCTAAAACAAACACTAAAAATGCAATTGATTATTTAGAAAAAGCTTACAGAATTTCTATCTCATCAGACAATCTGCAGCAGAAATTAAAAATTACCCGTCGGCTAAGCGATTCCTATGAGAAAATAAAATTTCCTCAATTGGCTCTTTTCTATATGACAAAACACTTATCGCTAAGAGATTCGATTACTGATTTACGAAATAAAGCAATTGGCGCCTCACCCAGCGACAATTTTATTCCAAGTGAACAATTCAGAACGATTGACCGAATGAACCTTGAAAACAAGGCTCAAGAAAAAACCATTAAATTTTCAAAACTCATCAGTATTTTGAGTATTGCTCTGATTTCCATTTTATCGTTATTGAGTCTTTCGCTTTACAAAAACAACATCATCCGTACCAAAACCAATCAACTCTTAAAAGACAAAAACCAAGAGTTGGAAATTGAAAAAATAAAAGCAGAAAAAGCATCAAAAGCCAGAGCAGAATTCCTCTCTACGGTTAGTCATGAATTACGTACACCTCTAAATGCCATTAACGGTATCACTCATATCCTGATCGATGAAAATCCGAAGCCGGAACAAATGAATTACCTTAATTCTCTTAAATTTTCAGGAAACTATTTGCTGACTTTCATCAATGATATTTTAGAAATTAACCGCGTGGAATCCGACAATGTTGGCATTGAAAATATTGAATTTGATTTACGAGAACTTTTAGAAAACATATTGGGTTCTTTCACCGAAATCGCTAACAAAAACAAGACGATTTATCATTTAAAAATCGATGAAAAAATACCGTCCACACTTATTGGCGACCCTACCAAATTGTCTCAGGTTTTCATTAATTTGATTAACAACGCAATAAAATTCACTAAAAACGGAAATGTTTGGCTGGTTGCCGAAGTAAAAAAAGAAAAAGCGAATTCTGTTAAAATACATTTCGAAGTACAAGATACAGGAATTGGGATTCCAAAAGAACATCAAGAAACCATTTTCGACAGCTTCACACAAGGATCTGTCCATATTAATCGAAAATATGGCGGTACTGGTTTAGGTTTAGCTATCGTAAAGCGACTTGTACACATAATGGGTGGCAAAATCAAACTGGACAGCGAAGAAAATAAAGGGTCACGTTTCCATTTTGATCTTTCATTCAGATATACCGAGAAAAAAATCGAGAAAAAAGAAGGTCCTTCCTACGAAGATGTCTGGCTTATCGGAAAAAGCATTCTTTTGGTTGAGGACAACAAAATCAATCAAATGATTACTCAAAAAATGCTTGAGAAAAAAGAGATGAGCTGCTTTATCATCGAAAACGGAGAAGATGCTGTGGAACATATGCGCAATCACCGTTACGACCTAATTCTCATGGATGTACACTTACCGGGGATTAACGGAACTACTGCTACGGAAGAAATCAGAAAATTCGACAAGAAAACACCAATTGTAGCCTTAACCGCAATTTCATTGGACGAAAATAAAGAAATGTTATTATCCTTCGGCATGAATGACGTAATCACAAAACCATTCGATCCGGAAAAATTCTATCAGATAATTGCCAATACAATTATGGAGTCTAGTGCTTCAAATGTAGCACAAAGCTAGTAGTTGATAATCAAGTTTTTAATCAGGTTTCTTACTTTTGGCTCTGCTTCTTTAGCCGCTTCCAGAACCTCTTCATGCGTAATGGTATCGATACTTTCCTCGTTACCCATATCGGTTATTACAGAAATACCAAAGGTTTCCAAATTCATGTGAGCCGCCACAATCACTTCCGGAACAGTTGACATGCCAACGCAGTCTGCCCCTAAAATTTTCACCATGCGGTATTCGGAAAGGGTTTCAAAGGTTGGTCCCTGTAAACCTAAATACACACCGTCATTTATTTCAATATTTAAAGAAGCTGCTAATTCTTTTGCTTTCGTTATCATTTTACGACTGTACGGCTCGCTCATGTTTACAAAACGCGGTCCGAAACGCAAATCGTTTTTCCCACGAAGCGGATGCTCCGGCATAAAATTGATATGATCTTTAATAATTACAATAGAACCAACTCGATAGTCGTGATTCACACCACCTGAAGCATTGGAAACAATGAGTTTTTCAATTCCCAAATATTTCATGACACGTACCGGAAAAGTAACCTGTTTCATATCGTAGCCTTCATAAAAATGAAAACGCCCTTGCATTGCCACAACTTTTTTTCCTTCAATTGTTCCGAAAACCAAAGCACCTTTATGTCCTTCTACAGTAGATACCGGAAAGTTTGGTATTTCAGTATACGGCAATATATGTTCAATTTGAATATCTTCGGTAAAACCTCCTAAACCCGAACCTAAAATCACACCATATTCCGGAGTAAAACTTGTTTTTCCTTTAATATAACTAACGGTTTCCTGTACTTGTTCCCACATAATCCAAAATCGTTTTATCAAAATCGTTTTTATCGTTTAAGAATGTCGTTTTTATCGGCAAATAAAAAAGCTGTTCCTTTGGCAACTTTCCGCTTAAACGAACATAATCTTTTTCCGTTGTAACGATACACCTAGTATTTGCTTTTTCTTTAATTATTTCGATGTCCTGCTGAGTAAAATCATGATGATCCGGAAAAACCATCGTTGTATTTTGAGCAGCCTGCAAATATGCAAAAAAAGATTCCGGTTTTGCAATCCCGGCCAAAAGTAATTTCGCTACATCGGACATTTCGGTTACCGGAATTTGTTTCTCCGCCGAATACAAATGACTGTCATAAGCAATAAAGGTAAAGAATAATTGCTGATTAGCATGCAATTTCAACCTGGTTTTGATTTCATTTTGTTGTGTAATTGTAAGCTGTGGCGGACACTTTGTAACAATCACAACGTTAGCTCTTTCTACTCCCGCTCTACTCTCTCTGAGATTTCCGGCCGGAAGAATCAAATCGTCACAATACAAATCATCGTAAGCCGTAAGAAGAATATAAAAACCCGCTTTAACTTTACGGTGCTGAAAAGCATCATCCAGCAAAATCACTTCCGGTTTATTTTTCTGGGCAAGCAGTTGAGTAATTCCGTTTACCCGATTGGCATCAACGGCTACCTGAATTTGTGGAAACTTCTGAAAAAACTGATACGGTTCATCCCCTAAAATTTGAGCATTGGAATTTTCATCGGCCAGAATAAAGCCTTTGGATTTTCGTTTATACCCTCTGCTTAAGGTTGCCACCCGGTATGAATCGGACAACAATCGGATCAGATACTCAATCTGGGGTGTCTTTCCGGTTCCGCCAACACTCAAATTCCCTACTGCGATTATAGGTAAATCAAATTCCTGTGATTTCAACTTTCCGGTATCGTACAAAAAATTGCGAACGGAAGTTACAAAGCCATACAAAACAGCAAATGGGAAGAGTAATTTTCGAAGGAAATTCATAATACGAATGTAGCTATTTTTTATCTTTTTGAAAAAAGTTCTTACTAAATTCGTTACTTTGAAGTGAGATTGAAAGATTTCAAACTGTAAACTGTAAAACGCATAAACTTTAACTATGAAGATTAGAGAAATCCTTTCCGTTTTAGAAGAAATGGCTCCTTTGGCTTATGCCGAAGATTTTGACAATGTCGGTCTTTTGGTTGGCGATGTCAATACTGAAGCCACTGGTGTTTTGGTCTGCCATGATGCGCTGGAAAGTGTAATCGAAGAAGCCGTTACCAAAAACTGCAATCTGGTTGTTTGCTTCCACCCTATTTTATTTTCAGGGTTGAAAAAAATTACAGGAAAAAACTATGTAGAACGT
This sequence comes from Flavobacterium enshiense, assembly GCF_040750275.1. Lineage (GTDB taxonomy): Bacteria > Bacteroidota > Bacteroidia > Flavobacteriales > Flavobacteriaceae > Flavobacterium > Flavobacterium enshiense_B. The sequence continues at coordinate 286,249 of NZ_JBDOCV010000004.1, forward strand.
GCTGTTATCAAAGCCATTAAAAACGATATCGCCATTTATTCGGTTCACACAGCTTTGGACAATCACCAACAAGGAGTGAATAAAATTTTCTGTGATGCATTAGGGTTAATCAATACTAAAATATTAGTTCCGAAACAGAATTTCATTCAGAAACTTATCACCTATACAATTCCTGAAAACGTAGAACAGGTTCGCAACGCCTTGTTTGATGCCGGAGCCGGAAAAATAGGCAATTATGACGATTGCAGTTTTAATTCGAAAGGAATCGGAACCTATATGGGCAATGAAAACAGTAACCCTGAAATTGGTGAACGTTTTGAATTTGTGGAAGCCGAAGAAATCAAAATTGAAGTCACTTTTGAGAAGCACTTGCAAGCTAAAATAGTAAAAGCGTTGTTTTCTAACCACGTTTATGAAGAAGTAGCGTACGAAATTTACGATTTACAAAACACACATCAGAATATTGGCTTGGGAATGATTGGTGAACTGAAAAACCCCATGAACGAATCGGATTTCCTTCAAATGGTAAAAGAATCGATGAAAACCGGCGGCATCCGTCATAGTCAATTCCTAAACAAAAAAATTCATAAAGTAGCTGTTTTAGGTGGTTCCGGAAGTTTTGCCATTAAAAATGCGATAAATGCCGGTGCCGATGCTTTTTTGACTGCCGATTTAAAATACCATCAATTCTACGAAGCTGAAAGCAGACTCCTTTTGGCCGACATCGGGCATTATGAAAGCGAAAGATTTACAAAAAATTACATAGTTGATTATCTTACGAAAAAAATTAGTAATTTTGCAATCATTTTATCGGAAGAAAATACAAATCCAGTTAAGTACTTTTAAAATATGGCAAACGTTAAAGAACTAAGTGTAGAAGAAAAGTTAAGAGCTCTTTATGACTTACAATTAATTGATTCTCGAATTGACGAAATCAGAAACGTGAGAGGAGAGCTACCTCTTGAAGTGGAAGATTTAGAGGATGAAGTTGCCGGATTAAGCACTCGTTTAGAAAAACTTAAAAACGATTTGGAAGCTATCGAAGACCAAATCAAAGACAAGAAAAACGCTATCGAAGGACACAAAGAGTCTATCAAAAAATATTCTACGCAACAAAAAGAAGTTCGCAACAATCGTGAATTCAACGCTTTAACAAAAGAAGTTGAGTTTCAGGAATTGGAAATTCAGTTAGCAGAAAAACACATTAAAGAAATGAAAGCTTCCATCGAACACAAAAAAGTGGTTTTGGGAGAAACTAAAGACAAATTAGATGCTAAACAAACGCATTTAAAACATAAAAAATCAGAACTAAGCGACATCATGGCAGAAACCGAAAAAGAAGAAAGCTTCTTATTAGGTAAATCTGAAGAGTTCCGTCAACAAATTGAAGCACGTTTATTAGCTGCTTACGACAGAATCCGTTCCAGCGTTAGAAATGGTTTAGCAGTTGTTTCTATCGAGCGTGGTGCATCTGCAGGATCTTTCTTCACGATTCCTCCTCAAACACAAATGGAAATCGCTTCCCGTAAAAAAATCTTAACAGATGAACACAGTGGAAGAATCCTGGTTGACAACATGTTAGCAGACGAAGAAAAAGAAAAAATGCAGCAATTATTTGCAAAAATATAAGTAACTTAAATCCCGATTTCATCGGGATTTTTTTATGGCGCTAATCAACAAAACGGTTCACTTTGTTTTTACAAAATCCATTGGGTTGTATGTTAACCTGATGAGTTTTGTTATGCCAAAAAGAGCCGCACAAATTGCCTATAAATTTTTTTCCGAACCTCGAGAAGGAAGGCTAAACCCAAACGACATTCCGGAAATCTTAAAAGAAGCGGTTCAGGAAACAATTACCTTGGAGAACCACACAATCCAAACTTATACCTGGGGTGGAAATGAAAACAAAGTTTTACTGGTTCACGGATGGGAAAGTAATGCCGCACGCTGGGAGCAGTTTATAAAATTACTGCAAACATCCAAAAGCACCATCATTGCACTCGATGGCCCAGGACAAGGGCTTTCCAGCGGTATTGAATTCAACATTCCGCAGTATGCAAAACATGTAGATGCGCTAATCCGAAAATACCAACCGCAATACATTATCGGACATTCCATGGGAGGCGCCACCTGTTTATATTACCAGTACAAGTACAACAACCCTTACCTGCAGAAAATGGTAATTTTGGGAGCACCAAGTGAATTTGAAATCATCCTTAACAACTACAAAAAAACGATAAGCCTGAGCAATAAGGCCTTCGAATTACTTAAAAAACGTTTTGAGGAACGTTTCCAAATCCATCCATCTGATTTTTCAGGCAAAAAATTCGCATCGACCTTTAATTTAAAAGGACTAATTGCACACGATGTTGATGATGATGTGGTTTCTTTCACTGAAGGAAAAAAAATAGCCGAAGCATGGAAATCCGCAGAATTCATTGAAACAAAAGGGCTCGGACACAGTTTACATGACGAGCTTTTGTATCAGAGAATTTCCAAATTTCTTTTTGAGGAGTAATTACTGTTTCAGGATTTTTTTTGTAGCTACCTTGTTTCCGATACTGATTTTAGCAAAATAAATTCCAGAAGGCAAATGCGCAACAGCAAGGTGTGTTTGACTTGATAAATTCGTTTTTCTTAGAACAATCCTACCCAAAGCATCAACCAATTCCAACGTTCCTTCTTCTGAACTTGAATCCGGAAATACTATTGTCAGATGGTCATTAACAGGATTCGGATACATTGAAACCGTTAAAAATGAAGGGTTTTCTATCGACAATACAGCATTAAGCTGTTCTATAGCTGTCTGCATGTTTGGTAACGGCCCAATATTCCCTGTCACGCCCGTTCCTTGTGGAATCCCGGTAGATCTTAACAATTGACGCATTTCTGAAGGCGTCATGTAATTACCCGTCAAACTGCGGTAATACGATTGTAAAACTATCACGCAAGATGCCACGATTGGAGTCGCCGAACTCGTTCCTGAAAAATTGGTATACCCCTGATTGAAATCTCCACCTACCTGAACTGCATCACCGTAGCCACAGGCAAAAACACCTTCAGACCAACCTTGTACATCTACTCTTGAACCGTATGTACTATACGAAATCCTGTTATGCGATGCATTAGCCCTTCCGCCTCCCACTAAAATAGCACCGGAATTACCTCTTGCCATATAGGAAGCATAATAACCCGAATCCAAATTCTGATTCCCGTTAGCAGCGGCTTCAACGATAATGATACCAGCATCGGTAGCGGCTTTGGTTAAATCCCAAACCACCTGATCAAATTCTGCCGGCACATAATTACTGCCTTGTCCATAAGTTTGCATTTCATACAAAATCACATCACCTGCCTGAGAAGCTGCAATAGCTTGTGTTATAGCATTTATCCTATTATAACCGCTTTGTTGCCATTCCGGAAACAAAATCATCTCCTGAGCTCCATATGCCATTCCGGAAATACCATAAGTACCTTTATCGGCCATTACAATACCAAAAACTGAAGTTCCGTGTTCTGTATAAGCAGTAGAAGCAGAAGCATTAATTGTCATGCCTGGCGCAATAGAAACATTTACACTATTTAAGTCTTCATGATTAGGATTAAAACCATACTCCACGTCGCGAACACGAATGCCACTTCCACTCAATCCCAAACCCCAAGCATAATTCATATTCACACCCGGATTTGCTCCCATATACGTTTGATTGACTTCGTAATTATTTGTTGTCGGTGCAATATCTGTCGGTGGTGCTATTGGTTTTAAGCTCATGAGTGCACAATATTCAACTTCGGAAAATTGCTCCAACTTAGCCGCTACTTCCAAAAGACGTTCGTTAGTGGGATTATCCAATTGTACTTTGAGGATTTTTTTTAGTTTCTGAACCGCTGCGTCGCTCTTAGAGATACGTCTTGCTTCTTGGGAAAGAAAGTCTAATTTGTCTGCAGAAATAGAAATTCCCGGCTCGAAACGAATGCCATACTTCGTCACAATTTCCTTAATATCAGGAAGCAACGATATAAGAGCATCATTACTGTTATGAGAATCAAAAACAAAATCCGATTGAAAGGCCACATACAATTCGTGAACATCGGAATCGGAAGCCAAACGGAATTCCCCTTTTCTGTTCTGCGCAAAAAGGGTAAGTCCAATTAAAAAAACAATAAGAGAAAACAGCTTTTTCAATCCTCTAACAAATTAAGGTTCAAATATATAAAAAAGTAACTCAGATTTTAAGGTTTACTTCATTTTTAATGATTAATCCATTATTTTTGCAGTATGGAAGAAAATAAAACCCGTATTAACAAATTCCTTTCCGAAACCGGATACTGTTCCCGTCGCGAAGCTGATAAATTACTGGAAGAAGGTAGAATCACCATTAATGGCAAAGTACCTGAATTAGGCACAAAAGTTTCCACTGATGACGAAATTCGCGTGGATGGGAAATTAATACGTGAAAAAACTTCCAAACCCATTTATCTAGCTTTTCACAAACCAGTAGGGATTGAATGCACCACTAATCAAAGTGTCCGTAATAATATTGTGGATTACATTAATTACCCAAAACGTATTTTCCCTATCGGACGATTAGACAAAGCCAGTGAAGGATTGATTTTTATGACAGACGACGGCGATATTGTAAATAAGATACTTCGCGCACGTAACAACCATGAGAAAGAATATGTTGTAACCGTAAATAAACCCATAACCGATCGTTTTATCCAACGAATGGGTAACGGCGTCCCTATTTTAGATACGGTTACCAAGAAATGTAAGGTGGAACAGATCAGTAAATTTGTATTTCGGATTGTTCTGACACAAGGACTTAACCGTCAAATTCGCCGTATGTGTGAATATTTGGGATACGAAGTTACCGCTTTGAAACGCATCAGAATCATCAACATTTCGCTTGATGTGCCGGTAGGACGTTATCGCGATTTGACAGATACCGAAATTAAACAACTAAACTTGCTTATTAGCGAATCCAGTATGACTGAAGAAGCAAGTTTTCCAAAACCGGATGTAAAACCGGGAATCCGAAAAGCGTTCTCAAAACCTATTTCCCAGAAACCTGACCAAAACAAGCGCAGGTTTAAAAAATAGTTTTTCCGTCCTTAAAACATCTTAGGGCTAACAAAAAACGCTTTTTTCTTTACAAAAAAATCAAATGGAAGTTTCCTTACAAATATTTTTTTTTAATACATTTGGTTTAACAAAAAATATCCGCGGCAATGACTTCCTCTTCCGAATTCGGCAACAATTTAGAGCAGCCCAACAAAACTACCAGTGAAACCGGGCACGCTAAAAATGTTGCGAATTTTTTACGTCTGATTTCATACTGTCACAGCCTGGAAGAAATTTACAATCCCTCCAACAATCGTCTAAAAATAGCGCAACTGGAAACATTGTATCACATCGCTCTTGAAAAATTAAACGATGTACGAACCCAGAAAACAAACTTCGACATACACACCAACAACCGTCGGAAAGCCTTTGAAGATTTAAAACCTTTTTGCACCAAAATCACTAATGCCTTTGCCGTTTCCGGAGTAAACAAACTTATTCTTGAAGATGCTAAAGCCGTAAACAAAAAAATTCAGGGTGTAGTTTTGAAAAATACTGCAGAAACCAATTACTGCTCCCAACAATCCTACGACAGAAAGATTGAACATTTTGCCAATCTTACTGAAATTTTAAAACAGAATACCATCTACAACCCAAACGAACAGGAATTAAAAATTGATTCTCTTCAAACGAAGCTAGATCATCTTCGCACACAGAATCACAATTTAATAAACAGCTACTTACTATACAGCAAAGCCTTACAAGAAAGAAACCAAACATTGTATAATGCGGAATCCGGTTTAATTCAAACGGCAAAAGAAGTAAAACAATACATCAAAAGTGTTTTTGGCACCAACAGCTCACAATACCACCAAATTCGAAATATCGAGTTTAAAGTTCGTACTGGGGAATAATTCTGCTTCTTCTCTTTATTCTTTAAAACCAGCAACTACTTCACATAAGGAGCAAACTGTTTTTACCCGTTATTTTTTCAAGTTAACTGTAAAATTTTCTTTTGGAAACAAATTTTCTTTTAGTTACTGTTATTATACTGTCATCAACTATTAATAACTCAATATGGGATAAAATATTTGTATGATAATCATTAATAATTTAGAATAAGGCAATATCAGAAAATGAAATGGCAAAAATAGTTTTAGTGTTGGCTAAAAAATTAGATATTAAAAAAAAAATACATAAAACCTTACGTACCAATGGTTTTATGAGAATTTTCCAACATCATGATAATAGGTCATTTTCTTTTAAATTTATAAAACAATCATTTTCACGTTCATCTATTAAGCTATTTTTTGTATCCGTTGAAAATCGAACAGACATCCCCAAGTTAGTTACGTAAAAAACACGATTACGGTTTTCAGTTTTCAGCAATTTTAAAAAACAAAACGGCAAAAGACACTAATATGTGTTTTTTATGATCGGAATAAAAAAGCAATTTTATACCATGTTAGAAAATGAAAACACAACTCTTATTAAAGCAATAGGAACAAAAATCAGAGAACTGAGACGAAATCAAAGTATGTCCCAGGAAGTCTTATCATTTGAAGCTTCTGTACCGAGAAATCAAATCGGAAGAATTGAAAGAGGTGAGATTAACACTACTGTAACGACTCTGAACAAAATTTGTAAAGTATTAAAAATTGAGATTAAGGAATTATTTTAAAGTTTAGCGACTTCACGTTCTTTCCGTATTGCTCACAGATAATAAAAATATGATGCTTTATTATCTAAATTATTTAACAATAAAAACCTTAATTTATGCGAAAACTTCTACTCTTATTTTTTTGCAGCAGCCTGTACGCACAGGTTGGTGTTGGAACGCCTACCCCGAATGAAGATGCAATCATCGAGGTTGTAAGCACAGACAAAGGAATTTTACTACCGAGAGTCCCACTTCAAGGAATAAACCAACCAAATCCCATGGACGCACATGTCTCAGGCATGATTGTATTCAACACGGCACAAAATGGCGCCGGAATCAATACGGTTTACCCGGGTTTATACTACAACGACGGAACGTCTTGGATACGACTAAACCCCAATACCGTAAAAATAGGAGAATTAAAACACAGTTTTTCCAATGCCGATCACAACGGCTGGTATTTACTTGATGGAAGAACTGTAAGTTCATTGCCCGCACTTGCACAAGCTAATGCAGGGACAATTGGTTTGTCGTCAAACCTTCCAGACGCTGCCGATCGGTTTTTAAAAGCCAAGACCGGTTCTGAATCTTTGGGAGACACTGCTGGAAGCCATACTTTTACAATTACTCAAAGCAACCTTCCAAACATTAACTTTACAGGTACAACAAATTCAGGAGGAAATCACAACCATAATCTGGACAGTTTTATCGGTTCAGAAAATATTGGACTACTTTCCACGACTCTTCTGACTCTTTTTCAAATTGCAAATGTCGCTAAGGAAACAACAACAACTGCTTCCCGAACCTCTCAAAATTCTGGAAATCATTCCCATTCGGTAAGTTTTAATTCAGGCGGCTTAAACACTCCTGTCGACAGAACACCGAACTACTTGGCAACAAACATTTTTATTTACTTGGGTTATTAATCAAAAAACGAGTACTATGACTAGAAAAATTACGCTGCTATTTATATTGTTTATATCAACAACTCTTTACTCACAAGTAGGAATTGGAACGGACACACCGAATGAAAATTCTGTTCTGGATATAAAAAGCGAAACGAAAGGTGTTCTGATAACCCGAGTAGCACTTACTGCCACAAACAATGCCTCCCCATTATCACAGCATGTTGCTGGTATGATTGTTTACAACATCACACCATCAGGAGTTGGAGATCAAGCTGTTTATAAAGGATTTTATTACAATAATGGGACGGAATGGATCCGATTAGAACCTCTTACAACTCAAATAGGCGATATTAAACACAGTCTTTTAACTGAGGATCACAACGGATGGTATTTGTTGGATGGCCGTAACACAAATTTGCTTCCGACAAAAGCGCAAACAAATGCCTCCACTATCGGATTTACCACCCAAATTCCCGATGCCAGAGATCGAATCCTAAAAGGTAAATCTGCATTGGAATCCTTAATGGATACCGGAGGGAACAATACGGTTAATTTATCCCAAACTAATTTACCAAATGTTACATTTACCGGTTCAACCAATAGCACTGGAGATCACAACCACAATCATGATGACAAATATCACGGTACCCCGGAAAGCTTAAATTTAGTGACCGGTTTACTAGGAATACTCAGCGGCGTAGTTTTAAACATTCTCAATAACGATGTGGGTTCCGATACGGTTTCAACAACTGTTTCCAACACCTCATCTAACGGAAATCACAATCACACAGCCACAGTAAATACAGGTGGAAGTGCTGCCCCTTTGGACAAAGTCTCACACATGGTTACCAATACTTTTGTTTATCTTGGAAAATAACATTTATGCAAATGATCTAATAACCTAATTGATTTTGATATGAAAAAAACCGCTATATACTTATTCATCCTTTTTTCAGTCTCTTCCATTGCTCAAAATGTTGGAATAGATATAACCAACCCGGACGCTGATGCTGCATTAGACATTTACAGTCTTAAAAAAGGTGTTCTGCTAACACGTTTGGAGTTAATAAGTACAGACAACCCATCTCCGCTGACAAATCATGTGGAAGGAATGACAACGTATAATACAACCAACACTGTTGCAATTACACCAACTTCAGTAAGTGAAGGGATATATTATAATGATGGTACAAAATGGAACCTGATGGGTCCAAATACCTTAATGATTGGTGATATAAAACATTCTCTGGAAGGCTCCGATCATAAAGGCTGGTTCTTATTGAATGGCAGAAATGTTTCTACTTTAAATCCCATTGCTCAATACAACGCAAATGCAGTAGGAATTGGAGTTAATTTACCGAACATGAATGATAAGTTCATCAAAACCACTAATGGTTTGGAAACTGTCACTTCAACTGCAGGCGCCAACAGTATTGTGCTAACACAGGCTAATCTTCCAAATATTAGCTATACAGCCACTACAACGTCCAACGGAAATCACAGTCATCAATATACCGATGCTTATAACGGTGTCAAAACACTCGGCTTAGCTACCAATGTACTTCCCCTTGTTCCATTGATTAGTGAAACCGTAGGCACTAACGACACCGTTCCTGCCAATTTGCATGCATCGGCTAACAGCGGTAGTCATTCGCATACCGTAAGTGTTCCCTCAGGAGGCTCAGACACTCCTATCAACGGAACGCCCAAACACATCGTCACCAATGTATTTATTTACTTAGGTGAATAATAAAAAAACCGGAATCAAAAGATTCCGGTTTTTTTATATTGTTTTTTCCATGACATAATCTTCCATCAGATAGCCAAGACCAATATCGATATCTTCTTCATGAACGATTTCAAAGCCATTGTGCTTGTAAAACTCCTGGGCGATGTTGTATCGGTTTACATTTAAAAAAAGATGCGTATTACCAGCTTTTTTCGCCGCTTTTTCAACCTCCGAAAGCAACAGCTTTCCTACACCTTTTCCTTGTGATTCCGATGAAACATAAATTTTATGCAACTTAGTCTTACCCGAATTTTTGCAATTAATTTCATACGAAGCAAATCCGTAAAAAACACCTTGATTTTCCGCTAATAAAAAAACATGATGATTATCCAGCTGCGCCTCCAAAGCAGGAATAGCATAGAAATTTTCCAACATGTAATCCAATTGGGCTTCCGAAAGAATTTCACCATAAGCATCCGGCCAGATCTTATAGGCTAAATCTCTGATTATATGAAGCTGACTTTTATCCGCGTGAAGAATCTGCATTTATTTTGCCATTTTTTGTTCTCTTGCCAACAATGTGTTTTTCATTAGCATTGCAATAGTCATCGGGCCAACTCCTCCTGGAACCGGCGTTATAAACGATGCTTTTTTACTTACATTTTCAAAATCCACATCCCCGGTAATTACATAACCTTTTGGATTCGTTTCGTCTGCAACACGGGTGATTCCTACGTCAATTACTACCACATCGTCTTTCACCATTTCGGCTTTCAGATAATTCGGAACCCCTAAAGCGGTGATGATAATATCAGCCTGAGATGTAATTTGTGTAATATTTTTCGTGTGACTGTGTGTTAAGGTAACGGTTGAATTTCCTGGGAATCCTTTACGGCCCATTAAAATACTCATCGGACGACCAACAATATGACTTCTTCCGATTACCACTGTATGCTTCCCGGCAGTATCTACATTATATCGCTCCAATAATTCTAAAATACCGAAAGGCGTTGCCGGAATGAACGTACTCATATCCAAAGCCATTTTTCCGAAATTTTCAGGATGGAAACCATCTACGTCTTTACTCGGACAAATTGCCATCAGTACTTTTTGTTCGTCAATCTGATCTGGCAATGGCAACTGAACAATAAAACCATCAATATTATCATCTTCGTTCAGTTCCTTGATTTTTCTCAGCAATTCTGTTTCCGAAGTGGTACTTGGCATTTTCACCAATGTCGATTCAAAGCCAACACGCTCACAAGCTTTCACTTTACTGCCAACATATGTTAAACTTGCACCGTCGTTCCCTACAATGATAGCTGCCAAATGTGGCACTTTTTCACCTTTGTCCTTCATTTTCTGAACCTCGGCTGCAATTTCAATTTTAATGTCTTCCGCTGTTTTTTTTCCGTCTAGTAGTTGCATTCTTTTTGTTGTTTGTGTGTGTTTCTATAAAAAAGAAGACGCGATTGTTCGCGTCTTTATATTATCTCATTCCTTTCATTCCGCCCATCATTCGCATTAGGTTTTTACCACCTGCGCCCTGCATCATCTTCATCATCTTACTCATTTGATCGAATTGTTTCAGCAACTGATTTACCTGTTGAATATTTGTACCCGAACCCTTAGCAATACGCGTTTTACGTTTCGCATCTAAAATGGATGGTTTTGATCGCTCATCTGGCGTCATGGAGTGAATAATCGCTTCGATATGTTTGAAGGCATCATCTTCAATTTCAACATCTTTTAACGCTTTTCCGGCTCCAGGAATCATCCCGACAAGATCTTTCATGTTACCCATTTTCTTTACCTGTTGGATTTGCGTTAAGAAATCGTCGAATCCGAATTCGTTTTTCGCGATTTTCTTCTGCAATTTACGCGCCTCTTCTTCGTCATACTGCTCCTGTGCTCTTTCTACTAAGGAAACTACATCTCCCATCCCAAGGATACGTTCTGCCATACGTGACGGATAGAAAACATCAATCGCTTCCATTTTCTCACCCGTACCAATAAACTTAATCGGTTTATCAACCACAGATTTGATCGAAATTGCAGCTCCTCCACGTGTATCACCATCTAATTTGGTCAATACAACACCGTCAAAATTTAATCGATCATTAAACGCTTTTGCAGTATTCACCGCATCCTGACCTGTCATGGAATCCACTACGAATAAGGTTTCCTGAGGCTGAATTGCTTTGTGAACGTTTGCAATTTCAGTCATCATCTCCTCATCTACTGCTAAACGACCCGCTGTATCGACAATTACAACATTAAAACCGTTAGCTTTAGCATGTTTGATAGCGTTTTCAGCAATGGAAACGGCATTCTTATTATCCGGTTCAGAATACACTTCCACACCGATCTGATCTCCAACCACATGCAACTGATTAATCGCCGCTGGACGGTAGATATCACAAGCCACCAATAATGGCTTTTTGTTCTTCTTGGTTTTTAGGAAGTTCGCTAATTTACCCGAAAAAGTTGTTTTACCCGAACCTTGCAAACCAGACATTAAAATAATTGATGGGTTTCCGGAAAGATTTACACCGGTTGCATCACCACCCATTAATTCGGTTAATTCGTCTTTAACGATTTTCACCATTAATTGACCTGGCTGTAGCGTTGTCAATACATCTTCACCAATTGCTTTTTCTTTTACTCGTGTGGTAAAATCTTTGGCAATCTTGAAGTTAACATCGGCGTCCAATAAGGCGCGACGTACTTCTTTTAAGGTATCGGCTACGTTTACTTCGGTAATTTTTCCGTGACCTTTTAATATATGGAAGGCTTTGTCGAGTTTATCGCTTAAATTATCAAACATGATCGTTTTTGTTTAATGAGGTGCAAAGATAATATAAAGTCGTAAAGGTTCAAAGTAGCAGAGTCGCAAAGTTTTAGATAATCCTTAATAAAAAACCAGTCCGAAGACTGGCCATATAATTTCTGCTATTGTAGTTAATTTTTTTCAAATGTCAAATAATCGGTACCGCCACCGCCACCGCTGACATCCCTTAATCTGATTTTGGTATTGGTATACTCCAAAATTTCCCAGTCATCCGTTAAATCCACAAATGAAGGAGGTGTCGTATACCCAATATTAAAGTCAACATCACTCGGACTATCGTCATTACTGTTACTGTCTGTTATCGACCATGTTCCGGTATAAGTATCAAAATCATCGTCTGCGGTCAGCACATTATTACTTCCAAACGTAAAATTAAAGCCTGAGAAGTTAGATGTTTCATCAGTATCGGAATCATAAAAATAGGTAATTCTCCATGTCCCAGTCGAAACAATGTTCCGTACAGCAGTTATTGTCTGACTGTTATTTGACACTGAACCTCCGTCGTCATCGTTACTGGAACAACCTAGACTTATTCCCAACAAAAAAACAAGTCCAAAAATTGATGCTTTTCTCATATCTGTTTATATTTTAAACACTACTGTAAATTTAACAAAAAAGGAATAGATAACCTAAACCGTTTTTCTTTTGCTAAACAAAAAACGCCCCGAAAATGGGGCGTCTTAAAATCATTAGAAAGAAATTATGCTTTCTTAGCAGCACAACAAGCTTTTTTCTCACCTGTTGCACAAGCTTTCTTCTCTTCTTTAGTGCAAGCTTCTTTTTTAGTAGTTGCTTCTTTTTTAGCAGGACCTGCCGTTTTTTTCTCCTGAGCAGTTACGTTCATTGATACTGTAAATAATGCTACTGCTAAAATTGCTACGATATTTTTCATCTTTTTAAAATTTATTTAGTTTATATCTTTATTTTTTGACTGTTTCTGATTGATGATTTCCATTTAAGAATTCTGAATTTCCGGTGGATGCCAAAACGAATTGTAAAAATGAGGAATTAAATTTTTCTCATATACTAAATTCTGTTTTTTTACCTTTTCAAAAACCCCGGGAAAGCTAACATCCTGAATCTGCTGAACGATAAACTGTCCTGCTGAAAAATTTAAATTCAGCACACATTTCTCTTTCTGACAGCTATCCGGCATATCATCTCCCTGACAACATCCTTCCTGAGCCATAACCATACACTGCTTCGAAACATGTGATTTCAAAACACGCACAGTTGGCACTCCTATTAGAAGTATAAAATATGATGCAATTATAGTTGTCAAAAATTTCATTGATTCAAATGTAGAAAAAAAAATGAATTATGATAATTTTTGAAAACTTAATATTTTATTAAAATTAAAATTGAAAATAAATGAATGGTTGTGGTCCTGCAGAAGCCATGGCATAAACCAACCAATACACCAACCCTAAAATAATTGCTTTTCCTATAATTGGCAAGGCTTTGAAGACAGATTGCGTGCCTTCAACCAATTTTTCCGGAAGAAAATGCCACGCAAATCCAATACCCATCAGAAGAAAAACATTTTTGTATCCTTCCCCAATAATCATCCATTGCTGTACATCAAAAGTAACATTCCCGATGTTGTTAATCACCTGTAACGCTGTATCAAAATCTTTGGCACGGAAGAAAATCCAACAGAATGCCACGAAATGAAACGTCAGGATTACCGACAAAACCGTCCAGATTCCACCAAAGAACGTCGGTTTACTATCTTTCTTCGGAGGAAAAAATTCCATAAAAATTTTATGAACCGCCAAGGCCAAACCATGCAATGCCCCCCAAATAATGAAACGCAAACTCGCGCCGTGCCATAAACCGCCCAACAACATGGTAGTCATTAAGTTGACATTGGTAAACATCGTGCGTTCTTTTTCCTTTGACAATAAAAACGTCAACGCAAAAACAACTGTGGATCCTACAGCAATAATCAAAGGAATATTACTCGTTGGAGCATAAGTAATTCCCCAAACAATCAAGCCGAAGAAAAACAAGGCCGGGAATAAAAATCCAGCAAAAGTTCCGTTACGGTTTCCTCCTACCGAAATGTATAAGAAGTCTTTCAACCAAGTCGATAAAGAAATGTGCCACCTTCTCCAAAATTCCGTAATCGAAGCAGACTGATACGGAGTACGGAAGTTTGTTGGCAATTTAAAACCAAGCAACAGCGCTACTCCAATCGCCATATCGGAATATCCCGAAAAGTCGCAGTAAATCTGAATCGCATACCCATACGAAGCCATTAAATTCTCGAAAGCGGTATAACTTGAAGGTGCATCAAAAACGCGGTCTACGAAGTTGATGGAAACATAATCGGAAATCACGGTTTTCTTAATCAATCCGCCGATAATTAATAAAAAGGCGCGGTTGATATCGTCTTTGGTTACGTTTAATTTTTGATAAATCTGCGGCAGGAAATCCTTGGCACGAACAATCGGACCAGCTACCAACTGCGGGAAAAACGACACGAAGAACAAATAATCCACGTAGTTTTTGGTCGGCTCGATCTCTTTTCTGTAAATCTCGATAATGTAACTGATGGATTGAAAGGTGTAGAACGAAATCCCTACCGGAAGTATAATCTTCTGAAAGGCAAAATCCGAACCTGAAACACTGTTATACGTATCAATAACAAAATTCGTGTACTTGAAATAGCCTAAAAACCCTAAATTCAGCACGACACTAAACGCCAGACACAATTTCTTATTCAGTACACTTTGCGTACGATGCACCAGATTTCCTAAATTATAATCGACTATGGATGAACCTAGTAACAGTAAAAAGAAAATCCCGCTCGATTTGTAGTAGAAGAACAGTGAAAACAAAATCACGTACACCAAACGCGGGTAAAACGTGTTTTTCAGTGCTATGTAAAAACTGTAAAAAACCAGAAACAAGCCTAAAAACAAGGCGGTATTGAATAAAATCGGTTCTTTTGGATTGAAAACAAACCAATTCTGAACCGTTTCTGCGGTAATATCGTTAAACAATGAGGCTATATTTTGGGTAAACCAATCCTGCATATTAATTCTTCTTCGTTACTTTAAAATTTTCGTAGGCGTTTAAAAGGGCTTGACTGAAAAGCTGTCCTTGCTTCTCATATCCTGATTTGGTATAATGGACTTTATCACCCGACATCAATCCTTGTCTGTAATTACGGTTCACACCGTACATGCCACCCATGATGGCAAACAAATCCCAGGAGGCGTGATTCACTACGGTAGCCTGTGCGTTGACATCACGCGCATAAGCATCGGCAAAACGATTCAGCGAACGACGGTACAACAACGACGGCGGCGTAGACATCACTAACACTTCCGCATTAGGATTCTTCGATTTAATGTTGGCAATAAACGTATTGAGTTGCGTCATATAATCGGATGACGGCATTTTATCAAAGGTTTCGTTGGTTCCTAAAGATACAATAAACAAATCGGCTTGCAGTGCCTGCGTTTGCTCGAAAAACAACGGATATTTATTGTAATCGGAAGCTTTGGCACCGTTCACACCGATAGCGCTATACGTAATGCCCGGCTCGTTCTTTTCAAAAATCAATCCGTTTAAGGCGAAATTGGAAGCCGATTTGTTGGGAATCAGGTAGATTTTATCCATCGGGATTTCCGAATAAAACGAATGCGCAGTTGTCTCTTCTGTCAGCGAAAGCGGAATGAATTCCGAACGCTTTACACTGCGCTTCTGCATTTCATTGGTTGGGATTTTCAGCGTTTTTCCGGCTCTGATCTTATCCGATTTCAGGCCATTGTACCGTTTCAGTTCGGCTGTCGAAATATTGTATTTATCAGCAATAATGGAAATGGCTTCCCCGTTTTTGATTTTATGAGTAATGCGTTTTGGCACATTTGATTCTAAGGTGATTGTCTTTTTTGCCGTCGCCACTTCAAACATGTCCTGGTTGCCCGGTGAAACAATTTTCAGGGTATTGAACTGATAAGCGTTGTCTTTTACGTTGATTTCCACCGCAAAATCTTTAGCTCTTGTGGTTAACGAAATACCGCTTAAACCAATTGGGCTGCCGTTTTTCTCTTTTGTAATACGATGGTTGTTCCACGATTCATTGGAAGAATAGCGAATGAAATGACTGCCATTCGTTCTGGCTAAATTATGCGGAAAGGAAAATCCCAAACCACCGTTCCCGAATGTATCCTGAAGGTTTTTCCGGATGACTCCCGTGAACAAATCGGCCTGTATATGCGAATCACCAATGTGAACCACTCGCACTTTTCCCGATTTAGCAGTTTCAAGCAAATACAACTTCTCGAAGAATTTCTCTAAGGATTTTGTGTTGGAAATCGCATTTTCCCCATAGTTTACCTTCTCTTCCATGCCCAAGGTATCGACATCCACCGTAGTAGAATCCACCACTTGAGCAGAAACCGACACTGAAAAAAGTATCCCAAAAAATGCTATGAAAAACTTATTCCACATCAACGCTGTCTTTTTTTACGGTTACCGAATCTTTCTTCACCGCAGGTTTGGCCACTTTTCGGGTGGCGCGCAATTTTTTAAACTGCTCGTAACCGTCGTATATTTGATTGTAAATCAAAGAAGAAATACGTTTGGCTCCCCTGAAATTGAAATGCGTATAATCTTTATTGGCCGATGCCGGTGCTTCTTCCACCCATTTTACCATCGAACCGTCGCCGCCCATCAGCGTGTATAAATTCACGTAACCCGCTTCCGCTTGCACGGCATATTTTTTCTGCGCTTGTGTTAACGGTACCACTGCCGAATCCGTTTTCATTTCCAAATCGTATTTTGTGGATTTATCGGCGGTGGAAATAATAAGAATCGCAACGCCTGGAAAACATTCTTTCAGATGACTTACCACACGTTTCATGCGTTTTTCGTACCAGGAATAGTTTAGCGAACCGTAATTCAGCACGTTTGTTCCGTAATGTAACACGATTAAATCATAACCCAATTTATCCTGAAACTGGCGCATGACTTCGGTATTGAACGTTGAAATCGGTAGTCCGGAATTCCCTCGGTTGGAAAAATTATCCACATGAACCCCTTTTCCGTCGTCGAAATTCATTCCGTAAATTGGAATGGAATCGGCTTTTACGAAATCGACTTTTAAGTTTTTAGTCGTGTTTCCGATTACTAAGGTATTGACTAATTTATTTGGTGTCAGCTTTTTGTAAATCGTATCATTTCCAACTTTCAAGGCAATTTTACCCGATTTGTTGGATGATTTTCCATAGAAAAGCGTAGGATTGTTTAAGTCCGTTAGGTTTTTCAGCTTGCTGGCTTTGTATTTTACCCATTCCACATTGGCAGTATCGTTAGCAAAAAATACGTGACCGTTTACGCCGAATGGACTTCTTGGCTTCTTGACATTTAAGTACGATTGTGTTTTCCAGTTCCCTGAAAATTCGTGTTTGATAGAATTACGCGAAGCCGCCGATTCGGAAGTAATATTCACAAAACCAACACCCTGACCTCCAAACTGATTCTGAAAATTGGTTCTGAAATCCTGCACAATCATGTCGCCATCGGTCATGGAATCCCCAAAATAAGCGATACGGACATTACCCTGATGCGTCGTTTCCAACTGATACAATTTCTCATAAAACTGAACCAAATGCTGGAATCCTTTATAATCCGAATAGGTTTCATCCGGAAACGTAATACCGTCTACAGCCGTAAAACTAATCGGTTGATTGGATAAGGTGTCGCCCTCTTCTGCAGAATTCTCCTCTTCAATCGCTTCCAAAAGCAAACTGTCAATAACCACATTTTTGGAATTGGCAGTGTTTTCAGAGAAAATTTTCTTCGGTAAAAACGATTTGAACACCAAAAATGCCGCTATGGAAAGGGCAAAAATGGCAAACGATTGTAAAAAATAGGATTTATTTTGATTCACTTATTAAATTATGAATTATGAATTATGAATTATGAGTTTATACTGAGCCAATAATCCATAACTTATATTAATTTACATTCTCTCAGGAACATTGATTCCCAATAATCCAAAAGCTGATTTAATTACTTCGCCTACTTTTTTCGACAACTGTACGCGGAAGATTTTTTTGTTTTCATCTTCTTCGCCTAAAATCGAAACGGATTGGTAAAACGAGTTGTATTCTTTCACCAAATCATATGTATAGTTAGCCACCAAAGCAGGACTGTGATTTTTCGCCGCATCCTGAATTACACTTGGGAACAATTCTACTTGTTTCAGTAATTCTTTTTCTTTTTCGTGGAATTCAACGATTACCTCTTTGTTTAAATCGAAATCGGTTTTGCGTAAAATTGACTGGATTCTCGCATACGTATACTGAATGAACGGACCTGTGTTTCCGGCAAAATCTACAGATTCCTCAGGGTTGAACATCATGTTTTTCTTCGGATCAACTTTCAGCATGAAATATTTTAACGCGCCTAAACCGATTACATTGTATAATTCCGCTTTTTCCGCATCGGAATAACCGTCTAACTTTCCTAATTCTTCGGAAATCGATTGTGCGGTTGTAGTCATTTCTTCCATTAAATCATCGGCATCTACTACTGTTCCTTCGCGGGATTTCATTTTCCCGGATGGCAATTCCACCATTCCGTAAGACAGGTGATATAAATCTTCTGCCCAATCAAAACCAAGTTTTTTCAGAATTAAGAATAGCACTTTAAAATGGTAATCCTGCTCATTTCCAACCGTGTACACCATTCCGCCCACATCCGGATTGTCTTTTACACGTTGAATCGCCGTTCCGATATCTTGGGTCATGTAAACCGCTGTTCCATCCGAACGCAATACAATTTTACGGTCTAAACCTTCCGCGGTCAAGTCAATCCAAACGGAACCGTCCGGATCTTTTTCGAAAATGCCTTTCTCCAAACCGAATTGCACCACTTCTTTTCCTAACAAATAGGTATTGCTTTCGTAATAGTAGGAATCGAAATCTACACCTAGGTTTTTGTAAGTCGTACCGAAACCGTCGTAAACCCATTGGTTCATGGTTTTCCAAAGTTCGATAACTTCAGGTTTTCCGGCTTCCCAATCTAAAAGCATTTGTTGTGCTTCCAAAATGATTGGCGCTTGTTTTTTAGCTTCTTCTTCCGATTTGCCTTGCGCGATTAATTCGTTGATTTGCGTTTTGTAAGCTTTATCAAACTCTACATAATATTTCCCAACCAACTTATCGCCTTTTAATCCGGAAGTTGCAGGTGTTTCCCCGTTTCCGAATTTCTGCCAGGCCAACATCGATTTACAGATGTGAATCCCTCGATCGTTGATGATTTGGGTTTTGTATACTTTTTTACCGGATGCTTTTAAAATTTCCGCCACGGAATACCCAAGTAAGTTATTTCTGACGTGTCCTAAGTGCAACGGTTTATTAGTATTTGGTGAAGAATATTCCACCATAACGGCTTTGTCACCTTCTTTTGGCGTTGCAAATCCAAAGGTTTCGGCAGTTCTGATTCCGTTGAAGAAATTTAAGTAATACGCATCGGAAATTACGATGTTCAAAAAGCCCGAAACGACGTTAAAACGCTCAACTTCCGAAACATTCTGTACCAAATAGTTCCCAATTTTATTTCCCAATTCCACCGGATTGCTTTTTACCAACTTTAAAAGCGGAAAAATCACTACGGTTATGTCGCCTTCAAATTCCCGACGGGTTGCCTGAAATTCCACTTTATCGAGTGTAACATCAAATAAATCCTGAACTGCTTTCTGGATTTTTCCCGTAAGAATTTGTTGAAGTATCATAAACTGTAATTTTTTAAGGGTGCAAAGATACGTTTAATTGGAGAAATTGAAAATTAGAAAATCAGAAATTTAAAAACTGAAAATCAGCCGTTTATCGATTATAATTTACAATTGAAGATTTTTTGCAGAAAAAAGTGTAACAAATAATCATCTTTATAGTCTATATAACTACCTCAAACTTTTAATAATAAATTGTTAAATTTTGTATAAAAAAGTACCTTGCATTGCACATTAGTTTGGAATAAAGCTACTTTTGTAATACAAATCCATCAATCAAAACAAACAAAATGAAATTAAAACTTTTATTTGTGTGCTTATTAGCTTCCATTGGGTCGTTATATGCACAAGGCCAAATGACCTCTTCTGGGAATCCGGGAAGCATTTCAGGAAAGATTATCGATAAAACCACTAAAGAACCTATAGGGTATGCCTCTGTTTCCATCAAAGAGGGAGAAAAAGTTATCACTGGAGCCATTTCTCAGGAAAATGGAAATTTCGACATAAAAAATCTAGAATTAAAAAGCTACAAGCTTGAAATTCAATTTATTGGATACAAACCCTATTCTAAAGAAATAACTTTAACTGCCGGAGATAAATCTGTTAACGTAGGTACAATTGCCATTGAATCAGAAGCTACACAATTAGAAGGTGTAGAAGTAGTTGCGGAACGTTCTAGCATGGTACAAAAAATTGACCGTAAAGTGGTTAATGTCGGGAAAGATTTAGTAGCGTCGGGAACCACGGCTTCGGAAATATTAAACAATGTTCCAACGGTAAGCATTGATCCGCAAACTAAGGAATTAAGTTTAAGAGGAAATTCGAATGTACGCGTTCTTATTGACGGAAAGCCATCCAACATTGATGCAGCGCAACTTTTGCAGCAGATTCCGTCTTCCTCGATCAAACAAATCGAATTGATTACCAATCCTTCGGCAAAATACAATCCGGAAGGAATGAGCGGGATTATCAACATCATTTTACACAAGAATGCCAATACTGGTTTCAACGGAACAATCAATACTGGTGTTACTTTCGGAATCACACCGAAAACCAATTCGGCTTTGAACCTGAATTATAAAGTAGGAAAGGTAAATTTCTACACCAATTATGGTTACAATCATGGAATTAATGCTAATCATGGTTATGTAAACAGTTCTAATCCAGGACGTGAAAACCAACAAAATTTTGAATTTCGCAACCTTAACAACTCGCATTTGTTAAAATTAGGAATGGATTATTACATTAATGATCGCAATACGTTATCGGTATATACAAATCAGAACCTTACCCATAGTGACGGATTTGGTAAAACCACTATAGATTATTCCGGTGCTGCGAATAATGACAACCATCAATTGTTCATCAATGAAAACGAAAATAAAAATCAAACTTATGATTTAGTTTTCAAACATGATTTCACCAAAAAAGGCGAAACTTTAGAATTTCAGGCGAATTATTCCAAAACAAAAAACAACGAGAACACCAATTACAACAACTCGAGCATTGAATCAGACGGTGATCTGTTCATGGACGACACAACGTTAAACCTTGTAGATGGTGTAACGGATTACACACAGATTAATATCGATTATGTAAACCCGTTAACTGAAAAAACCAAATTGGAATTGGGTGCTGAAAGCAGAATTCAAACTACCAAAAATGATTTTATCGCAACCGTTGACGGTAACGAATACACCACACCATATACCTTTTCAAACGATTCGGATTACAACTTTAAGTTCAACAGAACAATAAGTTCCGTTTATGCAAATTTCGGAACAGAATGGAGCAGCAAATGGAGTTCTCAAATTGGTTTACGTGTTGAATATTATGACATTACGGGTGATTTTGAAAGAAATGAAAATCGTTTTCAGTCAAATTTAGTACCTCAAACTTCTTCGGAAAGTCTTAAAGATAAAGTAACGGATAATATTTTCACAGTATATCCTTCTGCTTTTGTTACGTATACGGTGAATGAGAAAAACTCCTTCAACTTTAATTATTCGAGAAGAGTGGATCGCCCAAGCATCGGACAAATCAGCCCGATTCGTGAATGGACCACTCCGTTGATGGAATCAAGAGGTAATCCTTCTTTAGAGCCGCAATTCACCAATTCGTTTGAAGTGAATTACACCCGAAACACAAAGCTAGGTTCTATTACTTCCGGGGTATTTTATAGACGAATTAGTGATGAGATTTCAAGGGTAGTGTATAATGATCCGAATGACGCATCAAACAACAGAAAAATTCTTTCGTTTGACAACTTCGACGACAACAATGCATACGGAGTGGAAACTTCTGCTAACTTAAAATTCACAAAATGGTGGGCCGTAAATGCAAGTGCAGATGCTTATTTTAAAACCGTTAGAGGTGCTGTGCAAAATGCCACAACCGGCGATTTGGAAAATGCAGAAGTAGATGTTACCACTTTTAACGCCAGACTGAACAATACTTTCACCGCAACTAAAAATTTACGTTTCCAATTATTCGGAATGTACAGAGGTCGCGATTTGAGCTTGCAGTTCGAAAGAAAATCGATGTACAAAATGGATATCGGAACTACTTACAACATTCTAAAAGGAAAAGGAACCATTACAGCACGTTACAATGACGTTTTTGAAAACATGCGTTTTGCATTCGACGGTAACATTCCTTACAGACAATATGGAGCTTTCTACTGGGAAAGTCAAACCTTCTATGTTGGTTTCAACTACATGTTTGGTGGTGGTAAAAATAAAGCAATGCAGCGCAAACAACGTGACGCCAACGAAACGCAAGGAAGCGGCGGAATGTTCTAAAAAAGAGTTTTTTTTCGATTTTATATTTAACCAAAAAACCTCAGAGCTTTATACTTCGAGGTTTTTTATTTTTATTTCTCATCAAACTTCAGTGCCTTCGCTTTTTCAGGTTCTTCTTTGTGTTTTCGTAAATCGAAAGTGGTACCAAAAACCTTATCCCAAAGGGTATTACTTACACCAAAACCTAAATGTTCGTTGCGGTAATGATGCATCTGGTGGTTGCGCCAAAGCGGTTTCATAAATTCAAAAGGCGGTTCAAAAGCGTGAATAGCATAATGCATGGAAGCATATAACAAATACCCCAGCATAAATCCCGGAAAAAAAGCCCAGTTATAGTCCCGCAACAACAAATAATGCAATCCAAAAAGTATAGTTGACAATATAAGACTCGGCACCGGCGGCATAAAAAGACGATCACGATCTCTGGGATATTCATGATGATTTCCATGCATCACATACGCTATTTTTTGCACGCGAATATTTTCACTTACCCAGTGAAAAATGTACCGATGCGCAATATATTCGAAAAAAGTCCAGTAAAGTATTCCGCCGAAAAAGAATAAAAATGTTGTCAGTGCCGGAATTTGGTAAATGAAATATGCCTTATAAATAAGGTAAGTCAGTATTGGAATGTATATACTCCAGATTAGGATTGGGCTTCCTTTGGTGAGCATTTCCAAATATTTGTTTTCAAATAACCTTGCCTGACCTTCGTTGTAAACTACTTTTCGTGCCATAATTTATTAATTATTAGAGGTTAATAACAAAAACTATGTCCTAAAATTAAAAAAATAGTTACAAAACCGAAAACCAGTTCATAGGATTTAACATACAGATTATCGATAAAAACTTAAAAAAGCAAAAAGAACCGCAGATTCGCAGATTTCAAGACCTAAACAATTATCAATAAAGCATTTACTACAATCGAATACAATAAAAAAAAACCGCAAATTCGAGAACAATCTGCGAATCTGCGGTATATTTTTTAGGACTATATAAATTACCAGCGAATAATAGCACTTCCCCAGGTAAATCCGGAACCGAACGCAGCCAAAACTACTAAATCGCCTTCTTTTATTTTCCCTTGTTCCCAAGCTTCGGTTAAAGCGATTGGAATGGAAGCCGCTGTTGTATTTCCATACTTTTGAATATTGTTGTGAACTTGCGAATCTTCCAGTTTAAATTTCTGCTGAATAAATTGCGAGATTCTTAAATTCGCCTGATGGGGAATCAGCATGTTGATATCGGAAACCTGCAAATTATTCGTTTGTAACCCTTCCATAATTACTTCACTGAAACGAACCACGGCATTTTTAAACACAAATTGTCCGTTCATGTATGGATAATAACTTTCGTCGTTCGGATCGTTATCGGCAATAATGTCGGTAACCCAACGTTTCCCCATTCCCGGAGCCTGAAGCGCTAATTCTTCTGCATGTTGTCCTTCAGAATGCAAGTGCGTTGATAAAATTCCTTTTGTTGTATCCTCAGTTCTTGACAAAACAGCTGCCCCCGCCCCGTCTCCGAAAATAACGGAAACACCGCGGCCACGCGTTGTCATGTCCAAACCAGTAGAATGCACTTCGGAACCGATAACCAAAATATTTTTATACATTCCGGTTTTAATGAACTGATCGGCTACAGAAAGTGCATATACAAAACCGGAACACTGATTACGAACATCAAGGGCACCAACGGTTTTCAACCCTAAATCGCGTTGTACCAAAACGCCCGGCCCTGGAAAATAGTAATCCGGACTTAATGTTGCGAAAACGATAAAATCGATATCCTCTTTGGCAACACCGGAACGCTCAATGGCAATTTTTGCAGCTTTAACCCCCATAGAAGTTGTCGTATCTTCTCCTCTTATTACATGTCTTCTCTCTTGAATACCCGTGCGCTCCTGAATCCACTCGTCATTGGTATCCATTTTTTTTGATAAATCGTCGTTGGTTACCACATTTTCGGGAACATAATAACCTAATCCTGAAATCTTTGAATGATACATTATTTTATTCTTTTATTAAAAATAGGGCTACAAATTTAAACATAATTACATCTTTTTTAAACAATACGCCTAATTTTTCGATTATATATAAAATCAATCGTTGAAAAAGATGAATTTAACAAAATATATAAAAAAATATAACAACAGAATCGTATTTTTAGACCCATATCCAAAACCAAATTATTAACTATGAACTTAAAAAACTGCTTTTGGCTTTTGTTGCTTGCTGGTTCCTCTTTATTTGCGCAGGAAAACCTAACGTATCAGAAACCATCCAAAGAAATTTTGGCATTGGCCGAATATGACAGAGCGCCGTCGGTAACTATGGATACCAAAAAAGAATGGATGCTTTTAACCTACCGCAATACGTATAAAACTTTAGACGATTTGAATCAGGAAGAAATGCGTCTGGCCGGTTTGCGAATCAATCCAATTACCAATATTTCAAGTACAGTTACCTATATCAATAACTTGAAAGTACGTAAGGTAAAAGATAAAAATGAAGTTCAGGTTTCAGGTTTACCAAGCAATCCGAGAATTACAAACCTTTCGTGGTCACCGGATGAGAAAAAAATTGCTTTCACCAACACAACCAATACCGGTGTGGAATTATGGGTTTTGGACATTGCTTCCGCGAAAGCGACAAAACTTACTTCCGATAATTTAAATGCCAATTTAGGTAACCCAATTAGCTGGTTCAGAGACGGGAAAAGCATTTTAGCAAAAACATTGGTTGCTAACAGACCGTCTTTAATCGACAGCAAAAAAGACTTACCAACTGGACCGACTACCTCAACCAGTGAAGGAAAAGCATCCCAAAACAGAACGTTTCAGGATTTACTGAAAAACAAAACCGACGAAACCAATTTTGAAACCCTGGTAACATCCGAATTGTACAAAATCGATTTAAACGGAAAAGCAGAATTATTTAAAAAAGCGGATTTATATGCCGGAGAATCGTTCTCCCCGGACGGAAATTACCTTATGCTGACAACCATTCAAAAACCATATTCATACATCGTTCCCTTAAGCCGTTTCCCGCAAAAAACCATTGTATTTGATAAAAACGGAAACGAAATTAAAGTCGTAAACGAAGTACCGTTAAACGAAATCATGCCGAAAGGTTTTATGGCTGTTCGTAAAGGAAAAAGAAGCATGAATTGGCGAAGTGATGTGCCGGCAACTTTATCGTTTGTGGAGGCTTTAGACAATGGAGATCCTGCCAACAAGGTAGAATACCGTGACGAAGTTTCTCTATGGAAAGCTCCCTTTTCAACGCAACCTACTTCATTGGTAAAAACACCGCAGCGTTACGCCGGTATCACTTGGGGTAATGATAATATAGCAGTGGTTTATGACAGTTGGTACGACACGAGAAACACAAAAACGTATTTAATTGACCCTTCTAATCCAAGTTTGACACCTAAAGTGATTTCCGATCGAAATTCTCAGGATATTTACTCCGACCCGGGTAATTTTGAAACCAAGAAAAACGAGTATGCCAGACAGGTTTTAGCTTTGGAAGGCGACAATGCATTTTTAATCGGTGACGGATTTACCAAAGAAGGGCAATTCCCTTTTATTGACGAATTTAACGTTAAAACACTGAAAAAAAAGCGTTTGTATCAATCGGCATTCAAAAATAAAAAAGAAGATATTTTATCGATTGAAGATTTCAAAAAAGGAGATGTTTTGGTACAAATTCAATCGCCTACGGAATTCCCGAATTATTACTTCCGCAACATCAAATCGAAAGATAAAGTGACACCGATTACTACTTTCAAAAACCCTTTTGAAAGCATCAAAAATGTATACAAAGAAGTAATCAAATACAAACGTAAAGATGGTGTAGAATTAACCGGAACCTTATATTTACCGGCTAACTACGACCGAAAAGTGAAGAAAGAAAAATTGCCTTTACTAATTTGGGCGTATCCAACGGAATTTAAAGACAAGAATTCTGCCGGGCAATCGAGTCAGAATCCAAATGAATTTACGTTCCCGAATTATGGTTCATTTGTATATTGGGTAACTAAAGGCTACGCCGTTTTAGATGATGCGGCTTTCCCAATTATCGGTGAAGGCAAAACGGAACCGAACGATACATTTATCACGCAGTTGGTAGACAATGCAGAAGCAGCTATTAACGCTGTGGACAATTTAGGCTACATCAATCGTAAAAAAGTAGCTGTCGGCGGACACTCCTATGGTGCTTTCATGACCGCTAACTTATTGACACACTCCAACTTATTCGCTTGCGGAATTGCTCGAAGCGGTGCCTACAACCGTACGCTAACGCCTTTCGGATTCCAGAGTGAACAACGTAATTACTGGGAAGTTCCAAACATTTACAATGGAATGTCGCCTTTCATGACCGCAGAAAAAATGAAAACTCCTTTATTATTAGTTCATGGAGATGCCGACAACAATCCGGGAACATTTACACTTCAAACCGAACGTTACTTTCAGGCATTGAAAGGTTTAGGCGCACCGGTAAGGATGGTACTTTTACCTAAAGAATCGCACGGTTATGCGGCTAAAGACAATATTCTACACTTGCTTTGGGAACAGGATCAGTTTTTGGAAAAATATTTGAAGAATTAAGCCCTGCCCTATAAATGTAAAGCCTGAAGAGTTGAACCTTCAGGCTTTTTTATGACAACATTAAAGTTACTTCCTTATTGTGTTCCAGCTCGGCATCATGCTCAAAGAAAATGGCTTTTCCACCCAAAGCGGCTTTAATAAGATAATGGCTTCCTTTAAAATAAGATTGTTTTACGACAACTTTCATAAACCCGTTTTCCACTACTTTTAACTGATGTGGGTATAGAAAAAGGAGCTTATCTTCTTCATTCTCTATCAGTTGTGAAAGTATAATTTCATTCACTTCTCCAAAAAGCGAAGCACTGTATTTCGATTTCGGATTCAGATAAATTTCCGAAGATGTACCTTTATCAAGCAACTGACCATTTTTCAAAACTATCGTTTCATCCGCAAAGGAAAGCGCATCCACACTGTCATGCGTAGCGATTAAAACTGTAATCTCTTTGGCTTTCAGATAGGCAAACAAATTTCTGCGAAGCGCATTTTTTCGAAAATTGTCAATATGACTAAAGGGCTCGTCCAACAGTAACACTTCCGGTTCTAACGCTAAAACTCTTGCTAAAGCCACACGCTGCTGCTGGCCTCCGCTTAAAAATTGTGCTTTTACATTGGCATATTCAGTCATTTCTACGATTTCAAGCAATTCGGCGATACGCTCTTTTTTCTCTTCGGGGTAAAAATTAGAGAGGTATTTTCCAACATTTTCAGCCACAGTGATGTAAGGCATCAAATCAAAATCCTGAGCCAAGTATTTCATAAAAGGCATACCGGGTACCAGATTATATTTCGGTCCGGTTACTTCTGTATCTTTCCAGAAAATCTGCCCTTCATTTAAATCGTATAATCCGTAAATCAGTTTGAGAAGCGTACTTTTCCCACAGCCGCTTTCGCCAATAACAGCAACATTCTTACCGTTATCGATTTTAAAATTGATGTTTTGAATAATCCTCTTTTCTGAATATCCGAAAGATATTGATTGTACCTGAAGCATTGTAATATTTTAAAATGCAAAATTAAGCCCTAATTTCATAAACCTTACATTATTTGAAATATTTTAAAGATAACCTTTCTTAAATTCAAAAGTTTATAGTTAATATTGCAAAAATTTTAACCTACTTAAGCATGTTATTATCAGTTAAAAAATTGACTTTCTTTCTGTTATTGTGCAGCTCTTTTGCTTTTGCCCAAAGCCCTTATGGAGGTTTCAGCATAGATGCTAACTATGGAATATCAGGAGTGAAAGACCCAGGGTTGAGTGACTTTTCCCACTTTGACTTCGGTGTCAGGTATATGTTTGACGATACTTGGGGTGTGAAATTAGATTATGGACAGGACAAATTCCGAACACAGGAAGCTCCGGTCGAGAAAGGAATTAATACATCCAGAATTTCCATTCAGGCTTTTAGCAATCTGACCAATCTTATAGACAGCAGAAGTTACTTCTACAGCCGTACTTTCAACCTATACGCACATGCTGGTGCTGGATATTCCATGCAAAAATCCGTAACTATTCCGGAAGGCGGAACAGACGAAATAGGGCATGTTATTTTTGGGATCACACCACAAATTTCCCTTACAGACAATTTGGCAATTGGTGTTGATGCTACCGGAATTATCCATTTTTCGCAACATTACTGGTTTGACGGAAGCTACACTTACAACAGTCCTGAATTTAACGGTTCTCCTAATGCCACATCAACGTTTATCTATAATTTTACCGTAGGTCTTTCTTATACCTTCGGCGAACGATAAAATAAAAATAAAAAAAATCCCAAACTAAAAGTTTGGGATTTTTTTTATTGACTATACGGTTTATTGACCCGCTTCTTTTTTAGCTTCTTCCACCATTTTGGCATTGGCCGTAATGGCAAATTCCACACGACGGTTTTTTGCTCGACCGGCGTCGGTTTCATTATCTGCAATAGGATCTGCCTCTCCCATTCCGATGGTTTTAAACCTTGATCCCACCAATCCTTTACCGGCTAAATAATTTCGTACTGCCGCCGCACGCTGATCAGACAAACTCAAATTGTACTCATCTGAACCTTTGCTATCGGTGTAACCAAAAATCTGAATATCGGTATCTGGATATTCCTTGAAAACCGGAACCAATTTATCCAGATTTTGTTTTGCTTTTGCCGTTAAAGTAGCCTTGTTAAAATCGAAATTAACCGAATTTTCCCCAAGTACCAATTTAATCCCTTCGCCTACTCTTTCCACTTCAACACCCGGTAAAGCCTCTTTAATCTCACGGGCCTGTTTGTCCATCTTGTTTCCGATTAATCCTCCGGCAACACCACCGACAACACCACCAATTACAGCACCTAAAGCACCTTTTCCGCCTTTACCTAAATTATTCCCTAAAATCCCTCCGATTACAGCACCTCCTGCTGCACCAATTACGGCGCCTTTTTGAGTATTATTGGCATTTTTCACAGCATTACAGCTTGTAAAAACAGTAGTGGATGCCATCATTATTGCTAAAACACATATGCTTACTTTTTTCATAATCTCGTTATTTTTAGTTAATTCTTTCAAATTGATATACCAAATCTGAAGTATTTCCCCCTACGTTAACTTTATCAATTAACTGAAATGAATTTTCAGTCTGATTGGCTACTCGTAAAACATAGCCGGAAGAGGTGTGCTTTGCTTTTATTCCTTCCGTTAAAAACTTCATCACGATATTCCCTTCCTTATTGATAAACCATGTAATTTGACTCCCATAAGTAACACACTTACTGTTGCTCAAAGCCATTTCGCCTTTGTTGTTATTCGATACAAATTTCCATTGACTGTTTACAAAGCATTGCGCATCGGCAATATTGAAAGACGTAACCTTAAAATACTCCGATCCGGGATATGTAACCGACGAAATTTTCCAGTTTCCTTTTAACATCACTTCCGATTTCATGTCCAGTTTTGTTGCCGGATTACTTTTACAACCTGCAGCAAAAACTACAACCATAATTAAATAAACAAGTTTCTTCATGATTCTATTTTTTAATGTACTTACAAATTTAACACAATTATTCAGCAACTTTCCACAGTGAACAGAAATTATAACATAATTTTTACGTCAATTTGTCAGTCATTTTGGTTTGGTATTTTATTTGAAATGGAAGCTATAATATCTTTTAAATTTAAAATTCATAACATATGACAACAGGAAAAATTAATGTTTCGGTTGAAAACATCTTTCCCCTAATCAAAAAATTCTTATACAGTGATCACGAAATTTTTCTTCGTGAATTGGTTTCCAATGCAACTGACGCCACACTGAAACTAAAGCACTTAACGAGTATCGGTGAAGCAAAAACAGAATATGGCACACCAATCATCGAGATAAAAATCGATAAAGAAGGTAAAAAACTTCACATTACCGATCAAGGTTTAGGAATGACCGCTGAAGAAGTTGAAAAATACATCAATCAGATTGCCTTTTCCGGAGCCGAAGAATTTCTGGAAAAATACAAAGACACGGCTAAAGATTCCGGAGTAATTGGACATTTCGGACTAGGATTTTATTCGGCCTTCATGGTAGCTGAAAAGGTGGAAATTATCACGAAATCACACAAAGACGAACCGGCAGCTCACTGGATTTGCGACGGAAGCCCCGAATTCACTTTAGAACCACACTCCAAAACCGAAAGGGGAACTGAAATCATCCTTCACATTGCAGAAGATTCTCTGGAGTTTTTAGAAGAACGAAAAATTAATGAACTGTTGGTAAAATACAACAAATTCATGCCAGTACCTATTAAGTTCGGAACCCGAAAAGAACAAAAAGCGTTCGGAGTTGGCGAAGATGAAAAAATGGAGGAAATTGAGATAGACAATATCATCAACAACCCATCTCCGGCCTGGACTAAACAGCCTTCCGATTTAACAGAGGACGATTATAAAAACTTCTACCGTGAGCTGTACCCGATGCAGTTTGACGAGCCGCTTTTCAACATCCATCTGAATGTAGATTACCCATTTAATTTAACCGGAATTCTGTATTTCCCGAAAATGTCTGCCGATTTGCAAATTCAGAAAGACAAAATTCAATTGTATCAGAATCAGGTTTTTGTAACGGATAATGTGGAAGGTATTGTACCGGAATTCCTAACCATGCTAAAAGGGGTTATCGATTCACCGGATATTCCGCTAAACGTGTCCCGCTCGTATTTACAGGCTGACGGTGCTGTAAAGAAAATTTCAAATTACATTACCCGAAAGGTTGCCGATAAATTAAAATTATTGTTTACCGAAAACCGCGAAGATTTCGAACAAAAATGGAACGACATCAAAATTGTTCTGGAATACGGAATGTTGTCAGAACCGAAATTCTATGAAAAAGCTGGTGCATTTGCATTATATCCAACCGTAGACAAAAAATACTTTACATTGGATGAACTGAAAGAAACGCTTAAAGAAAACCAAACGGATAAAGACGGTAAACTTGTAGTATTATATGCTTCTAACGAAGATGCTCAACACAGTTATATCGATTTAGTCAAAGAGAAAGGTTATGAAGTTGTACTGTTGGATTCGCCAATTGTTTCTCACCTGATTCAAAAACTAGAGGCCGACAACGAGAACTTAGTTTTCACCCGTGTAGATTCGGATCATGTGGATAACTTAATCCGAAAGGATGACAATCAGCTTTCCAAATTATCGGATGAGGAAAAAGAAAACCTTAAAACGGTAGTGGAAGAGATCGTTCCTAAAGCTACTTACACTGTACAATTGGAGGCCATGGACAGTAAGGCTGCGCCATTCATTATTACACAACCGGAATTTATGCGCCGAATGAAAGAAATGAGTCAAACCGGAGGCGGTATGTTCGGCATGAATAAATTCCCTGAAATGTACAATCTGGTAGTAAATACAAATTCGGATTTGGCTACGACTATCATCAGTGAAAAAGATAAAACAACTCAGGAAAGTTTAGTAAAACAAGCGTTGGATCTGGCAAAACTCTCGCAAGGACTTTTAAAAGGAGAAGATTTAACCGCTTTCGTAAAAAGAAGTTTTGATCTGATCAAATAAAAACTAAACAACATCTATAACAAAACCCGTCAGTAAAAACTTTCGGGTTTTATTTTTTTTACATTTTCTTAAGTTTTCTTTTAAACCTTTTTAACTTTTTTGCATCTAAAGAGTAAACGATAAAACTTAGGATTATGAAAAAATTCAGATTGCAACTACTAAGCGGATTACTTATAGCGTCTGTATTTATGGCGTCTTGTGTAAAAGAGGAAACCGAAAACCCAGTAGTCGACCAGAAATTAATGATTGCGTCGGCGGAAATTGATTTTACCAACGAAGCAGATTTCAATCTCGGAAACGATGTAGCCAGTGAAAATTCCAGTTATTCGAGTAGAGGTTCGGACAATTTGGGACGCTTTCCAGATTGTGCCACAGTAACCGTAAACAATACGACTCCCGGAGTGTTCCCAAAAGTCATTACTATCGACTTTGGTACAGTTGGATGCTTGTATAACAACATTACCCGCACTGGTGTTTTAACCATCACGCTTTCTGGCTATTTGATGAACAATGGCAGTGTAATGACCATCGAGCGTTCCAATTATTATGTAAACGGAAGACACGTTGAAGGTACCGTTACCTATGTTAATGAAACTACGAATCCGGAAACCCCACAATGGAACAGAACCATTACCAACGGAAGAATTACCAATTTAGCCGGAGAAGTATTTACACATTCCGGAACGAGAACTGTAAAAATGGTGGAAGGTATCAGCACATTAGCGTTAGGTGATAACGTTTATCATATTCTTTCCGGAACACATACCGTACACAGACCCAACGGTACTTCACTTACGGTAACCGTTTTGGAAACTTTGGTAAAACGATATGCCTGTAACTACATTTCTCAAGGAAAATTAATTTTAGACGGCACCTACCTGGACGGCGTTTTAGATTATGGCACAGGAACCTGTGATAATCAGGCAACGTATACACACTCAAACGGTCAAACGTATGCCGTCAATCTGTAATTTCAAACTTTTAATAGCTAAGAATCCCAATCGGTTTGATTGGGATTTTTTTTAATAACTTCGGAACAATAACAAACGTGAAACCTTCAATTTTTCAACAATACATTGTAGCTTAAAACAAAAAACATATCTTTGCCGGCTTTTTAAAAATTGATAACATGTTTGGAAACAGAGTATTAAAAGGAGTTTTTTTAGTAGGACTAGGGGCAACAAGCTACGGAATGCTGGCTACCTTTGTAAAATTGGCCTACAAAGAAAATTTCACCACGGCAGAAGTAACCACATCACAGTTTGTTCTGGGTATTTTAGGTATGCTGCTTATTAATGCTTTTCAGAAATATAAAAAAGGGAATACCGTTGTAAAAGCTTCCGGAAAAAATATTTTCCACCTGATGCTTGCT
Organism: Flavobacterium enshiense; assembly: GCF_040750275.1. GTDB lineage: Bacteria > Bacteroidota > Bacteroidia > Flavobacteriales > Flavobacteriaceae > Flavobacterium > Flavobacterium enshiense_B. The sequence continues at coordinate 320,034 of NZ_JBDOCV010000004.1, forward strand.
GGAACTTCCTTAGGTATGACCAGTGTATTCTACTATCTGGCAGTGAAATACATTCCGGTTTCTATTGGTATAGTATTACTGATGCAAACCGTTTGGATGGGCGTTTTGTTGGAATGGATCTTAGACAAAAAAGCACCGTCTGTTCAAAAAATTATTTCAGTCCTTATTGTTCTTGCCGGTACAGCTTTAGCCACCAATCTAATCAACAATGAAGTTTCACTGGACTGGAGAGGTATCATGTGGGGTATGCTGGCCGCAGCTTCTTTTACTACGACCATGTTAACAGCTAACCGAATTGCCGTTGGTATCTCCTCTGCGCAAAGGAGTTTGTACATGCTTTTAGGTGGTGCTGTTATTGTTTTTGGTTTCTCGATTGCAACACAGGTTACCCTTTTCAATTTTGACATTTTTCTGAAATGGGGCATTATCTTAGCCGTTTTTGGAACCATCATCCCTCCTATACTGATGAATGCCGGTTTTCCACATACAGGAATAGGCTTAGGCAGTATTGTTTCTTCATTAGAATTACCAGTATCGGTTATGATGGCCTACTTCTTATTAAAGGAAACCGTAATTCTCACTCAATGGCTTGGAATTCTACTAATTATTCTGGCAATCATAATCATGAATGTGAATTTTAAAAAAAATTAACAAGTATTTTGTTTTTTTTATAAATTTGAACATAACCAAAACTCAAATTTTATGAAAAAACTATTTGCAGAATTTTTTGGAACCTTCTGGTTGGTATTCGGAGGCTGCGGAAGTGCTTTATTTGCAGCAGGCATCCCGGATTTAGGAATAGGTTTTGCTGGTGTTTCATTAGCATTCGGTTTAACCGTTTTAACCATGGCTTATGCTGTAGGCCATATTTCAGGCGGGCATTTCAATCCGGCGGTTTCTTTTGGATTATGGGCCGGCGGCAGGTTTGAATCGAAAGACCTTCTACCCTATATCATATCCCAATGTGTAGGGGCAATTTTAGCTGCAGGAACATTATACCTTATTTTGTCCGGAAAAGAAAGTTTCATAATAGACAATACCAAAGCTGGAGTTTTCGCCACTAACGGCTACGATGCTTTTTCACCAGACGGCTATTCCGTTTGTTCTGCATTTATCGCTGAATTTGTTCTTACCATGTTTTTCCTGTTGATAATTCTGGGGGCTACCGATAAATTCGCCAATGGAAAATTTGCAGGAATCGCCATCGGTTTAGCACTGACATTAATTCACTTAATCAGTATCCCAATCACAAATACTTCGGTCAACCCTGCCCGTTCAACTTCTCAGGCTTTATTTACACAAGGAGAACCTTTAACGCAGTTATGGCTGTTTTGGGTTGCCCCGATCCTGGGCGCACTGGCTGCCGGGCTTCTATATAGAATGGTGCTTCAAAACAATGAATCCGAATAATACTTTTCAATTTAAGACTACAAAGCGATGACTAAAATCATCGCTTTTTTTGTAATTTAGAGGTATGGATACGCTGTTTTCAAACGATAGAATCACTTTTAATCTCAAAGATGCCGAAATAGTTTACTATCCGGATTTCTTTACGGAGCAGGAAGCAAATGCCTTTTTCGAAAAACTGTTAACCGAAACACCCTGGCAGCAGGATCCTATAACCATTTTTGGAAAAAAACACCTTCAGCCCCGACTGACGGCTTTGTTCGGAAACAATGAGAAACCGTATTCCTATTCCGGGATTACCATGCAACCCCACCCCTACACCGAACTATTGCTGCAAATTAAATCAAAGGTAGAACACGAATTGAATTACAACTTCACTTCGGTGCTACTCAATCTCTATCGGGACGGAAAAGACAGTAACGGCTGGCATGCCGATAATGAAAAAGAATTGGGGCGAAATCCCATTATTGCATCTGTCAGTTTTGGTGCAGCACGCAATTTTCAGCTGAAACACAATACCGATAAATCACAAAAACTTAACATCCTTCTGGAAAACGGCAGCCTACTTTTGATGAAAGGAAGCACACAACACCACTGGAAACATCAAATACCCAAAACAACAAAACCCTTAAATCCGCGAATAAATCTTACATTCAGAACAATTTCATAGCACAAAATTCAAAGTCGATTTTAATTTTGGTCTGATTTTTGAAAATTCCTAAAAAATAAAACTCCTTTATTTCTAAATTCATTTTTTTAGTAATATTGAATGAGTTGTTTAAAACAAAACTAAAACCATTTATTTGAATCAATTTTTCATCTGATGAAAAAAAGTAAAATTTCAGAAATGGACAACGAGACATTAAACCGCGTTGTCACTATGGCTCAAGAGGAACGAAAACCTTTTGAAGTGTTAAAAGAAGAGTTTGGAATATCCGAAAACGATGTAACCGAACTGATGCGAAAAAGACTCTCCAAAGACAATTTTGAACTTTGGAAGAAAAAAGTTACCGCCAGCAAATCCAAACCGAAGCCTCAAAAGTTTAACGACCTTGAGGACGACGATTTAGACAGCAAATACTATTTTAAGAATAAATTCGATTAAAGAAAGAAATCTCCTAACTTTGGGAGATTTTTATTTTTACTTATGAAACTCCTTTTCAAATTTTTCGTTTTAATACTACCGTTCGTTAGCTTTTCACAAACTGACACTTTCTCCAAAGAAGAGATTGTTATTTCCGATTTGATAAAAGGGGATCTGTATACCCCAAAAGAAGAGAACAACAAAAAGGCTTTAATACTACTGCTAGCCGGTTCTGGCCCTACCAATCGAAACGGAAACCAATTAGGCGCACAAAACAACTCCTTGAAATATTTAGCCGAAGATTTAGCCAACAACGGCTACAACGTTTTCACTTATGACAAAAGAATCTTTGCGCAGCTAATTTTAGGCAATACTAATGAAACTGAAGCCCGTTTTGAAGATTTGATAACCGATGCTTCCGGTGTTGTTGACTATTTCAGAAAAAACCGAAAATATAAAAAATACATTATTGCCGGCCACAGTGAAGGAGCCCTAGTAGGAATGCTGACAGCTCAACATAAAAAAGCCGATGCCTTCATTTCGCTAGCCGGAGCAGGAAGACCAATTGACGAAATCGTTGTGGAACAAATAGAAAAAAGAAGCCCTTCTTTCAAGGAAACAGCAACAGCATACTTCAAGATACTAAAAGAAGGAAAAACATTTAAAAACGAAACACCGGCGCTGCAAAACCTTTTTAGGGAAAGTGTTCAACCTTATTTAATATCTTGGCTGAAATACAATCCGCAGGAAGAAATAAAAAAACTAAAATGTCCCACATTATTAATTAACGGAGACAAAGACCTGCAAGTCGTTCCGAAAGATGCAGAACTCCTGAAACAAGCCAAAAAAGACAGCGAGCTGGTAATCCTTAAAAACATGAATCACGTCTTCAAAACAATTTTAGGCGACGAAAAAGAAAATATGGAATCGTATTCCAATCTCAATATTCGCAACCATCCGGAGCTTTCAACAACTATAGTAAAATTCCTTAACACGAAATTGTAACAAAAACTCAAAATCAACTACATATCTTTAAAACAATAAAAAATGAAAAAAATACTTTATACCGTGGCTGTTGCAGCAACCTTATTAAGCTGTAAATCACAAAGTACGGCAGGTTCAGCCGCTGCAAAAAGCCAAGTAGATGTTTCCATCGATTTAAAAAATGTTAAAGATGATAAAGTAATGGTTACGGTTTTAGCACCGTCAATTACTACAGAAATGACTACTTTCAACATTCCGAAAACAGTTCCCGGCACCTATTCTACAGACAATTACGGTCGATTCATAGAAAACGTAAAAGCGTATGACGCAAAAGGAAACGAACTTACTGTAGCCAAAGAAGGCGAAAATACCTGGAAGATTTCCAACGCTAAATCCTTACACAAGGTAACATATTGGGTAAATGACAGTTTTGACATTGAAACTACCGGAGGAATGGGCGGCAAAGATGTGTTTTCTCCAGCAGGAACCAACATCATAGAAGGGAAAAATTTCATGATCAACACTCATGGTTTTGTAGGCTACTTCGAAGGAAAATCGGAATTACCATATAAAGTAAACATTGCTCACCCATCAACTTTATTGGGGGCAACTTCGATGATAGACACTGACAACAGTACTGAAAATGATGTTTTCCTATCTTCAAGATATGCAGAATTAGTAGACCATCCAATCATGTACTCCAAACCGGATTTTGTGACCTTTAAGGTTGATGATATGGACATCTTAATCAGCGTCTATTCTCCAAACGGAACCTACAAAGCAAGCGACTTCGGTCCGGCGATGGAAACCATGATGCGAGCGCAGAAAAAATTTTTAGGAGCGGTTAATGCTACCAAAAAATACAGCGTTTTATTGTACCTGTCAGACATGAAAACAAAAGATGCTAAAGGTTTTGGGGCTTTAGAGCATACTACTTCCACAACTGTTGTAATGCCGGAAATGATGCCAAAAGCTGCTTTATTGGAACAATTAAAAGATGTAGTATCGCATGAGTTTTTTCACATCGTAACTCCTTTGACCGTTCACTCTAAAGAAATTCACTATTTCGATTTCAACAACCCTAAGATGTCACAACATTTGTGGATGTATGAAGGCGTTACGGAATATTTTGCAAACCTTTTCCAGGTGAACCAAGGATTAATTACAGAGGAAGAATTCTATATCCGTATGGCAGATAAAATCGATCAGTCAAAAAGATTCGACGAAAAAATGCCGTTTACTAAAATGAGTAAAGACATTCTGGATGCTAAATACAAAGATTCCTATTACAACGTATATTTAAAAGGAGCCCTAATTGCTATGTGTATCGACATTCAAATGCGCGAGAGCAGTAATGGTGAAAAAGGAATTCTTGATTTAATGCAGGCTTTATCCAACGAATACGGAGTAAACAAACCGTTCAACGATGAGGAATTATTCGGCAAGATTACTTCGCTGACCTATCCTGCTGTTGGAGAGTTTTTAAATACTTATGTAGCCGGCGAAACCCCAATTCCTTATGAGAAGTATTTCGAAAAAATGGGCGTTAAAGAAACAACCATTAAAAAACCGGGCAATCCTTTCCTTAAAGATGAATCGACACCTTACATTACGGTTGATCCTTCCACTAAAGAAATCAAGGTACTGCCTGGCGTTGAACTTAATGATTTCATGAAAAATCTTGGCATGAAAAACGACGATTATATTTTAGCCGTAAACGACGTTAATTACAATCTGGATAACATTTATGACATGATCATGGCTAGCATGGACTGGAAAGAAGGCGAAACGGTTTCTGTAAAAATAAAACGCGACGGAAAAGAGCAAATCCTGAAAGGAAAAGTTATGCTACCAATGCAGGATGCTGAAGGCTTCCACGGTGTAGACACATCAAAAGCCAAAGTAAAAGAGGCTTGGTTGAAAGGATAATTCTTTTTTCAGCCTATAAAAAATCCCCAATTTACACACTGTAAGTTGGGGATTTTTATTCAGGATATTTTTCATTACTTTGCAGCTCCAAAAATTTAAGTAATGAAAAAAATAATAGGTACAGCTGCAGCGGTTTTGTTATTGGTTGCCTGTAATAAAACCGAATCAGAAAAAGGTCTTCACCTTTCCGTTAAAGTAGACGGATTAAAACAAGGAAAACTGTACATTCACAAAATAGTCGATACTACAGCCGTTGCATTAGACAGCATAATCGTTACTGGTAATTCCGAACTAAAAAGCGACTTAGCCGTTGAAGAACCTGAAATGTTGTATTTATCTTTAAACAGAGGAGTTTCCAAATCCATGGATAACATGATTCCATTCTTCGCAGAACCGGGAACCATGACCATCGAAACCACCTTAAAAGAGTTCTATGCTAAAGCTAAAATAACAGGTTCCAAGAATAACGATCTGTACAATGATTACAAAAAAATCAAAGAGCGTTACAACGATGAACAAAACAAAACCCTAGGCTTTACCTTACTGGCTAAAAAAACCAACAGCCTGCAAAAACTGGACAGCCTTAATCAACGTGCCGATAAATTAAAATTGCGCAGTTATTTAGATGCCATCAACTTTGCGGTAAACAATGGCAAACATGAAGTAGCGCCTTACATTGCTTTAACAGAGATTTACGATGCCAACATCAAATATTTGGACACCATTCATAAATCGATGTCGCCGGAAGTAGCTAAATCCAAATACGGAAAAATGCTTACGGAATACATTAGCAAACGCAAGCAGGAAGAACAACCACAACCATAAAACCAAAAAGCACCCCATAAAGGTGCTTTTTTATTATTCCGTAAAAACAAGAAAACCATCACATATGTGATGGTTTTCTTTTAATTACCAGAGCCGATGGAGGGACTCGAACCCACGACCTGCTGATTACAAATCAGCTGCTCTAGCCAGCTGAGCTACACCGGCAATTAACCTTAAAAACAATTTCATAAAAAACCACGCAAAGCGTGGAAAAAAAAGAGCCGATGGAGGGACTCGAACCCACGACCTGCTGATTACAAATCAGCTGCTCTAGCCAGCTGAGCTACACCGGCGACTCTTATAATACCCGCTAAGCCTTTATCTAAAGATGTTCACAAGTATCATTTCGGGTGCAAATATAAGCGAGTTTTTGAAACCTGCAAATACTTAAAGGCACTTTTTTATTGAAATTTCGCTGTTACAGTGCGTTAATCTTTTCAACCAACTGATTAGCAGCAGCTTCTAAATCTTTATTAATTTGTCTGAAATGTGCTTTCTTGTTTTCAACGTTTTTTTGATTCAATTTAGTGATTAAACCATCAAAAGACGTAATAGCCTCATCAATCAAAGCATCGGTTTGAGCAGTTGGTTTCCCTGTTGTAGTCATTTCATGAATGTAAACCGCTTCAATAATGTCTCCTAATACGTAGTTGATGTCTTTTTTTAAGTTTCTTACGCTTGCCATTTTATTTTTGTTTAAAAATTCGTCTGCAAAATTACAATTATTCTTTCGAATTAAGGTTAAGAAATAAATATTTCTAATAAAGTTGCCTCTCCAACCAACTCAAAATCAGTTAATATTGCCGGTACAAGAACCGTATCGCCTTGGCAAAACGAATACTCTGAACCAGACGTAGTTAGCACTTTAAATGCTCCTTCCGTACAGACAAAAACCGTAAAAGAATCTCCATTTTTACGAAACTTCATTTTACCGTCAAGCGGAATTACATTTGTGGTGAAGTACTCACAATCAACGGCAGAATTACTTTTATTAACTTCTTTTGAATAACGTTTTTTGGAATTCACCACATCATACGTTATGGCCTCCAAGGCTAAATCTATATGCAATTCGCGTGCATTACCGTTAGCATCTGTTCTGTCCCAGTCATAAATACGATACGTAATATCGGAAGTCTGCTGAATTTCGGCAATCACTATACCAGCACCAATAGCATGAATGGTACCCGTTTCGAGAAAAAACACATCGCCTTGTTTCACTGGAATTTCCTTCAAAATCTTAGGAAGGGTTTTATTTTCAAGATGGATCAGATATTCGTCGGCAGAAGAAGGCTCTTTAAATCCTACGATGATTCGGGCATCTAAATCGGCCTGCATCACATACCACATTTCCGTCTTACCGAAAGAGTTATGTCTTTTTTTCGCCAATTCATCATTCGGATGCAATTGAATAGACAAATCTTCGCGTGCGTCTAAAAACTTAAACAACAACGGAAATTCCACCCCGAATCTTTCATGAACACGTTTTCCTAAAATTGCTCCCGGATATTCAGAAACCAATTCATTAACTGACCTCCCGGCAAAATTTCCGTTAGCCACCACACTGGTATCGCCCGTAACCGTGGAAATCTCCCAGCTTTCTCCAGTAGTAACAGTTGGGACTTCTTTATTCAAAAGGGATTTTAGTTTTGTTCCTCCCCAGATACGATCTTTTAAAATTGGCTTGAAAACCAAAGGATACAATTCCGTTTCCATTACAGTAATTTCTTTACCTGTTCAATTGTTTTCGAAAAATGATTTTCGGCATTCATGCTATCGAAGACCATTCTTACTATACCTTCCTTATCAACGACGTATGTCACACGACCGGGCAGCAGTCCTAGTAAATTAGTCGACACTCCGAACAGTTTACGCAAACTCTTATCTTCATCTGCCAATAATGTAAAAGGCAATTTATACTCCTCCGCAAATTTCTTATGCGATTTCACACTGTCTCCGCTGATACCGATAACCGCAACACCCAAATCGGTAAATTCTTCATATTGATCGCGAAAAAAACAAGCTTGTTTGGTACAACCCGGAGTATCGTCTTTCGGATAAAAATAAATCACCAGGACTTTTTTACCCAAAACCGAGGCAATATAAAAATCGTTTCCATTCTGGTCTTTTGCACCAAACAAAGGCAATTTGTCGCCTACTTTGATTTCTCCCATTACACTCCTTTATAGGTTACAAAATTTCGGGGGGTTTCATACAACACCACTTCCAAATCGTTTTCGGAAGCAATTCTCTTTCGTATTTTATTCCAAATGACCACCACAATGTTTTCTGCGGTTGGGTTCAGATTTTCAAACTCCGGAACATCCAGATTTAGGTTCTTATGATCAAACTTGGTTTCAACTTCCTCATAAATAATATCCGCTAAATCTTTAATATCCATCACATAACCCGTTTCTGGATGTATTTTGCCGGTAACACTCACAATCAGTTCGTAATTGTGCCCGTGGAAATTAGGGTTGTTGCATTTACCGAAAACACGTTCGTTTTGCTCATCCGACCAGTCTTTCCGATACAAACGATGGGCAGCATTAAAATGCGCTTTTCTGGATACGGTTACTCTCATACTTTATGATCTTCTAGGTAATGGTAAAACTCGTCAAAAATAATTTTAAACCAAACCGTATAAACGTCAGGATTGCGCTCCATATCTGTTTTTACATCATCTATTGCCATCCATTTCCAGCTTTCCACTTCATCGGCATTGATTTTTGGTTCGTCGTTGTAATAGCCAATCATGACGTGATCCAGCTCGTGTTCGGTCAAACCGTTGTCAAAAGGTGCTTTATAGATGAACGAAAACAATTCTTTCAATCCGGTAGTAAACCCCATTTCTTCAAACAAACGACGCGTTCCCGCCTGAACATTGGTTTCACCTTCACGCTGATGACTGCAACAGGTATTGGTCCACAACAAAGGGGAATGGTATTTATGGTGAGCGCGCTGCTGAAGCATGATTTCGTTTTTTTCATTCAAAACAAAAACCGAGAAAGCCCTATGCAAGAGCGCTTTTTCATGAGCTTCCAACTTAGGCATTAAACCAATTGGCTCGTCATTTTCGTTGACTAATATTACGTTTTCTTCTTTCATGTTATTGTATAGCTCCGTAAAATTACGAAAAGCTATTTTAAATCTATGGCTACTTTAATGATTCTGCACATTTAATCGCACACTTCTCTCCGTCTATGGCAGCAGAAATAATTCCACCGGCATAACCGGCACCTTCCCCACACGGATACAAGCCTTTAATTTGCAAATGTTCCAAAGTTTCATTGTCTCGTGGAATACGAACCGGCGACGAGGTTCTGCTTTCTGGTGCGTGCAAAATAGCCTCGTTGGTATAATAACCCCGCATCGATTTCCCGAACTGCACAAAACCTTCACGCATAATCTGTGTTAAAAAACCGGGAAAAACCTGCCCTAATTCTACAGAAGTGGTTCCTGGAACATAAGAGGTTTTGGGTATATCGCTTGAAACTTTATTTTGTGTAAAATCCACCATACGCTGCGCCGGAACTTTTTGCGTTTCTCCGGCCAGATGCCAGGCTTTTTGTTCGATAGCTTTTTGAAATTCCATTCCTGCCAAGGCACCGAATTTGGCAAAAGGCTTGAAATCCTCCAGTTTCAATTCGACTACAATTCCGGAATTCGCAGTGGCCTGATCGCGTTTGGAAGGTGACCAACCATTCGTTACCACTTCGCCAGGACTGGTAGCACAAGGAGCGATTACCCCTCCCGGGCACATACAAAATGAGTACATGCCACGGCCGTTTACTTGCTTAACGATCGAATAAGGCGCTGGCGGAAGAAATTCCCCTCTAAAATCACACGAATATTGAATGCTGTCGATTAAACTTTGCGGATGTTCGGCACGAACTCCTAAAGCGAAAGGTTTGGCTTCGATCAGAACTTTCTTTCTGTCCAACAATTCGAAGATATCGCGGGCGGAATGACCTGTAGCCAGAATTATTTTTTTCGCTTCGATGACATCACCATTTTGGGTCACAATACCCTGAACCTCATTACTTTTTATCAGAATGTCGGAAACGCGGGTTTCAAACAACACTTTTCCGCCATACTCGATAATTTTATCACGGATATCCTGAATAATTTGCGGTAATTTATTAGTTCCGATATGCGGATGAGCATCCACTAAAATATCGGGAGTCGCTCCAAAAGCAACCAATAACTGAAGAATCCTGTCTACATCGCCACGCTTTTTGGAACGAGTATACAGTTTTCCATCTGAATAGGTTCCGGCTCCTCCTTCTCCAAAACAATAATTGGAATCTTCATTTACGATATGGTCACGGTTGATCTCTTTCAAGTCGCGACGGCGCCCTCTAACGTCTTTTCCTCTTTCAACAACAATCGGCTTAAGTCCTAATTCTACTAATTGTAAGGCCGCAAACAAACCGGCAGGCCCAGCCCCAACAACAATTACTTCAGGCGCATTGCTTACATTTTTATAATCGGGAAGTTCAATTTTGCTTTCAACAATCGGTTCATCCTGAAAAAAAACATTGACTTTCAGGTTAATTTTAATGAAACGCTGACGGGCATCTATGGAGCGTTTTAAAACCGAAAGATGCTGAATTTCGGCACTTTTAACATGTATGAGTTTTGCAATATGCTCCTTCAGCAAAGGCGTATTCGCGGCTATTTCGGGCGCAACCTGTATAAGCAATTCTTTAGGCATAAAAGATGGTAAATTTTTATTTTACAAACATTTTCAGCAGCAAAAATACAAATTCAAAAACAACCTTTCTATCTTTGCTTACAGATTATCCTCCCACATCATGCAACGACAAATCAAACTCATTTGGGATTTTAGAGGACCAGCTGCTGCCAAAACAGCTGAACATCATGAAATTCACCTGAAAGAATATATAGAAATTGAAAAACTACCGCTAAACATTACCGGTTTCGAGGTCATCAATGACATGTACGCCATTGCTTTTATGGTCGTAACGGATGAATACATGATTCAAGTGAGAGATGCTTTAAAACCGCATCGGGGAGAACTTTATCAGTAATCAACGCAGTTGTCAGACAAACTGAAAACTGCGCATGAAAACTGTAAACTTTAATTGGCTACTTCACTAATAAACTGAATACGCATCAGACGTAATTCTTCGGTATCATAATCACCGTCAAATTCATCTAAAGCATCCTGAATCTTATCAGAATGGGAATCCATGAAATAATCGTGAATTTCTTCTTGCTGATCATCATCTAAAATATCATCGATCCAGTATTTAATATTGAGTTTCGTTCCCGAATAGACAATTTGCTCCATTTCTTTAAGCAAAGCATCCATATCCAGGCCTTTGGCTTTAGCTATGTCATCCAATGGCAATTTGCGGTCAATATTCTGGATGATATACAATTTCAACGCCGAGTTGGCTCCAGTGGATTTCACCACCAAATCGTCCGGACGCATAATGTCGTTATCCTCCACGTATCGGGCGATCAACTCCACGAATTCTTTTCCGTATTTTTTGGCTTTTCCTTCACCAACGCCATGAACGTTGCTTAGCTCATCAATCGAGATTGGATACTTAAGCGCCATGTCTTCCAGAGAAGGTTCCTGAAACACTACAAATGGTGGAACCCCCAACTTTTTAGCTACTTTTTTACGCAAATCGATAAGCATGGTCATCAAGGCCTCGTCTGCAGTTCCTGAAGATTTTGCAGCTGTTACAACGGTTTCGTCGTCTGATTCACTGTACTCATGATCTTCCGACATCATAAACGAAGCCGGCTTTTTAATGTATTCTTCCCCTTTTTTGGAAAGTTTCAGCACACCATAAGTTTCAATATCTTTAGAAAGTAAACCATCTACCAAAACCTGACGAATGATTGCCATCCAATATTTCTCGTCGTGATCTTTTCCTTTTCCGAAAAACTTCTGAGTATCGGTTTTATGCGCTTTAATCACCGCATTGATTTTACCAATTAAGGTAAATACAACTTCTTTGGACTTATAAAGCTCTTTTGTATCACGAACAGTTTCCAATAACGTAACCACCTGATCCTTTGCCTCGACTTTCTTCTTCGGATTACGAACGTTATCATCCATATCAGCACCTTCCCCCGAAACATCATCAAATTCTTCACCAAAATAATGCAGCAGGAACTTACGTCTTGACATAGACGTTTCAGCGTATGCCACGACCTCCTGCAACAAGGCAAAACCAATTTCCTGCTCAGCCACCGGCTTACCGGCCATGAATTTTTCTAACTTCTCAATATCTTTATAAGAATAATAGGCTAAACAATGCCCCTCGCCTCCGTCACGGCCTGCCCTACCGGTTTCCTGATAGTAACTTTCCAGTGATTTCGGAATATCATGATGGATTACAAAACGCACATCCGGTTTATCGATTCCCATACCAAAAGCGATAGTTGCCACTACTACATCCACATCTTCCATCAGAAACATATCCTGATGTTTGGCTCGGGTTTTAGCGTCCAAACCGGCATGATACGGTACGGCACTGATTCCGTTTACCTGTAACACCTGTGCAATTTCTTCCACTTTTTTTCTTGAAAGGCAATAAATCACACCCGACTTTCCTTTATGCTGTTTGATAAAGCGAATAATATCACCTTCAATATTTTTGGTTTTTGGACGTACTTCGTAGTATAAATTAGGACGGTTGAACGACGCTTTAAATGTATTAGCATCAGTCATGTCCAGATTTTTCAAGATATCTTCCTGAACTTTTGGCGTAGCAGTTGCAGTCAATCCAATGATAGGCACATCACCCAACTGCTTAATAATATTGCGAAGGTTTCGGTATTCCGGGCGAAAATCATGCCCCCATTCTGAAATACAGTGCGCTTCATCAATAGCGACGAACGAAATCGGAACACTCTGTAAAAATTCGACATATTCTTCTTTCGTAAGCGATTCCGGAGCAACATATAATAATTTGGTTAGACCTGAAGAGATATCTTTCTTCACCTGATTCACTTCCGTTTTAGTGAGCGAAGAATTCAAAACGTGGGCAACACCTGTTTCCGAAGAAAGGCTACGTATGGCATCCACCTGATTTTTCATCAGGGCAATCAAAGGGGAAACCACAATGGCTGTTCCATCCAGAACCAAAGCCGGTAATTGGTAGCACAATGACTTCCCGCCTCCGGTAGGCATAATCACAAAAGTATTGTTACTCGTTATGATACTCTTAACAACACCTTCCTGTAAACCTTTGAATTGGTTAAAACCAAAATATTTTTTTAACTCTTTATGTAAGTCAATTTCGCTTGGTTTCATTATTTATTAATAGGTATTTTACATAAATTTGCAGAGATTAAAGATACGAATTTCTTTAACATACGCAAATTTCTAAAAACTTTAGATTTGACAACAAAAGAATCTGTTTTGGCTGCGGCCCGAAAAACCATACTTTCTGAAAGTGAGAGCATTGCAAAACTGGTTGATTTCTTAGACGACGATTTTGCAAAATCCGTAGACCTTATTTACAACTGTAAAGGCCGTTTGGTGGTTACCGGAATCGGCAAAAGTGCCATCATTGCCACTAAAATTGTCGCCACAATGAACTCTACCGGAACACCTTCTATGTTTCTTCACGCAGCAGAAGCCATTCACGGTGATTTAGGCATGGTACAACCCGGCGACGTAGTAATTTGTATTTCCAAAAGTGGCAACAGTCCTGAAATTAAAGTATTGGTTCCGTTGTTAAAACGTTTTGGAAATCCGTTAATCGGAATGACCGCCAGCAAAACCTCTTTCCTAGGCAAAGAATCTGATTATGTATTAAATGCTTATGTGGAAGAAGAAGCCTGTCCGAACAATTTAGCCCCAACCAACAGCACCACGGCACAATTGGTTTTGGGCGATGCTTTAGCCGTTTGCCTGATGGAAATGCGCAACTTTAAAAGTGAAGATTTCGCAAAATACCATCCGGGAGGTGCATTGGGTAAAAAATTATTGCTGCGCGTTGGCGATATGCTAGACCAGACACACCGTCCGCAGGTTGCTCCGGATGCCAGTATTAAAAATGTGATCGTGGAAATTTCAGCAAAACGTTTGGGTGTTACCGCCGTAGTGGAAAACAATCACGTAATCGGCATCATTACCGATGGTGATATTCGAAGAATGTTGGAAAAAAGAGACACTTTCAGCGATTTAACTGCCAAAGACATCATGACACAAAATCCGAAAATGGTCAAACTTTCCGATATGGTCGTCGATGCATTCAATACGATGGAAAACCACTCCATCACACAAATGGTTGTTGTAGATAACGGCGAATACAAAGGCGTACTGCATATTCACGATATTTTAAAAGAAGGGATTGTATAATGACGAATAAAAAGTCCGGCAAAGAAATGTCTTTTTTAGACCATCTGGAAGAGCTCCGTTGGTTGTTGGTACGCAGTTCGATTGCCATTTTATTGGGTGGCTGTGTGGCGTATTATTTCAGCGATTTTATTTTCGACACGGTAATTTTTGGTCCGAAAGACGGCAATTTCATCACCTATCGTTTTTTCTGCGATTTGGCCAACCAGTACGATTTGGATAAAAGTTTTTGCATCAAGGAATTACCTTTTGAATTACAGAACCGTACTATGGAAGGTCAGTTTTCGATGTTAATCTGGACCTCGATTACTTGTGGTTTTGTTATCGCTTTCCCTTTTATTTTATGGGAATTATGGAAATTTATAAGTCCTGCTTTATATGACAAAGAACGTAAAAATGTAAAGCTTTTTATTTTCATTGCCTCGATGCTTTTCTTCTTGGGCGTGGCTTTCGGATATTTTGTCTTAACACCATTATCCATCAACTTCTTAGCGAATTTAACCATCAGTGATCACGTGAAAAATGCTATCGATATGGATTCTTATATCGGATTGGTAAAAAGTACCTCTTTAGCAACAGGATTGGTTTTCGAATTGCCAATTGTAATCTACTTCCTGTCTAAATTAGGGATCGTAACCCCTAAATTCCTGGCCGATTACCGTAAATATTCTTATGTTATCATTCTGATTATTGCTGCCATTGTAACCCCACCGGATGTGATTAGTCAAACTATCGTAACTATTCCGTTGGTGATTTTATACGAAGTAAGTATTTTCATTTCCGGATTTGTAACCAAAAAAGAAGAACTAAAAACTGTATAATTATGTCTGATTTAGTAAAAGAATTCAACGATTACCGTTCAAAAATGAACGAAAAATTGTTGGCCGACGATAATAAAGTAATCAAACGTATTTTCAACCTGGACACCAACGCTTATATGGAAGGTGCTTTGGACGTAAAAACCAAAGAACTTTTAGGTTTGGTGGCCTCAGCCGTTTTACGTTGCGACGATTGCATTAAGTATCATTTAGAAACCGCATACAAACAGGGCATCACCAGACAAGAAATGATGGAAGCCATGAGTATTGCCACATTAGTGGGCGGAACCATCGTTATCCCTCACTTACGCCGAGCTTACGAATTTTGGGAAGCGCTGGAAAATCAGGAATAATTATTTGTTAATTTGTTGATGCAATAAGCCGTAATTCGTTTATTTGCACCCATAAAACTTAGTCACTCAGTAACCTAGTTACGTTGCAACTCAAAGAAAGATGAAGTTAAGAGCCGAAAATATAGTTAAAACCTACAAAGGAAGAAGCGTGGTAAAAGGCGTTTCCGTAGAAGTGAACCGTGGTGAAATCGTAGGGTTATTAGGCCCTAACGGTGCCGGAAAAACCACTTCATTTTACATGATTGTAGGCTTGGTAAAACCCAACGCCGGAAACATTTATCTGGACGATATGAACATTACCGATTTCCCAATGTACAAGCGTGCTCAACACGGTATTGGTTATTTGGCTCAAGAAGCATCGGTTTTTAGAAAACTGAGTATTGAGGATAATATTTTAAGTGTATTGCAGCTGACCAATCTTTCCAAAGCGGAACAGGAAGCCAAAATGGAATCGCTAATTGACGAATTCAGTTTACAGCACATTCGTACCAACCGAGGAGATTTATTATCCGGAGGAGAAAGACGTCGTACGGAAATCGCACGCTGTTTGGCAACAGACCCGAAATTCATCTTATTGGACGAACCGTTTGCAGGAGTTGACCCGGTTGCGGTAGAAGACATTCAGCGTATCGTAGCGCAATTAAAAAACAAAGACATCGGAATCCTAATCACCGACCACAACGTACAGGAAACCTTAGCGATTACCGACAAAACCTACCTGATGTTCGAAGGAGGCATCCTAAAAGCCGGAGTGCCGGAAGAATTGGTGCAGGATGAAATGGTACGTCGTGTATATTTAGGACAGAATTTCGAATTGCGCAAAAAGAAACTGGAGTTTTAATCACACTTTTCATGAGCACTTCCAATCCGGATAAAGAAACATTAGAAAAATGGCACAAAGACCCCAATAACTGGAAATGGGGTATGATTTATTACAACCCAAAAGATCCGCGCGGCATGGTACCCAAAAAAGTGGAATGGATGGGCTGGACCATTAATTTTGCCAATACCAAAGCCGTTTTAGTGTTTTTTGGAATGTTGCTTTTCTTTTTGTTTGTGGTTTCCCTGATGGCGAATCATAAAAGTTAACGCATACAGATTGCTTTCAAATCTTCCTTATTCCCATTGAAAACATTCACATCAACAAGACCCTTTATTCCATAAATCTGAGCTTTTTCGGTAAACTGCCAGATCAACCAGTCTTTCTTGATATTTTCCACAAATAAATTGTAGTTGGCAATCCAAAAAGGATATTCGCCTTTGAATTCTTCTCTCAGAAAATCAGTATAATAACTCTCTCCGGAATAAATGATTGGTTTTACTTTATAATGCTTTTCGACGCGATTTAACCAACGGCGCAAACCAACTTTCAGACTATCTATCGATTGATTTTTCGGCAGTTTTTCGATATCTAATACCGGTGGTAAATCCCCTTTTCGAAGCTTTACGGTTTTGATAAAGTTATCAGCTTGTGCGATGGAATTTTCATTCGGGCGATAATAATGGTAAGCGCCACGAATAAAATAATGTTCTTTAGCTGCTTTCCAATTTTCTTCGAAGCGCAGATCCGGACGATCATTACCTGCAGTGGCTCTTATAAAAACAAAAGCTAACGGAAAATCATCCTCAATTTTATCTATCTTTTCCCATGCAATATTTCCCTGATATTCCGACACATCAAAACCGGCCACTTTTGTATCGTGACGGCTTAGCACCTCAAAAATACGGATATCTTCAAGTTTGCGCTCTTCATCTGTTAATTCATTGGAATTAACATTAGATTTAAACCCGAAATAATACAAAACCCCGTTACGGTACTGATAAAGTACACCTATCGCAAAAGCAAGGAACAACACCATCAGCGCAAACACAGAAATCTTGCCAAAAGTACCTTTCTCAGACCTTTTGGATTTCGGCTTTACGGATTTCTTCGACTGAATTTTCTTTACCGGCGGCGTACGCTTCATCAATTACGACTGCTTATTTAAAACAGTATTGTTTACCACTGAAAGTAAAACATAGAAAAGAATAATCATCGGAATGGCCAAAAACTGAAAAAACACCAATAAAATAGCCGATACCGCCAAAAAGGACACCTGAAGTTTGTTCTTCTCCCAACTGAAATACTTTACTTTTAAAGAAAAAAGCGGGATTTCAGCATTTAAAAGATAAGCGCTCAAAAAGCTCAATCCAACCAAAAAGTAAGGATTGCTTAAGATATCGGAAAGCCATTCGAATTGATTCGCGAATAAAATCATCGGGATACTCATAATCAATAAAGCATTTGCCGGAGTTGGCAAGCCGATGAAAGATTCCGTCTGACGGTCATCGATGTTGAATTTTGCCAATCGAAAACAAGACGCAACTGTAATAATAAAACCAATATAAGGCACCGCTCCCATATAAAATGTTTCCGGTGTTAAGTTGTAAATATCCTGATTTTCCTGAATATCCGAAAGCATTTTATACATCACCACACCCGGCACTACGCCACTGGTTACCATATCCGCCAACGAATCCAACTGCACTCCTAAAGGACTCTGTGCGTTGAACATACGAGCAAAAAATCCATCCCAAAAATCAAAAAAGATACCTAAACACACCAAAGAAAAAGCTTCATTGTAGTTACCGTTAAAAGCATGAATCAAAGCTAATAATCCGCAAATAAGGTTTAAAAAAGTAATCAGATTCGGGATTTGTTTTTTAAATGACATAGATTTTGTTTTTGTGTCAGACAAAGTTATACAATAAGTTACATAAAATTGAGTTTACTATTTGAGATTTTTATATCATATTTGTAAAAATAATTGGCTTTGAAAAAAACCTACACACTTATACTGTTTTTTTTTACATTACTCACCTATAGTCAGGCGATTAGAAAATATTCCAATGAGTTCATGAACATTGGGGTTGATGCTGCCGCTTTGGGAATGGCCAATGCTGTCACTTCACATACGGCCGATGTAAATTCAGGCTATTGGAATCCGGCTGGTTTACTGAAACTGGAAGACAAGCAGATTTCATTGATGCATGCCAGTTATTTTGCCAACATTGCCCAATACGATTATGCGGGTTTTGCGATGCCGATTGACGACAGAAGTGCCGTGGGCGTTTCCCTGATACGTTTTGGAGTAGACGACATCCTGAACACCACACAATTAATTGACAGTGAAGGCAATATCGACTACAACCGCGTTAGTCTTTTCTCTACTGCGGATTATGGCTTAACCGTTTCCTATGCGCGTGCAATGCCGGTACAAGGCTTTAATTACGGTGTAAACGCTAAAATTATCCGTCGTATCATTGGAAAATTTGCCAATTCCTGGGGCTTTGGTTTGGATTTAGGAGTACAATATGAAACAAGAAACGAATGGAAGTTCGGATTAATGCTGCGGGATATCACCACAACCTATAACGTTTGGGCCATCGACGAAGACGAATACCAGAAAATCAAAGACGCTGTTCCGGGAGAAAATCAGGAACTGCCGGAAACCTCCGAAATAACCTTACCGAAGGCACAATTCGGTTTGTCTAAAAAATTCATTATTCGTTACGATTACAGTCTTTTGGCTGCTGCGAACCTAAACATGCAGTTTGCCAAAACTAACGATATTATTGCATCTGATATCGTAAGTATTGATCCAGCCATAGGTTTCGAAGCCGGTTATATCGATTTGGTTTTTCTGCGTGCCGGAGTGGGTAACTTTCAGAACATCACTGAAATAGACAACTCTAAAAGCATCAGTTTCCAACCCAATATTGGCGTAGGATTCAAATACAAAGGTATTCAGGTGGATTATGCCTTAACCGATATTGGTGACCAGAGTGCGGCTTTGTATTCCAACATTTTTTCTTTAAAACTCGATTTCAGTATCTTCCGATAATATGTCCTTTATACGATTATTCTTCTGTCTTGTTCTTTTAAACAGCTACTTCTGCACCTACGGACAGGCTCCGGAGTTATCCGACAAAGCCGAAATCAGTTTGCTTACCTGCGGAACCGGCGATCAGTTGTATTCCATATACGGCCACACCGCCTTACGCATCCAGGATTCTGAAAAAGGAATCGACATCGTTTACAATTACGGTACCTTCGATTTTACCACTCCTAATTTCTATGGAAAATTCATAAAAGGCGACTTGCAGTATTTTGTATCGACAAGTTCTTTTGATGAATTCAACTATTCCTATGTGCTTGACAACCGTGAAATTACAGAGCAGGTTTTAAATTTAAATCCGATTCAGAAACAAGAGCTTTTTAACGAATTGGGCAATGTATTGAGTTCCGAAAAACGTTTTTACACTTATAAATTTATCGATCGCAACTGCACTACCATGGTAGCCGATTTAATCAACAGTGTTTTAAAGACTAAAATCTCAACCAAAATTCCTGATACTGAGCAAACCTATCGCACAATTTTATACGGATATCTGAATAATAATTTCTATGAAAATTTAGGAATCAACCTGATGTTTGGTCTAAAAACCGACAGGCAGTCCGATAAGTTATTTCTCCCAACAGAATTACAGCAAGGGGTTTCTTTGAGCAAAAACGAAGGAAAAAATTTAGTAAAAGAAGAAAAAACCGTTTATAAAAAAGTAGAAACAGAAGAAAGTAAATCGCTTTGGAACAACTACATCACATTTATACTGTTCATGACGCTTCCGATATTCTTCTCCGGAAAAAGAAAATTTCAACTGGCTTGGCTGACTGTTAACGGGCTATTAGGCGTTTTCTTTTCCTTAGTCGGCTTGTATTCTTTACACAAAGAAGTACTATGGAATTACAATGCTTTATTAATGAATCCGGCATTTTTGCTGTTGGTTTTCTTTGTCTTGAAAAACAATACCACCTGGGTAAGAAGAACTGTTTTCTTCTGCGGTTTTTGTCTTTCAGCTTACACCATATTTATCTGTACAAAGGTGCAATTTTTTATGATGCTGCCCATAATCCTTACCAACGGAATAATAGTATGGAACATCTTTAAAAAAACAAATACAGCTTATAAAGATTAGAAATCGCAGGTTACTACTTGAATCGCACCGTGAATCAAATACTAACAAAATTACAACTGATCACTAAATCATTGCCCTCTAAAAAACAAAACCGTGCTCAAGGTCTTCAGAACAATATTTACATCCAAAAAAGGGCTACGGTGTTTAATGTAGTACAAATCATATTGCAGTTTAATTAAACTGTCTTCTATCGTTTCTCCGTAAGAATGTTTCACCTGTGCCCAGCCCGTCAAGCCTGGTTTAATCAAATGACGTGTTTGATAAAAAGGCATAATTGCCGCAATCTGTTCAACAAAAACCGGTCGTTCGGGACGCGGCCCTATAACAGCCATATCACCTTTTAGGATATTGATAAACTGAGGAAATTCATCCATTCTGGATTTACGCAAAAACTTTCCGAATGGCGTTATCCGACTGTCATTTACTGTGGCAAAAACAGCACCTGCCGATTCGGCATTTTTTACCATACTTCGAAATTTATAAATCTTAAACGGCACTCCGTTTTTACCGATTCGCTCTTGGGTATACAATAGCGGCCCACGACTGCCAATCAGATTTCCTATTAAAACCAGAGGGAGAAAAACAAGTCCTACAGCCAGTCCGATAAGTGAAACCACGATATCAAAAAACCGAATGGCCAAAATATACAATCGGTTATTATTACTTCTGCTGAAGGGGAAATACTTATAAAAATCTTTGTCTGCATATTGCACCGGAAGACGTTGCGTACTGTTCTCATAAACATCCGTATACTCCCGGATAACAATACCGGCTTCCAGCAATAACAACAATTTATCATAAACCTCAACCGGTACCTCATCGGTACTTTTTTGAGCCACGACGATTTCCGAAATGGAATGCGAATAAATAAAATTCACCAACTCGTCCAGCTCAATTTTATGGAGTTTAGTTTTCTTTTGAGCATCCCGAATACTCAGATACCCCATTACCTTATAATTTGGATCAGCCTTTTCCAGTTCCTGCGATAAAGCATCTACATTTTTAGTTTCTCCTAAAAAAAGCACTTTTTTATGAAAGCGTTGTGCCGATAAAAATCGCTGATAAAACATCCTCCACAAAAACAGTGCGCCAATAATCGCAACATAGAAAAACACAATCTGCAACCTGTTTTTAGGAAGCGTAGGCGTTAAAATTGGGGTTAAAAGATACAATACTACAGTTGCGGTAGCAGTCAGTATGATACTCTTAATGATTTGAAACTGGTTCGCCGCAACCTGAAGGTTGTACATTTCGAATACCGTTCCGAAGAAAAAAATATAAAAAGCTAAAACAAAAGTCCAGTAATAACTGTCAATGGAAATATAAAAGTAATCAAACTGAAACCCTCTCCCTACAAGATACAGGGATAAAAAAACAAAAAACAAATCGAAAAGACGCAGTAAGATCTTTCGTTCTGAAATTTCGAAATGAATTTTGTTCTTCTTAGTCATTGACCTCTGCTTTTGTGCAAAATAACAAATATTTTAAAACATCCGGCTATAGATATGTTAATAAATACCGTTATTATTCTAAGAGCTTCTTCCATTGTAACTTAACCTGACCCCAATCCCAGGATGTGGCTTTTGTTCTGGCATTCTGAGACAATTTCAAAGCCAGTTCCGGTTGTTCTAAAAGCCTTTCAATAGCCGCTACCATTGCCGTCACCTCCCCATCGGCTACCAACAAACCATCTTTCTCCTGCTCAAGAAGATACGGAATCCCTCCTACATTGGTAGTCACAACAGGCAATCCCAATGCCATCGCTTCCATCACACTCACTGGAGTGTTGTCAAAATGAGTTGTATTGATAAAAATGTCATATTCTGAGGAAAGGGCAAGCCAGTCCGGTTTCGGCAAACGCCCCGTAAAATGAACGGTTACTTCTTTTTCCTCGGCGTATTTTTTAGTTGTTGCCATACTGCCGTCCTGTTCCGGCCCTATCATACAAAGTGTGGCTCCAGGATAATGTTGCTGTAACGCATTGAGGACATCAACAGCCATCTTCGGATTGTAAATATAGGAAAAAGCTCGGACCCAAAGCAGCTTTGGTTTTATCGTTTTCCTTTCTTTAAAAGGATAATTTGCAAGTTCAATAGCATTGGGAATGTAAGTCAGATTTGTAAATCCTGCTTTAGTAAAGGCCTCCATCAAATAATGAGAAGGTGCTACGTTTTGATACGCATTGCTGAAAAGCATTTTGCAAAGTTTTGGGTTCTTTTCAAGGCGGTTAGGCAAATTCCCCCCATGCAAAATCGGAATATAGCTGAGATGCAAAAAACGGCAAAGCTGACTAACAAAAAAAGCATACCAGAAACCACTGGTACTGTAGGTATCAATCAGCACATAATCACTGTTTCGGTACCGTAAAACCGCCCACAACATGTCCAGCATCCGAACCAAAGTATTCTTATATTCGGATACGGCCACAACAGTATACCCTTCAGCAATAAACTGACGGCTCATAGTATCGATAACTGTGGTATTAAACCCCTTCCCCGAGAGCTTGTTCCCTATGTACAACAGGTTTTTCAAGAGCATAAACTTTTAAAAGGGTTAAGGCGTAGATAAAGGCGGGCGCTGCTGTCCGCATGGCGGCGTGGTTTAACGTAAGAAGCCAGAAAACATAAAAGGAAAGCATATAAATATGCATGCGGTTGTCCAGATACAAAACAAAGGGTACAATTAGAAGAATGATAAAACCCACCAATCCAAAACTACCGTGTTCGGCCAGCATACGCGTAATTTCATTGTGAGAAGCAGCCTGAATACCGGTCTGCTCTTCACGGAATTCTCTGTTTTTACCTACTCCGATACCAAAAACAGGATTTTCAAAAAACATTTTCAACTCAGATTCCATAAGATCCTCTCTTCCGGACAACTGACTTTCTTTTTTATTACCATGAACTCCTTCATTAGCATACCTGCGTTCAATTAATCCACTCGTTTGCGATGAACTGTAAACCCAAACACCCGACAACAAAACCAATCCCAAAACCAGCATTTGTATGATTCTCAACTTACCACGTTGTTTCATAAAGATGAAAAGCAGCCCCATTAAAAGAAGAATCATCAAAGCAGCTGTCATCATCCCGCCACGGGAAAAAGTAACAATCCCCCTAAAAGTCATAAAAGTACAGATGGCCAGATTCAAAATTAAAACTGACCTTGACTTTGACAACAAAACAATTCTACTAAAAAAAATAAAAACCCCAAGACCTAAAATAGTGGCTACTTGGTTTGGTCCAAATCCGCCTGAAGTTTCATGATTCGATTGGGTATCAACAACAACGTCTTTAATACTTGGGTTAAACAAAAACACGTATGTTAATATACATAAAATCGGAAGCGCGAGTGCGAACAACACATTATTAAGTTCTTCAAGGGTAATCCGTCTTCGGTGACAATAGATAGCCGCAAAACCTAAACAAAGAGGTCCAGAAAGGTTAAACATGATGGCTTTCCGCATATCGGTTTCAAAATTTAAAGTCTCGGTAGCCACATAAACCGCCGGCAACAAAAAAAGGAGATAAATCCAAAAAGGTGTACTCCCCTTAGAGATACCGCTGTAAACCATACCGAGAATCATAAAAAGGATAACGGAGTATTTCGTTAACTCGTGAAAAGGATTTCCACCGGTCATCCTTAAAAAAACCTCACTCCCTACTAAATAAGCAGCCACATAAAGCACTTCATTATTTCTGTTCTTACGCTGTACAACATAATACAAACCGGCACCTAAAATCAGGAAACTGTAAATTTTAGACAGAAAAGGGATCAGATAT
Source organism: Flavobacterium enshiense (assembly GCF_040750275.1). Classification (GTDB taxonomy): domain Bacteria; phylum Bacteroidota; class Bacteroidia; order Flavobacteriales; family Flavobacteriaceae; genus Flavobacterium; species Flavobacterium enshiense_B. The sequence goes on from NZ_JBDOCV010000004.1 coordinate 344,579, forward strand.
ACAAGAACTCCTATCCCTATATGTATAAATAATAAAGAAATATATGTCAGCTTTCCTTTTTCCAAAATCAGTTAATTAAGTTCAAATAAGTCGCAATTACGGATTGTTGCGAAAATTTTTCTCCGACTGACTTATAAAGTGAGTCTCCAAATTTTTCCCGCAAGGCTTCGTTTTTTGCCAAAACTAACAATTTTCCACTTAATTGTTCCGCATTCAAAGGGTTAAAAAGAAAGCCGTCTTCGGAATCTGTAATAACTTCCGGACAATAACCAACATTTGAAGCGACAACCGCTAATTTCGAAAGCCCATATTCAAGCAATGTTACCGGAAACCCTTCATAGGTTGAAGACAAAACACCAATAGAAGCCTGACTAAGAATATGGTACACATCCGATTTACTGTCTAAAATAAAAACACTATCCGTTAACCCGTATTGACGAATTATTTCTTTGACTTTTCCTGAATAATCATCGAAGTTATCTTTCCCTACAAGGTGTAAAGTCCAGCCTTCCGCAGCCAATTTTGTTGCATGAAAAGCCGCTATTAAAGTAACATGGTTTTTAGGATGCCGCAAATTGGCTAAGCATACAATTCGCTTTTCCGGATTACCTTGTAAGATTGTGGCTTTTTCTTCCTTTCCGTTATTACGTGTAAAATTAGGGAGATAGGCTATTTTTTTACTATGAAGATTTTTCTCAGCCCACGTTTGCAATTCCCTGTTTACCGTAATTACAGCATTGAACAGATAGGAACAAATGGCAAGCAAAGTATTTTCACGCATTTTTATTTTTACCCGATTGCCATTATGATCGTGCCAAACCAGTTTTATCTTAGGGTACAAAATTTTAAGCAACGATGCTATAAAAAAAGAACTGCCATGCGCATGAATCCATTCAATTTGGTGCTTTTTTACAAATTGCAGCAATGCTTTTATCGATTGTACATCGATTGTTTTTTTTCGTTGCAGAAAAAGGTAAGGTACTTTATCCGAAAGTTCGTTTTTAAGCACACCTTCCTTTCGGGTAACAACCATAGCAGACAAGGCAATCGTTTCCGAAAGTGCATTGGCGTAATTAACCGCCATGCGTTCGGCTCCTCCTGCATCCAGACTGTCAATAAGTTGTAGTATTCGCATTGGTACTGTTTTTAATATCTTTAGCGGAAAGCGAGTAATTGTTTTATTGCTGCTTCAAAAGCATCTAAGGTATAATTCCGCGACCATGCCATTGCTTTTTCCGATTTTAAAACATAATCAGCTTCCGAAGCAATGCATTGGGAAACTTTGTTAACATCCTGATCCAAATCCAGAGTAAGTAAAAGCCCTCTTTCCTCTTCGTTCAACATGGTAGGAACACAGGAAACTTTGGTGGCAATCGGGACACATCCCCAAAACATCCCTTCGGCAAGAACCTTAGGCCAACCTTCGCTTTTAGATGGCAATAGTACAAAGTGGCTCTCTTTATAGACTGCTTTTATAGTCTGTGAATTTTGATTTCCTTTTAAGCAAACAACTTTCTCCAGCTGGTGTTTCTTAATGTAATCGCTAAGTACTTCCCGCTCGTTTCCTTCACCATACATATCGAGTTTTACGTTATGGCCTTTTTTCCTTAATTCCTCAACCAATTGAACGGCATACAAAGGTCTTTTTCCTTCCGACAATGTTCCGACAAAAATCATTTTTATTTCCTTATCCAACAACCTTCTCTGTATCAATTCCTTATCCGATTCATGATAGGTAGCTGTAAAAAAAGGCTTTATGTTTCTTGAACTTCCTTCCCACTCACCGTAAACAAGAACCTGCATGTTTTTTGTTAAAAAAGTATTGGACAAGATCCATTTCTGAATGCGGTAACTCGAGGGTTGTTTTGCTTTCGGATCCCAATTGCCCGCATATTTTGCCGTTTTAGGCTTATTCGGAAATAATATTTGAACAATACAACCTAACAGGCCTACATTACCGGGACAACGCAGGTGAATGTGATCCGCTTTTTGCATGGCTTTGATCATTATTACCAAATTAACCACAATAGCAAAAACACTTTTCAAAACCTCTGAAAAAGAAGTCATACTGAACTCTTTCAAACGAATTGGCGCTTGGATATCAAAGGGAACTTCTGAAATCAATAATCCTCGATCCGTTTCCCATATTGGGCAACAAAACTGAACGTCATCGGCATATTTTGCCCATAGAGCCATCTCTTTAACATAAGGGCTATACGCTTTCCATCCTTCTGCCGATGGTATTAAAGGGGCTCCTGATATAACTAACAACTTCATTATATATACCCTTCTGAACCTTTATTCGAAACAACAGCAGCCGGAACTCCTAAAACCACATTGTTTTCTTGTACATCACTGGTAACCAGAGAACAGGCACCAACAACAACGTTGTTCCCTATAGTAATTTTACCGGCAACAACTGCATTAGCTCCAATATAAACGTTATTGCCAATTACAGGCACTCCTCTTCTTTCTCCTAAACCGGACACTCCTATGGTTACTCCTTGTGAAACATTACAATTATCCCCTATATGGGTTTTGGCGTTAAAAATTATACCTCCAAAATGTCCAATATAAAAAGAGCGTCCAATAGTTGCTGACGCAGGAATAGATATCCCGGTTATGGTTTCAATCAATTTCTGCCATATCAGGCACAATAAAAGTAAAAATTGCCGAATTACCGGAATTTTCACCTTTCTGTAAATAAAATTGGCTGTCCTGTATTGAAAAATAGCCCAAAAACCTTGGGTAAAAAAAACGATGGAAATAAAATTCCCTCCGTATTTCTTATATTTTTTATAGTCGGATTGCAACAATTGTAAAGAAGTCATTTTCGATATTGTACCTAAACTATTTTTTTTGCATCACCATAGTCAGCTGCATACAGCTAAACAAATGACTGTCGGAAGTAGTCGATGCTTCCCAGTCTTGTTTATGCCATTTCTTACCAATAGCCTGCTTTTTCTCTTCCGATATAGGCAACAGATTAATCAGGAAATACCACTTAGCCTTTCCTAACACCCCATGACGCTCAATCACATGGAAAGTGTTGTGAAATTTATAATAGGTTTTTTTGGTAAACGGCCATTCCCAGTCTTTATCCGACTGAAACGGACGATAAATGGTTCGTATGATTTTTATCGGCAGACTGGTTTCCAAAGGATCATAACTTACGATGATTCCGCCCGGTGCTAATTTTTCATTTAGTTTGGCAATTAAAACATCCGGATTCTGAAAATGGTGCAACACACCATAAGCATAAATCACATCAAAATCTTTATCCGGAAAATCGGTTTCGGAAAGAAAATCGGCAGCTACGGCTTTTGCTGTTGGAATATGTTTCAAACGTTCATTCAGCTTCGCTATCGCAATATCACTCAAATCCAACCCGATAAACTCCTTACTGTTTTCTGCCAGATACATCGTAAGATTGTTTCCGGAAAAACAACCTAAATCGAGTACTTTTTTGTCTTTCAAATCGCCAAACCATTCTTTATGCAAATCATAAGACTGATTCAAAACGCCAATATCCCGGCGAATTTGTTTTAAGGTTTTCTCCCTTACAAACGACCAGATTCGGGTAGGCAGGTTTTTCTTTTTATGGTTGTAAAACTCTTTTTGTTTTTTATTTATTTCAATGATTTCCGCTTCCGTCTTCATAACTGCTTTTATTTGCTGCTAAAGTTATATTTTTTTATTTATCAGTGATGCATAAAATTCAATATTCCGATGTAATAATTCGGTAATTGAAAATTTTGCTTTTACCTCGCTTTCAGCATTCCTCGCTATTTCAGTTGCTTTCAGCCTATTTTCAAAAACCCAGTTAATTTTTTCGGTAATATCATTCGGATCATAAGGATTACACAACAATCCCGTTTCACCATGTCTAATGATTTCAGGCCCTGGCCCCTCTTTGGTAAAGATCACAGGTTTACCCACAGCCATAGCTTCCGGCGCCACCAGCCCTAAAGTTTCCATATGCGACGGAAAAACACAAACCTCTGCCATAGCATATTTTACAGGAATGGTTTCATAAGCCACTACTCCATGGAAGTGTACCGATGCAGCATACCCATTCAGGTTTGGTAATTCTTTTTCCTTGAGCATTTGTATATAGGAACTGCCGTCCGGAAACAACCAGTCCCTCCCGTAAATTTCGAGACTTGCATCGGGAAACTTTTCCTTTACCTTCGGAAAAGCCTGAATTAATTGTCGAATGCCTTTTTTTTCGCAAACTGTTCCCGCAAACGCAATCTGAAAAGGTACGACGGTTACTTCCTTAGGCGAAAAAAGCACCGTATCGATAGGATTTGAGATATAAGCTATCGGTTTATTATGATACGAAAGATATTTTTCGGTATGGGTTTTCACATAATGGGATACTGCAATAAAAGCATCCGCTTTTTTGAATGACCTTTTCTCCTGAAAACCTTTCCAGAAATTAATGCCTCTGTTTTCGGCCTCTGCAAAAAAATGATGTCCTCCATGAAGTCTGATTACATACTTTATCCCTTTTATTTTGGGAATGAAAGCCAATCCTAATTCTGCGGTTTCAACAATATCTATAGGATTTTGGTCGTGAATTACCCTTATCTTTTCAGCTACTGCTTTGGAATTAAACCACCAGGACAATCCTTTTGTCTTATCTTTCTTTAACCGATAAATAGAAACTCCTGACGCTTCTGTTTCTTCATCCAATGCGGTATAATTAATCCCCACTACACTAACTTTTACGCCTTGACTCACCAATGCAGTAGCCATCGTTTTAACAAAACTGCCAAAACCGCCGTGAGGAAATCCTTGTTTAGGGTATTCGTGTGTGATGAAACAGATGTGCATTATATTTATTCTAATTTCAGTTGTTCTCTAATCTTTTTAGAAGCATTCTTGTAATCGGAGAGAATCACATCCTTCCACTGATTCATTGCTATACTGTTAAATGGTGCGCGTATTCTGTCACATATGTCATCCGGACTATTCAACCAGACAACTGCATCTTTTGATGGCATACTTCTAAAATGCTGATATTGGTATATTGTTTCTACCGACCAGTTTTCCTCTTTTTTGGATTTTTGATCATAATTGATAAAAATACAAGGCTTCTCAAACATTGCAAAATCAAAAGCCATAGTAGAACCTACATTCACTACCACGTCTGAATAAAAAGCAGTACTAACCAAGAGAGCAACGTCTTTCTGCGATGGATAAACCATACTCCAATCTTTGGCGTTTTTAAAAAGCCAGAGTGGTGCAGCTTCCTTTATTATTGTTTTATGTTTCTTGAGAACTTCATCAAATCGTCCAGACAAATCAACGGGGCAGCGACGCAACAGAATCTGATAATCATTCTCAAGCCCTGATGCAATTAATGCTTCGGCGATATCATTAAGATATTTAGGATCATCGGGTGACGTTTTTACATCGTCTCCGGAATAGCAAATGATCTTTTTGTTACTATCCAAACCATAGCTTTGAAAGAACACGTCTTTATCGATAATATACTCTTCAGACTGATAACACTGAAACTGTGGAGTACCTGTTACATGAACTTTAGAAGATGGTATTTCGGGATAATACAACTTCATTTCTTCTTTCATATAATCAGACCAAACCAAATAATTATCAGCCCGTAATGCCAATCTTGCTTTTGGAAGATTGTCCCAAGAATAAATGACTGTAGTGGTTTCTATACCTAATTCCTGAGCAGCGGCAAAAACTGTAGCGCATTGCAATCCGCGTTGATGAGAGCAAAATATTTTTTCCGGTTGCTCCTGCTTCAGAATAGTTTTCACTTCCTCATAAAAAGGGTTTTTACGAATGGCTTTCTGATACTTTTTCTCTAATTTTAAAATAGTGTTGTACTTCTTAAAAAACGGAGCAAGTGCTTCAATGCTGCTGTAAAATGCTTTTTTGGAAAACGTTTTGTGCGCTTTTTTCCAACTCGTTAATATACTTTGATTATTGGTTTGACGCACATTATAATGCAACCGGGACAGCGAAATTAATTCTCTCAAAAATTTTTCCTGCAGCGATTCCTGATATTTGGGAACAGCGATGGCTTTCTGTATCTGAACCATCTCTTTTACGGACGCAACTGTTTCGTTATCAAAATTATGAAACAGCACTAAGTCCTGATGATTGGCATTAAAAACATCTGTATAAAGATAATTTCGTATTCCAACCCCATCCGGAAACAAAAGAAAAATTTTATTTTTTGGCATTACAAAGTTTTTAAAATTTCAACTATTACAAAATGTCAATTATTTTCTTTGAAAGGTTAAAACAACCGTAAAAAGAAAAAACAATCAAAATTACATAGTTCAACAAAAGTATTTTATTCGGAATCCGATTATCTCTTTGCAATGTACTGTAATATAAAATATTCAGGACAAAAACAGGTGCCAGCCATCGTAATTCTACAAATGAAATTATAATTAGTGAAAAAACGGCTATCATAACCCACATTGATAATGGGAGAAGCATGCCTTCAACATCGGCTCTTCGTTTCTTAATAATGGCCTTACCAACAAAAAAAAGCGGAACGATTAAAATCAATCCTAATTGTCTGAAACTATAAAAAACAGTAAACGAAAAATCCTTAAAAAATTCAACCACTGTCAATTTAACATCAAACAGCAAACCTTCTAACGTGCTCTTGGGCAATGAATTATTGCCGTTTTTTTTCAGATATTCATCGGTTTGCTCCCATGTAGGGTGATTATAATTAGGCAACTCTCCTTTGTTCACCATCAACTGCGCTAAATATTGTCGTTGCGCCCAAGTTGCATGAATATGAGCCGGAGGTGATTTCAAATCATATGATAATTTTCCATTAACAGTTAGAGAAGGAAAATTTAAAGCTATAAACAGCAAAAGGACACCAAAAGGATATAAATAATTTACCCCTGAAAAACCACGATTGCGACTTATCAGATAAAAGCAAAACATAAGAACCGGAAAATACACAAACACCAACTCTCTGGTGAAAAAAGCAACAAACAATGCTGAGAAGGCAAGCGTACCGTTCCAGCTTTTGTTATTCTGAAGAGTATTCACTTCATTAACAAAGACAATCAAACTGATGAAGAACAAAGTATCATTTGTGCCTGAAAAAAAATAGCCTACGGTACTTACAAAAAAAAGAAGGTAGAGATGAAACGAAAGCTTCTCTTTCTGCTTATAAAAATAAACAAACATCAAGACTGTAAGAACAACATTAGCTATTCGCAAAGCGACATAATCCGGTAAAAAAAAAGAAAACGGATACGAAAAAAGTAGATAGGGAATCGAAATGTTTTTCTCAATGGCCGCTATCCATCCATGATTTTTCACAAAAGCCAAATCATTTATAAACAACAATTCATCACCGGCACCTCCGTTTTTCCCTAAAAAATAAAATGCAGATATCCCGAAATAAACCAATACGGTAAAAAGAAAAACTCTTTCTACCATCTTAACATCTTGCAACCATTTCATCATAATTCAATAATTTTTGAGGCCACCAAATCCACATCTAATTCATAAAACATGGGCAAGCGCACCAATCGATCGGTAAATGCATCACTGTTTAACAAACTCCTACCATCATGTTTCATTTCATAATAAGGACTGGAATGCAGGCTTATGTAATGAAAAACAGAGAGGATACTATTATCTTTTAAATGCTTAATAAGTCTTGTTCTTTGTTCTAAAGATTCACAAACCAGATAAAACATATGCGCATTTTTTGTAGCATACTCCGGAACAATCGGAAGTTTTATACTATTTTTTTTGGCCCAGCGCTGTAAATGCTCATAGTAGTAATGCCAGTGTTCCAGCCTTTTTTTCTGAATATTTTCAAGGTTTTCTATCTGTGCCCATAGAAAAGCCGCAATAATTTCTGAAGGTAAAAAAGAAGATCCGGTATCTACCCATCCGTATTTGTTTACCTCTCCTCTGAAAAACTCGGCTCGGTTTGTTCCTTTTTCCCAAATAATTTCAGCTCTGTTTATAAATTGGTCATCATTTAGAGTTAACATTCCGCCTTCTCCGGCGATAATGTTTTTAGTTTCATGAAAGGAGAAAGCCGCCATATGACCAATAGAACCCAATGGTCTTCCTTTATAGTAGGAATCAATAGCCTGGGCCGCATCTTCAATAACCAGTAAATTATACTTTTCTGCCAAAGCCATTATCACATCCATATCGCAGGCAACACCCGCATAATGTACGGGAACGATAGCTTTCGTTTTAGGCGTAATAAGCGCTTCAAGCTTGGTAACATCAATATTGGGATTATCAGGCTCACTGTCTGCAAATACAATCTTTGCTCCTTGCCGTATAAAAGCTATCGCGGTTGATACGAAAGTATAACTCGGTACAATCACCTCGTCTCCAGGTTGAATGTTTGCCAATATGGCACACATTTCCAATGCATCGGTACAGGATGTGGTTAACAAAACTTTCTTAAAACCATACTTCTCTTCAAAAAAACGCTGGCATTTTTGGGTAAACATACCATTACCAGAAATTTTCCCGGATCGTACGGCTTCTTCTATATACTGGGCTTCTTTACCTGTTAGGTAGGGTTTGTTGAATGGAATCATTACTTAACTCTTAATCTGAATTTTTAAGGTAAAATACTCTGCTTTATATAAAACTCACAAAAGAAATGACCAATTTATCTTTATCCATTTTTTTAACTTCCAGATTATTTATTTGCGTAAATATAAACATTGGTAAACATCATTCATTTGTATAAATCTCCACAAAAAACTACTGTATCTGCTGCTAATTAAACTTTAAAACTAAATCTGTCAGTTCTGATGATGCTTTTTGTCTCCCTTTCTTATTTACATGGATGTTGTCATAAAACTCATCAGCTGCCAACAAACGGGAATGATCAATAAATTTCACTTCTTTCGGAAAGCCAAAATAATGAATTTCGGAATTATACATCGGTGATTGGTATAAAATAAGGGTTATATTTTGAGTTTTACAAAAAGCATATAATTTCTCAAAATAAGGATTCTTTAATTTTGAATGATATACCGTTGCCTGTGAACCGGCTTTTACTCCCGCCCCTGATTCCGGATAAAAATAATTTCCTTTCTCATCAAAGCGGTTTCTTTTTTCCGTTTTAACAACAGTCATTACAGACGGATAAAAAATTTCCGTATTGTAGTAACTCACACCAAACAAAGGAAAATAGCGGGATAAGGTCATCATCTTAAAAGCTCCCTTCTCCATTTCTTTATAGTAATTGTAAACGTAATCTTCCTTTACATTGGTAAGAAAACGGTAATCGTTATCGCTCATGGTGGGCACACTGTCTGCAACATCCCAAGGTGTAATGGTTAACACCAGGTTTTTTGTTTTCTTCCCCTGGGCATAAAAATGCTGCAACATCACATAATGGGTACTCATGGACGTGTCATCAATACTGATGTTAAAGCCTTTCTTGCCTGTCAATGAATCAATTTGTTTGGTATCGAGTGTAGTCAAACCGGTACTGGATCCTAAAACTACATAATCAAAAGCAGTTTCCTTAACACCGTTCTCTACATACTGCGGCTTATACAAACAGGATTTCCCTAAAGAGTAAAGACTTAAAAAAGCAATACCATTTAAGATTGCAAAAGCAATAACTCCCCAAATTCCTATTTTAAATAAAAAACGCTTCATTAAAACTGAAAATAGATAAAACTCATCTGATTTTTAAACGATCCCATAAAGAAAATCATCAACAGCAGCACAAATATTGTAAATTTCGAAAGCTGTATTTCATAACTGCGGCTCTTCAAATTTCGCCATTCCGTTGCCAATAAAAAGAAAATGGAACTAAGGCAAATTGCTGTAAAAAGTGCATATTTCCCGTCTTTAAAAAACAGTTTAAGTGACAAATGACTAACATCAAACATTCCTGAAAGATATGCAAAGGCTTCCGTGACATTATCGGCTCTGAAAAACACCCACGCCAGACACACTACTAGAAAAGTCAAGATAATTTTAGGAATATCACGCAAAGTATAGGTTCCACCGGAAAGATTTTTTCTGTTGTTTTCCGTTAACAATAAAGGAATAAACAATAACGCATGCAGCAAGCCCCAAAGAATGAAAGTCCAGTTGGCTCCGTGCCAGAACCCGCTGACTAAAAAAATGATTAAGGTATTGCGCAAGCGCATGCTTCTTCCTCCCTGACTTCCTCCAAGCGGAATATACAAATAATCGCGAAACCAAGTGGAGAGTGAAATATGCCATCTCCGCCAGAAATCGGCAATATCTTTGGAAAAATAAGGGAAATTGAAATTCTTGAGCAATTCTATCCCAAACAGTTTGGAAGTACCGAGCGCAATATCAGAATAACCACTAAAATCACCATAAATCTGAAAGGCGAAGAAAACAGCGCCCAACCAAAGTTCCGGTGCCGAATAATTTCCGGAATTTTCAAACAGCTGATTGACAAAAAAGGCACAATTGTCTGCAATAACCACTTTTTTGAATAGCCCCCAAACAATCTGCTTAACACCTTGTATTGCCTGACTGTAATTAAACTGTCGCTGCTTTTTTATCTGCGGTAATAAATGCGTGGCACGTTCAATAGGCCCCGCTACCAACAACGGAAAATAACTCACAAATAAGGAATAATCTACGATGTTGCGCTCGGGTTCGATGCGGTTTTTATAAATGTCGATTACATACGACAAGCCGTGAAAAGTATAAAACGAAATCCCTACGGGCAGTATAACCTGCAACGTCCAGAAATTGGCCTGAAAACCAAATACTGACAACAAATCGGCAAACGATTCGACAAAGAAATTATAGTATTTAAAAACACCCAAAAAACCCACATTGATTCCGATACTCAGCCAAAACCAGAATTTCTTCAGCTTAGCACTTTGGGCGTCGTGCATTTTCAATCCGGTATAGTAATCCAAACCGGTGGAAAACATTAATAAAAACAGAAAACGCCAGTCCCAGCAAGCATAGAAGTAATAACTCGCCGCCAGCAACAGGATATTCTGCAACTTTAATGATTTCTTGTTTACCAGCCAGTAGAGGGCAAAAATTAAGGGTAAAAAGAATAAATATTGAATGGAGTTGAACAGCATTGTTAAATTTATAAACTTTTATAGTTTTCTTTTTTGTTTTGCAACAAACGACTCTGCCTTTTCCCAATCATAGGGAGTATCAATATTGATATAATGTTCCGGATTGCTTTCAACATAAGTAAGTGAAGTTCCATACAAAGAACCTTGCAAAATAACCTCAGATTTCGTGATGTACACCGCACCATCCCTATGGTAAGCCAAGGGCAAATCCTGTCTTCTTGAAATTAGTTTTTCATCTCCGGTAGCCACCTTTAAAAAACCGTTGGAATCGCTTTCAAAAGTCCAGTGTGGATTGTATTCATGCGGAACTGGAAGTACACTTACCAAAGCATCAGCTCCGGTGGTGATAAATTTTTCAATAGCCCTGTCAATTAAATCATCCTCACGAAAAGGACTTGTGGGCTGAAGCAGACACACCGCATCGAAATATTCACCTCTTGACTGATAAAATTTCAAGGTATGCTGAATCACCTCTAACGTTGGAGTAGTATCTAAAGCTAGTTCAGAGGGCCTTATAAATGGTATTTTTGCTCCGTATTCCTCGGCTATTGAAGCGATGGATTCACTGTCTGTAGTAACAATAACCTCAAACAATTTGCTACTTTTCTTTGCACTTTCAATAGAATAGGCTAAAAGTGGTTTATTCCCCAATAACTTTATATTTTTTCCAGGCACCCCTTTTGAGCCGCCTCTTGCCGGAATAACACCAAGAATCTTCATTAATTAATACATTATAGTTTTGTGAAACTGTAACGGTAAGGACTCCAATAAATTCGCGATGGCTTCACCGGCTTTTCCGTTACCGTAAATAAAAGAGGGAGCTGCCTTTCCGTTTTGAATAATATTTTGAATCGCCGCTTCTATATCATGCTGATTGTAATCCACATCCACTACATTATTTCCGCGGTCTCTTTTATTTTGTCTGGATCCGATGTTAACAACCGGAACACCTAAAAAAGCGCATTCTCTGATACCCACACTTGAATTCCCGATTAAACCGTTACTGTTTTTAAGTAGTTCCAGAAAATCTTTGCCTTCCATATTTTTAAAGAAATGAACCTGTGGCAGCTGATGTTGCTCCCTAAAAGCTCTTATCCCACTGGAAGTACCGTCGGCACCGGCATCAACATTAGGCCAAAACCATAACGTAGGCTTATTTAATTTGTAAACGGCTTCCAAGGTAGCCTGAATATGCTTTCTTGAATCTTTATATTCATTGGTTACCGGGTGTTGCATCACTACCAGATACCCTTCAGACAAATCGGGCGCAGCTCCTACACCGCCATACTTTTCATACGGATTAAACGAAAGAGCTGTTTTATTTTCAACTTCCAGTGCCAAATCGATGGAAGGACATCCGGTATTAAATACCATTTCGGGGTTTTCCCCTAACTTTAACACTCTTTCTTTAGCGCTTTCGGAAGCCACAAAATGATAATCGGATAATTTGGTAATGGAATGACGGACTTTTTCGTCAATATTTCCGGTAACCTCACCGCCTTGAATATGTGCCAAAGGAATATTCATATACGAAGCCGCAATAGCCGTTGCCATCGTTTCAAATCGATCGGCAACGGTAACGACAATATCCGGTTTAAGGTTATCAAAAACAGTTGACAATTCCAAAATACCTATACCTGTAGTTTTGGCAGCAGCAGTAAGATTTTCACCTTCCAACACATTAAAAACTCGTGCGGCGATTTCAAATCCGTCTTTTTCAATATAGTTTACAGCCGAACCATAACGATCCAACAAAGCTGAAGCAGCAACTACTAGTTGAAGCTCCAGTTCCGGATGCTCTTTGATGGCGGCTAAAACGGTTTTAACTCTACTGTATGAAGGTCTTGCAGTAATAACAACTGCAATTTTTCTTTTCGGCATTTTTTCAGGTTTTCAGTTGCTAAATGTAGCTAAAAAAGTGGAATGTATAAAATCAAACCTCCATTGTCTTTAGTCTGACAAATCCGTTTCGTTAAGAAAATCCCATTGTTGCAGGTCATTTTTCAAAGCCTTCCCTATGACGTTTTCAAAATTACGGGCATCAATCCCGAATCCTTTTGGTTTTTTTGTTTCCAAATCATCAAAACTGATAATATGTCCTTTAGAAAGATTTTTATTAACTGCTAATGATTTTTCAAATATTGACTTCAGTGTGGTGTATTGTTCGTTTTGATTTTTATCTATGGGAGATTGTATTGCTTTATATACATCGTTTACATCTCCTACTAAAGCGTGAACCTCATCAATGGTTAATGATGATTTTGAATCCGGCCCAAACATCTTTCTGTCAAAAACCACATGGAATTCTAAAATTTCTGCTCCCAATGCCACAGCGGCAATATTAGTAGCTGTTTTGGCAGAATGATCGGAAAACCCAACCGGTACCCCGTAACGTTCTTTTAATTCCTTTATAACATTTAACCCGTATTGCTCTGGTTGAGTAGGATACGATGTAGTGCATTGCAGTAGGGAAAAGTCAACATTTCTCGATTTTAAAAATGTAACGGTTTCGTTTAATTCCTTATAACTGCTCATTCCGGAAGACAGGATAACAGGTTTCCCGGTTTTTGCAATTTTCTCAAGCAAGAGCCAATTATTTACTTCTCCGGAACCTATTTTGTAATACGCAACGCCAATTTCTTCCAGCCAGTCCACCGCCAAATTACTGAAAGGTGAACAGATGAAGTCTAATCCAACTTCATCACAATGCTTTTTTATTTCCTTCCATTGTGCCAAAGTAAAGCCCATTCGTTTCCAATAATCATAGCGCGTCGCATCTTCATAAGAAAACTTAATCCGAAACGGTTCATGCTGACTACTTTCCGCTTCAGCGATGTGCATTTGAAATTTTATCGCCTGAACTCCGGTTGTCGCAACGGAATCTATATAGGAATGAAGAATGCCTAAACTGCCTTCGTGGGCCTGGCCTATTTCGGCGATTAGATAGGGGGTGTTATTCATATTGATTTATTCTTAAATCTTGTCTAATACTTCTCTGCCTGCACTTTTGTTAATCCTTTGCCGGCAATAAACCATTTCCAGACGAACTTATTAAAAATTACTTTAGAGAAAAGCTTAACTTTTACGTATGCACTAATATAATTCTCTTTATGATTAACTAAATTTGGCAAATTTACTTTTTGATTACAAACCACTAAATCATTCAACTCGGATATCATCCAGTCTTCCGGAACATTCCCCATATGATAAGTAAAATTATCCTGTGTCGATAATCTCCAATAGCCTTTTTCTGCAATTGGTTTATCCAACAAATTATTTATGCTCTTTCCTCCTAAACTGTGAACAGAAAAACGTGTAGTCCAGTTATCAAAAACACTCCCTTTATAGGTAGCGACAAAATGTCCGGCACCAACCACTGCTTTTTGTTCTCCTTTGGAAAGCGTCAATATTTTTTTAAGATGCTCAACATTAAATAAATCCGGCTTACCTATACTGTGAGCGAAAGCGGATAAGGCTTTTGGATTTTTAACATCCGTAAAAAAAAGTTGCTTCGAAAAGAGATTGTCGAATAAAATACCAGACGTAAGATAACGAACCATTTTTGAATTTGGTGTCGTCGAAACAACCCCAGCCTTTGGAAATGTTTCAAAAACATCATACGTTGATTGCTGCCAATTATTTAAAAACAACACATCGGCATCTGTAATGGTAACCAAAGGAAAATTATGTCCTGTAACTCCTTTTAAAATCGCATTCAGTTTTCCAATTGCAGTTGTATGCATTAACTCCTGAATTTTAGCTTCCTTATAGAGCTGATCCAGATAGTCAGTTACTTCACGACAACTACCGTTATTAATTATTGTAAAATACGTTTGGTGGTGACTCGTTTTAAAAAGTGATTCTATACTATACTTAAAGATTTGGAAACTGTCTTTAAAATACCCCTCAAAATTCGGGATGTAAACAGGAATTATCACCTGATGAAAAAAATCATGTTCGGCTACTTCCTTATTTTTGCTGGGATTAAAACCAATTCTCATAATTACTTCTTAAAAACAACTACATAAACCATCATTTTAAGCAAACCGCTTCGTAAAATCCAGAAAAGATCCAACAAAAAAAGATTTTTTATCGTTAGCGAATAACTCACTTTAATCATGCTGATCTGCTTTCTGCATAATGCCATAATAAAGAAACGATAATCCCGATGATTTATCTGACCTTTCTTTAAATACTGTTCACATACATTCTTCAAATATAAAGGTAATAAAAGATAGTTCCGTTTATTACCTGAAATATTACTAGAATGCACCCTATACTGTACCAAAGGAGAATCTACATAATAAAATTTAGTCTCAAAAGCACATCGTGTCCAAAATTCGGTATCTTCACCGGCAGCAGGCATTTCTTCATTAAAAAAACCTACCTTATCTACAATTTCTTTTCTTATAAATGAGGTTGGCATCATAACCGTCCAATTTCCCATCATTTTAAAAAGAACCGCACCATGCTTCACATCGGATGTTCCGGGACGTCCTATAATTCTGTTTTGCAAAATTCCCTTTTCGTCAATTACTTCGCAACAACCGTGAACCAGACCAAAATCGGGGTTATTTTCCAAAATAGTTACCTGAACTTCTAATTTGTTGGGCAACCACAAATCATCATCGTCTACAAAAGCCAAGTATTTTCCCTTTGCCCTCTTAATTCCTTCATTTCTTGGTTTGGCAGGACCTCCGCTGTTGGCAATCTTAACATACTGAACTTTAGCTATTGAAGCACAAAGCTCTTGGTTAGCATCATTAGGTGTACCGTCGTCTACAACTATTATTTCAAAATCTTGAAAAGTCTGATTTACGACACTTTCTAAAGTAAGCTTCAGATACTCAGTTCTGTTATATGTCGGAATAATAATACTGACTAATGGATACGACATACGTGCTTAATTTTATTCACAATTCGTTTCCCAATTCCGGAAAGTGTCTTTTTTTTAACCTGATTTAACTCGCTTTCAAGAGCAAGCATTTTTTTATAATCTTCATAATAAACGCCATAATATTCCTGAAACATCATCTCATCTTCAGTAATTTTTATTTTTTTGTGCGCTACTGTGTTACTTACCCCTGACAAATCGAAAACAGACAATGCATAATTAATATGCCTGAAAATAAACTGATTGCTTAAAAAACATTTAATATAAAATGCTCTGTCTGAAACTATACGATACTTTTCGTCATACATCCCCATTTTTTCAAAAACGTTTTTATGAAACAGCGTACTTTGATGTGGCAATGAGGTTCGCATAAAAAACAAAGGCGTCAAATGATCGGGATACACTTTTCCTCCCTTTTCAAATTTATAATCGCCATAAATAATATCGCCTTCAAAATCCGGATGGGTTACAAAATCTTCTAAAGCGGTATTGCCATTAAAAACATCGCCGCTGTTCAAGAACAACAAATAATCTCCGGTTGCTGCGTTGATTCCTTTATTCATGGCGTTGTAAATACCGGTATCCTTTTCACTTACCCAATAAGTTAAATCTGACTGATATTTCCGAATAACTTCCCGGCTCTCGTCTGTGGAATATCCATCAATAATTATAAATTCAATTTCTGGATAGGTCTGTGAGACAACAGAAAGAATTGTAGCTTCCAAACCTGCCGCATCATTATAGTTTATAGTTATTACTGATAAATGCACCTTGCTCTTAATCATTTCCATGAAACATCATTTTTAATTACTTTGGCAGGATGGCCTGCAATTAAAACTTTTTGCTCAGTAAAAACTCCCCGTACAACAGAATTGGCGGCAATAACACTTCCATCTGGAATAACACTTCCTTTATATATTTTCACTCCACAACCAATGCAAACATTATTACCAATTACAATTTCATTGCTTTTTTCTTTCATTCCGGCATAAACAATGGCATGAAAATCTTCATCTAGGAATTGACAGTCCCAAGAAATTGCACAATTATCACCTATGGTTAATCCGTGCATAATGATAAATGTAGTATTGGGGTTAACATACCCCCCTTTACCTATCAATACTTTTGCATTGGATCCGATATCGAACCTACACCCTCTACCGATCGAATAATTCCCGGAAAACATAAGTTTTCCTTTAACATTCAACAATGTGGTATCTCGTTTGTCAGAAAATCCGACATAGCGCATTCCTATTTCCAGTTTATCGTTGGTTTCAATATTAGACAATCCTTTAATCAAAACTTTATGATGCACTATTATGTTTTTACCATAAAAACGATACTGAAAATATTTGCAGATAGTTATAAAAAAATTACTTTCTGCTATTTTACATTTCCTGTAAATTGTGGCAATTTTTTTTATCAGCATTTTTTATTGTAAACTAAGTTATTGTAAATTAAAGAATATCTATTTAAAATTAAGAATATGCTTCCAAATCACTTCATGAGTTCCTTGTACAAAGCAGTATAAGCTTTTGCCTGTTTTGCAAAACTAAAATTATCTTCGGCATATTTCCGAATAGCCTCACGTGGGTACTCGCTTCTGTTTGCATATAACTTCTCAATAGCCTCGGCTAAACTTTTACCATTCATTTCTTTAGCCAGCACTCCTGTTAAATGCTCGCGCACATGTTCCTGCATTCCTCCGTGATTGAAGCTAATTACGGGGGTTCCGCAAGCAAAAGCTTCCAACATCACGTTGGGTAAATTATCTTCCCGACTGGGCAATACAAAAGCATCCGCCAAAGCATAAACAGTGGCCATTCTTTCGACTGAATCGATATTACCTAAGGCTACATTTTTCAATTTTGTACCTTCTGCTTTCCCTTTTCCAATAGTAACTATCGTAATAGGCAAATGTTCCAGTAAATGTAAGGCTTCCAACAGCAAATCAAAACCTTTTCGAGGATTTTCCAAAGTATCGGATACAAACAACAAAGTAAATTCATCCTCTCCGATACCCAATTCTTGCCGCAAAGCTGTAGCGTCCTGAACTTTAAAAACAGCTAAATCTATTGCATTTGGAATACTTATACGCAACGATTGTGGAAAAAAATCATGCTGTATAGCCTCTCTCAATAACCATGCAGAGGGAGCAACTGTAACGCCGGTCTTAATATTTTGAATACTTTTCTCTTTTATTTCTTTTATCGCCCGATCAAAATTTCCTGCACTATTTTTATTGCGCACTTCATCTTCCTTATAATGAAAAATCCCCTGAAACGGATTCATATCATGCAGCGTCCATACGATAGGCTTTTGACAGTTTTCAAAAAAACTGGAATAATCCGCAATTCCTGAAATCCAATGAAGATTAATTACATCGGCTTCCAATACTAAGGGATGCTTGTGCAATTCAAAAGAACTGAAAGGCAAAGAAGTAATTTCACACTGCAATTGGGGCACTAACTTGACCAGTGTCGTTTTAGCTTTCTGAGCTGGACTTGGCCAGAACAAAATCTTTATTTTGGTTAACAGTCGCTTTAAAACAGATGGCTTTTTATAGTTAAAAAAAGGATCATCTAATTGTTGATTAGTATAATCTAAAGTTAAGTTCGCAGACAGATATGCTGACGAGACACCGTTGGATGACAAGGCATTATGCAGTCGTAATGCAGCAATACCGGCACCTCCTTTAGCCGATGTTGTGATGTGTAATACTTTCATAACTATTAGTTTCCTATTACGCTGTGGTACAACTTTCTTAGAAATTCCTTAGCGTAACGTCTAAAATACGAATAGGAATAACCATAGCAAACAAAATCGGTAAAAACACTCATTATTTTATTGATAAGCGTAAAAACGTTTTCCTTTTCTGGCGCTCTCCAGGAATGGTCCCAGAGATGAACGGCATAACTGTTTGTCGTGATATATTTTGCATAATCTTCCAATCGGTTTTCGAAAGACAGCGGATAAAAAAAATCTGGAGGGAAGATAATTTCACCCACCTTAACGGTATCTGTATTAATCAGCGGGCTGAACGTATGCGTGATAACCGGTGGTGAAAAAACATTAAACTCGTTGGTATCGTAAAATGTTGCCATTTGCTTTAAAAAAAAATGTTGTGGCGTTGCACCAAACAATCCAAATGCTACCCTCCCTTTTACCTCTTCGGCTGTAAAAAAATCGTACTGCAACAATTCGTTAATGGGTTTGAGTAACAACATATCGGTATCCAGATAAATCCCACCTTCGTTTAAAAGTACTTTGGTTCTTATATAATCCGCAACAAAAGCATATTTTTTCTTTCGTAAGGCATTGCGATAAAAAGCATTGGCATATTTTTTGGAATTGGATTCGTTCCACTCGATAATTTCGAAATCCGGACAAAATTGCTGCCAGGAAACAAGACATTCCTGAAACACTTTTGATTTGGATTTAGGACCAAACCAGCAATAATGTAATTTTTTAGGGATCATAAGTATCGTTTTAGATTACAAAAACAGATCCGTTTACTTTGGCACTATCAATCATTCCTTTCTTCTTTTCAGCACTGATATTGGCTCTCAAAGTATATGTTTCATCAAATGTATTGCTAAGGTTTATTTCCGCTTTTTGCTTTTCAACAAAATCATTTGTCAAACAAATAAACTTGGCAGGATTACCAGCATACACAGAATTTTCAGGTATATCTTTGGTAACTACAGAACCTGCGCCTACAATAACATTATCAGCAATGGAAACACCTGGCATAACAATACTGCCAGTACCAATAAAAACATTATTTCCTATCGTTACATTTTTGACTTTAGTGTAATTAAGATGCATTTTTGTACTCGCATCATGTGCTAAAATATGAACTCTTGGCGCCAAAGTTACATTATCGCCTATAGTGATATGCCAACAGTGTGAAAAATCTATAATGCATTCTGGAAGCATGTTAAAATTCTCACCTACTTTTAACCCGTTTTCTTTAAGCTTATCTAATAATGTTTTAGGAGGAATTTTGGAATTGTTATTTAATCCTAATGCCTTTATTGCTAATCTCTTCAAAAGACTTTTCATGTAATTTTAAACTATTTTAGTTAAAATCCTTAAAATCATCGAACTTATTTTCCTTCCTATATTAGATTGCTCTAGCTGCTGAAGCATTTTAAACCGGTTCATATTAAGCAGGTTTTTGTTTTGCTCTGCGTTAACATAGTCATCATAGAAAAAAGAAAATTCATTACTCAAAACATTTTTTCTTTCCTGATCCCTTATTAAAGAGCCTTCACCTCCAGAACTTATCCCATCTAAATAATAAGTACTTAATACTTCATGTACAGCCAAATAAGACGCTTTGTGAAATATTATGGCATGAATAAAAAATTTCCAATCCGCAACAATTTTGAGCGTTTCATCATACAATCCCACATTATCAAACAATTCTCTCTTAATAAGAACAGACTGATGTGCAAAGGTATCTTCAAATAAAAAAGAAAATTTAGGTTTGTTTGGATGTGCCTTTATCTGATCATACCCTTGTCCATATACATGTATATCAAAAGCAACCAAGTCATAATCCGTAAGATACTGATTATTTTTAACCAATACGTCATTAGTATAAAAATGGTCACCACTGTTGAGAAAAAGCAAATAGTCTCCGGTTGCCATTTTTATCCCTTTGTTCAGGGCATTGTAGATTCCGGTGTCTTTTTCGCTAATCCATTTTGAAATATAAGACTCGTTGTTTTTTATAATTTCTACACTTCTGTCTGTGGAACCTCCATCAATTACTATATATTCCATATCCGTGTAACCTTGGCTTATTACACTTTCGATGGTTCTTTGCAGACCCGATGCATTATTATAATTTATGGTTATAACCGACAACTTCATTAGGCTTTCTTCTTCGCGATTAAATTATCATATGGATAATGTGTTTGCTTTATTTCTTTCACAAGATGCTGCCCATCTATCCTATACCATTCATACCCTAAATTTTCCAGTAATCCGAATATTTCGTTTACAAAATAACCAGCATTCAAGGTGTTTTCCTCGGTAAACTCTACCATAACAATTGGGGAATACTCTGAAAAAAACTGTTTACCCCCCTGTATTACGAATTTTTCCCAACCTTCAACATCTATTTTTACAAATTTCACTTTGCTTTTATCTACACTCTCCAATTCATTATCCAAAGTAGAAACTCCTATACTGATCTCCTTCCTTAAGCGTTTATCATTGGTTGGTGCAAAAGAATTCCAGGCATCAAACCCTGTATCAGAATAATAAAACGTGAGGGAATCCTCTTTATCGGAAAGACCAATATTCCGAGCATCAATATTTTTCAGTTTATTTAGTTCTATGTTGTCTGTCAGCCTCTTAAAAGTATTCGGAAAAGGTTCAAATGAAATTACTTTCCCACTAGCACCAACTTTTTCAGCGGCAAGCAAACTAAACAGCCCAATGTTTGCACCTATATCAATAAAGGTATCTCCTTCATTTATATTAGAAAGCATGCACTTTAACTCTTGCTCTTCAAAATTACCCTTATATATAAATCTGGATAAAATGCTGTCTTTATACAAATAGATTTGAAGAGTTTTATTTATCGGATATAAAATTCGTTCATCTTTTTTAAACAGATGTTTCCACTTTAAATTATCAGACTCATTCTCTTTTTTTTCAAAATATCGTATTACTTTCTGAGAGTTCACATTTAAAAACACCGAAACCCTGTAAAATAAAAATTTAAAAACTTTGTCCATTCTACTTTTTTTGTTCTGTAACCCAAGTAATCTCAGGCATGATTAATCCTGGTCTGTTATCTTTATAAGCCTTGTTAACCCCCTTGGAATTATATACCAAAAAGTTAACGCCTAAATCATTGCTGTTTGCTATCCATCTTACCGCGTGTATTCCAATAGCTATTCTTATCGAATAAAGACCGGATCGTAAAAAATTTGAAGGTATCTTCCCAATTGCTTTATAAACGCCTGAATCCGTATACTGTATATCATCGGAGGTATCATCATGAAAAGTTCTGAATACAACATGATCTGAACTCAAATCAATTAGATCAAATCCTACTCTTAAGCCTTTAATCCTATTCAATACTTCAAACTCATATTCTACCAATACGTCTTCATCACTTACAAAATTTAATTCATCCGCATTTTTTTGATAAACATCACATCTCAGGAGTCTGAAATCTTTATCTTCTGTTGTTTCAATAAACTGTTCGATGTTTACTATCAGGTTAGTTTCATTATCTTTCAAATAATTGGAAACCCCTTGATCTACCTCCCCATTAAAACTTATCATACCATTCTTAACGATAATCAGCTTGGAACATAAACTTTTAATTGCTTCCATATTATGGCTTACAAAAAGTACCGTTCTTCCTTCTCCTCTAGATATATCTTTCATCTTCCCGATAGCTTTTTTTTGAAATTCCACGTCTCCAACTGCTAAAACCTCATCAACTATCAAAATCTCCGGCTCCAAAAAAGCAGCTACAGCAAACGCCAAACGCACGGTCATACCACTGCTGTATCGCTTGGTTGGGGTATCAATATAACGTTCGCATCCTGAAAAAGCGATAATCTCGTCCATTTTGGAGGCTATTTCTTTTTTGGTCATCCCTAGAATGGCACCGTTCAGGTAAACATTTTCACGTCCGGTTAATTCTGGGTTAAATCCTGTTCCTACTTCAAGCAAGGACGCAATACGTCCTCTGGATTTGATGGTTCCGGTAGTAGGTGCAGTCACTTTCGACAATATTTTAAGTAAGGTCGATTTCCCGGCACCGTTTTTCCCGATTACTCCAAGGACTTCACCGCGTTCCACCTCAAAATTAATATCCTGCAAAGCCCAAACATATTCGCTGTCCCCTTTCCGGGTACGGTCATTGGTTTCCCCCACTTTTAAATACGGATCTTCTTTTCCTCTGATAGCATGCCACCAGCGGTTAAGGTCGTGACTTAACGTGCCTGTACCAACAGTCCCCAAACGGTACTGTTTGGAAATATTTTCAACTTTTAAAATTATATCTTTCTCTTCCATTTCTCTAAATCCTGCTACACGGTATCGATAAAGCTCTTCTCGGTTTTATTAAAGGACAATATTCCTATGGTCAAAATCAAAAAAGTAACGCCAATGGTATACAAAATACCAGACAATGATACTGTTCCCATATCCAACAATAAGTATCGTGCAGCCTCAACAATATAGGCTAACGGATTATAGTGAACCAACCAGGCATATTCCGGAATTTTCTCCTGCAATAAAGCCATAGGATACATTACTGCCGAACCGTACATCAACAATTGTACACCGAAAACCACCAGAAAAGACAAATCCCTATACTTTGTTACCATTGATGAAATGAACATTCCTAAACCTAAACCCAGTATCCCCATCAGAATAACCAGAAAAGGATACAGAAACACCATTTTATTAGGAGCTACTATTGTCCCGTTAAGCACATAGTATAAATAGAACGCAATAAAAATCAGGAATTGTATCCCAAACTTTAACAGATTGGAAATTACAATAGACAATGGCATAATGATGCGTGGAAAATACACTTTCCCAAACACATTAGCATTCTTTTTAAAAGTATCGGAGGTTTCGTTTAAACAAGCCGTAAAATAATTCCAAATAGTTATCCCGGCCAGATTAAAAAGAAACGGCGGAACACTTCCGGTAGAAATTCCGGCAACATTATTAAAAATCAGTGTAAAAATAATCGAAGTAAACAAAGGCTGAATAAGATACCACAACGGCCCCAAAACAGTCTGCTTGTAAACTGTAACCACATCACGCTTTACAAAAAGCATGAGCAAATCCCGATAATGCCAAACTTCTTTCAGATTCAGGGAAAAAAAATTGTTTTTCGGCCCAATTTCATAAAGCCACTCCCCTTCAGCAAAACTTTTCTTTTCCATCTATGGTTATGCGTGTTTTTTATAAGTTTCCAAAATTAAACTATTTTACCAACTGACCAAGCCAACTAACGCAAAAATAACCGTTTGGTACTTGTTAGCTTTTTCTTTTTGAAGCATAAGCCTCGTAGCAAAATATTTTCACAAAAACTGATTGCCACAACTTTTGTGGCAAAATATTTGTCTGATAAAAATTTGCCACCGCTTTTGTGGCAAAAAAAACTTTCGCAAAAAAAATGCCTCATTATGAAAAAAAGAGAAACATTAACAAAAAAATTAGGCCTTACCCAAATTGAGATTGCTTCTTTACTGGGCGTAACAAGAACCCAATGG
This sequence comes from Flavobacterium enshiense, assembly GCF_040750275.1. Taxonomy (GTDB): domain Bacteria; phylum Bacteroidota; class Bacteroidia; order Flavobacteriales; family Flavobacteriaceae; genus Flavobacterium; species Flavobacterium enshiense_B. The sequence goes on from NZ_JBDOCV010000004.1 coordinate 368,827, forward strand.
TCTATGTATGAAATTGGCAAACGCAATTTACCCTTAGACGCCAAAAAAACTATTGCAGCACTGTTGCAACAACATAAAAACAGTAAAAAAACAGAAAAAGCCAAACCCTTACTGTCTTATGATGAGGTACAAAAAAATATTGACTATTTAAAAAATGAACTCACCAACACCAAACACCAATTAATAGTAGTTGAAAAGAAAATAACCAATTTGGAAAACAAATACAGGGCTTACACTAATGCAATGGAAACACTTTCCTTTTTAGGAACAAACAAAAATGACAGCCAATTTCACACAGCCTGTATCGAATTAAGGCTTAAAAAAAGCTTAAAAAGAAACCCGCCTTATCGTTTAGAACAGCTTCAGTTTAAAAAAGAATGCCTTGAAATGTTAAAACTCAAAATTGAAGAACAATTAAAAAAGTAGCAAATATCTCTAAAATTCAACCACATAACCTAAATCAAAAACAGCCATAAAATACCTACAAATGTTAAAATTATTTCAATTGATTTTTGTACGATTTTTTTGGCACAGCATTTGAAAAGCGTAAGAGTATTATTAACTTTTAAAAAAATTAAATTATGTATTCATTAAACAAAATCAGTACGATTGCAGATTGTGATGTATTATTAGCCTGGGCCGAAAAAGAAAAATCCGATTTGACTTTTAAACAATTATCCGTTGAACGTGTTACCACTAACTATAGTAATATTTCTGTAGAGATTGATGCCATCCTGCAGGGTGTTGTAGCTGAAATTGCAGCTGTAGAAACGGTTATCGCAGTCTTACCGGAAGGCCCTACAAAAGAAGACGAGATTAAAAGAAAAACCCGACTCGAATACAAACGTTTCTTACTGGAAAACAGAAAAGAAAGTTATGGATCGGTAGCCTTGCTGGAAAAAGAGCTCGATCTGGAACGCATTAACAAGGAGTTGGAAGAGGTAGATTTCTTCATCTCAAACATAACTACTCACAAAACAACGCTTCAAGCGTAGAAGAAAAGGTGCCACAGTGCACCTTTTTTACTGTTTACAAATTGTAAAATTAGCTACCTTTGCCCCATGTTATCGTTTTTAAAATCCAAACCTCTATTAAAAGACCTGATTCCGGAAGGATATACCGACATCCATTCCCATTTGTTATTCGGAATAGACGACGGTGCTAAAGTACTGGACGACACTAATTTCCTGATGCAGTCTTTTTTAGATTTAGGTTTCTGCAATGCCATTACCACCCCGCATACCATTGAGCATGTTTGGGACAATACCCGTGAAGGAATTCTTGAAAAATATGAAGAAGTAAAAAGCCTTTCACCGGAACTGACGACAAAACTTAAGCTAAAAACCGCTTCCGAATACATGATGAACGAAAGTTTTTTTAAACTTTTTCAATCGGAACCTCTATTGACCTTAAAAGACAAACACGTTTTGGTGGAGCTGTCCTACTTAAGTCCTCCAATGAACTTATACGACATGTTATTTGAACTACAGTTGGCTGGCTATACCCCCGTTTTGGCCCATCCGGAACGTTACGGTTTTTTTCATCAGAATTTTTCGGAATACAAAAAACTGAAAAAAGCGGGATGTTTGTTTCAGCTTAATTTATTATCCTCAGTAGGTTATTATGGTCCGGAGGTAACCGAAACCGCTGAAAAACTGCTAAAAAAAGGACTAATTGATTTTACAGGATCTGATGTTCACCATAAAAATCATATTGAAGCGTTCGGTAAAAAAGTAAAATTTAAAGATTCGCAAGCGCTTGTCCAAGCCATGAAACAAAATGAATTTTTCAAATAAAAAAAAAGAGGACTTACTCCTCTTTTTTTATTTTATTCAGCAACTGCTTTATCCAACTTTTCTTTTCTTTGTCCGGCCCATAGCCATAGCCGTAACCGTAAACGCCATAACCATAGCCATATCCTTTATTAATATCAGTATCGTTCAACAACACTGCCATATTTGGCAATTTCTTTTCCTGATACAGCTGATGCGGCACTTTTAAGAATTGCTTATCCAGATAATTAGCCCGGATAACATACACAAAAGCATGGGCAAACTGCGCTATTAAGAGCGTATCCGTTACCAAATGAATCGGTGAGGTATCCACAATGATGTAATCGTATTCTTTTTTAAACTTATCAAATAGCTCGCCTACGCGTTTATTCATTAACAACTCTGCCGGATTAGGCGGAATAACACCTGAAGGCAAAACATAAAACTGATCAAAGTCCGGGATTTTATAAACAAAATTTTCAATATTGGCATTTGGGGTAGACAGATAATTCGTAACACCTTCTTTTGGCAAGTGCATATAGTCTTCAAGCTTCGGATTTCGAATATCCATCCCCATCAGCAGTACTTTTTTTCCGGAAAGCGCAATGGTTCCAGCCAGATTTACCGCGATGAACGTCTTTCCTTCTTTAGGCAAGGTGGAGGTAATGAAAATCGTTTTAGCTTCTCCGTCAGGAACCTGATTGAGCATAAATTCCAAATTGGTTCGAACAATTCGGATGGCTTCCGCTGAGGCTGAACGACTGTTGGAATCAATAATTTCAGTATTTGAAAACGATTTCGGAACGTCACCAACGAAAGGGACGGTAATTTTTCGTTCAATATCTGCCCTGCTTTTAATTTTGGTATCCAATATATTTTTAACGTAGATAATTGAAAAAGGCAACAAGAGCCCAAACAGCAAAGCACCTCCGTAAATAATATCCCTGTTGGGCGTTATAGGACTGTCGTATTTAACGGCACTGTCAACCACTTTAGCGTTAGGTGCTGTTGTAGCCAGCGATATAGCGGTTTCCTCTCTCTTTTGAAGCAGGTATAAATATAACGATTCTTTAATTTGTTGTTGTCTTCCCAAAGCGCGGGTATTTCGCTCCATCGTCGGCACTTTGTTTATACGGCCGGCGGCCAAAGCGTTTTGTCGGGCTAAATCATTTTTTTTGATCGTTAAGGAAGTGAGCAGCCTTTCTAAACTGGACTTAATATTAACTTTTAACGCATCAATTTTTTTATTGATGGTTTGAATTACAACGTTTTTAGGCCCCGCGTTTTTCAGCATCCTGTTACGCTCCAGAATAAGCTGATTGTATTGATCGATTAATCCGGCAGCATTGTCATCTGCTGTTAAAATATTGGCCGGTAACAAATCGTAGGTATTACTTTTGGATACAAAATCCATCATGGTTCTTGCAATCCGGATTTGAGTTTCAGTTTCAATTTCCTGCTTCTCAAACTCGGAAGCATTCTGAAGAAAAAGACCGGACTGAGATACCAAATCGGCCAACTGATTTTCCTTCTTATAATCTTCCGTTTTTCTTTCCACACCCTCCAGTTCTTCGGAAATAATTTTCAGTCGCTCATCTATAAAATCGGAAGTGTTTTTAAAAATCCTGTTTTTATCGTCAACCACATCCTGATTGTAAACCTCCATGAGTGTGTTTAGAATATCTCTTGCTTTTTCACCTATCGGATCTACAAGGGCAAGTTCTATGATACTCACCTTGTCATTCAGTGTTTTAATTCCCAATCTGCCTTTCAAACCATCCGCCAGCCGTGAAGACGGGGTTATATGCACGATAATCGTATAAGCATAACTGTCGAACTTTTTAAAATTTGCGGTTTGAATTACTTTTAAATCACCTTCTTTCAGTTTAATGGTCGTGCCAAAATTATAGCTACCGATTAATTTTTCGCTTAAAGTATACAGATTAAACGATTTATCACTTACAACTTCCACCTTGTAATTATAGCTGTATTCTTTAAAGTTTTCCTCAACATTGGAAAAAAGAAACTGAATAGGACTGGATTTATATAATTCGGCTGATTTTACAACACCTTCATGGATATAAGTAGTTTCAAGACCTAATTCCCTAACGGTGCGTTCAAGTATTGTGCGGGAACGGATAATTTCAATTTCGTTATCGACATTGCTCTTTACTTTGGGGAACAAGCCCATATCGGCAAATGCTTCAGATTCCGTACTGATACTTCCGCCTCGCCATTCGTCCTTAACCAGTAACGTTGCTGCAGATTTATAGTGTGGAACAGAATACCGCAGATAAATAAAGGCAGCCAGTAAAGCCAAGCCTGCACTCAAAACAAACCACTTCCAATACTTCAGGTATAAAAACACCTGTTCACGCAAGGTGATTTCGTTTTCAAATTGTTCGGTATCCTGATCGTTATAATGCTCCATTTCTTATATTCTAGTAATTACCAGTATGGCCGTTAAAGTAGCCGACAATATCGCAATACCCAAACTTAAATTAGGTCCCACCGCAGAAGAATGAATCTTTGTGTTGTTAGGTTCTACATACACCACATCGTTTTGCATCAAATAATAATAAGGGGACTCGATAAATTTTGAATCGGTTAAATCGACCTTGCTTATGGTTTTCACGCCGTCTATCTCCCGAATAATGGTCACATTTTTTCGTTTCCCGTAAATTGTTAAATCACCCGATTTACTTAGCGCTTCCAACAAAGTGATTCTTTCACCTCTGATTGTATGAGTTCCAGGCATATTAACCTCACCTAAAACCGAAATCTTAAAATTGATGATTCGTATATGTACCACGGGCTGCTGGATATAATCGGCTAAAATTTGTTTTATTTTTTCGACAGCCTCCAAACGACTAAGTCCTCCCACTTTTATTTTTCCCACCTGCGGAAAATCAATTTCCCCATTTTTGTCGACCAGATAAGACTCCAAATCATTTTGTGAAGACTCTATAGATCCGGATACGCCGTTAACTGCAACAGCCTTCAAATTGTAAGGTGCTGCAACTTCCGGATTTTCAGCCGATACCGTAATATACAACAAATCATCCGATTGAATTTTAGGCTCTTGGACACTTCCCTGTACGGCTTTGCTATCGACTACATCATTCAGATACACAAAGTTTTTTCTTGAGGCACAGGAGGCCAGAAAAATCAAAAGGAATAAACAGACTATTTTCTTCATTAGTAAAATCTTATCAGACAAAGATACTTGAATTAATTTTTATCCAATACTTCAAAAGTTGAATTCATACTTCGGAATTCCGGAACAATTTTCTTCATCTTCAGTACAATTTCCTCCACTAAAAAGCCCTTGGAAATGTGTATCAGTTCATTGACTTGCTGGTGAATATTTTCATAATCATCGGTAATATCTTCGGCTACCATTATTTTATCATGGTGCGTAGGAAGTGTTTTGGCACTGTCATTAAGCAATTCTTCATACAGCTTCTCACCCGGACGCAACCCGACAATCTGAATCTTAATATCTTTTTCAGGACGTAAACCGGCCAAGCGTATCATCTTGGTAGCCAAATCGATAATTTTCACGGGTTTACCCATATCAAAAATATAAATTTCACCGCCTTTTCCCATTGCACCGGCTTCCAGTACTAACTGACAAGCTTCTGGAATCGTCATAAAATACCGGATGATTTCCGGATGGGTAATGGTTACCGGCCCTCCCTTGGCAATTTGCTCCGTAAACAACGGAACTACCGAGCCGTTAGACCCCAGAACATTCCCAAAACGTGTCGTAATGAATTTTGTGGCGACCACACCGGTTTTATCCAGATACAGAAACAACGACTGGACATATTTTTCAGCAATGCGTTTGCTAGCCCCCATAACATTACTCGGATTTACGGCTTTATCCGTTGAAACCATCACAAAGCGCTGTACGCCGAAAGCCACCGCTAAATCCGCTAAATTTTTAGTTCCCATCACATTCGTAAAGATGGCCTGCGCCGGATTTACCTCCATCAAAGGCACATGTTTATAGGCTGCCGCGTGGTAAACAATATCCGGCTTGTGGGTTTTGAAAATAGATTCCATCACCGAAAAATCCCTGATATCCGCAATTATGGAACGTATCGATACTCTGGACTGCAATTTTTCCAGTTCAATGGTAATATGATGCAATGGCGTCTCGGCCTGATCAATTAAAACGATCTTACTAGGCTCAAAAGCATGAATTTGCCATACAATTTCACTGCCAATGGAACCTGCCGCTCCGGTGATTAAAATGGTTTTTCCTCGTATCTGATCAGCAATCGCTTTATCGTCCAACTCAATCGGTTGTCTTTCAAGTAAATCTAATATCTGAAAACTTTTAATATTTTTAGTAATATCTTCACTGTCAGACCAATCTGTGATTTTAGGAAGGGAAAAGACTTTGAAATCCTGCTCAAGACAATCGTCGATAATCACTAATTTTTCTTCCTTGGTCAAACCTTTATCGGCAATTATCAGACCGTCGGCTTTGTTGGATTTTAACAATACCGGAATTCTTTCGTGCTGGTTCAAAATAGGCAAATCCAAAATCCTCATGGAAGCGTTTTTCTGTTCCTTATCAATAAATCCCAAAACCTTAAATCGCGGTGGTGATTCGAGCTTTAATGCATTGGCCACCGAAATAGCATTGGCATCAGCTCCATAAATCAATACGCCTGTTAATTTAACACTCAAAGCCTGACTGAGATAATTCTCAAAAACCTGTTTAACAATAATTCTGTACAGCAGTAAAAAACAGAACGACAATAAGACCGATATAAAAAGACGCGTGTTCAAAAACAGTTTTTCCCCCTTAAATACCTGAAAAAAAGTATTCAGCAACAGCATGAAAAAGAAGGTTGACGTTTGCGCCATAAAAAGCTTCACGGCATCAATAAAGGTAGAATGGCGAATAATTCCGGAATAGGTTCTAAACAGCCAAAAGAAAAATATGCTGACCGACAAATAGAGTACAATCAGCCCGAAGAAATTGGTATTCAGGAGAATATCAAGCCCTATCCCTTTTAATAAAAAATGAGCAAAAAGACCCGATAACATAACCATAGCCACATCAATGGTTACGATAATCCATCGTGGCAGATAGCTCAGGTTTTTTATCTGAAAACTCAAACTGCTCCCCGAAACGGCATCCTGAATTGATTCTAAAAAACTATGTTTTGAAGGTGTACTCACTTTATTTTTTAAAGAAATTAATCATTGCTTTTTCGATTCGCCCTTTATCATCTTCCGATAAATTAGACCCTGAAGGAACACACAAGCCATTCTCAAACAGTTGCTCACTAACGTTGGTTCCGTAATACGGATAGCGCTCAAAAACAGGCTGTAAGTGCATCGGCTTCCACAAAGGACGGCTTTCTATGTTTTCCTGCTCTAAAGCCAGTCTTAAATCTTCCCGGTTTTTTCCGATCTTGGAAGGATCAATTAAAAGAGCTGTTAACCAATGATTGGAAAAATAATCCGGATTCGGTTCATTCAAGACGGTTACTCCTTCAACATCCGTAAAGAAATCGTTATAAAAATCATGCATCCTTCTTCTTAAACCGATATGTTGCTCTAAAACCTCCATCTGACCTCTTCCAATTCCGGCACAAATATTACTCATTCGGTAATTATACCCAATTTCACTGTGCTGATAATGAGGCGCATGATCTCTGGCTTGTGTGGCAAAAAAAACGGTACGTTCTTTCTGTTCCTTCGAATGGCAAACCAAAGCACCACCACCGGAAGTCGTTATGATTTTATTTCCATTGAAAGACAAAACACCAAAAGCACCAAAAGTACCGCATTTTTGTCCTTTGTATGTACTCCCCAATGCCTCTGCACTATCCTCGATTAACGGAATCTGATATTTTTCGCATACGGCTACAATCGCCTCTACATTAAAAGGCATCCCGTACAAATGCACCGCGATTACCGCTTTGGGTTTATTTCCTTTTGCAACCCTGTCCCGAATGGCATCCTCTAAAGCAACCGGACATATGTTCCAGGTTTCTTTTTCACTATCGATAAAAACCGGAACAGCCCCTTGATAAAGGATTGGATTGGCAGAAGCCGAAAAAGTCATGGATTGACAAATCACCTCATCTCCGGCTTTAACCCCCAAAAGAATCAAAGAAAGATGTAAAGCAGCTGTGCCGGAACTTAAAGCTGCCACATGGGATTGCTGCTGTAAATACGATTCTAAATCCGCTTCAAAACCGACTACATTCGGACCTAATGGGGCAACCCAATTCGTATCGAAGGCTTCTTGTATATATTTCTGTTCCCTTCCGCCCATATGCGGGGAGGATAACCATATTTTATTTTGCATTACTAATAGATCTGGACTGACAAATTTAACTATTCTTTTACAAGAACAATGTTACATTTTTTAAGTATTTTTAAATATTGTTCTAAAAATAATCTTCAGATCGAGCCAAAAACTCTTTTTATAATAATATTCCAGGTTCATTTTTACTTTATCCGGAAACAAAACCTCATCATTGTACTGTAACGGGTTCGGCTGTAACTTTAAAAGCGCTTCTTCATTAAAGTATTTGATAGAAGCTTCGCTGGTAAGTCCCGGCCTGAGGTCCAGCACTTTTCGCTCTTCACCCTGCAACACATCGTAATAGCCTTCCAAATCAGGACGTGGCCCTACTATACTCATATCTCCTTTCAAAACATTAAACAACTGCGGAAGTTCATCAATTTTCATGTTCCTCAAAAAAGCGCCAACAACAGAAATTTCACCGTTGCGCATCGTTCGAAGCTTATAAATGGTAAACAGTTTTCCGTATTGCCCTACCCTCTTCTGGAAAAAGAATCCGTTGGAACAGGTATCCACAGCTGCAACAACCCAAAACAGCAACAACAGCCAGGACAGCAGAACAATACCTGTAAACGAAAAAACTATGTCGAACAATCGTTTTACCATCACATCGTGTTTGTCTTAATAATTTTTCCTGGATTGCCCACTACAACTGAAAAATCAGGAATATCTTTAACAACAACGGTACCGGCTCCTACAATTACATTTTCACCTATTATAATACCCTGAATAACACAGGATCCGATACCTATTTGGGTTCCTTTGCCTACTGTTACATTTCCTGCCAAAGCCGCACCGGGTGATACATGAACGAAGTCGGCAATAACACAATCGTGTTCCACAATCGCTCCTGAATTAATAATGCAGTGTTTCCCGATGCACGAATCGGCGTTTATGACGGCATTGGGCATAACCACACTCCCTTCTCCAACGGTGGCCGACGGCGATATAATAGCTGACGGGTGCACCGCAACAAAATAACGTGCTTGTATCCGATTGGCGATTTTCTCGCGGATGCCGTTATTCCCAATGGTTATAATAACCTCTTCGGTTCCTGAAAAATCAGCTCCGGACGTTTTCTTTACCGGTACGCCATTCAAAGAGGCAACTTTAGGTGCATCATCTAAAATACAACTAACACTTTTCCCTAACCGGCTTAAAATATCCAAAACCACTTTTGCGTGGCCGCTTGCTCCGTATAAATACATTTAATTTCCTTTAAAAACTTCCATAGTGGCCTGCCCCTCCTGTGCAATACCTTCACGGACAAACACTTTCCTGATGGTTAAAAATAAGATTTTAACATCTAAAAGCAAATTATAATTGTTCACATACCAGACATCGTACTCAAATTTCTGCTGCCAGCTGATGGTGTTTCGGCCATTTACCTGTGCCCAACCGGTTATTCCGGGACGTACTTCGTGTCTTCTTCTCTGAGTTGCATTGTATAAAGGCAAATACTGGACTAAAAGGGGCCTCGGTCCTATTAAACTCATGTCGCCTTTTATCACATTTAACAATTGCGGGAGTTCATCTAAAGAAGATTTCCGTACAAAAGCACCAATTTTAGTAAGACGTTCCGAATCGGGCAATAGGTTTCCGTGTACATCCTTCTTATCGTTCATCGTTTTGAACTTGATGATTTTAAACACTTTCTCATTCTTTCCGGGACGCAACTGAAAGAAAAAAGGCCTTCCTTGATTTACGGCAAAAAGTCCGATTGTTACCAACAGAAAAACCGGGCTTAAAAGAACAAAAGCCAAAAATGAAAAGCTAAAATCGAAAAATCGTTTTAAAAAAAGCTTATACATTGTTTTCCAATTGTTTGTATTCTGTTAATAAGGCTTCCCAAACCACGTGTTGCTCAAAACGTTCTTTAATCATCATGCGGGCGTTTGTTTTCACAGTATTGCGCAGGGCATCATCTTCCTGAATCTGCTTCATGGCCTCAAAAAGGGCTTCAGTGTCTTTTACAGGAATTATTATTCCGTTTGCTCCCGGCACAATAATTTCATTACAGCCGTTAATATTGGAAACTATACTGGGCAGTCCCATTGCACCCGCCTGCATCACCACATTAGGAAAACCTTCGCGGTAACTTGGAAAAACGAGTACGTCGGATACGGAAAGATAACGTCTTACATCGGTTTGATAACCTGTGGTTACTATATTCGGGTTGCGGGCAATTTCTTCCAGAGTAGTTTCATGCAAAGGATCCAAATCGGTTTCCAAAGGCCCTACCAACAGTAATTTACTGTTACTGTTATGCAGCCGGAAAAAGGCTTCCACTAATTCGTTTATACCTTTATCAGTCACTAATCTCCCGATAAAAACGTATACAAAATTGTTCTCGGAGATGCCCAATTCCGCTCTCGTCTTGCTTTTTTCTTCTTCGGAAAACAAAGCCGGATCAAAATAACGGGTATCAATTCCGTTGGAACTTCCGTTTCCGATAACGTGTAATTTTTCTGGTTGACAAAAGTCCAGACTTTCTATAATTTGTCTTAAACCCAATGAATTAGGATACACTTTTGTAGCACTGCCATACGTAAGTTTCTCAATACTGTTAAGCAACGAACGTTTCAGACCACGGGCTTCCAGAAGCGGTAATCCGGCTACTGTGTGCAATCGGTTCGGAACACCGGCCAATCGGGCGGCAAGCATTCCTACAATACCAGCTTTTGGGGTATGGGTGTGAACGATAAACGGTTTCTCTTTCTTCAGAAAAACATACATTTCCCACAGCGACAGTAAATCTTTAAAAGGGGTTATTTTTCGAGTCATGCCGATTGAAAAGGTTCGAATCTGCTGATCTTCTCCAAATCGTTGCAACCGTTCTTTTTCGGAAGAAACCGCAATGACTTCGTAATGACTGTTCATAAAACGAAGTTGGTTTTCAAGCAGTTTTTCCAAAGACAGCGGAATCGTAGTTACCCGTATAAGTTTTTTCATGTATCTTTTTTGAACAAAGCACCCCCATTTTGTGAAAAGAGGCTCAACAAAACTACCAAAACAAAAGGTTGAATCATAACTTTTGTGCGTATAAAAATCCCCAGACCGGAATAACGCTGCACGATCAAAATACCGGCTACAAACGCATAAAGCAATACGACTTTAAACATAAAACTGAATTTCAGTGTTTTATACCGATACAATCCATAGGCAAAAGCAAACGCATGAAACACTAAAACAAGTGCATTTTCCAGTCCAACTGCCGCACCCAAAAACGTTGGTATTTCAAAAAACAAAGGCCTGAAATAAAACGTAAAAACCTTGTAAGGATAGGAATACTCAACAATCGGAACATACGTATTGGTATCATCAAAAGACAATAAGGAAGTACTGTTGTACAGCATGAGTTTATCCCATCTGAACGTATCTAATTCCGCTAAAATCAAAAACATTTTAAAAAGTCCTACGAAAATAGCCGTCGCAAAAAGAAGGCTTAACAGCTTTTTTTTCATAGTCCAATTGCCCCATATGAGAAAACCCACATAAACACTAAACAAAAGCATCAGGGCGATATGGGGCCGAATGACAATTAAAAAAAACAGGGCAACAAATAGTTTCCAACTGGTATACTGCTGCTCGGCAATTTTTAAGAAGATGACAGCGATACTCAGAAAACAAAGGGCTTCTTTCCCTAAACCAGCTGTCCAGAAGTGGAGGTTCGGTAAAAAAAGCAACAACAGTCGTAAATCGATATTTTTTAGAAGTACAGGAGTTGGTACAACAACATAAAGAAATTTCCGGAATTGCAGTATTCCTAAAAAACCAACGCAACCGTAAAGCAGAAATCCAAAAATAAAAGGAAGTTCGAGCTTTATAAAAAAATAATTCAGAAACAGTATAAAATCGGTTCCGAAATATAAAAAATCAAACCATACGAACTGATGAATATCAAAAGTTTTACCCCAATAGAAATGCGCATCGGAAATCCCTCTGTCTACCCGAATTTTATACGCCAGAAAAACAAATAGTATGTGATACCAAAACAATACAAGAAGCAGTTTTTCTTTCAAAATGTGCTGATATAGTGTTCTGACAATCATCCGCTACTGTTTTTGCGAAAGCTGCTGCATGGTTTTGCTTTCCATACCGTAGCTTTCTTTGCAATGTATAAAAGTGTCCAATATTGTTTTTAAAGCCTGAAGTGAGCCTTTCGGATCATTCCCAAAATTATGCGGATGCCACCACAAATGATATACTTGGCACGATTTCGCCGCAGCAATGATTTCGTCGGTAATCCGCTTTAACCGAAGATTGTTTAAAAAATCATTCCCGCCCTGAGGACGTAAAAATCGGCTCGCCGGTTGCGCCAAAACATCATGTCCTGAAACCGAAGGTATTGCATACGACTTATCCCCAAGCGGGAGGTACGCATCCAGTGTCCTGAAAATTTTCTTCGGAAGGGTTTCTTTTCCGTCCACATTCCAATACCAACTGGACGGATTGGAACGTACCGTGGTTATACCATTGTTGCTACAGGTTTCCAGATAGGCGGTATTGTATTGATTTCTAGGAAAAACAAGTGAGGTAAGTTTACAATCGAACTTTTGCCCCATTTCCTGCGCTTTTTTACAATCGGCTTCAAATTGTTGAAGGGTCTGACCGCTTTCTAAACAATAATAATGGGAATAGGTATGACTTGCCAGCTCCTGACCTTTAGTCTGTGTGATTAATTTCACCAATTGTGGTGCGAAAAAAAAACGGTCAAAACCTGATTTTCGGTGCGTCTCGCCATACAAATAAGGATTTAACTTCGTATTGGAATAAGTTGGCAGGATTTCCGGTTTGTTATGCTCCCATTCCTCCCAGTTTTCATTAAGTAACATGCCCACCGTTGCCCAGGTAGCCGCAACATTCCGTAAAGAGAACTGTTCTAAAATTTCGGGTATTACAGCAAGGGTATTGTCAAAATAATGCTGCTTCTGGTCGAGGGAAACGTGATCGAAAATCCCCCAGATCAATTCAAAATCCAGCGATATAACTAAAGTACCTCTTGTGCTCATTCCGTAAAATTAAATCGTTTTTTTAATTAATCGCTTTCGGGCCTGCATTTTTCGCCATTTTTCATCTGCTAAGAAATACCCGATTACAAAAAAACCAAAGTACATCACCATGGATTTCTGTCGCATGATAATCCCTAAATTCGACATTACAAAAGTTAAGGCAAAAGAGGATAACAGAAAAACAATTCCAGACATTTTTACCATATAAGGCGCTCTTCGTATAAAAACCAAAAATCGCTTATTCAGAATTTTGGCAAACAGAAGCAGGTAAATAAGATTTTCAAAAGAACTGAAAAAACCTAAAGCTCCCGGTGAATCTACAAACAAAGGCCGAAACCAGAACGTGAAGAATTTTATAGGTAAAGGATAATTACTCATGGCAACCCCGGATCCGGCCGACTGGGAAAGTCCTGTAGAACGTTTTTCGGCAAATTGCTCAAAATCGGCTACTACATTTTCGGATCCTTCCAGTTTAGCCACTCCCAAAATAGACTGACTGGCTGCAGCTAAAAACCCTACGGAAGCAATCACAATTAAAATTTTCATGGGCGTACTCAACTTCCCTCTTCCGGTTAACAACCCAACCATAACGCCCACTAACACAAACAACATAACGTGCGGACGGATCATATAAATAAAAAATCCTCCTATCAATAATCCCAGAATTCGCTTCTGAGGAAATCGTACTGCATGGGTAAATACCATCAGTCCCATAAAAATTACAGCGCCTTTTCCTAAGGAAACGGTCCAGAAATGCATATTCGGCAAGAATAAAATCAGGGTTAAAAAATCGATTTTATTGAAAACCTTTACCGGCATCGGAATATTTTCTTTAAATAAAAGATAGGCATAAACAAACCCGACATACCCCATCCAGGCAAACAAAAGCATTAAAGAGGTATAGCTAAATCCAATTTCCACAAAAGGTCCTGCCAGAAAACTGACGAACTTGGTACCGGTTTCGAAAAATTCCGTCCATTGGCTACCGGCTTCGTAAGCTAGAAGGTAATAATGTTTGGAATCGGACGGATTGTACAGCGCATAGGTGTAATACACCACAAAAAAAAGCATGTGATACCAATACAGTTTATTCATAAGTTTTTTATCAAAAAAGGAATACTTTTTCGACAAAACGCTGTAAAACACCTGATTTACAACCAAAAGAATAATGAATAAAACTAAAACATCCATCGTTTAAAATAATTCCAAATCACCCAAACTGTATTCCCAATTACGGATATCCAAAGCAGTACTTTCAAATTCCGGATCGTTGGCCAGCAAATTAAAAGTAAGTTTCGGGCCGAATTTCCCGTACAACTGAAAAGTAAACATTTTTTTATCAGCCAACGTGATAATCAGGCATTTATTCGCAATTGCTTTTTGAATAATAAGGCTTTTGACTGTTTTTAGTGCCTTTTGGTCTTTGTAAATGGCTTCCACAACGCGAAGTTCCGTAAAATAGCTGTGTTTTTTGCAATACATCGCTACATACCAATCCGCATCAAAAAAAACCATATACTCCTGCAAGGGATTGTGACGATAGCGCCAGGAAAGGTATTCCGGAGATTTAGGTGTAAAAAGACGATTGGTTTTGATCAATTCAGCATTATGCTTTTCACACAGCAGCGCCAGCTCGGCTTCTGTTATACCAGTGTTCTTTACTTTTTTTCCGAAAAGCGAGGAAAACCAAAACAGCGGGACCGGCACTATCGAAAGCGGTAAAGCAGCAACAATTTTCCATCCCATTTTTAAATAACCCGGCCGGCTTTTTTCGTTGGGCGTGTTAAAAATAAAACAAGGACTTATAGCACCAACGGCATCCATGGCTTTTCGGGTAAGTTTGGTAAAAATACCTTTTCCCTGATAATCGGGATGAGTAGCCGTATCCACAGCACGATACGATTGCCAGAGCGTTTCACCAATTTGCCATTTCCATGACATAAAAGCCCTAACACCTGTTAACTTATTATTTTCTTCAGCCAGAATTATATAGGATTTTCCAAACGGATTGGCTCCGTGTTTAAAATCCCAGATATGCTGCGATTTTTTCAGCAATCCTTCGCCCAGACTTTCCTTTAAAAGCTTTATAATCTGAGGCTTATCATTTTCGTGTGAGGCTCTAAGATTCATAGGGCAAATTTTAAATAATACGATTCCAATTCGTTTACCATCGCCTGAATACTGAAATGTTCCTCCACTCTTTTTCGGGCTTGTCTCTGCAACTGCGCCAAAGTGTCCGGTGAATGAGATAAGGCCATCAATGTTTCTCCTAAATCGGGCCAGTTGTCGACTGCAACGGTTTTTCCGTCTACTGTATTTCGAATTACTTCTTTGATACCGCCGGCCTCGGTACTGACTACTGCGCACCCCATACTCATGGCCTCCAGCAGTGCAATCGGCAATCCTTCGAAAGAAGACGCCATCATAAAGACATCCATGGCTTTAAAATAAGGCTTTACATTGGTTTGCAATCCGGCAAAAAACACTTTCCCTTCTAAATTTAAGGCTTTGTGTTTGGCATAGATTTCATTTTCCAATGGCCCGGCGCCCACAATAATTCCTTTGATTTTAGGATTTTGTGTATTCGCCTGTGCTACAATTTCAAGCCATTTGTCCAACCGCTTCTGAAAACGAAAAACGGCAACTGTTCCAACTAAAAAATCGTCGCTTTCTATACCAAACTGACTCCGAACTGTAGTAGTTATTGAAACATCATCTCGTCTAAACACTTCCGTATTCACCCCGTTTAAAATGGTTTTCACAGGAATTTCAGGAGCAATATTTTTCGTAATGGAAGCAGAAACATCATCGGAAACCCCAATAGCCATTGTCTGACTGTTAAAGGACAGTTTATTAATAATTTTTGTAAGAAAGTGGTAACGTTCCTGCATGTTGTGTTCCGTGTAAAGCGTCGGAATTTTAGCAATACCGTGCACCAAACGACTCACAAAACCAGCCCATGGCAAATGAGCATGAATCAGCTGAATCTTATGCTCCCTGCAATATTTTATGATTTTCGGATACTGTAAAATAAGCTGAAAATTATTTTTGGCCGGCAAACACACAACTTTTCCACCCGTTTCCTCTATGGCAGCAACCATCTGATTTTTCCAAGGCAGAAAATAAATATAATGAAACTCAAATTTTGAAGTATCGTGAACCTTCAGGGTTTCGGGCAACAACATTTCGGCTCCCCCACGACCAAGGGATTTGATAATATGGAGTACTTTAATCTTTTCCAAGCTATTGTTTGTTAGTTGACAGGGCTATAGTTTTGTACACAGACACAAATTGCAAAGCTAACGCTTCGTTTACATACTGCTGGGAAACCAAGTCGTATGCTTTTTGTACTTTAACTGTATCAACAGCGTCCAAAACTGTTTTTAGTGCTTCTACAAATATAGCTTCGTCGCCTTTAGGAACCAAATATCCAGTTTGTTCGTTAACAATTTCGGATATACCTCCTACATTGTACGCTATTACGGGGATTTTGGAATACATCGCCTCAAGCAGTACGCCCGGCAATCCTTCAATTATGCTGGGAAGCACCAAGACATCGGCTTTGGCTATATAATCCGTAGGATTGGACACCCAACCGTAGAAAGTTATTTTTTCTGCTAAACCCAATGAAGCGGCTTCTTCTTTTACAGCTGCCTGCAATGGACCTTCCCCAAACAAATGCAAATGAACATTCTCCTGAGTTTCTTCTGTAAGTTGTTTAAAAATGGACAAAAGCCCTTTATGGTTTTTCTCAAAACTGAATCCGCCTACATGAACAATATGTTTCTTTGCGGTATGCCCGCCTTTCCATTCGACTGGATTTATGTTTATGCCTTCAATGCCTACCGGGATAACACTTGCTTTATTCTTGGCAAAAGGAAAAAGCCGTACCAGATCCTTGAGCGTTGCATGAGAAACCGAAACGATATGGTTAGTCTTCCGATAAAGAAAATGATTAATCCATTTCACAAATGGCGATTTTAGATACAAACTCACCATACTCGCATTTCGTGCTACAATTGGCTGTTTCCATCCAAAAAGAATTTTTGAAAGCACGGTGAATTTTAAGGTGTCGCCAGCATTACACTGAATAACATCCGGCTCATACTCCTGAATTAACTCATGCAGCCTTTTCCAACCCTGAAAATCAAACCATCGGTTTTGCACCGGTCGGTTCAGATAACAATACGTTCCAGAGAAGGGAAGCTTACTGTCACCCGGATAAAGCGGCAACATATAAACTTTATGCCCCTTTCTTTCGAGGTGGGCAGAAAGCTGAGCTGCAAATACTTCAGCGCCTCTTAACTGTGATTTTTGTATAAGTTGAAAAATTATCATTTTTTATAATTAGCGACAACATGTTCATACGTTAACGCGTATTGACGAATGACGCTTTCAATGTCAAATTTTAAAAGTGCTTCCTGATATGCTGCTTCAGGCATGGAATAAACGGATGCATTATTTTCAAGGGCAAATTGCATCTTTTCGGCTAAATGATTCACATCGCCTTTTCTGAAAATAAGAGCCGATTTTTCACTAACACATTCTTTATTTTCCGGTATATCTGAACATATTATCTTCTTTCTGGACATCATGGCTTCAATAAGTGCACCGGGCAAACCTTCATAATAGGATGGGAAAACAAAAAAATCCGCTCTTTGCAACAAAACGGGGATGTCGTTTCTATTACCCAATAAAATACAGCTGGATTCCAGATTTAGTTCCCGTATTTTAGCTTCAAGCACATTTTTGTAATTTCCTTCCCCGGCAATTAACAATACCGCCTGAGAATTGTGAGCCTTAATTTTTGCAAAAGCGAGTAACAGATCCAATTGTCCTTTTCTTTCTAAAAGCCTGCTGACATTAAGAAAGACCATTTTGTTTTTCAACCCCAGCGAATGATCCAGTTCGTCTATTTTTTCAGTAGGAACTGATGCAAAAGTTTCAATATTTCTCCCTCTGTAAATTACTTTGATTTTATCAGGATTAACATGCAACGCCTTTGCATTGTTTATTTTTATGGTTTCGGAATTCGATATAAAAAAATCTACGGCACCCGAGGTTATGCTGTCATAACACTGAAACAGATACAGTTTAAGTTTGTTGAAAGCATTCAATTTTGCATAACGATCTTTTACATACGAGTTATTTACAAAACTGTTGATAAGCGGAACCGGGTACTTTTTTTTAATTCTTCTTGAAACGATATCGGCCTTAAACAAGGTCGAATGAATCAGATCTGGCTGCACTTCTTTAAGTATGGGAATAATTTTCTTGACAGCTTCGGCAAAAGCATATTTTCCCGGCAAATTGAGAGCATATACCTTAATGTTGTTCCCTTTTAAAACACTTTCCAGAGTATTACCTTTATACAGTGTGATGAAAACAGCGTCAAAAAGTGAACTTCTTGTAGCAATATCCACCAGACTGCGCTCAGCGCCTCCTATTTCCAAAGTGTCTATCAAATAGACTATTTTCATTTTTTTTTGCATGACTCCGCTAACTATACTTTGTAGTATTCTTTAAACCAGGTCACAAATTTTGGAATGCCGTCCGCAAGGGAAACTTTAGGCTTATACCCTAATTTCTCAAGCTTTTCGGTATTGGCAAAAGTAGTCACCACATCACCTTTTTGTGCGGGCTGAAAATCGTAAACAAACTGAAGTTGAAGCTCTTTTTCGAGAATCGAAATAAAATCCATAAGTACATCAGGATTTCCTTTCCCTATATTCAGAATTTTAAAATTTTCTGTTTCAGCTTTACTCTCCGCCACGATTCTGACCCCTTCTACAATGTCATCTATATAGGTGAAGTCACGGCTTTGTTTTCCGTTATTGAAGATTTTTATAGGTTTTTGCTCTACTCCGGCTTTGGCAAACAACATGGGGGCCATATCAGGTCTTCCCCATGGGCCGTAAACAGTAAAAAAGCGTAATCCGGTCATTCGTATTTTGTACAGATCCGAATAAGCGTAGGCCATTACTTCGTTACTCTTCTTGGTAGCGGCATAAAAGCTTACCGGATGATCTGTTTTCTGGTCTTCCGAAAAGGGAACCTCATCAGAATTTCCGTAAACAGAAGAACTTGAAGCAAATACCAAATGTTTTATGGAAAATTGTCGGCAGACTTCCAGAATATTGAAAAAGCCAACAATGTTATTGTCAATATAATCCCGCGGATTGGTTATCGAATACCGAACGCCTGCCTGAGCAGCCAAGTGGATAATGCAATCGACCTGTTCAAAAGCAAACAACGCACTTAAATTCCCGGCATCCTGAATGTCCAACTCGACAAAGGTAAAATTTGAAATCCCTTGTACTTTCTTGTTGTAGCGGATTTCTTCTTTGTCGATACCCAACTCTTTTAAACGGTCAAACTTAAGTTTGGTTTCATAATAGGAATTGATATTGTCGATACCGATAACCTCATGACCGCTTTGAGCCATTCTTATGGCGGTATGCATCCCTATGAACCCAGCGGCTCCTGTGAGTAACACTTTCATATTATGATGGGTTTTTTATGTAACCGGCACTCGAATTATAACTAACAATCTGTGCTGGGTTTCCAGCTACCACAGCGTTATCCGGCACATCAAAACTAACAAAACTCAGTGGAGCAATTAACACATCGTTCCCGATGGTGATTTTGCCCACCACAACCGAGTTGGCTCCTATCCAAACCCGATCTCCAATTGTTGGAAATCCTTTTGATTTGCCTCTGCTTGTATTTCCTATCGAAACGCCTTGATATACATTACAGTTCTCGCCAATTATTACACGTTGCCCTATCAGAATTCCGCCGTAATGTCCCAAAAGAAAACCGCCTCCGATTTTGGTATAAACAGGAATCTGAATGCTGTATTTTACGGAAAGGTTCTTATACCAGATTCGCAAGGGCACAAACAGCGGATTCCATCTGGAAGCACTTTGATTCAAACGAAAGATAACCGTATAACGAAACATCGGATTCGTTAAAAAGCTAATCAGTTTATTTACCTGACCATATCTTTTTATGTCTCGTCGTAACAATTCTAATTTCATCAAAAAAAACTTATTAAGTAAATATTGCTGTAATAAAAATTACCTTTTTATTTTTTTTAAAAGGGCGAACACTGGCTCAAAATCAGACATTCTGTAAGTGAGTATTTCCCTTACCGAAATTCCTATTTCCCTACTGTACATCCATATAAAAATTACAGAACCGACAGTATAACTTATCAGAGAGGCCATAGCCGCCCCTACTGCACCGTATAAAGGTATTAAATATAAATTGCATACAACATTTAGGATCAAAGGGAATAGCATCGCCTTAATGGCTACCCAAGGCTTTCCTTTACCATCCAAATCGACATTCATAACTTTAAATATGGTTAAGATTACGATACCCGGCATGAGAATTTGCATGACCGCTACCGAATCTAAAAACTTTTCCCCAAACATCAAAAGGATAAAATACTTCGAAAACACAAACAGTACTAACGCCAATCCACCAACAATCAGGATTGACAATCGCATCAACTGCGTTACTTTCTTTGAAAACTCCAATCCGTTTTTGGAAATGGCACTTCTTCCGTACACCAACACGCCCAACAGCATCGGTATCTGCCATAAGTACTGCACGACAGTGGCTCCTTTCGAATAAATTCCCAACTCATAGGATGTACTTAAGTTTTCAAGTAAAAACAAATCTACCCGATAATTTAAATTGATTACCAATAAGGCTAAAGCATAAACCAAACCAAGAGAAAGCATCTCACGAATGATTTTAGTTTCTACCTTAAAAGTACTTAACGTAAGATGGCCTTTTTTTAAAAACAAACCGATAAAAACAGATATATGTCCAAGAAGATAAGCGATAATCACTCCTGTCATTTGAAATTTGAACGCGACAACCAAGAGCACTATGGCAAAAAAGGTTATCATATTAGGAATCCAATTTACCTTGTTGAAATCATTTATTTTACCCTGTCCCAAAAAAATACCCGCACAATACACATTGTGCAAACTAAAAGGAATAGAGCACAAAGTGATAATTATAAGTGCCAGGTCATCAACACTCTTGGAAAAAAAATAAAATAAAAAATAACACCCAATGATGCTGGTTATTGAGGTAAAAATCCATACTTGAAAAACAGCATCCTTTACTTTTTCAAGACTGTAAATCTCTTTACCGACAAAGTAAGTTGCCGCCTGTCGAATCCCTAACGACCCGAAAATCAAAAACAAGGAAGGATAATTCAATAGTGTAGTAATGACCCCGTTCTCTTCAGGAGACAGTAGCCTTGCCGTAAGCACTGAAATACCAAACCCAAAAAGAATAATCTTTACTTTAGAAAACCCAATTCGAACTAAATCTCTTAAAAATGAACTCATAATTACACTTTTGAGCTAAATATTAGCCTCAAAAAATTTACAATTTTGCATCAGCAAGTGTTCCCAAAATTCCTTTTACGTCAAAAATCAGTGAATTTTCCTTTCGAAGGCTATTAAAATCCGTAGTTAAAAATTCTTTATGCCCTACCCCTAAAACAATAGCATCAAATTTTTCATGAGGAAGTTCTGTTTGTGTTTCAAGACCATACTCATGCATAACTTCAGCAGGATTAGCCCAAGGATCATATATGGTTACCGAGGTTTCATAATCTTTAAGGGCCTGCACCACATCGACTACCTTTGTATTTCTGACATCCGGGCAGTTTTCTTTAAACGTGATTCCCAGCATCAGTATTCGGGAACCGTTTACTTTGATACTCTTTTTAATCATGAGTTTTACAACCTGCGACGCAACATATTCGCCCATACTGTCATTTAAACGACGGCCTGCAAGAATAATTTCCGGATGATACCCGTGTTCCTGCGCTTTTTGAGCCAAATAATACGGATCAACACCAATACAATGTCCTCCGACGAGACCCGGCTTAAAAGGAAGGAAATTCCACTTGGTTCCGGCAGCTTCAAGAACCGCATGAGTATCAATATTCAGAATGTTGAAAATTTTCGCCAGCTCGTTTACAAAAGCAATGTTAATATCCCGCTGCGAGTTTTCAATTACTTTGGCCGCTTCAGCAACTTTAATAGTGGGTGCTAAATGCGTACCGGCAGTAATGACACTTTTATAAAGAGCGTCAACTTGTTGACCAATTTCCGGCGTAGAGCCAGAGGTTACTTTCAATATTTTTTCAACCGTATGCTCCTTATCGCCCGGATTGATTCTTTCGGGAGAATAACCTGCAAAAAAATCTTCGTTAAATCTTAATCCTGATACTTTCTCCAGCACCGGGATACATTCTTCTTCGGTTACTCCGGGATATACCGTCGATTCATAAATAACAATATCACCCTTCTTTAATACTTTCCCTACCGTTTCACTGGCTTTGTAGAGCGGGGTCAAATCCGGTCTGTTGTTTTTGTCTACCGGGGTCGGAACGGTAATAATATAAAAATTACAGGCTTTGATAGTGTCAAGAGCAAACGAACAGTAAAGTCCGACAGCATCCGAAGGCTGATCGATCAAAACGGCCTGAAGTACTTCATCTTCAACCTCTAATGTAGTATCGGTACCACTATTAAGTTCTGCTATTCTCTTCTGATTGATATCAAAACCAACCACAGGATACTTTGTAGCGAATAATCTCGCCAATGGCAATCCTACATACCCAAGTCCTATAACTGCAATTTTTATATTCATGTATTTTAAATCTCCTTATGAACCAATGGATTGATAAATAAATCCAATTTTTTCAAGTTGGGTTTTGTCTAATAAATTTCTTCCGTCGAAAACAAAGGCTGGCTTTAACATACTGTCGTAGATTTGTTGCCAATCGTAGGTTTTAAATTCATCCCATTCTGTTAATACAGCAATGGCATGAGCATTTTCACAGGCGCTGTATGCATTTTTATCAACAACAACATTTTTGGTATTTTCAGTATCAGAACGGGTTTCCAGATAATTTAAATCAAAATAAATCTGTTCACTTTCCACTTTGGGGTCATAAACGGAAATAAGAGCTTGTTCGCTCAATAAATCATCTGCCACATATATCGCTGCAGATTCTCTTGTGTCGTTGGTGTCTTTTTTGAAAGCCCAGCCTAAAAATGCTATTTTTTTACCGGAAACCGTATTGTATAAAGTACTGATAATATTCTTGGCAAAACGTCTTTTCTGGTGATCATTCATGATGATTACCTGTTCCCAATAATCGGCTACTTCATTTAACCCGTATGATTTGGCAATATAAACAAGGTTTAGGATGTCCTTTTGAAAACAAGACCCTCCAAAACCAACAGATGATTTAAGAAATTTTGATCCGATACGACTGTCCATCCCAATAGCCCGTGCTACCTCATTAACGTCGGCACCTGTTTTTTCACACAATTCAGACATCGCATTAATAGAAGAAACTCTTTGGGCCAAAAAAGCATTCGCAGTAAGTTTCGAAAGTTCAGACGACCATACGTTAGTGGTCAAAATTCTTTCCTGAGGTACCCAATTGGCATAAACATTCACCAAAGACTGAATCGCTTTTTTACCTTCCGGTGTGGTATCGCCTCCAATCAAAACCCTGTCCGGAGCGTGTAAATCGGCAACTGCAGTTCCCTCCGCCAAAAATTCCGGATTGGAAAGTATCTGAAAATTAACGCCGTTACCGGTATGATCCAATATATCTTTAATGGCACTGGCAGTTCGCACCGGCAAAGTGGATTTTTCCACTACTATTTTGTCCGTTTTGGAAACACGGGCAATTTGTCGGGCACACAATTCGATGTATTTCAAGTCGGCCGCCATTCCTTTTCCGACCCCATAGGTTTTAGTAGGCGTGTTGACAGAAATGAAAATCATATCTGCCGCATCAATAGCTTTGTCTACTTCCGTGGAAAAGAAAAGATTTCTTCCGCGCGCTTCCTTAACAACCTCAGCCAATCCCGGTTCATAAACAGGTATGTTTTCAACATTTTCATCATTCCAAGCAGCAATTCGCCTTTCATTCAAATCAACTACCGTAACCCTGATATGAGGGCATTTCTGCGCAATGACAGCCATAGTAGGCCCTCCAACATATCCAGCTCCGATACAACAAATATTCTTAACTTCCATACTTTATCGTAAATGTTCCCAATACCATTTGACCGCTTCTTTCAGTCCTTGTGAAATGGAAAATTGAGGATTGTAATTTAATAATTCTTTTGCTTTGTCCACACTGGCCAGGGAATGCGGAATATCTCCAACACGATTAGGCCCATGAACAACTTTTATATTTTTAATTTCGGAATCAAACTCCGATAAATATTCTTTCAGATAGTCTACCAGTTCATTCAGCGTAGTTCTGTCTCCATAAGCCGTATTGTAAACTGTGTTTACGGCATTTTTATCCGAAGTGGTTAAGGCCAGTTCGTTCATATGGATCACATTATCAATATAGGTAAAATCTCTGGAGTAATTTCCGTCTCCATTGATAACGGGGCTTTCATGCTGCATCAACTGCATTACAAATTTCGGAATAACCGCTGCATAGGCTCCGTTAGGATTTTGCTTGCGTCCGAAAACATTAAAATAGCGCAACCCTATCGTTTCAATTCCGTAAGTCTTACTGAAAACATCGGCGTAAAGCTCATTAACATATTTTGTAACGGCATATGGAGAAAGCGGTTTTCCAATCTGGTCTTCAACTTTAGGGAGGGATTCGGAATCGCCATAAGTAGACGAACTTGCCGCATAAATAAAACGTTTTATTCCGGTTTCCTTAGCCGCCTGCAACATGTTTAAAAAACCCGTAACATTCACTTCATTCGACGTAACAGGATCATTAACAGACCGGGGGACCGACCCTAAAGCCGCTTGATGCAATACGTAATCCACTCCATTCAAAGCCTTTAAACACGTGTCATAATCGCGAATATCGCCTTCAATCAAAGTAAAATTTTCATGATCCAAAAACGGCTCAATATTATGCCGAAAACCTGTGGAAAAATTATCCAGACAAATAACAAGATGCCCTTTCGCGAGAAAATATTCACACAAATTAGAACCAATAAAACCGGCACCACCTGTTATAAGAATTGAAAAATTACTACTGGACATCTTTAAAAATTTGCTTGCAAAGATAGTTCAAATTTAAATAAGGCCTTTATCTGGGTACTTATTAATTGCGTTTATATCGCCAATACATCTTCATTAAAAATCGGTTTTAATCGAAAACCAATATTCATGTGTTTTTAAGTGAAATATTTACTGAAAGCACTACTTTTTAGTAAAAAAATCTTTCAGTTTTTCAAGAAATGTTTTAGCCTTTTCCGCTTCCATATATCCGCTTCCGTATGCACCATAGCCATAACCGTAACCATAACCGTAGCCATAACCGTATTTCGCTTTGTTTTCAAATCCATTCAAGACTATACTGATGTTGTGTAATTCCCCTCTTTTGTGTTTCTCATTCACAATTGACAACATGGCTTTTTTAGTAAAGTTCTGACGGGCCACATACAAGGTTGCATCACAATATTGCGCTAATTCAAGTGCATCCGCAACTAAACCTACCGGCGGTGTATCCAAAATAATATATTCATACTGTTCCTTGAGTTCTTCTATCATTTCCTTCATGGAATCCCCAAGAATTAATTCGGAAGGATTGGGAGGTATAGGCCCCGATGTAATTACATCCAAATGAGGAATATGAGTATTCTGAATAACCTCATTGATGGTTTTCTGCCCAATAAGGTAATTTACAGCTCCTATATTATTTTGAATGTTAAAATCTCCAAAAATTCTCGGCTTTCTTAAATCTAGCCCCACGATTACAGTTTTTTTCTCACTCAAAGCAAATACCGTAGCCATATTGATGGAGCAAAACGTCTTCCCTTCTCCGCCGACAGACGAGGTTAGCATCAATATTTTGGTATCAGACACCTTTTGCTTCTTGTACATGTACTGCAATGACGAACGTATAGCTCGGAACGATTCCGCCAAAGGTGATTTAGGTTTCTCAAAAACAGACAAATTGTTCTCCGTATTTTTCTTCCCGACTACACCTATTATTGGAATTTTAGTAAGTTTTTCGATATCATCGGTAGTATGAATACTGTTATCCAAAATTGTAATCACCAAGACTACAGACAACGGAATCAAAATCCCCAACAATAAAGCCAAAATATAATTAACACTGGTTTTAGGTCCTAAAAGCCCGCCGCCGGTATCTTTGGCTGTATCAACAAATTCAATATCTGATATATTTGCCGCTTTTACGATATTCGCTTCGCTTCTTTTTTGCAAAAAGGTATTGTAGATGTTCTCTCCTAAATCGTACTTACGGGTAATCTTCAAAAGGTCCTGCTGATCTTCCGGCAATGTTTTAATGGTACTTTCGGTTTGGCCAATATTACGATTGATTAAAGACAAATCATATTGCAAAACTCCTTTCGCCGTATTAATATTTTCCAGTAAAACCCGCTTCACAGCATCCATTTCGCGGTCAAATTCCTTAAAGATTTTTTCACTTTTTACGGAATAAGCCATTTCGGAACGCTCCGTGGAAAGCAATATCAATTTACCTACATTATTAATAATGTTCGGATCTTCAATACCGGCAACCGTAGGCGCAGGCAATTTGGAATAATCAGTACTGCTTCTCAAGTAACTCGCCAAGGAATTATAATAGTTTATCTTTCTTAAAATCCCATCTCTTTCCACATCAAAACCGGTAAGTTTCTCTGTAAGTCGCTCTCCCCCAGCTTCCAGCTCAAATACATTTTTATTTTTTCGAAAATCTTTTAATTCATCTTCCGTATTTTTCAATTGCCCTTCCATAGCCAATAAAGTGCTGTCAATAAAGGCAATGGTATTAATCGCAAATTGGTTTTTAGCATCCAATTGCTTCTTCTTTAAAACCGTTATTGTAGTGTTTAAATAATCTACCAAACGTTTCTTATTGGTTCCCTGTAAAGCTATTCGAATAATGGACCCGGCTTTAGGGTCGGCATCTACACCAATCCCCTTATATCGGGCAACGGTTCCGTCAAAATCATTAAAGCGGATAAAATATTCGCTCCCTTTATAAAAACCGGCCTCTGGCAAAACAAACAGTTTCAGATTCAAAAAAGGCAGATCCACCTTTTCACCCACTTTATATTTTTTTACAAATTCCCCTGTCTGAACATTTGCTTTATCGCTTGTATTCTGCGCATATAAAAAGGTACCGACAGATGAATTCTCAAAATTTATTTTAACCTGATATTCAGATTCCGATAGAAATTTAATACTGATGGGAATACCGGCAAGCTGTTCTCTAGTTTTATCTATTTCGATATAAAAAGGCACTTCTCCGTAGGCGTCTACCAAATTGTATTTCCCTTGTTTCAGATAATCGATATAGAAATTGAGGCGTTCCACTACAGCTTCATTATGCGATCTGGATCGTAAAGCTGTAATGATGGTTTGTACCTTATCAGATGTACCTCCCCAGTTAAAGGTTAAACTGGTGTTTGACGTAAAAAAAGGATTATTTTCATCTTTCACCACAATAGAGGCATCCATCCCAAAGATTCTCTCTTTTCGTATATTTACCTGATAAGCTATGGTAAAAGTAATGATAAGCGACACCAAAAACCATTTCCAATAGCTCATTATTTTGACAAAAAAGCCTTTAAAATCAAAGCTGTTCTGATTCTCAAAAAAGGTAAAATCTTTAACGTCTAACATGCTGTTGTTTTATAAGTTTTTAAGTAACAGAAAAGTTGTGGAAACCAACGACAATGCGGTAATAATTGTAGCGATTGACTGCATCCCTGTAGTTCCGGTCCCCCATGATTTCTGCTTAAGTGGCTTAATGTAAATATAATCATTGGGTTGAATAAAATACTGTGGCGACTGCATAGCTTTAGCATCGGTCAAATCTATGGTATGCGTTTCCGTACCGTGTGGATACTGACGGATAATCACTACTTCTTTTCGGTTTCCGGTCATGGTAATGTCTCCGGAATTAGCAATCGCTTCCATAATGGTCGCCTTATCCTGAAAAAGGGTTTTCGTACCTGGACTTGCAATTTCTCCATTCACGGTATAACGCAAACCGGCCAGTTTTACAGTCACAAAAATATTTGCTTCACTTTTAAAGTGCTCTTCCAACAGTTGCTTTTCTATTTTAATTCTGATTTCATCCAAAGTATACCCCAAAACATTAACCTCCCCTAAAACAGGAATGCGTATGTTTCCGTGATCGTCCACTGTAAACCCATTAAAATAGAGGCTTTGTTCGGATTGCGTCTGGGCTCCCTGTTGTTCTGAAGGATTAAACATCCCTACTAATTTCTGATCCAGTGCCTTAATACTCAGTGTCAAGATATCATTCACCTGAACCCTGTATGGTTTATGCAAAACAGGAGCAACAGCTACAGAAAGACTATCCTGCTGCTTATTTTGAAGATATACCAATTCTTTATTTGAAATACAGGAAACGGATGTAAAAGCAACCAGTATATACAGAAGAAAAACAACTTTTCTCATTAACATTTTATTAGAAAAAAAACAAATATAGTTTTTCAATTGAAATTATTAAACTTTTCAGCGATAATAAACCAAAAAGTAACATCACTTGCTATTCAAAGAGTTCTCAAAAGGAATGCGCTGAATCAAACTTCTTCCCAAAGTAACTTCATCGGCATACTCCAATTCATCACCAATTGCAATACCACGCGCGATTGCTGAAGTAGTAACATTGAAATCTTTAATTTGTTTATAAATGTAAAAATTGGTAGTATCACCTTCCATTGTTGAACTTAACGCAAAAATAACTTCTCTCACTGTTCCTGATTTTACTTTCTCGACCAGAGTTACAATATTCAGCTGACTGGGGCCGACGCCATCAATGGGAGAAATTTTGCCACCCAAAACATGGTACAATCCTTTAAAAATACCGGTATTTTCCAGAGCCATTACATCACGGACATCTTCCACTACACAAATTACCGACTGATCTCTGGAAGAATTAGCGCATATCTCACAAATATCGATATCCGAAATATTATGGCAGCTTTTACAGAATTTTATCGAATCACACATGTTCAGCAAAGCCGAAGTAAGCAACTCTGTCTGCTCTTTTGGCTGTTTAAGCAGGTGTAATACCAAGCGTAAAGCCGTCCTTTTACCAATACCTGGTAACTGCGACATTTCGTTAACCGCTTTCTCTAATAGTTTTGAAGAAAATTCCATCTCACAAAAGTAGTTATTTTGAAAATTACCCAATTTGAAAATATGAAGATTATTTATGTAAATTGGCTTCCTAAATTTTACGCAATGACATCGGCAACCATACTTACCATTATTATTATTTATTTTGGGCTTTTAATCCTGATTTCCAACATCGTAAGTAAAAAAGACCATAGTAACGACACCTTTTTTAAAGCAAACAAAAATTCAAAATGGTATTTGGTAGCCTTTGGAATGATCGGTACAGCGCTATCCGGCGTGACTTTTATATCCGTTCCCGGTGAAGTAGGAAATCCGGATTTACAATTCAAGTATTTTCAGTTTATTTTGGGAAATGCCATCGGATTCATCATCATTGCCAAAGTATTGCTGCCGCTGTATTATCGCATGAATCTGACTTCCATTTACGGGTACATCGAACAACGACTGGGTACCATCAGCTACAAAACATCAGCCATAATCTTCTTAATCAGCAGAACCATCGGCTCCGCTTTTCGCTTATATTTAGTAGTGATTGTTTTGCAGCGTTATGTTTTTGACGATTTTAACATCCCTTTTGCGGCAACTTCACTGATTTCTCTTGGTTTGATTTTCGCTTACACTTACCGAGGCGGATTAAAAACCATCATCATTACCGATACTTTGCAAACATTCTTTTTGGTGTTATCGGTTTTCTTAACCATCATTTTTGTGTGTCAAAGTTTGGATTTTAGTGCAGTAGAAGCGTTCGAAGCGGTGAAAAACAGTCAGTATTCCAAAATATTTTTTTATGAAGATTACCTGCAAGGCAATTATGTCGTGAAGCAAATTTTGGGAGGAATCTTTGTAACCATCGCCATGGTAGGATTGGATCAGGATTTGATGCAGAAGAATTTAAGCTGTAAAAACATCGGGGAAGCCCAGAAAAACATGTTCACCTTTACGGGAATCTTTGTGCTTATCAACATCTTCTTTTTAAGTGTTGGGGCATTACTCTATATGTATGCGGAGAAAAACGGCATCAGTATTCCAATGGTAGACGGAGTAGCCCGTACCGATTATCTTTTCCCGGAAATTGCCTTCAAGCATTTAAGTATCGTCCCGGCTGTAATTTTCCTATTGGGTTTAACCGCTGCCACATTCGCTACAACAGATAGTGCCTTAACCGCTTTAACTACATCATTTTGCGTGGATTTTTTAGGTATGGATAAAGCCGAAAATGCCAACAACCTGAAAACCGTTAAAACCAGACACATGGTACATCTTGCCTTTTCGTTTTTGATGTTTTTAGTAATTTTGGTGTTCAACTCACTGAATGACAAGTCTGTGGTAACCATGATTTTCACCGTTGCCGGATATACTTATGGTCCACTTTTAGGATTGTACGGTTTCGGATTGTTTGTAAAATCGAAAACCGTTAATGACAAATTGGTTCCTTTAGTTTGTATTTTGTCTCCAATGGTTACTTATTTTATCAATGCAAATTCCAAAGAATGGTTTGGCGGATATGCCTTTTCATTTGAACTGATTATTGTAAACGGATTGATCACCCTACTTGGTTTATTCCTGATCAGTAAACCTGCAACGGGACAAACTCGTTTTTAAAACTGATTGGTACTCAGTAAAACCAAAGTACAAGCCGCTTCAAAAGGAATGTTGTTTTGAATTAAGATTTCAAAAAACTCAGGGTTTTCCGTTCCGGGGTTGAACAATACACGCTTTGGTTTTAAACCGATAACATAATCGTAATATTCTTTTTGCCGCAAGGGATTAAGATACAGAGATACCGTATGAATATCTTCAAAAAGACGCTTTTCCGTTTCGATGTTTACATTTCCAATAGTTCCTTGATGCCCACCAATAGCTACCACTTCATGATTATTACGCAGTAAACTATTAACTGCCAGAAAGGAATATCGTTCAGGATGATCAGAAGCTCCGATGACCAATGTTTTCATAGCAAATATTTTTTTTAAAGTTACAGTTTTTATCCTTTTTTTCCTATTTTAGTCAAAACAAGACTTTCACCTATTAAGGTAATCTTTCCTTAAACATAAATTTACCCTAATAGGAAGACCTAAAAATTAATTTTGCAATAAAAACCATGGAATTATTTGTTTACATTTTTGCCGCCTTATTTTCAGTATTAAACCCACTTGGAGCCATTCCTATTTACGTAGGATTAACAGAACACGATTCTCAATCGGAACGTTTTAGAACTTCACTCTGGACTGCAATTAATGTTTTTATTATTTTAATTATTTCCTTTTTTGTAGGTGAGTATGTAATTAAGTTTTTCGGAATCAGTATTGACGCATTGCGTATTGCGGGAGGGCTAGTTATTGCCAGTTCCGGTTTTGCGCTATTGAGCGGGAAATTCAGCAAAAAAAGAGGGGTAAACAAAAAAGTAACCCACGATGCCCAAACCCGAAATGACATTGCTTTAACTCCTTTAGCCATGCCAATTCTTGCAGGGCCGGGTTCAATATCCTTATTAATTGCTTTCTATCAGGATTATCCGGATTATCTAGACAAAGGAATTATCTGTTTATCAATACTTGCCGTTGCTTTTGCAATTTTCGTCATTCTAAGAAGTGGTCACTATCTGTCTAAATTATTGGGAGCTTCCGGAATTGTAGCCATTTCAAGAATCATTGGTTTTTTTGTGATCGCTATAGGCGTACAGTACATCAGCAGTGCAATCGTAAATATTTTCAAAACGATTTAAGAAACATAACTTTTTGTACCTTTAAGTAATTTTGACGCAATGAAAATTTTACTTACGGGTGCAAACGGCTACATTGGCCAAAGACTTCTCCCTGAACTGTTGGCTCAGGGACACGATGTTGTTTGCGCAGTAAGAGACCGCAATCGTTTAGGACTGAATCCCGAAACACTAAAAAAAATCAGTATATGGGAGGTTGATTTTCTGAAAAACCCCACTTTTGAAAACATCCCCGACAACCTAGACATTGCTTACTATCTGATTCACTCCATGTCTTCCTCCACCCATTTTTTTGATCGTATGGAAGCCGAGGCAGCGCAAAATTTCAACAGCTACATGAGGGCAATTGGGACAACTCAGGTAATCTACCTAAGCGGTATTTCCAACAGTAAGACATTATCCAAACACTTACAATCGAGGCATAATGTTGAAAAGATTCTTAGTTCGGAACCTTACAAGATAACGGTTTTAAAAGCCGGTATTGTTGTTGGTTCCGGAAGTTCGTCATTTGAAATCATCCGTGATTTATGCGAGAAACTTCCCGTTATGATTACCCCTAAATGGGTACTTACCAAAACACAACCCATTGCTGTCCGAAATGTAATCGAGTATCTTATTGGCGTTCAATTACGTGAAGACTGCTACAATCAATCGTTTGACATTGGCGGTCCAGAAGTACTTACTTATAAAGACATGATACAGCAATACGCTAAAAATCGCGGTTTGAAAAATTGGATTTTTACGGTACCTGTCATGACTCCAAAACTATCTTCTTATTGGCTGTATTTTGTCACTTCCACATCTTACAAATTAGCCTGCAATCTTGTTGACAGCATGAAGGTTGAAGTTGTTAGCGAAGACAACCGTTTAGAAAACATTCTTAACATAAAGCCCATTTCTTATAATGACGCCATCAGTTTGGCCTTTCATAAAATTGAACAGAATCTGGTACTTTCCAGTTGGAAGGATAGTTTGGCGAGTAGTCGCTTCAAAAAAAATCTAACTGAATTTATACAAGTCCCTACTTACGGCTGCCTAAAAGACCACCAGAGTATTAAAGTACAGGATCTTGAATCAACACTACAGAACATCTGGTCCATAGGAGGCGAAAAAGGCTGGTATTACGGAAACTGGATGTGGGAACTGCGCGGGATTCTTGACAAAATCTTTGGCGGTGTAGGACTTAGACGCGGGCGCACCCATCCCCACCATTTGGACAATGGTGATGCCCTTGATTTTTGGCGCGTTTTATTAGCCGACAAAGAAAACAAACGCCTTTTATTATTTGCAGAAATGCGCCTACCCGGAGAAGCCTGGCTGGAATTCCGAATTGATAAAAACAACATTTTACACCAAACTGCTACCTTCAGACCAAAGGGACTTAAGGGCAGACTTTATTGGTATACCATGCTTCCTTTCCACTTTTTTATCTTTGAAGGTATGATCCGAAATATCGCTACTCGAAAAGACAAATAAAATGACCTTCTAAAAAACATTACTCTTCTTCCTGAAGCGGTAAAAACACTTCCACCATCATGCAACGGGCACTTCCGCCACCGTGGGTTTCAATCGTGGTCAAATCGGAGTTTATAATTTCACCATGCTTTTCCAAAACCTTAAGCTGGACTGGTGTAAAGCTTTTAAAGGCTGATTCACTCATTACAATAAATCGTTTGTCATCGTCGCCTCTAACCTGAAGTATATTTGCTGCAAAACAATTCACTTGTTCTTCGGTTATCAAAACGATTTCTTTCCCATCAGACCTCAAACAGTCTAAAACCATTTTACGCTCTTTGGCATCGTCAATACTGTCTGCACAAATTACGGCAAATTTCTCCCCAACAGACATCATCACATTGGTGTGATAAATCGGCTTGCGTTCACCGTTTACAGTTTGGAAGGCATCAAAAATTACAGGGTCCATTTCGAAATCCTCGCAAAATTCAATCATTAATTCTTCATCAGAACGCGGTGAAACAGCACAATAGGCTTTTCCGTTTTCACGGTCTAACACCAAACTTCCGGTTCCTTCCAGAAAAACATTATCATTTTCTGCAGCGGAATAATCCACTAATTGTTCTATATAAAAACCATTCTCCTCTAAAATATCCAGCAGATCATCGCGACGTTCCATACGCCTGTTTTCGGCAAACATCGGATAAAGAGTCACCTCGGCACTTTCATGAAAAGAAATCCAGTTGTTAGGAAAAATACTGTCCGGTGTATCCGGCGTGGCCGTATCGTCAACCACAATAACATTTACACCTGCTTCTTCCAACTTTAACACCAATCTGTCAAATTCAGCTTGCGCTTTTGCGTTAACCGAAGCTGGCAAAAGCCCGCTTTCACTCTTTTGATAATAATTATTTACCGCAGTTTGCTCATTTCTTCGAAAGGCAACCGGACGAATCATTACAATGGTATTAGTGGTTTGTCGCATAAATTACTTTTTTAATTCTTCTGCAATGGATTCTACAATATCCAATGTTATTTCCGCCATCACATTGATCTTCTCATCCAAACACGGGTTCACTTCAACGACTTCTATACAAACGGTTTTATCATTCTTGGCAAAATGCAACAATATAGCCTTTGCTTCTTCTGGAGATAATCCGTTGTCAACCGGAGTTCCTGTTCCATGTGAGGTCATATCAGGATCCATCGAATCCACATCAAAAGATACATAAATAATATCGCAATCTCTAAGTTTTTCCTCAATTTCTGTTACAACCACTTCAACACCTTTGGCGCGTACTTCAGCTACTTCATAATTTTTAACCGCCAAACGGTTTAAAACAGCATCTTCCTGTTCTTCGGTATCTCTTACTGCAATATAGACTAAATCTTCAGGGGTGATTTTAGGCGTGATTCCTCCGATATGTTTCAGCGCATTCCAAAAAGTAACCGTTTCCTCATCAACATCGTTTATCCTAGACTCCAGATTATCGATAGCCAATGCAGTTGCCAAAGGCATACCGTGCATGTTTCCCGAAGGGGTTGTATACGGTGTATGAATATCCGCATGGGCATCAATCCAAACCACACCAAGTCGCTTATTAGGATAAGCAGATTTGATACCCGCAATCGTACCTCCGGCAGAACCGTGATCGGCTGCCAAAATAATCGGAAAAGAATCATTGCTGAGAATTGCCGACACCCTTTCGTTCAACACGGAATAAACAGCCGAAAGTCCGTCAATTCGTTTTGCAAAACGATGTAAAGCAGGCTTATCCAACAAATCGTTTTGACTTAATATTTTTTCAACTTTGTTTTCTCCAAAAATAAAGCTCCCTTTTTTCCGGGCAGCAGTCATGATGGCATCTGGCCCTAAAGAGGCTCCTCGTGTACCGGCGGTAATTTCAGATTTGTTTATCAGAAAAATAATATCCTTATTCATAAAAGTCTATGTTCGAACCCGAAAGTATTGAAAAATAACACTCGTGTAAAAATTCGTTATTTTCAGGCTTTTGACAAAGATAGAAAAAGGGCTCTGATAAAAGAAAAAGATACAGCAAAATAAGTCACGAACAAACACAACAAACAGTCAATCAAATATTTAAATTATTATTACTTTTTAGATTTTTACCTTTTATAAGGTAATTCCTAAGCTGTTTTTTAGTACATTTGATAAAAACAGTAAAATTATGGGACTATCAAGTTTTTTCAGTTCGCTGTTCGGTACAGCCAAAAAAAGTACCGAAAATTTAAGCGAGAATGTTTCCAGTATGGCTGACACAGCTGTGGATAAAGTTGAATCGTTTGCCAAAGAAGCTTCCGAAAAAGTTACCGAAATGGCAGACAAAGCCGAACAAAAGTTTGAAGAATTAGGCGTAAAAGATTCCTTAAACAATTTTGTGGATTCTGCGAAAGAAACCGCTTCAAAAGCTGCCGACTGGGTGGAAGAAAAAGCGCATGAAGCTAGTGAAGCCATCTCCGGTATGGTAGACAACGTTGAAAATAAAGTTGAAGAAACTATCGACACTCCTGTAGAAGAAAAAACCGCTGAAGCCCCTCAGGAAGAAAAGGCAACCGAAAATCCGGAAGAAGAAAAACCGGCTGAATAATTTTAGTAGTAGTAAAAAAAATAAAAAGTCCCGATTGCTCGGGACTTTTTTATTGTGATCGAATAATTAAT
Source organism: Flavobacterium enshiense (assembly GCF_040750275.1). Taxonomy (GTDB): domain Bacteria; phylum Bacteroidota; class Bacteroidia; order Flavobacteriales; family Flavobacteriaceae; genus Flavobacterium; species Flavobacterium enshiense_B. The sequence continues at coordinate 404,984 of NZ_JBDOCV010000004.1, forward strand.
TATCTCTCGTTCATTGATTTAAACGGACGTAAAGGCGCTCCCACATACACCTGACGTGGACGTCCGATAGGCTCTTTGTTTACGCGCATTTCTTTCCACTGAGCAATCCATCCCGGCAAACGTCCGATAGCAAACAATACCGTGAACATATCGGTAGGAATTCCTAATGCACGGTAAATAATACCGGAATAGAAATCTACGTTTGGATATAAGTTTCTTGATTTGAAATATTCATCCTGTAAAGCCGACTCTTCTAATTTCTTAGCGATGTTTAAAATTGGATCGTTTACACCTAATTCTGCCAACACTTCATCTGCAGCTTTTTTGATGATTTTTGCTCTTGGGTCGAAGTTTTTGTATACACGGTGTCCGAAGCCCATTAAGCGGAACGGATCGTTTTTGTCTTTTGCTTTTGCCAAGTATTTTTCAGCATCGCCACCGTCTTTTTGAATTTCTTCCAACATTTCCAATACCGCCTGATTTGCTCCTCCGTGAAGTGGTCCCCACAGTGCAGAAACACCTGCTGAAATGGATGCAAATAATCCCGCATGAGACGATCCAACCATTCTTACTGTAGATGTGGAACAGTTTTGCTCATGATCTGCGTGAAGGATGAACAACTTATCCAAAGCATTCACAACCACCGGATTAATAGTATAAGGACCTGTTGGCAACTCAAACATTAAACGCAAGAAGTTCTCTACATATCCTTTAGTATTGTCGTAATAGTTTAATGGAAAACCAGAACTCTTACGGAATGTCCAGGTAGCCAAAACAAGGAATTTCCCCATTGTTTTACACACTGCATCATACATTTCCTTTTCATTCTCTACATTCACCACTTTAGGGTTAAATGCCGTTAACGCACTGGTTAAGGAAGATAAAACACCCATTGGGTGAGCTGTCTTAGGAAAACCATCAATGATGTTTTTCATCTCCTCATTTACCAAAGTATATTTACGGATATCTGTTTCGAATTGCTCTAACTGTTTTGCAGTAGGCAGCTCTCCGAAAATCACCAAATACGATACTTCCAAAAAGTTGGCTTTTTCTGCTAAGTCTTCGATGGCATATCCTCTGTAACGAAGGATTCCTTCTTCTCCGTCAAGGAAAGTAATTTCACTCTGACAAGATCCTGAATTTTTGTACCCTGGGTCTAAAGTAATTGCTCCGGTAGCAGCTCGTAGCTTCTCAATATCGATAGCAACCTCATTCTCACTTCCCACGATAACTGGAAACTCATATTTGTTGCCATCAATTTCTAATATTGCAGTTTTCGACATGTTTGTATTAGGAATTAAATGTAATTATTTTTTGTTCCTTGCGAATTTAAGAAAATCAATTCGAATTAAAAAGAAAAAATCACAGTGAAATCGTTAATTATTAGGTAAATTTCAATGTCTTTTTTAACAATTACGCAACAACCTTTCTTAAAAAACAAAAAACCTGACAGTATAACACTATCAGGTTCAGCTTTTAACTTAAAAAATATTATTTCTTCACTTTAAACGCTTTCTCTTTCGGGAAATACGCCACTTCTGCCAATTCTTCTTCAATTCTTAAAAGTTGGTTGTATTTTGCCATACGATCCGAACGGGAAGCCGATCCTGTTTTGATTTGCCCACAATTTAATGCCACAGCCAAATCAGCAATCGTGTTATCTTCTGTTTCTCCGGAACGGTGTGACATAACAGACGTATAACCAGCATTATGTGCCATATTCACTGCTGCAATAGTTTCCGTTAAGGTACCGATTTGGTTTACTTTGATCAGGATGGAGTTTGCGATGTTCTGCTCGATTCCTTGTGACAATCTTTGCACATTGGTTACAAACAAGTCATCTCCTACCAATTGCACTTTATCTCCGATTTTCTCAGTCAACAATTTCCAACCGTTCCAATCGTCTTCGTACATACCGTCTTCGATGGAAATGATTGGGTATTTTGCAGCTAATTCAGCCAAATAACTTGCTTGTTCTTCAGAGGTTCTGATTTTACCTGTTTCCCCTTCAAATTTTGTATAATCGTATTTTCCGTTTACGTAAAATTCTGAAGCGGCACAATCCAAAGCGATCATAATATCGTCGCCGAAAGTATAACCCGCATTTTCAACAGCTAATTTGATAGAATCCAAAGCATCTTCAGTTCCTCCGGCTAAATTTGGCGCAAAACCACCTTCGTCACCTACTGCAGTAGAAAGATTTCTATCGTGTAAAACTTTTTTAAGGTTATGGAAGATTTCCGTTCCCATTTGCATCGCCTGAGTAAAATTTTGGGCTTTAACCGGCATGATCATGAATTCCTGAAACGCGATTGGCGCATCGGAGTGCGAACCACCATTGATGATGTTCATCATCGGAACCGGAAGCGTATTGGCAGAAACACCACCCACATAACGATACAAAGGCAAACCTAATTCATTAGCTGCTGCTTTAGCCACAGCCAAGGAAACGCCCAAAATTGCGTTAGCACCTAAATTCGATTTATTAGGAGTACCGTCTAATTCGATCATCATTTTATCGATGGCATTTTGCTCAAAAACAGACATTCCCACCAATTCAGAAGCAATAGTCGTGTTTACATTTTCAACGGCTTTCAAAACACCTTTACCCATAAAAGCTTTTCCTCCATCGCGTAATTCTACCGCTTCGTGTTCTCCGGTTGAGGCTCCAGACGGAACTGCAGCTCTTCCTAAAATCCCGTTTTCAGTAACCACATCAACTTCAACTGTTGGATTTCCTCTTGAATCTAATATTTGTCTCGCGTGAATTTTAATGATCATGCTCATATTTATCGTAATTAGTCGTTTGTAAATAGAATTAGTTTTTAGCTGCTTTGATATTGGCAACGAAATCGTCGAACAAGTAACGGGCATCGTGTGGACCAGGACTTGCTTCCGGGTGGTATTGCACCGAGAACACCGATTTGCTTTTCATTCGCATTCCCGCAACGGTACCATCGTTTAAGTGCAAATGGGTGATTTCAAAATCCGGATGCTTTTCCAATTCTTCGCGCACTACGGCAAAACCGTGATTTTGAGAAGTGATTTCTCCACGATTCGTGATAACGTTCATTACCGGGTGATTGATTCCACGGTGACCGTTGAACATTTTATACGTGGAAATTCCGTTAGCCAAAGCTAAGGTTTGATGCCCCAAACAAATTCCGAACACCGGTTTGTCTGTCGCAATGATTTGTCGTGCTACTTCCTGAACTCCTGTTAACGGTTCTGGGTCCCCAGGCCCATTGGACAAAAAGTATCCGTCAGGATTGAATGCTTTTAATTCTTCAAAAGTGGCATTGTAAGGATAAACTTTTATGTAGCAGTCTCTTTCAGCCAAGCAACGCAAGATATTGGTTTTGATTCCCAAGTCTAAAGCGGCTACTTTATAAGTTGCATTTTCATCCCCGAAGAAATAAGGCTCTTTCGTAGAAACGGCTGAAGCCAATTCCAAGCCTTTCATATTAGGCACTTCGGAAAGTTGCTTTTTCAATTCCTCTAACGGGGTTCCATCAGTACATATTACAGCGTTTTGTGCGCCGTTATCACGGATATACGCAACTAGTGCACGGGTATCAACGTCTGAAATGGCCACCAAATTTACTTTTTCAAAGTATTCCAACAAACTGCCTTCTGCATCAGGACGGGAATAGTTGAAACTGAAATTTTTACAAACCAGACCGGCAATTTTGATGCTGTCGGAATCGGTTTCGTCGGCATGCACCCCATAGTTTCCGATATGCGCGTTGGTCGCCACCATGATTTGACCGTAATAAGAAGGGTCAGTAAAAATCTCTTGGTATCCGGTCATTCCGGTGTTAAAACAAACTTCACCAAACGTTTTTCCTTCAATCCCTATGGATTTACCGTAGAAAACAGTTCCGTCGTTTAACAATAAAATGGCCTGATTACGATTTGAATACTTCATTGTTGTTGTGTTGTAAAAAGTTGTGCAAATTTAGGTTAAATTATTGCTTTTTGAAAATTTCGTTTAAAAGAAGCCAATAGTTTTTTGCTAGCCCCGATGGGAGCGGCACGCAGTAGAGCGGACAGCGGGAAAATGGCTTAAACAATTCCAAACCGTTTTACTTCCCAAAAAACCAAAAAAAAAGGACAAACTTAAAAAGTTCATCCTTAATTTTATTGAAAATCAGTGTTTCATGATTATTCAGTAGCTTCTGTATTTTCTGTTGCATCAGCCGCAGGTGCTTCTGGAGTGGCAGCAGGAGCCTCAGTAGTTTCAGCTTTTTTAGCTTTACCACGACGCGTTGTTGCTTTTTTCACTTCTTTCTTACCTCCGTTGTACAATTCGTTGAAATCTACTAACTCGATCATTGCCATATCAGCGTTATCCCCAAGACGGTTTCCTAACTTGATGATACGTGTGTATCCTCCCGGACGGTCACCTACTTTAGCAGCTACTTCTCTGAATAACTCAGTTACAGCGTATTTGTTTCTCAAATAAGTAAAAACAATACGACGGTTGTGAGTTGTATCTTCTTTAGATTTTGTTACCAAAGGCTCTACAAACTGCTTAAGCGCTTTTGCTTTAGCAACTGTAGTGTTGATACGTTTGTGCTCGATTAACGAACAAGCCATGTTAGCCAACATAGATTTTCTATGTCCAGCTTGTCTGCTTAAATGATTTACTTTTTTTCCGTGTCTCATGACGTACTTTTTTTAACCTTCATCTTGCTTCAATCCGCTTTGGAGCGCAAAATATGAAGTAATTTATTCTTTATCTAATTTGTATTTAGCCAAATCCATTCCGAAAGTAAGCCCTTTAACCGCTACTAGTTCATCTAGTTCAGTTAAAGATTTTTTACCGAAATTACGGAACTTCATTAAGTCATTCTTGTTGAACGACACTAAATCGCCAAGTGTTTCAACTTCAGCTGCTTTCAAACAGTTTAATGCTCTTACTGATAAGTCCATATCCACAAGCTTAGTTTTAAGCAATTGTCTCATATGTAATGACTCTTCGTCATAAGACTCCGTTTGAGCAATTTCATCCGCTTCAAGTGTAATTCTTTCGTCAGAAAACAACATAAAGTGATGAATCAACGTTTTCGCCGCTTCTGTTAACGCATCTTTTGGATGGATTGAACCGTCTGTGATGATTTCAAAAACTAACTTTTCGTAGTCTGTTTTTTGCTCCACACGGAAGTTTTCAATTGCATATTTTACGTTCTTTACTGGAGTGTAAATGGAATCCGTAAAAATAGTTCCAATCGGTGCGTTTTGTTTTTTATTTTCTTCAGCCGGAACATAACCACGACCTTTCTCGATAGTCAATTCCATGTTGATTGTAATCTTGCTATCTAAATTGCAGATTACCAATTCTGGGTTCAACACTTGGAAACCAGAAATAAATTTTTGGAAATCCCCAGCCGTTAATTGATCTTTTCCTGAGAAAGCGATAGATACAGATTCGTTATCGATATCCTCAATCTGACGTTTGAAACGCACTTGTTTAAGGTTTAAGATAATTTCTGTAACATCTTCAACCACACCGGAAATTGTAGAGAATTCGTGATCTACTCCTTCAATACGAACCGAAGTGATTGCATACCCTTCCAAAGAAGAAAGCAATACACGTCTTAAAGCGTTACCAACTGTCAATCCGTATCCCGGCTCTAAAGGTCTGAATTCAAACTTACCTTCAAAATCGGTGGAATCGATCATGATAACTTTATCGGGCTTTTGAAAATTGAATAATGCCATATTTGTTTTCGACTGCTGTCAGTTATTATTTGTTGTACAACTCTACGATTAACTGTTCTTTAATGTTTTCCGGAATCTGAAGTCTTTGAGGAACAGAAACAAAAGTTCCCTCTTTAGTATCATTATTCCAAGTAATCCACTCGTAAACAGCACTAGAATTAGATAACGAACGCTCGATAGCTTCTAGAGATTTAGATTTCTCACGAACCGCGATTTTATCACCAGGACGTAAGTGGTAAGAAGGAATATTCACTACTTCTCCATTTACTGTGATATGACGGTGAGAAACGATTTGACGAGCTGCACGACGAGAAGGTGCGATACCCATTCTGTAAACCACGTTGTCTAAACGAGCCTCACAAAGTTGTAAAAGAATTTCACCAGTTACTCCTTTAGAAGCAGCTGCTTTTTCGTATAATCCTCTGAATTGACGCTCCAAAATACCGTAAGTATATTTCGCTTTTTGCTTTTCCATTAACTGAACAGCATATTCAGATTTTTTACCTCTTTTTTTAGCCAAACCATGTTGACCAGGAGGGTAATTTCTTTTTTCGAAGGCTTTGTCATCTCCGAAGATCGCTTCACCGAATTTACGGGCGATTTTTGTTTTTGGACCAGTATATCTTGCCATTGCTAAATAAATAAAAAAGGTAGGGATTATGAATTCAGGTCTTATCCTCCGATAATCGTACTCCTACCTTTGGTTATACTATAAATTAAACTCTTCTTCTCTTTGGAGGACGACATCCGTTGTGTGGCATTGGAGTTACGTCGATGATTTCGGTAACTTCAATTCCTCCGTTGTGAATGGATCTGATTGCAGACTCTCTTCCGTTTCCTGGACCTTTAACGTAAACTTTTACTTTTTTAAGTCCAGCTTCTAACGCTACTTTGCTACAATCTTCTGCTGCCATCTGAGCTGCATATGGAGTATTCTTTTTAGAACCTCTGAAGCCCATTTTACCAGCTGAAGACCAAGAAATAACTTCACCTTTCTTGTTAGTTAACGAGATGATGATGTTGTTAAAAGTTGCATTAATATGAGCCTCGCCTGTTGATTCAACGATCACTTTACGTTTTTTTGTACTTGCCTTAGCCATACTACTACTTATTATTTAGTTGCTTTTTTCTTGTTAGCAACAGTTTTTCTTTTACCTTTTCTTGTTCTAGAGTTGTTCTTAGTTCTCTGACCTCTTAACGGAAGACCAGCTCTGTGACGGATACCTCTGTAACATCCGATATCCATTAAACGTTTGATGTTTAATGAAATTTCAGAACGTAATTCTCCTTCAATTTTGAAGTAAGAAACCGCGTCACGGATTGCTCCGATTTCGTCGTCATTCCAATCCTGAACTTTTTTATCTTCGCTAACGTTAGCTTTTGCTAAGATTTCTTGCGCTCTGCTTCTACCAATTCCGAAGATGTAGGTTAAAGCAATAACTCCTCTTTTGTTTTTTGGGATATCAACCCCTGCTATTCTTGCCATAATTATCCTTGTCTTTGTTTAAATCTAGGATTCTTTTTGTTAATAACGTACAATCTTCCTTTTCTACGTACAATAATGCACTCGGCACTTCTTTTTTTAACTGATGCTCTTACTTTCATTTTATAATAGCTTTAGTATCTATAAGTAATTCTTGCTTTTGACAAATCGTAAGGGCTCATTTCCAGTTTCACTTTGTCACCAGGTAACAATTTGATGTAATGCATACGCATTTTTCCTGAAATGTGAGCAATTACAACATGCCCGTTCTCTAATTCTACACGGAACATCGCATTTGACAATGCTTCAATGATTGAACCGTCTTGTTCTATTGCTGATTGTTTTGCCATAAAAATTAAGCTACTGCTTTTCTGTTTTTACCGCTTTTCATCAACCCATCATAATGCTTATTCAATAAGTATGAATTCACTTGTTGAATAGTATCAATTGCAACTCCCACCATAATTAATAATGATGTTCCGCCATAAAACATAGCCCAACCCTGTTGTACTCCTAACACACTAACAGCGATTGCTGGGAACACAGCAATCAAGGCTAAGAATAACGAACCTGGAAAGGTAAGTAATGACATAATTTTATCAAGATAATCACCTGTTTCTACACCGGGTTTAATACCTGGGATAAAACCACTGCTTCTCTTAAGATCATCAGCCATTTTATTGGTAGGCACCGTAATCGCGGTGTAAAAGTAAGTAAAAATTATGATTAACAAAGCAAAAACTAAATTATACTGCCACCCAAAGATATTTTGGAAACTAGTTGTAATGGTCTGAGCCGTATCCGAAGTGGACAACCCAGCAACCGCAGCAGGTATAAACATGATTGCCTGAGCAAAAATAATTGGCATTACCCCGGCAGCATTAAGCTTTAATGGAATCCATTGTCTGTTCCCACCCATAGCATCTTGCTCGAAATCACCAGCCGTTGTACGACGGGCGTACTGTACCGGAATTTTACGAACAGCCATGGTTAACAGTATACAGGCAATAATAATCAATAACCAGATTACCACCTCGAAAACGATTAGCATTGGACCACCGTTGTTCTCAGTAACTCGGGAAGAAAACTCCTGAATAAACGACTGAGGCAAGCGAGCCAAAATTCCCACCATAATTAATAATGAAATTCCGTTTCCGATACCTTTATCTGTAATTTTTTCCCCTAACCACATAGCAAAAATTGTCCCTGTAGTTAAAATGATTACCGATGAGAAAAGGAATGAGAACGAGCTCAATTCCAATAAAAAGGCATCCGCAGGTAATTGTTTGTAAAGGTTATAGATATACCCTGGACCTTGCAGTAAAGTAATACCTATTGTTAACCATCTTGTAATTTGGTTAATTTTCTTTCTTCCGCTTTCTCCATCTTTCTGTAACTTCTGTAAATAAGGAATAGCAATTCCCATTAACTGAACCACAATTGAAGCAGATATATACGGCATGATACCCAATGCAAATACAGATGCTTGCGAAAACGCACCACCTGTAAATACATTGATTAACCATCCTATACCTTGATCAGTTTGAGTCGATAAATTTTGCAATTTAGTTGCATCAATACCTGGAAGTGTTACCTGAGCACCAAAACGGTAAATCATCAACATAAACAGCGTAAGAGTAATTTTATTTCTTAACTCGTCTATTTTCCAAGCATTAACTAACGATTCTATAAACTTCTTCATCTGGTATATCGGATTATAAAGTTACAGCTTCTCCACCTGCAGCCTCGATAGCCGCTTTTGCAGTCGCAGTAAATTTGTGAGCAGTTACTTTTAATTTTGCTTTAAGCTCTCCTCCTCCTAAAATCTTTACAAGCTCATTTTTAGTTGCCAAACGGTTTTCTACCAAAGTAGCGAAATCAACAGTGTCAGTTACTACACCATTATCAACTAACAATTGTAAAGTTGAAAGGTTGATTCCTTGGTATTCTACACGGTTGATGTTTTTGAAACCAAACTTAGGTACACGTCTCTGTAAAGGCATCTGACCTCCTTCGAAACCAATTTTCTTAGAATAACCAGAACGCGATTTAGCTCCTTTGTGTCCACGTGCAGCGGTACCACCTTTTCCAGAACCTTCTCCTCTACCTACTCTTTTATTTTGGTTATGTGTTGAACCTTCAGCCGGTTGTAAGTTACTTAAATTCATAATGAATATGATATTATTTAGCTTCTTCTACAGAAACTAAGTGTTTAACTTTATTTACCATTCCAAGGATAGCAGAATTTGCATCATGCTCTACAGTTTGTCCTAATCTTTTAAGACCCAAAGCCACTAATGTTCTCTTTTGTGTTAGAGGACAGTTGATCTGACTTTTAACTTGTTTTACTAATATCTTTGCCATAATTTCCTTGAATTAACCTTTGAATACTTTTTCTAAAGAAATACCTCTTTGTTTTGCAACAGTATGAGCACTTCTCATTTGCAATAAAGCATCAAAAGTAGCTTTAACAACATTGTGAGGGTTAGAAGAACCTTGAGATTTCGACAATACGTCGTGAATACCTACAGACTCCAATACCGAACGAACTGCACCACCGGCAATTACTCCTGTACCGTGAGAGGCTGGCATCAATAATACTCTTGCTCCACCAAATTTACCTTTTTGTTCGTGAGGAACCGATTGTCCACTTAAAGGAATACGAACCAAGTTCTTTTTCGCATCTTCTACTGCTTTCGCGATAGCTTCCGAAACGTCTTTTGATTTCCCTAAACCGTGACCAACCACTCCGTTCTCGTCTCCTACAACTACAATAGCAGAAAAACCAAAAGCTCTACCTCCTTTTGTAACTTTAGTTACACGATTCACACTAACCAAACGGTCTTTCAATTCAAGACCACTAGGTTTTACTAGTTCTACGTTTTTATAATTATGATACATAGTTCTTAGAATTTAAGTCCAGCTTCTCTGGCACCGTCTGCTAATGATTTAACTCTTCCGTGATATAAATAACCACCTCTGTCAAAAGAAACAGTACTTACTCCTGCTTTCTGTGCTTTATCGGCAATTAACTTACCAACTGCAGCTGCAATTTCAATTTTTGTTCCTTTTGCTCCGGCTTCTCTTGAAGAAGCAGCAGCTAGTGTCACACCGTTTACATCATCTATGATTTGCGCATAGATTTCTTTATTACTTCTGAAAACAGAAAGTCTTGGATTCGCAGCAGTACCGCTTACAATCTTTCTGATTCTGAACTTTATTCTTTGTCTTCTTTCAGATTTTGTTAATGACATAGTCTTAATTTTTAAGCTGATTTACCTGCTTTTCTTCTTAACTCTTCCCCTACGAATTTAACTCCTTTTCCTTTGTAAGGCTCTGGCTTACGGAAACCTCTGATTTTCGCAGCTACTTGCCCTAACAATTGCTTGTCATGAGAAGTTAATTTAATGATAGGGTTTTTACCTTTTTCAGATACAGTTTCTACTTTCACCTCAGGAACCACCTCAAGAACTATGTTATGAGAAAAACCTAAAGCAACATCCAATTTTTGTCCTTGGTTAGCCGCTCTATAACCTACTCCCACTAATTCTAATTCTTTAGTGAAACCTTCGGATACACCAACAATCATATTGTTGATAAGTGCTCTGTATAAACCGTGTTTCGAACGATCATTTTTGTGATCTGAAGATCTTTCCACGATTACTTGTCCTTCCTCAACTTTCACAGACACGTCTGTAAACTCTTGAGAAAGATCACCTAATTTTCCTTTAACTGTAACTACAGCATCCTTAACTTCAACAGTTACACCAGCTGGAATTGCAATTGGACTTTTACCTATTCTTGACATTGTTAAGTCTTTTTAAAATTAGTATACGTAACAAACTACTTCACCACCAACATTCAGTTGTTTCGCTTGTTTTCCAGTCATAAGACCTTTAGAAGTTGAAACAATAGCAATACCTAAACCGTTCAAGATTCTTGGTAATTTGGCAGCACCAGCGTACTTACGCAAACCTGGTTTACTGATTCTTTGGATATCTTTGATTACAGACTCTTTAGTATCTTTATCATACTTAAGAGCGATTTTGATAGTACCTTGTACAGTACTGTCATCGAATTTGTAACTTAAGATATATCCTTGATCGAATAAAATCTTAGTGATTTCTTTTTTCATGTTAGAAGCAGGAATCTCAACCACTTTGTGGTTAGCACGCACTGCATTTCTAATTCTTGTCAAGAAATCTGCAATAGGATCTGTATACATATTTATTAAATTGCGGCGACGGTTTTCAATAAGACTATCCTATTGAACCTGAAGCCATTAAACTTTATTTTTAAAGCAGATAATTGCACGTTACCGGCAAAAATCCGGCAAATGTACAATTATCTGCTATAATAAACAAACTACCAGCTTGCTTTCTTTACTCCTGGAATTAAGCCGTTGTTAGCCATTTCACGGAAAGTTACACGTGAAATACCAAACTGACGCATGTACCCTCTTGGTCTTCCAGTTAATTTACAACGGTTGTGTAAACGTACCGGAGAAGCATTTTTTGGTAATTTTTGTAAACCTTCATAATCGCCAGCTTCTAATAAAGCTTTTCTTTTTTCAGCATACTTTTCTACCAACGCTTGTCTTTTCACCTCACGGGCTTTCATTGATTCTTTAGCCATGTCTTAATTCTTTTTAAAAGGTAAACCTAATTGAGCTAATAATGATTTTGCTTCTTTGTCTGTGTTTGCAGAAGTTACAAAAGTAATATCGAAACCAGCAATCTTGTTAACTTTGTCAATATCAATTTCAGGGAAAATGATTTGCTCAAGCACACCTAAGTTGTAGTTTCCTCTTCCGTCGAAACCTGTAGCTTTAATACCACCGAAGTCTCTTACACGCGGCAATGAAGAAGTGATCAAACGATCTAAGAATTCATACATTCTTTCTCCACGTAAAGTTACTTTAGCTCCGATTGGCATCCCTTTTCTCAATTTGAACGACGCAACGTCTTTCTTAGAGATCGTAGCTACTGCTTTCTGACCTGTAATTTTTGTTAACTCTTCTACAGCATGGTCAACCAATTTCTTATCAGAAACAGCAGCACCAACACCACGGCTAATAACGATTTTTTCCAATTTAGGAACCATCATTACGTTTTTATAACCGTACTCCTCTGTAAGAGCAGCAATTACTCTGCTCTTGTATTCTTCTTTAAGTCTAGGTATATAAGTCATGACTATAATACTTGATTAGATTTTTTAGAAATTCTCACTTTCTTATCTCCTTCAACTTTAACACCTACTCTAGTCGCTGACTTAGTTTTAGGATCAATTAAAGCAATGTTAGAAATATGAATAGGAGCTTCTTTTTTCACGATACCACCTTGAGGGTTTTTAGCACTTGGCTTAGTGTGTTTTGACACTAGGTTCACCCCTTCAACTACCGCTTTATTTTTCTCGCGAAGAACACGTAAAACTTTACCTTCAGCACCTTTATGGTCACCTGCGATAACTTTTACCACGTCTCCAGATTTGATTTTTAGCTTTATCATTGTCTTAACGAATTAAAGCACTTCTGGTGCTAATGATACAATTTTCATGAATTGTTTTTCACGAAGTTCTCTTGCTACCGGACCAAAAACACGAGTTCCTCTCATTTCACCTGCAGCGTTCAACAATACACATGCGTTATCGTCGAAACGGATGTAAGATCCATCAGCTCTTCTCACTTCTTTTTTAGTACGTACAACAACTGCAGTAGAAACAGCACCTTTCTTCACGTTTCCGTTCGGAGTGGCATCTTTAATCGCTACTACAATTTTATCTCCAACAGAGGCATAACGACGTTTCGTTCCTCCTAAAACACGAATAGTCAAAACTTCTTTTGCTCCCGTGTTATCTGCTACTTTTAATCTCGATTCCTGTTGTACCATAATTACTTCGCTCTTTCAATGATTTCAACTAATCTCCAACATTTCGATTTTGACATAGGTCGTGTTTCCATGATCTTTACCGTATCGCCGATGTTGCAATCGTTTGTTTCGTCGTGTGCTACATATTTCTTTGTTTTCAACACGAACTTACCGTATAATGGGTGTTTTACTCTTCTTGTTTCAGAAACAACAATAGATTTTTCCATTTTGTTGCTAGTAACAACACCAATTCTCTCTTTTCTTAAATTTCTTTTTTCCATCTTTCAGCAGAATACAATTATTGTAACTCTCTTTTGCTTAACTCGGTAGCAACTCTAGCAATTGATCTTCTCACAGCTCTTAACTGTAAAGGATTCTCAATTGGAGAAATTGCGTGAGCATTTTTTAGGTCGGTATAAGTCTTTCTTAACTGACTAAGTTGTCCTTGTAACTCAGCTGCAGACAGATTTTTAATTTCTGATTGTTTCATAATGCTTTTTTATTATGCTTCGAAATCTCTAGCAACGATAAACTTAGTTTTAACTGGAAGTTTCTGAGCAGCAAGACGTAACGCCTCTTTAGCTACTGCGATTGGCACTCCACCAACCTCAAACATGATTCTTCCTGGCTTCACAACAGCAGCCCAGTATTCAACTGCACCTTTACCTTTACCCATACGTACTTCAAGAGGTTTCTTGGTGATCGGTTTGTCTGGGAAAATTTTAATCCACAATTGTCCTTCACGCTTCATGTAACGCGTTGCTGCGATACGAGCCGCCTCAATTTGACGAGAAGTAATGAATGAATAATCTAAAGATTTAATACCAAACATTCCATTTGAAAGTTCGTGACCTCTTTGAGACACACCTTTCATTTTACCCTTCTGTACCTTACGGTATTTTGTTCTTTTAGGCTGTAACATTTTTTCTTTAGTTTAAAAATTACTTTCTTTTGCGTTGGTTTGGTTTACCATTCCCTTTTGGAGAATGTGAAGATCCTGAAGATTTAGACTGCTTTTTGTCCATACCTACTAACGGAGAAAGATCTCTTTTTCCGTAAACTTCACCTTTCATGATCCACACTTTGATACCCATTCTACCATAAGTAGTATGTGCTTCACCTAGTGAGTAATCGATGTCAGCTCTGAAAGTTGATAGAGGAATACGTCCTTCTTTGAACATTTCGGAACGTGCCATTTCAGCTCCGTTCAAACGACCAGAAATCATAACTTTGATACCTTCTGCATTCATACGCATAGCAGCAGCAATAGCCATTTTAATTGCACGTCTGTAAGAAATACGACTTTCAATTTGACGAGCGATACTTGTCGCTACTAAATAAGCGTCAAGTTCTGGTCTTTTGATTTCAAAGATGTTGATTTGAACCTCTTTGTCAGTAATTTTCTTAAGCTCTTCTTTTAACTTGTCTACCTCTTGACCACCTTTTCCGATAATGATACCAGGTCTGGCAGTAGTGATAGTAACGGTTACAAGTTTCAAAGTTCTCTCGATGATTACTTTAGAAACACTAGCTTTTGATAAACGAGCATGGATGTACTTACGGATTTTAGCATCTTCTGCTAATTTGTCTCCGTAGTCATTTCCACCGTACCAGTTTGAGTCCCATCCTCTGATGATCCCAAGGCGATTTCCGATTGGATTTGTCTTTTGTCCCATACTGCTTATTAATTGCTTTGTGTGTTATTAATATCTCCTAACACGATTGTTACGTGGTTAGAGCGTTTTCTGATTCTGTGTGCGCGACCTTGTGGAGCCGGACGAAGTCTTTTCAACATCATACCGCCGTCTACACGGATCTCTTTTACGAATAAGCCTGCTTCCTCGATGTTCACATCAGCATTTTTCTGCTGATAGTTGTTGATTGCTGATAACAACAATTTCTCCAACTTACGAGAAGCTTCTTTTGAACTAAATCTTAATATATTAAGAGCTTTTTCTACCTTCTGACCTCTTACTAAATCTGCCACTAAGCGCATTTTTCTAGGTGAAGTAGGGCAGTTATTCAGCTTAGCAACAGCAACCTGCTTCTTAGCTTCTTTAGTCTGCTCGGCTCTTTCTCTTTTACGAACTCCCATAGCTTCTTATTATTTTTTACCTTTATTTTTAGCTCCAGCATGACCTCTAAAAGATCTTGTTGGCGAAAACTCTCCTAATTTATGACCTACCATGTTTTCTGTAACGTAAACAGGTACAAATTGACGACCGTTGTGTACTGCGATAGTCTGTCCAACAAAATCCGGAGTAATCATAGAAGCGCGAGACCAAGTCTTAACCACTCCTTTGTTACCTTTTTCGATATTTTCCTGAACTTTCTTCTCTAATTTAAAGTGTACGAAAGGTCCTTTTTTTAATGAACGTGCCATATCTTACTTATTATTTCTTTCTACGTTCTACGATATACTTATTACTCGGGTTAACTTTAGAACGAGTTCTATAACCTTTAGCAGGTAAACCTTTTCTTGAACGTGGGTGACCTCCTGAAGAGCGTCCTTCACCACCACCCATTGGGTGATCAACAGGGTTCATTGCTACCGGTCTAGTTCTTGGTCTTCTACCTAACCATCTAGATCTACCAGCTTTTCCTGATACAACTAATTGGTGGTCTGAGTTAGAAACTGCTCCAATCGTTGCAGAACAAGTCAACAAGATCAATCTTGTCTCACCTGAAGGCATCTTGATAGTAGCATATTTTCCGTCTCTTGCCATTAACTGAGCGAAAGTTCCAGCCGAACGAGCGATAACCGCTCCTTGACCTGGTCTTAACTCGATACAAGAAATAACAGTTCCTAGAGGAATTTTACTTAAAGGCAAAGTGTTACCAATTTCTGGAGCCGCTTCAGGACCAGAAACTACTGTTTGTCCTACTTGTAAACCATTCTGAGCGATGATATACGTTTTAGCACCATCTGCATAGTGTAATAACGAAATAAATGCTGAACGGTTTGGATCGTACTCGATAGTTTTCACTGTAGCAGGAACTCCTACTTTAGTTCTTTTGAAATCTACTAAACGGTACTTTTGTTTGTGACCACCACCTGTGTAGCGCATGGTCATCTTTCCTTGACTATTTCTACCTCCAGAGTTTTTTTTCGGTGCGATCAATGAACGCTCCGGCTTGTCAGTTGTAATAGTGTCAAAGCTATTTACAACTCTAAAACGCTGACCCGGGGTAATAGGTTTTAATTTTCTAACTGACATTTTCTATTAGATATTAGTATAAAAATCTATTGTTTCTCCTTCTTGTACTTGAACAACCGCTTTTTTGTACGCAGTAGTCTTTCCACTGATTAAACCACTCTTAGTGTATTTAACCGATCTATCAGCTCTGTAATTCATTGTGTTTACCGCCACTACATTCACACCAAAAGTTGCTTCAACAGCATTTTTGATCTGGATTTTGTTTGCTTTTTTATCAACAATGAAACCAAAGCGGTTGAAAGCTTCCCCCTCTTTGGTAATTTTTTCAGTAATGATAGGTTTAATTATGATACTCATAGCCCTATTATTTGCTTAAATTTTCTACAATTCCTTCTACCGAACCTTCTAAAAGCACTAAACTATTTGCATTCAAAATTGCATAAGTGCTTAATTCTGAAGAAGTTACAACATTAGAAGCCTTTAAATTGCGTGACGACAAATATACATTTTTATTTGTATCACCCAACACGAATAAAGATTTTTTGTTTTCTAACCCTAAAGCTTTCAATACGTTAATGAAATTCTTAGTGTTTGGAGTTTCAAAATTGAAGTCTTCAAGAACCACTAAATTTGATTCTTTCATTTTCAAAGAGAAAGCCGATTTACGCGCTAATCTTTTTAAAGTTTTGTTCAATTTGAAAGAATAACTTCTCGGTCTTGGACCAAAAACCGTACCTCCACCTTTAAATAAAGGATTCTTTACAGAACCAGCACGAGCTGTACCTGTTCCTTTTTGTTTTTTAATCTTACGTGTACTTCCGGTCACTTCAGCTCTTTCTTTAGCTTTGTGCGTACCTTGTCTTTGATTTGCTAAGTATTGCTTAACATCAAGATATACAGCGTGATTATTAGGCTCAATTGCGAATACAGAGTCAGCAAGTTGTACTTTACGACCTGTATCTTTTCCGTTGATATCTAATACTTTTACTTCCATTACTTCTGAATGATTACGTAAGAGTTTTTGTGTCCAGGAATCGCTCCTTTAACTACAAGTAGGTTCTTATCAGCCACTACTTTTAAAACTCTAAGGTTTTGAACTGTTACATTTTCTCCTCCTGTTCTTCCCGCCATACGCATTCCTTTGAATACTCTTGATGGATAAGACGATGCTCCAACAGAACCCGGTGCTCTCAAACGGTTGTGCTGACCATGAGTAGCTTGCCCAACACCACCAAAACCGTGACGCTTAACAACCCCCTGGAAACCTTTACCTTTTGATACTCCCACTACATCAACGAATTCGCCTTCAGCAAATACATCAACCGTGATCACATCACCTAATTTGTGCTCAGTTACAAAATCCTGGAATTCAACGACTTTCTTTTTAGCAACAGTACCCGCTTTTTTAAAGTGACCTAACTCAGCTTTAGTAGCGTGTTTTTCTGTTTTGTCATCGAAACCAAGTTGTAACGCTTCATACCCGTCAACCTCATTGGTTCTGACTTGGGTAACGACACATGGACCTGCTTCAATTACAGTACAAGGAATGTTCTTCCCGTTCTCATCGAATAAGCTGGTCATGCCGATTTTTCTTCCAATTAACCCAGACATATAAACTATTTATTAATAAATTATAAAAAATTCTCTTTTTTTGAGTGCGCAAAAGTAGGCATTATGTTTTGAATATCAAAACATAATGCCTAAATACTTTAAAATGCGTGATTTATCACACTTTGATCTCTACCTCTACTCCACTTGGAAGCTCTAATTTCATTAGGGCATCGATAGTTTTTGAAGAAGAAGAATAGATATCTAAAAGCCTTTTGTATGAACTCACTTCAAACTGCTCTCTTGATTTTTTGTTTACGTGCGGAGAACGCAATACAGTGAAAATCTTTTTATGAGTTGGTAATGGAATAGGACCAGTTACCACAGCACCTGTACTTTTTACAGTTTTTACGATTTTTTCTGCTGATTTATCAACCAACATGTGATCGTAAGATTTTAATTTTATTCTGATTTTTTGACTCATCTTGATAATAATTAAGCGTTACCTCTTGCTTTTTTAATTACTTCATCGGAAATATTCGATGGAGTTTGCTCATAGTGAGAGAATTCCATTGTAGATGTAGCACGACCTGACGATAATGTTCTTAATGTCGTAACATATCCAAACATTTCAGAAAGCGGCACGTTTGCTTTAATAGTTTTAGCACCATTTCTGTCACCCATATCGTTTACTTGTCCTCTACGACGGTTCAAGTCACCTACGATATCACCCATGTTTTCTTCCGGAGTAATAACTTCGATTTTCATGATTGGTTCTAAGATTACAGCTCCAGCAGCTTTCGCTACTTCTTTGTAACCCATTTTCGCTGCCAATTCGAACGATAAAGCATCCGAATCCACCGCGTGGTAAGATCCATCCAATAAAGTAACTTTCAAACTATCTACAACATATCCAGCCAAAGGACCCGTTTTCATTGCTTCACGGAAACCTTTTTCAACAGCAGGGATATATTCTTTAGGAACGTTACCACCTTTTACTTCATTCACAAACTGCAATCCTACAGCTGGTTTACCATCAACAGCTTCAGCCGGCTCTAAACGGAAAACGATATCCCCGAATTTACCACGACCACCAGACTGTTTCTTGTACACCTCCCTGTGTTGCGCAGATTTAGTAAACGCCTCTTTGTACTCAACTTGTGGCTCACCTTGATTAACCTCAACTTTGAACTCACGTTTCATACGGTCTACTAAGATATCCAAGTGAAGCTCACCCATACCAGAAATAATCGTTTGACCTGAAGCCTCATCAGTTCTAACTGTAAACGTTGGATCCTCTTCAGCAAGTTTTGCTAAAGCCATACCCATTTTGTCAACGTCAGCTTTTGTTTTAGGCTCGATCGCGATACCGATTACCGGATCAGGGAATTTCATAGACTCAAGAATAATTGGGTGTTTTTCATCACACATGGTATCTCCAGTCTTGATATCTTTAAACCCAACTGCCGCTCCAATATCTCCAGCCTCGATGTACTCGATTGGATTTTGTTTGTTCGCGTGCATTTGGTAGATACGAGAAATACGCTCTTTGTTTCCTGAACGTGTATTCAAGATATAAGAACCTGCATCTAAACGTCCTGAATAAGCACGGAAGAAAGCTAAACGACCAACATAAGGGTCAGTAGCAATTTTAAATGCTAAAGCCGCAAAAGGCTCTTTTACATCTGGACGACGTAAGATTTTAGTTTGATCTTCTTCTAACAAATCAGCATCATCAGGATGAATACCCTCGATACCTTCTTTATCCAAAGGAGATGGTAAATATTTACAAACTGCATCCAACATAAACTGAACTCCTTTGTTTTTGAAAGAAGAACCTGCAATCATAGGAATGATCGCCATGTCGATAGTTGCAGCTCTTAATGCAGCGTTGATTTCGTCCTCAGTGATTGAGTTTTCATCTTCCATGTACTTGTCAAGTAGATTTTCATCGTACTCAGCAACTGCTTCAATTAAGATTGATCTGTATTCTTTTACCTCTGCAACCATATCAGCAGGAATATCAACGATATCAAAAGTTGCCCCTTGCGTTGCATCATGCCATACGATAGCCTGGTTTTTTACTAAGTCTACAACTCCTTTAAAATCGTTTTCTTCACCGATTGGTAAAGTAATAGCCACCGCATTAGATTTTAACATATCTCTAACTTGCTGACAAACCGCTAAGAAGTTAGAACCTTGACGGTCCATTTTGTTTACGAATCCCATACGAGGAACGCGGTACTGATCTGCTAATCTCCAGTTGGTTTCTGACTGAGGTTCAACACCATCAACCGCAGAAAACAAGAATACCAAACCATCCAATACACGTAACGAACGGTTTACCTCAACTGTAAAGTCAACGTGTCCCGGTGTATCGATAATATTAAAGTGGTAAGGTTTAGACTCAGGAGTTAATTTACCTTGCTCAGTTGGAAAACTCCACTCACAAGTTGTCGCTGCAGAAGTAATGGTAATACCTCTTTCCTGCTCTTGCGCCATCCAGTCCATGGTAGCTGCACCATCGTGCACCTCACCAATCTTGTGTGATTTTCCAGTATAAAATAAGATACGCTCTGTTGTTGTTGTTTTACCAGCATCAATGTGAGCAGCGATACCTATGTTTCTTGTGAATTTTAAATCTCTAGCCATTTCTTATGAATTAAAATCTAAAGTGAGAGAATGCTTTGTTAGCTTCTGCCATTTTGTGAGTATCCATTCTTTTCTTAACAGCTGCTCCTTCTTCTTTAGCCGCAGCTAAGATTTCAGAAGCAAGTTTACCTGCCATCGATTTTTCATTTCTTCTTCTTGCATACAAGATCATCCATTTCATAGAATACGAAATTTTTCTATCTGGACGAATTTGCATAGGAATCTGGAAGGTAGCTCCACCCACACGACGTGAACGAACTTCTACGTGAGGCATAACATTTGTTAATGCATCTTTCCAAATTTCTAAAGCAGATTTTTCTGCGTCTTGCTTTTTAGCCTCTACGATATCCAATGCATCGTAAAACACTTTAAAAGCTGTTGATTTCTTACCGTCCCACATTAAGTTGTTTACAAAACGTGTTACTAACTGATCGTTAAATTTCGGATCCGGTAAAAGGGGTCTTTTCTTGGCCGCTCTTTTTCTCATGTCTTTTTCTTAAAAGTTAAAAATTACTTTTTAGCGTCTTTAGGTCGTTTAGCACCATATTTAGATCTTCTTTGAGTTCTACCGTTAACTCCGGCAGTATCCAAAGCACCACGTACGATGTGGTATCTAACACCTGGTAAATCTTTTACCCTTCCGCCTCTAACTAATACTATCGAGTGCTCTTGTAGATTGTGTCCTTCTCCCGGGATGTAAGCATTCACTTCATTACCATTGGTCAAACGCACACGCGCAACTTTACGCATTGCAGAGTTTGGTTTCTTTGGTGTAGTAGTGTAAACACGCGTACAAACTCCTCTTCTTTGAGGACAAGAATCTAAAGCAGCCGATTTACTCTTCTTAGTTACCTGGGCTCTCCCTGTTCTTACTAATTGTTGAATTGTTGGCATAATGTTTAATAAAATTACTAACGTTATAAATTCCCGACACTTTTCGGGGCTGCAAATGTAGGAATTAATTTTTACAAAACAAACCCTAATTATTTAATTTTCAATACAATTCTACATTCAACAAAAATCACATATTCAAAAACCATTTTTTACGTTATTTTTACCAAAAGATTTTCCCCTTTGAAAAATTTACTTCTTTTTTTATTCCTGATTGTCGCCGGCTTTACCTCAAAAGCTCAAAAGCTGCATTTGCAAATCGAAGGAAATTCAACTGAAGAAACCAAAATCATCGACAGCATCGGTTACAAAAAGCATCATGAGAATACCAAATCCATATTGAACGAAACCGAAGTCATTACCTCCAACCTACTCCAGAAAGGTTATTTGGAAAGCCAACTGACAAGTCAAAAAAAAATAAATGACTCCACCTTTCTCTTTCAATATACTATCGGTAAAAAAACCAATCGCATACACATATATATAGGTAGGATTCCCGAAGACGAAAAAAAACTGCTGGAATTCACTTCCGACACTATAAAACTTAAAGCCTCGGAAGTGGAAAGCTTTATGAATATGAATCTGGCAAAACTGGAACAAAAAGGTTATTCGTTAAGCGAATTACAACTCATCAATCACAAAAAGGAAAACAACCATCTTTACACCGATTTAAAAATCAAAACCGAAAAGAAACGCTCCCTGAACGATATCGTTGTGGCCGGTTACACCAAATTCCCGGAAGGCATTCGCCGCAACCTTGTTAAACAATACAAAAAACGTCCGTTCAACCAAGACAACCTAAAACAGTTGAACGATAATTTCAAGACATTGCCTTTTATAAATCAGGTAAAATATCCGGAAATCCTATTCACCAAAGACAGCACCAAAGTGTATGTTTATTTAGAAAAAACAAGAGCCAACCGCTTTGACGGCTTCATCGGGTTTGCCAACGAAGAAAATACCGGCATCCGTTTTAACGGCTATCTCGATTTATTGCTCAACAACGCCTTAAACACTGGGGAAAAATTCAACCTGTACTGGAAAAGCGACGGCAAGAAGCAAACCACATTCAATATAGGCACGGAATTGCCTTATATACTCAAGACCCCATTGGGAATAAAAGCAGATTTAAAGATCTTCAAACAAGACAGTACGTTTCAAAACACCACCACATCATTAAATCTTGGATATTACTTCCATTACAACTCCAAAGTATTCTTAGGATATCAATCTTCGGAATCCGTCGACATTCAAAACACCAACAATTCGTTCATCAGTGATTTTTCCAATTCGTTTTGGACAACTTCCTACGAGTTCACCGATTTCAATATTGACGATTTCCTCTTCCGCGAACGCACGAGCCTAGCCTTTAAATTCGGAATTGGAAACCGCAAATCAAAATTGGAAGCCGCCAGCCAGTATTTCATACAACTCAATGCGCATCATAATTTTTACCTGAACAAAAAAAACAGCATCGCCTTAAGGAATCAGAGTTTTTACCTGCAAAGCAACAAGTATATCATTAATGAGCTGTATCGTTTCGGAGGCATTAACTCCATTCGCGGCTTTGTCGAAAACAGCTTACAGGCCAATTTATTTTCAGGTTTAATGGCCGAATACCGCTATGCACTTACCTCAAACATGTATTTACACACCATAACGGATTACGGTTATTTTCAGGACAAAACTTCCGACTTAAAAGGCAACTTACTCGGATTTGGCTTTGGTTTCGGACTGCTTACCAAAAACGGTCTTTTAAATTTAATTTATGCCAACGGGAGCACCGACGAACAAACCATCAAACTCTCCAACTCCATCGTTCATATCAGTTTTAAAACTAATTTTTAAAATCTTATCTTTGCCCCATGGAAAAAGAACACCAAATATTTGGAATCCGCGCCATTATCGAAGCGATTCATGCCGGAAAAGAGATTGACAAAGTTTTCATTCAGAAAGACGCTCAAGGCGATTTGATGCAGGAACTGATGAAAGCGATGAAAAAAAACAACATCAATTTCAGTTACGTTCCCGTTGAAAAACTGAATCGTTTAACCCACAACAACCATCAGGGTGCCGTGGCCAGTATCGCTCCTATTTCGTTTGTATCGCTGGAAACTTTAGTAGAAAGCGTAATCGAAAGTGGCAAAAAACCTTTCTTCTTAATTTTAGATCAATTGTCGGACGCCCGCAACTTCGGTGCCATCATCCGAACCGCAGAATGTACCGGTGTAGACGGCATCATTGTTCAAAAGCAAGGTTCTGCTCCGGTTAATGGCGACACCGTAAAGACTTCTGCAGGAGCCGTATTCAACGTACCGATTTGCAAAGTGGATCATATTAAAGATGCGATTTTCTACTTACAGGGTTCCGGCATTAAAACCGTAGCCGCAACCGAAAAAACAGAATCCGGTATTTATGATGTCGATTTTAACCAGCCCGTAGCCATCATCATGGGGAGCGAAGACCGTGGTGTAAATCCATCTGTATTAAAAATTGTAGACGAAAAAGCCAAACTTCCAATGTTCGGAACCATCGGATCATTAAACGTATCGGTCGCTTGCGGTGCTTTTTTATACGAAACCGTAAGACAACGCAGTTAATTTCAAAATATAAGAAGGAAAAAAGTCCGGAGCGAATGTTTCGGGCTTTTTTTGTGGTCCTTATTCCCGCTATTCCTTCAAGTCCTTCACTGCGTTTCGGAGCTTTTCATACTATCGGGGCTAGGCGGGTTTCCATTTTCTTCTTTGGAATCCTTCAGAAAATAAATCACCGGCAAATTGGAAATAAAATACGAATACTGCTGCTCCATCGGATCGGGTTTCGGCGGTGGCGCAAAATTACCCTGCTCGTCAAAATGTTTCATAAACGGATCCTGCGAAGGGTCAAAATCAGGACGTTCCCAATCGTACTTGATCGGTTTTTGATAATCTTGTGTTTTGATAAAATAGGACAATAAAAAACCGGTAATGAATCCAGCCATATGCCCTTCCCAGGAAATATTCTGTTCCGCGCTAGGAAATAAATACCACACCATGCCACCATACAACACTACAATGGTTAATGACAACGCGACTAAACGATAATACCCCGACTGGATGCCTTTAAAAAAGATAAAACTCACCAACACATAAATCAAACCGCTGGCTCCTATGTGCATACTTTCCCTACCAATCAGCCAGGTTCCAAATCCGGAGAGCAAAATCCCCAAAACCAACACCTGCAAACTCTGTTCCCTGTAAAAATAACGCAGCGCCATCACCAAAAAGAAAAGCGGTATCGAATTGTTGTACAAATGTTCCAGATTCCCATGCAAAAACGGACTGAAAACAATCCCTTTCATACCCGACAACGTTCGAGGATAAATACCGTAATCGTACAAACTCACCTTAAAACGGATTTCAAACCAAAAAACCACCCATATTGCCAACAAAAACAATAAAGGCCAGGCAATTACAGATGCGGAGAATTTAAAATCGGTTTCTTTCATCAGGTTGATTTTCCCAGACAGTATCAAAAACATATCCAAACTAAATTTAATGAAGTTTTGTCAGAAATCAGTAATTTTACCGCTATGGAAGCACCATTGGCCGAGCGCATTCGCCCACAGCATTTATCGGAATACATTAGTCAATTGCATCTGGTTGGCCCTGAGGGCTCATTAACCCATCAGATTTCCCGAGGCATTATCCCATCGCTTATTTTATGGGGGCCGCCGGGAACGGGAAAAACCACTTTGGCTCAAATTATGGCACAGGAAAGCAAGCGACCGTTTTACACGTTAAGCGCTATTAATTCGGGGGTAAAAGACATTCGTGATGTGATTGATAAAGCCAAACAAAGCAGCGGCTTGTTTACGGCCAAAAACCCAATTTTGTTTATTGACGAGATTCACCGTTTCAGCAAATCGCAACAGGATTCGCTATTGGCTGCAGTAGAAAAAGGTTGGGTAACTTTAATTGGTGCTACTACCGAAAATCCGAGTTTTGAAGTGATCCCGGCTTTATTGTCAAGATGTCAGGTGTACATACTGAATGCGTTTACCAAAGACGATTTGGAAGCTTTGTTACATCGTGCCATCGAAACCGACACCATTCTAAAAACCAAAGACATTCAGTTAAAAGAAACCGAAGCTTTGCTTAGACTTTCCGGTGGTGACGGGCGAAAATTACTGAACATTTTCGAATTAATCATCAATGCCTCCGATTCGGATTCGATTGAAATCACGAATGATAAAGTCATGCAATTGGTGCAAAAAAACACGGTGTTGTATGACAAAACCGGCGAACAGCATTACGATATTGTATCGGCATTTATCAAATCCATACGAGGAAGTGATCCTAACGGCGCTGTGTATTGGCTAGCCAGAATGATTGAAGGTGGTGAAGATGTAAAATTCATTGCGAGACGCATGCTTATTTTAGCGTCAGAAGACATCGGGAATGCCAACCCTACTGCTTTGATTATGGCCAACAATACGTTTCAGGCGGTAACCACTATCGGTTATCCGGAAAGCCGTATCATTTTAAGTCAGTGCGCCATTTATCTGGCGACTTCTGCTAAAAGCAATGCAAGTTATATGGCCATTGGCAAAGCGCAACAAATCGTAAAACAAACCGGAGACTTACCCGTTCCGTTGCATTTGCGCAACGCGCCAACCAAACTCATGAAAGAATTGGGTTATGGTGACGAATACAAATACTCTCACGATTACGCGAATAATTTTGCTGCACAGGAGTTTCTTCCGGACGAAATCAGCAATACGACTTTTTTTGATCCGGGCAATAATGCACGGGAAAGAGAACTGCGTCAGTTTTTAAAAAACCGTTGGGAAGATAAATACGGATATTAAAGAAAAATTCACTAATTACTAAAACTTAATCTCCAGTTTTTCGGAAACCAATTTGTCATTTTGGTAATATTCAAAAATCCATTGGTTGTTTTTATTGAACACTACACCTTGAGCGGTATCTTTCTGACCAATATAAAAATTACTGGCTGATGTTTTGAAAAGTTTCATCACTACTTTTGGCGAACTGTCTACCAACTGAAAACCATTAGCAATGGGTTGGGCAAAAAGTTGTTGTACAACAGTAGCATTATTTGCTTCAACTGCTGCTTTCACAGGAACTTCTTGCATCTGCTCTGCAGGTGCTTTCGCAGGTGTTGCTACAACTTCTTTAAACTCCTGTTTTGGCTTACTTTTAATAGTTTGCAGCGATTTTCCAACACCTCTGAATGCCTGGATGTAGGCTTTTTCAAACTCTTTTTCACGACTTGTCCCTTCTTCGGAGATAAAAACCACTTGATTTTTACAATCTTTGAGCTCCAGCTTGATTTTCGTAGAGAACAACGTATTATTTTCCAACATATCGGCATACAAAGCCTTACACCTGTTTTCTGCTAAATCCTGAGGCAAAACACCATCCTCATAATATACAGAATACCCTTGCTGTTCTAAAACCGACTTCGTTAAACTGTTAAGATTGTATTGGTTAGGTTTCTTAAGAAATCCGAATTTTTGAGGCATTACAATATATTTATATTCACTGACGCTTTGTGAATAAGTTGTAATTGTGAAAACAAAAACGAACAGTAAAAAAAAGTTTTTCATATTATAAGATGTTTTTTAATTCTGATAAATGGTAAATTTGAGTTATATTTTTATCGACTTCCAGCCTGGCCTCATTAAAAAAAACTGCGTCTAGACCTACATTCAAAGCTCCTTTAACATCGGCTTCGATACAATCTCCAATCATGACACTAGAATTTTTCTCCACCTGAGCCAAATTTAGCGCAAATTCAAATATTTTTGGATTAGGCTTTTTTACACCAGCCATTTCCGAATTGGTTATTGTTGTGAAATAATGTTCGATATTGGAATTCCTAAGTTTTCCGTTTTGCACGTCCTGAAAACCGTTGGTAATAATATGCAGCTTGTATTTGGATTTCAGATAGTCCAAAATTTCCAGTGCCCCATCAAAAAGATGATTGAAAGCAGGCAGGTTCTTTATGTATTCTTCGGAAATCAAAGCAATAGTCGCATCGTCAATCGGATAGGCAACAGCATCAAATGATTCTTTCAACCGTTTATAACGCAACTCCAAATGCCCAATTTTATCTTCCCGATACAGTTCCCAATATTTCAGATTTATCGGAATGTAGTTTTTAAGGAACAACGAAAGATCCAGATGAATTCCATTTTCTTTAAAAACTTTTTCAAAGGTCAATGCTGAATTTTTTTCAAAATCCCAAAGCGTATGATCCAAATCAAAAAAAATATCGGTTTTATGGGTAAATCGCATTTATTTGGCTCCTTTCACAATTACGGCATCTTCGATATGGTAAATCCAATCGTCTACATTGGTTTCATTGGAACGAAAAGTTCCGACTATCGTTACATATTGATCGGTTCTCAACTTAGGTGTTTCCCCTCTGAATTTAATTCCGGTTATCGTTTCCGGACCTGATTTCCCACAGAAGAAACAAGAAGCAAATACGTTTTTACTCAACGCATAATTTTTATTATCAATAGGCACAATAAAGCCACTCATCGCTACTTTTCGCTTGTTGGTCAGACGAAGTTTGGTATTAACAACCGGAAACATTACTTCCCCATAGGTTTTATCTTTCTTCTTAACAAACTTAATATCGCCCAACAACTTCCATGTTAGTGTGTCGGGTTGGCTTTGCAACAACAAAGCATCATTCCAGGCAGGAAAAAAAGTTGCTTTTTCAATTTTGTTTTGAGTTAGCGCTACTATTTTTGTCTTAGGATTATAAAACCCTTCCAGAACAAGAAGAACTGCAGCTAAAACTGCTAAACTATATACTTTACGCATTGGACAACGTTTTTGAAATATTTAATCGATAAGCTTTTACAGCAGGAATAACCGCTGCCAAAAGGCCCACAAATATAGTTACTAAAAATAAAACTCCTTCCTTCTCCCACACAAACGCCAACGGGTTGAAGGCGATTTTAAATTCTTCATCGGACGATCTGGAGATAAACACCAACGCTACTCTACCAAGAATTGTTCCAAAAACAAACCCGATGACACATAAAACCAGACTTTCAATCACAATCGCCTGCAACAGTTGCAAACGGGAAGCCCCTTGAATTCGCAATAAGGCAAATTCGTATTTGCGCTCTTTCAAGGTATTGAACAACGCAATAAAAATACTGATGCCGGAAATCAGCATGATACCATAAGCCAAATATTGCAAGGCTTCCAAACCAATACCAAAAAGGGTAAACAACCGATTGATTTCAATGGCCGGAGAAGCCGCCTGCATTTTCGTGTTTTGGGCAATCATTCTGGGCCACAAAACAATCCCCATTTTGTTTCTGAATTTTATAAGCACTGCGGTTATTTCCTTGCCTTCTTCAGACATTAATGCTTCTTCATGGTGTTCGTCGCCTTCTATATGTATGTGTGCTGCCTCTCCATGCGGATGTGCATCTTCTTCGTGATCGTGGGTTTCATGCATCGCCCAGACACTCTGAATATTGGAAAGAATTAGATTATCAACTACTTTTCCTGTTTTTGAAGCGATTCCCACCACTTTATACGCAGCTTCTTCGTGCTTCTCACCTTCTTTAGCATCCCCATGGGAACCGTAAAAAGTACTTCCTACTTTCAATTGAAGCTTTTGGGCAATTTCACTACCGATTACCACTTCAAAGGTCTCGGCAAACATTTTTCCTTTTTCCACGCTACCTCCGAATTTTGCCAAATAATCCGGTGTGGTTCCTAATATTTTAAACCCTAAATAATTGTCTCCGTATGCCAAAGGAATGGCCGATTTTACGAATGGGTTTTGCATCCATGTTTTTGCTTCTGCATAATCAATATTACCGGTAGGTGCATCCATTTGATAAACAGAAGACAAAACCAACTGCAAAGGACTCCCTTGTGCGCCTAAAACCAAATCGATGTCATCCGCATTGCTGGAAAATTGTTCTTCGAATTGTTTCTGCAACAAAATCAAAACCGTAATAATCGCAACACTCGACATCAGTAAAATGACGCTCAAAATTGTGCTTAACGGTTTGAACCAAGTATTTCGCCACGCTAATTTTGCAATCATGACAACGAAATTTGGTTAGAGAATCGTTCTTTTAAGCGGGAATCGTGGGTTACGATTACGAGTGCGGTTTTGTATTCCTGTGACAATTTTTCAAGTAAATTAGCCACTTTGAAGGCATTTTCGTCGTCCAAACTCGAGGTTGGCTCATCGGCTAAAACTACTTTTGGTTCATTGATTAACGCTCTTGCAATGGAAACCCGCTGCTGTTGCCCGACACTCAATTGTGAAGGCAATTTGTGCAAATGATCTTTTAAATCAAGATGTTCCAATAATGATTCCGCTTTTTTGCGAGCCTGTTTTCCGGTCGCCAGCCAAGAGGCTAATTCCACATTTTCCAAAACGGTAAAGGCTTCAATGAAATGATTTTCCTGCAACACCAAACCAATGTTTTTTCCTCTGAAATGATCTAATTTTCGTTCGGAAAACAATTCGATGTTCGTGTTATTGATAATTACATCTCCCGATTCCGCACGTAATAAACCACCGAGAATATGCAACAAAGTTGTCTTCCCTTTTCCACTTCCACCCGTAATTAAACAGGTTTCGCCTTCCTGACAAAGAATGTCGGGAAACTGAAACGTGGTCGTCGGACCGTATGAAAATTGTATATTTTTAGTTTGAATCATTCCGAAAAATTAATCGTGACAAGATAGCGCAATTTAGGCAATTGAAGAAGAAGAAAATCTTAAAGAAAATCTAATCTACAAAATTCCTTCATCGGCAAAACTGAAATAATTCTTTTCCGTGACAATCACATGGTCAAGCACCGGAATATCAAGGTGTTTTCCAGCTTCCTTCAGCTTTCGGGTGATTTGTTTATCGGCTTCGCTGGCAATTAAAGTGCCTGACGGATGATTATGGGCCAGAACAATTGATGTCGCGCCGTGTTCCAATGCGGTTTTGTAAATAATCCGTGTATCCACTACTGTTCCTGTAATTCCTCCTTTGCTGATTTGCGCTTTATAAATGATTTTGTTGGAATTATTCAGGTAGAGTACCCAAAATTCTTCGTGTGACAATTCGCCGACAATGGGTTGCATGATTTCAAAAACGGCTTTGCTTGAAGTAATTTTGAAGCGTTCTACACTTTCTTCGGATTTCCGTCTGCGTCCTAATTCTGTAGCGGCAACTATTGAAATAGCTTTTGCTTCTCCGATTCCTTTAAAATGTGTCAGTTGTTTTACAGAAAGTTTTCCGAGTACGTTCAGATTGTTGTCTACCGATGCTAAAATGCGCTTTGAAAGTTGCACAGCACTTTCATTACGGCTACCGGAACCGATCAGAATGGCTATCAGTTCGGCATCACTCAATACCGATTTACCTTTCAACATAAGCTTTTCACGAGGCTTATCGTCTTCAGCCCAATATTTTATGGAGAAATTTGTGGTTTCCATGGCGTATACTTAATAATTATATTTTGACGTTATAACTAAAAAAACGAAGGTATGAAACTTTTACAATATTTAGCTTTTTTCTTACTTTTAAATAGTTTTACTGCTTCCGAAAAGAATTTTCACGAAAAGCTATCCGATGCGGCCTTATCCCTAACAAAAGACAAAGTCTCCTATGATCCTGCCTATGTCAAAATTCCTTATCCAAATGGTGATGTTCCTAAAAACAAAGGTGTTTGCACAGATGTGGTAATTCGGGCTTACCGAAAACTCGGCATTGATTTACAGAAAGAGGTTCATGAAGACATGAAAGCCAATTTCACATTATATCCCAACCAAAAACGATGGGGATTAAAGAAACCGGATACGAATATCGATCACCGAAGAGTGCCGAATCTGGAAGTTTTCTTCAGCAGAAAAGGAAAGAAATTGGTTGTTTCTGAAAATCCGAAAGCGTATAAGACTGGAGAGTTGGTCACTTGGATGATTGGTGAAAAACTGACACACATTGGTATCGTTACCAACAAAAAATCACCGGACGGAAAACGCCCGATGATTGTGCATAATGTAGGTGCCGGACAGGTTTTGGAAGATTGCTTGTTTGCTTATCCAATTGTCGGGCATTACAAATATTCTAATTGATTAAATTCTTTACGTCATCGAAATTCAAGCCACCGTAATTTCCGGAACTCATTAACAATAACGCGGAATTCTCTAAATCGCGGTTGAATAAGAACTTTTTAAATTCATCCGGATTGGTATAGATAATCAAATCGTTGCGTCTGAAAGCCTGGGCAATCTGTTCGTAGGTTACTTCTTCCAATTGTTTGATTTTTACTGCATCTGGAGAATAAAAAACCACAGCCACGTCTGCGTTATTCAAAGCGCCTTCATATTCTTTTAAAAATTCGGCATTCAAACTGCTATAGGTATGCAATTCCAGACACGCCACCAAAGTTCGGCTCGGATATTGTTCTTTTACTGCTTTGGTTGTGGCTGCCACTTTACTTGGCGAATGCGCAAAATCTTTATAGGCCACTTTGGTTTTGCTTTCTGCTATCTTCTCTAGACGCTTCGATGCACCTTTGAAACTGGCAATTGCTTCATAGAAATCGGCTTCGTCTACGCCCATATTCTGGCAAATCCACTTGGCTCCGGCTAAATTGTTCAGGTTATGTGCACCGAATACTTCAATCGGCATCGGCCCTTCCGGGGTTTCTAATAAGGTTACGCCGTTATCCACTATATATTCCGGAGTATGGTATGCTATTTTTCGGATGGGATTGGTTGCGGCTTCTGCTACCCGTTTTACCTCCGGATCATTTTCATTGTACACCAAAATCCCGCCGTTGGTAATCTTCTGAATGAAAATCTCGAATTGCTCAACATAATTTTCATACGTTGGAAACACGTTGATATGATCCCAGGCAATACCGGAAATCAAAGCGATATTCGGTTGGTACAAATGGAATTTCGGACGCCTGTCGATTGGAGATGACAAATATTCGTCGCCTTCCAAAACGATGAAATCATTTTCTTCGGTTAAGTGCACCATGGTATCAAAACCTTCCAATTGAGCACCTACCATATAATCCACATTGATCCCATGATAATGCATTACGTGTAAAATCATGGACGTAATCGTAGTTTTTCCATGTGAACCACCAATAACCACACGGGTTTTATTTTTGGACTGTTCGTATAGAAATTCAGGATAGGAATAAATTTTAAGCCCTAATTCTTTGGCTTTCAACAACTCTGGATTATCGGCTTTGGCGTGCATGCCTAAAATGATGGCTTCAATATCCGAAGTGATTTTTTCGGAAAACCAGCCCATTTCCATAGGTAATAACCCTTTCTTTTCCAATCGCGATTTTGAGGGTTCGAAAATGGCATCGTCGCTTCCGGTTACCTGATATCCTTTGTTGTGTAAAGCCAATGCTAAATTGTGCATGGCAGCGCCGCCAATGGCAATAAAATGTGTACGCATTTGCAAGTTCGTGTGTTGTTATTTGTCGAAATCAGCCTTTAGTTTTTTGGCTTTTTCAACCTCTTTTAGTTTGTTCAAATATAAGTCATAAAGTTTTTCAAACGTGGTTTTGGAATGACCAATTTCATACGCTCTTCTCAAATAGCTTTCTGCCTTTGCATATCGTTTGAAATATACTTCTATATAACCTTTTGCCAAGTAACCGTCCACTTTGGAGAGTTTCAGGAGTTCGTCGGCATATTTTTGCGCTTTAGATTCGCTTCCGCCAACAATTCCAGGGAGTTCGATGTAAAATATCACTAGCGCCCAACGGGTATCAAGGTGCTTTTTGTCAAGATTGGCAGCCGTTTCAAAGGCTTTTTTTATATCGTCAATCATTCCAAAGGCTTTAAACTTACTAACGGATTTCGCTTTCATTCCCAAGGCACCTCCGAATTTATAATGGTAATTGGCTACTTTGGGGAATTTCAGCAACAGTCTTTCATAATAACCGATTGCTTCGTCCCATTTTTTTTGATATCCGGCGATATCGCCTAAATACTCCATCGCTTTACTATCGGTAGGATTTTGTTTCAGATGATTTGAAAAAAAAGGCAAGGCCTGAGCGTATTTCTTCTGATTAAAAAAGTGTTCTCCTTGCTCAAAGTCGGATTGCGACCAGAGCAGCATCGGAAAAAATAATAGCAGAAAGAATTGCTTCATGGGTCAAAAATAGGGAATTGACAATAATTTCAAAAACTATACTTTCAAACCATTTTAAATTATAATATATTGCTTACAAATAAATCCCATGAGAAATCTTTATGTGGCACTACTGTTTTTAGCTACTATAAATAGTATCGCGCAGATAAAAATATCCGGAACGGTCAAAGACAAAAACACGAAAGAACCTTTATTAGGGGCCTCGATTTTTGCACCCAA
This sequence comes from Flavobacterium enshiense, assembly GCF_040750275.1. Classification (GTDB taxonomy): domain Bacteria; phylum Bacteroidota; class Bacteroidia; order Flavobacteriales; family Flavobacteriaceae; genus Flavobacterium; species Flavobacterium enshiense_B. The sequence continues at coordinate 438,697 of NZ_JBDOCV010000004.1, forward strand.
CACTACCAATGGCGGCGCAACAGACGAGAATGGTTATTTTAATTTCACTTTGATTGAAAACCAACCGGAGGTTATTATCAGTTATGTAGGATATGAAAGCGTACTTGTTCCGGCTAGTTCACTGTCTGATCCTGATAAATCGAACGTAATTTACCTTTCCCCGATAATAAGCCGTCTTAAAGAAGTGGTCATCAAAAAAACATCCCCAAAACAACAGCAGGAATATCTGGATATTTTTAAGCGTGATTTTATAGGACTGAGTACTATTGCCCAAAAGACAGAAATCCTCAATCCGAAAGTGCTTCAATTTGACATGAATGCTGAAAAAACAATCCTGACTGCCACTGCAGATGTACCTTTAGTACTTCTGAATGAAAAAACGGGCTACAAAATAAGTTACGAGTTGGTTTATTTTGAAAGCAAAGTTCTACAAGGACATTTTAATGAAAGAATTACCACCTATTCCGGTTACCCCTATTTTAAAGATATCGTTGGTGAGCATAAACTAAACCCTGAAAAAGTAGCTGAAACAAGACTGAAATGCTACAAAGGTTCTACGATGCATTTTATTCGTTCCCTGCACAACAAATCCTGTGACAGCGAAGGCTTTTCCATGAAAAAATTCAGGCGCATTTCAAACCCCGAGTATCCTTCGACTCCTGAGAAAATGGAAGCGTTCAAACGCAATGCTTACAAGTTGGGAAAAAGTTTTCATATTCCCCGATATCTGGATGATTATGACAAATTCTTCAGCAAAGAAGATGATCTGGTTTTTGAAAAAGACAACAAAAAATACATTTATTTCCCGGATTATGTTTCCATTAGCTATTCAAAAGATGGGGAAGATCCTGAATATGGAAAAGTAACTCACACGCGACATCCCAAACATCAGTATTCTCATTTACAATTAATTGAAGACAAACCTGTTGAGATCTACAGTAACGGAAATTACGCCAATCCGGAAGTTTTAGGAAATTTTGGTTATATGGGCTGGCGCAAAATGGGCGATATGCTTCCGTTTGATTATCAGCCACCATCCGAATAAATGCTATAGATTTCAAACACAAAAGACCTTTCCTGCCTAGCCCCGGGTGGAGTGGCATTCCGATTTTAATCGGGATACAACGGAACACGGGAAAAGGGTATCCAAAAACGCACCTAACATTCGCTCCAAAAAACAGAAATAAAAAAAAATCCGGATACATTGCTGCATCCGGATTTTGTATTTTGTAGTGTGAAAAATTATTTCACAATTGTCATTTCGTCTACGATATGTTTCGCTCCTGAGAAGTTCTCAATTACCCACAATACGTAACGGATGTCACAGTTGATAGTTCTTTGTAAATTTTTATCAAAGATTACGTCACCCGCCATAGCCTCGATGTTTCCGTCGAAAGCCAAACCGATTAATTCTCCTTTTCCGTTTAATACCGGTGAACCTGAGTTACCACCTGTAATATCATTGTCCGTCAAGAAGTTTACGTGTAACGATCCGTCTTTATCTGCATAACGACCGAAATCTTTGTTTTTATTCATTTCCAATACTTTAGCCGGCAAATCAAATTCCTGATCTCCTTTTTTGTATTTTTTCACCTGACCTGCTAACGTAGTGTAGTTGTTGATGGTTGCATCGTTACGTTTGTCTGCAGGCAATGAACGAACTTTACCGTAAGTCAAACGCAAAGTTGAGTTAGCATCCGGATATTTGATGGTTCCGATTTTAGACTCACGTAATCCTTCTACCAATTTACGGAATGCTGCACCGTAATCGTTTTGTGCTTTAGCAATCTCGTCTGATTTTGAATTGTAGTGGTTCAATAAATCGTTAGATAATTTCACTAACGGGTCGTTGGTGATTAACGCTTCGTTTGGCACTTCCAAGAACGCTTTGATACGGTCTTTTGACGTTAAAACACTTAAATCGAACGCTGCATTTACGTATTTAGTGAAGTCATTATTGTTCGCTTTTGCCATTTCTGCTACTACCGGAGCGATTGCATAACCTGTTGATTTTGTAGCATACAATTTCAATTGTGCTGCTAAGATGTCCTTTTCAGCAGGAATATGAGCTTCTTTAAACATTTCGTCTGCCATTTCTAAAATAGCAGGAGCCATTTGAGCACGTTTCGCTCCATCGGCTTTAGCGTAGTTTTCCAATTGTTTCCCTAAACCTCTTGAAACCGTTCCAAAAGCACTTGTTCTGAACAATTGCATCAAATAGTTGTCGTGACGTGACTTTTCGTTAGTCAGTTTATAGAAGTTGTTGATTGTAGCAACAACATTTCCGTATTTTGCTTTATTTTCAGCTTTATTCGCCCATTTGTTGAATTTAGCTTCCTGAGCTGCTTTGGTTTTAGCTGTACCGAATTTCGTTAACGCGTCGATCATTCCCTGACGGTTTTTCCAGTAGTTTGCTACACCTGCATATTTAGATGCATAGATCAAGTTCAAAGCATCGCTCTGATCCATGTATTTTTTCATGGCATCCATTCCGGTTTTAGAACCTTCTACCCAAGCCGGGTATGCAAATTTCACGTTTTGCTCGATTCCGCCAGCTGGCATCCAACGGTTGGTTCTACCTGGATATCCTAAAATCATAGCATAGTCGTTTTCTTTAACTCCTCCGATGTTTACCGGTAAATAGTGTTTAGGTTTTAAAGGCACGTTGCTTGTTGAATATTCCGCAGGATTTCCGTTAGCATCTCCGTAAACACGGAACATAGAGAAATCCGCAGTGTGACGAGGCCACTCCCAGTTGTCTGTATCGCCACCGAATTTACCTAAGCTTTCCGGTGGTGTTCCTACTAAACGCACATCTTTATAATCCTGGTAAACAAAGTAGTAATACTCGTTTCCTTGGAAGAACGAACGAACAGAAACGGTATATTTTCCGCCTTCGTTGTTTTCTTTTTCAATTTTAGCAATTTCAGCATTGATCGCTTTTTCACGCTCAGCTTCAGTCATTTTATCGTTTACTACTGACAAAATTCTTTTAGAACAGTCATCCATACGAACGAAGAAACGAACGAATAAACTTGATGGCTTTAATTCTTCCATTCTTGAATTTGCCCAGAAACCATTTTTAAGGTGATTCTTTTCAGCGGTAGACAATTCTGCGATAGCATCGTAACCACAGTGGTGATTGGTTAATACTAATCCGTCTTTTGAAATCATCTCAGCCGTACAACCTCCGTTGAATTGCACGATAGCATCTTTCAAACTGTGGTGGTTGATGCTGTAGATTTCTTCAGCGGTTAACTGTAATCCCATTTTTTGCATATCTCTGTGACTCAAACGCTCGATGAACATTAAAAACCACATTCCTTCATCGGCTTTCACACTTGCCGGAACAAGCATAATGGCAGCGATTAGAGATAAAAGTAATTTTTTCATAGTTAAATTTATTTTTAGTGGTGCGAATATACTTTTTTTCTTGTAATTGACTGAAAATTACGCTTTGTAAATATTTTATGTTAAGAAAACTTTAACATTTACGTAATAAAAAAAGCACTCTAAATGAGTGCTTTACTTTTTTTATTTAAAAGAACAGTCTAAAACTATTCCACAATAACTCTTTTCGTTGCCACAGCATTATCTGTTTTGATGGTAACAAAATAAATTCCTGAAGCAGCAGTATCCAACTGTATTTTCTGCATTAAATCCTGATTTTGAACATATTCATTTTTAAAGACAATTCTTCCGGTACGATCCATTACCTGAATACTATAATCCGTAACCAAATTATCAAACTGAACATTAAAGCTTCCTTTGTTTGGATTTGGATAGACTACAAATCTATTGTTAAGTCCAAAATTTTCGTTTGATAACGTTGATTGGTTAAAAGCCCCCTGAATCGTATTCAAATGAGTCTGCATACGGGCAGCCTGACCTTGCGTAAGCATGTACATACAAACATCATTCGTATAATCCATATAGTTCATGGTCAACTCTCTAGGTGTTCCTGTACACGTTGATAAGTGAGAAATGGCCGGACAGCCTCCATTTGATGTATTATGAAGCGGCGTATCAGCTACTCCGTCACTACCACATGTAGCATCACCCCAAATATGTTCCAAATTTAAATAATGGCCTAATTCATGTGTTAGCGTTCTCCCTAAATTATATGGAGCTCCAGGCACAAATCCAACACAGCCAGCTCCAGCACCGAAAGCACCATTATCAATATAAACTGCAGCACCATTAGCAGGAGAAGAGGCCAAATATGCATACCCCAAAACACCGCCTGATAAATTTTTAACTACAAAGTTCAAATATCCATTCCAATCCGGATCCCAATCTCCGTTAGGCCCTCCTCCAAAAGCTTCACCAAAAGTTACCGCTAATGTTCCGTCAGTCAACCCCGTACTTGCAGGGTGATCACCACTGGCAATTTCAAAATTAACATTCATAGAACCGTAGTTAACCCCGGGAAAATATGAACTTGTTGTATTTATCCATGTTGAGATATCTGCATTCGTTCCATTGAAGTCGGCATTTAAAATATTTACCTGATTTTGAGCTAAATCTCTTAAACATTGTTTTTCTGATTCAGATAAACCGTTTGCGCTTGGGTAATGAACTGCAACCGGTATTCTAAAAGCTGATCGCATCGTGGCATTTGAAGAATTGGCTTCAGAGTTTCGTGCTAATTCAGCCTGAAACTTCCGCATGTTTTCTTCATAAACAGCTTTCATTTCGGGATTGTTAGAAAGCTCCCGCATTTTATCAGGGGTACCGCAATTTCTTTCCTGAGCGAAAGAAAACTGGCTTGCTACTAACAAGATAAGTAATTTGATTTTCATTTTGTTAAGTTTTGGTTAAGTCACAAAAATAAAAGTTATTTTTAATTATTTAACAATACTAACACAAAAAGTTAAAAAATAAAAAAACACTCCGAAGAGTGCTTTACTAATTTGTTTCGACGTTTAACATCTGCCATAGTTTGTCTTTCAATTCGGTAAGACCTTGTTGGGCCACCGAAGAAATAAACATATAAGGAATACCTTTAAACTCTTTATCCAGCTGCTTTTTCATTTCGCCTTTCAGCTCATCGTCCAGCATGTCTGATTTTGAGATGACCACCAAACGGTCTTTGTCTAACATTTCAGGATTGTAACGACGTAATTCGTCTAAGAGGATATCGTATTCTTTTTTGATATCATCGGCATCGGCCGGAACTAAAAACAATAAAGTGGAATTTCGCTCAATGTGTCGCAAGAAATAATGACCTAATCCCTTTCCTTCCGCAGCTCCTTCAATGATTCCCGGAATATCTGCAATTACAAACGACTGGAAATCACGGTACGCCACAATTCCTAAATTCGGTTTCAAAGTAGTGAACGGATAATCTGCAATTTTCGGCTTCGCAGATGTTAACACTGATAATAAGGTAGATTTACCCGCATTTGGAAATCCTACCAAACCAACATCGGCCAGAACTTTTAATTCTAAAATTACATCAAGCTCTTCGGATGGCATTCCCGGTTGGGAATAACGCGGTGTTTGATTGGTGGAGCTTCTGAAATGCCAGTTACCCAAACCACCTTTTCCTCCTTTTACCAAAATTCGTTTTTCACCATGCTCGGTGATTTCAAAGAGAATTTCATCCGTTTCTTTGTCGCGCACTACTGTTCCTAAAGGCACTTCTATGAACTTATCTTCACCATCGGCTCCTGTACTTCTGGCGCTTCCTCCATCACCACCGTGACCGGCTTTGATGTGGCGTGCAAATTTCAGATGAAACAAAGTCCATAAGCCTTTATTCCCAACTAAATAAACATGTCCGCCGCGACCTCCGTCTCCTCCATCGGGACCTCCTTTTTCAATAAATTTCTCTCTATGTAAGTGCGTAGAACCTTTACCTCCTTTACCGGAAGCAACATATATTTTTACGTAATCTACGAAATTTCCCTCTGTCATTCTTTCAGTTTTCAGTCATAGTTTCTCAGTTCCAATTGCTTAAGCAGGACTTTAAAACTTCGACAATTTTTATTCATTATCTTTTAAAACACGGACCATTACTTTGTCAATCTTAACGCCGTCCATGTCTATTACTTCCAACTCCATTTTATTCCAAATCAGCTTCTCACCTACTTTAGGGATATACGACAACTCTGTCATAATTAGCCCGCTAACTGTAGTTACATCGTAATCGTTTATTTGATCGTCTAAATCAAAATAGGTTAAGAAATCATGTAAGGAGTAATGTCCGTCTACCAGCCAGGTTCCGTCTTCACGAGCGATCAACTGAAATTCTTCATCATAAAATTCCGCAGCATCACCAACCAAGGCTTCCAAAATATCATTCAATGTAATGATTCCTTGCACCATACCATATTCATCGGTAACTAAAGCGTAATGCACTTTTGTTGTCTTAAAAATCTCTAACGCTTTGTAAGCAGAGGTATGCTCGATGAAATAAACCGGTTCTTTGCAAATTGATTTCAGGTCTAAGTCTCCCTTCTTTTCGAAACTTAAAAACAGGTCTTTCAGCAGCACTACCCCAACAACATTGTCCAGATTTTCTTCACAAACCGGATATACCGAATGTAATTCTTCCAAAACTTTCTCTTTGGTTTCCGCTAAATCATCTTCCAGCGAAAGATACATTACCGATTTACGGTGTGTCATTAAGGAATTCACCTTTCTGTCACCAATGTGAAACACACGCTCCACAATGTCTTGCTCTATCTCCTGAACCTCCCCTACTTCGGTTCCTTCTTTAATGATGGCTTTAATTTCCTCTTCGGTTACTTTACCATCGGCCGTAGGCTTTATTTTTAGTACGTTAAGAACAAAATCCGTAGAAGTCGTCAACAACCAAATGAAAGGTGCCGTTGCCACTGAAATCATTTTCATAGGAACTGCTACAGCTTTAGCAATGGTTTCCGGGTAATTAAGCCCAATACGTTTTGGAAGCAACTCCCCCAAAACAAGTGAAAAATAGGTTAAAACCACAACCACAACCCCTACCGCAAGGCTTTGGGAATAGGGTTTCAGTATTTCAAAGTTCTCAAGAAAAAGTTGCACATCATCGGTTACTTTCTCTCCACTGTAAATACCGGTCAAAATCCCGATTAGGGTGATCCCGATTTGTACCGTCGATAAGAATTTGTTTGGCGAATTGGCCAGATCCAAAGCTGTTTTTGCACTCGTGTTACCTTTTTTAGCGGCGGTTTCCAACCTGTTCTTTCTTGCTGATATGAGTGCGATTTCCGACATGGAGAATACTCCATTGAGTAAAATCAGCAAGAAGATTATGACTATTTCCAAATTTTAGAATTTTAGTTATAACTTATCTATCACGTTACTCAAACGTTCTGTAATTTCTGCGATAGAACCAATACCATTTACGGCGTGGAATTTGTTTTGTGCCTTATAATAGTCCATCAAAGGAGCTGTTTTTTCATTGTATTCTTGGTAACGGTTGCGGATTTTTTCTTCGTCCTGATCGTCGACTCTTCCTGAGGTTTTTCCTCTTTCCAAAATACGTTCTACCAAAACATTATCATCAGCTTCCAAAGCAATCGTTGCGGTTACTTCCCAACTTTTAGTTTTCAAGAAAGCATCCAAAGCATCGGCTTGAGCAAGTGTTCTTGGAAATCCGTCAAAAAGAAACCCTTTGGAATCCATATTTTTTTCCACTTCATCTTGAAGCATTTTGATGGTTACACTGTCCGGCACTAAATCACCATTGTCAATGTATCCTTTTGCTTCTTTTCCTAAAGCGGTATCATTTTTCATGTTGTAACGAAAAATATCCCCAGTGGAAAGATGTGTTAAATTGTATTTTTCTTTTAAAAATTCTGCTTGCGTTCCTTTACCCGCGCCCGGTTTCCCGAACAAAACAATATTGATCATTTTAAAAAGTTAATAATTTATAGTATGTTGTTTATTTTTCAAGCTATTTCAACTGATATACTTCCGGCAGGTTTCTTCCCAATCCGTCGTAATCCAAACCGAAACCTACAATAAAACGGTTTTCAATTTCGATACCAATATAATCAATTTTAATGTCTTTTTTATAGGCTTCCGGCTTTAAAAACAAAGTGGCAAATTTCAGTGCTTTCACATTTTTCTCCGCAAACAGTTTATGAAGTTCTTCGACTGTATTTCCGGTATCCACAATATCTTCAACAACTACAACAGTTCTGCCGGTTAAGTCCTGATTCAAACCAATCAACTGCTTCACCTCATGTGTAGTTTCCATTCCATCGTAAGACGCCATTTTGATAAAACTCACTTCGCAAGACTTTTTATAGTGTTTCATAAAATCAGAAACCACCATAAAAGCACCGTTCAAAACACCTATAAAGACAGGGGTTTCATCGCCCATATCGTCCGCAACCTGTTTTGCCATTTTTGCAATTGCCCAGTCCAGTTCGGCAGCCGAGATAAAAGGCACAAACTGCTTGTCGTGAAGTTGAATTTCCATCGTTAACTTATAGAATAATTGGCAAAGATAATTATTTTTAGGTATGAGTTATGAATTATAAGTTATGAATTGTTAATCCGTCATTTTAGCCTACTTTAGTCCCATCAAGAAAATCCGAAATGAATGCCACTTTCTCCGACCAACTAAGTAAAATTAACGCCAGTACCGAAAACCGGAACCGAATGCGGGATTTTGTGCTGCAACATCCGGAGTCCCTAAAAGAACTGATTGCTTTCGGAACCGATTTAACCAACAAAAACCATCACAAAGGCGTATGGATTATCGAAATGCTGGCCGAACACCAAACGGAATTACTTTCCCCTTTTGTGAACCAAATCTGCCAGACCATTTCGGAGTACAAAAACGATTCTGCCATTCGGGGGATTTCACGGGTTGCTTATTTTCTCGGAACTTCAAAAATGATAAACTTAACAAATTCACAACGCGAAAAACTCACGGAAATCTGTTTGGATTGGCTGATTCGGGACGAGCGCGTAGCCTGCAAGGTGTATGCTATGAGAACCCTTCAGCATTTTAGCAAAAAAGAACCTTGGATTGCCGAGGAACTAAAGGATATTATAAGCCGTGATTACACCCATCAATCGGCAGGATACAAAGCGGTTGCCCGAAAAATTTTAAAAAACGAACAATAACTATCCATCATCAGCGTTAAAAAGCTACTTTTGACCTCGAAATTTTAACAAGAACAACCTAACAATTTCATCAAGCATGACCACAAGTACTATCCAAAATCAAACAAATTGGTTTACTAAATTTATCATTTCTTTTTTAGGCCTTTTTGGGTTTGGAAATTCACTTTTAACGTTCATTCCTTTAATTCCGGACACTGTTGAAAAAGCAGTTATTCCAATTGTGGTTGCAGCAGTTTTTTCAGTCTTTTTAATCGCTTCAATAGTATTTTCGTTGTATTGGCATAAAAAAGAAAAAAACAAAACAATCGATTCCGAAACATACAAAACCTGGCTAATCGCTCTTTTACGTTATTGGATTGCCTTTCAAATGACGAGTTTCGCTTTTTCGAAGTTTTTCGAAGTCCAGTTTGGCATCTCTTACATTCACAAAGACACGCCGTTAAGCATGTTATCTGGGAACGAACTTACCTGGTCGTATTTCGGATATTCGTATGTGTTATCGTTCATCATCGGCATTATACAATTGGGTGGCGGCATACTGCTTTTGTTCCGACGTACTATTTTATTGGGTACTGCAATACTGTTCCCGCTGATGTTCAATATCCTGTTAATCAACTTTTTCTATCTAAATGGACCTGGCGCTTATATCACAGCGGTTTTAACCAATCTTGGTTTATGTTATTTACTTTTTTTATATAAAGACGAAATCCTAACATTTTTCCTTACTTTTAAAAACGAATCCCCTGGCATAAGCAATACTGGTTTAAAAACTGTTGGAAAAATTATGAGCATTGCTACTGCTGCTCTATTTGTGACCTATTTCAGCTTCTTTCATGTAAATGCTCCCAAAAATCTTCATGGAAAATGGAACGTGACCGCAATGACACGCAATGGCAAAAACTTAGATTCCTTTGCCTGGATTAAAGACACCACCGCCTGGAAAAACATTTATTTTGAAGAAAGAAACCAATTATTATTATGTCCGAACCCCTATGCTTATATTGATAGCGTTTCTATTTTTATGAAATATAATTATGATGACGAAAAAAAATCAATGAACGTAATAGCCTTCGAACGTGGAACACCTGATACGATTCCTGTAGATTTCAAACAAAATAAGGATCACATTTCCTGGAAAATGGTACTTTATAAAGACACCATCCAAATGGAACTGAAGAAAGTAAAAATATAAAACCCAACCTTTAACCCGTCAGTTGCAAACCTGCCGGGTTAATTTTTTCATTTTTTTCAAAAACACTATCTTTGTGCCTTACACAACACAACTGCAATGGCTCGAGCGAAGCGACTGCATGAGTCCAATAAAAAATAATAACTACAACGAAATGAATTATTTTTCTTCCGATTTCAAATTAGGAATTCTTGGCGGAGGGCAATTAGGCAAAATGCTTTTGGCCGAAACCCGCAAATTCGACATTCAAACCTACGTTTTAGATCCCAGCAGTGAAGCGCCTTCCCAGTTTGGCGCGACAAAGTTTTTCCGAGGCAACTTAATGGATTTTGAGACCGTTTATCAGTTTGGAAAAATGGTCGATTTACTGACTATTGAAATCGAAAACGTGAATTTAGATGCTTTGGATGTTTTGGAAGAAGAAGGCCTAAAAATCTATCCATCGCCGAAAACGTTGCGCATGATTCAGAACAAAGGCCGTCAGAAAGATTTTTATGTAGAAAACGAAATCCCTACTTCAGCTCATCAGCGTTTTGTAGACATCAATGACTTGAAAAAAGCTTTGGAAAAAGAGGAATTGGATTTCCCTTTCGTTTGGAAATCGGCACAATTTGGCTACGACGGTAACGGGGTAAAAATCGTTCGTTCCACTATGGATTTAATCGATTTACCCGAAGTAGAATGCATTGCTGAACAAATGGTTCCGTTTAAAAACGAATTGGCAGTTATTGTTTCCCGAAGTGTTTCCGGCGAAATCAAAACGTATCCGGTGGTAGAAATGGAATTTCATCCGGAAGCCAATCAGGTGGAATATGTAATTTGCCCGGCGCGTATTGATGATTCAGTAGCGCAAAAAGCACAAAAAATAGCTTTAAAAGTGTCAGAAGCCTTTAACCATATCGGATTGTTAGCTGTGGAAATGTTCCAAACGGAAGACGATGAAATTCTAGTCAATGAAGTGGCGCCACGTCCTCATAATTCAGGGCATTACAGTATTGAAGCGAGCTATACTTCACAATTCGAACAACACATCCGTGCCATTTTAAATTTACCTTTAGGAAATACCGACAGTAAGGTGGCCGGTATTATGGTAAATTTGGTGGGAGCAGAAGGTTTTTCCGGACCGGTGGTTTATGAAAACATCGAAAAAATCATGGCAATTGACGGCGTAACCCCTCATATTTACGGAAAACGGGAAACGCGTCCGTTCCGCAAAATGGGCCACGTAACCATCGTAAACGAAAACATGGCTGAAGCCCGAAGAATTGCAGAAGAAGTTAAAAACAGTATAAGAGTAATAAGCGTTCAGTAACGAATTACAAATAGTCCAACAAACAAACGAACAACCAAACATACCATGAGTAAAGTAGCCATCGTAATGGGAAGTGTTTCCGACATGCCGGTCATGCAGGAAGCCATCGACATCTTAAAAAACTTCGGGATTGAAACAGAAGTAGACATCGTTTCAGCACACAGAACACCTGAAAAACTTTTCGATTTCAGTAAAAATGCCCACAACAGAGGAATTTCAGTAATTATTGCCGGAGCCGGTGGGGCTGCACATTTACCAGGTATGGTCGCATCTATGAGTCCACTTCCGGTAATTGGTGTTCCGGTAAAATCTAGCAATTCGATTGACGGTTGGGATTCTGTCCTTTCCATTTTACAGATGCCAGGCGGAGTGCCGGTTGCCACTGTAGCGTTAAACGGAGCAAAAAACGCAGGAATCTTGGCAGCACAAATTATCGGTAGCCATGACAAAAATGTTTTGGATAAAATGATTGATTACAAAGAAGGATTAAAACAAGCTGTGCTTACTGCAGCTGAAAACCTAAAAAAATAAAACCCTAAAAATTTAAAAAAGAAAAAGCGCTTTGTGGCTAGCGCTTTTTCAGGGGTCCACAAAACTAATGGGTTAATATTAGCTGAGTGTATCGTAATGTTTTTGGGTCAAAAAGAGTTGTAATAATTTAAAAATCAAAATTATATTGTCAAATATATAATTCCATTCGATATACAACAAATAAAATCGACGAAATACTCAATAAAATGAATATTCTTACTAAATATTTTTCAACCAAGCACAATACCGCCCCTTTTTCGCAGATAAAAATCGAAGATTATGTACCGGCCATCAAGGAAAGTATCGCTTTAACACGTACCGAAATTGATGCAATTGTTGATTCTGCTGAAACGCCAACTTTCGAAAACACAATTGAGGCTTTGGAATTTGCCGGACAGACTCTGGACAGGGTTACGAGCATCTTTTTTAATCTGAATTCTGCTGAAACCAGTGACGAAATGCAGAAAATTGCTCAGGAAGTTTCACCAATGTTAACGGAACTCAGCAATGACATTACCTTAAATACTGCTCTATTTGAAAAAATCAAAGCCGTTTATAACCAAAAAGACGTCTTGAATCTTACTACAGAACAAGCTACTCTTTTAGATAAAAAATTCAAAAACTTTTCCCGAAACGGAGCGCTTTTACCGGAAGACAAAAAAGCAAGATTGCGTGAAATTGACACCGAATTAGCCAAATTAAAGCTGACTTTTGGAGAAAACGTTTTGGCAGAAACCAATGCGTATCAACTGCACATTACCAACGAAAACGATTTAAAAGGTTTACCGGAAGGAGCCGTTGAAGCCGCACACTCTTTAGCAAAAAGCCATGACAAAGACGGATGGATCTTTACTTTAGACATCCCAAGCTACCAACCGTTTGTAACCTATGCTGACAATCGTGAATTACGCAAAGAACTAGCCATCGCCTACGGTAAAAAAGCCTTTCAGAACAACGAATTTGACAACCAGCAAAATGTACTGAAAATTGCCAATTTACGTCATGAAAGAGCAAATCTGCTAGGCTATACGACCCATGCCAATTTCGTTTTGGAAGAACGCATGGCACAAACCCCGGAAAAAGTAAAATCGTTTTTAAATGATTTACTGGTAAAAGCAAAGCCGGCAGCAGAAAGGGAATTCAAACAATTAACGGCTTTCGCTGAAAAACTGGACGGTACAAAACAACTTGAAAAATGGGACGGCGCTTACTATTCGGAAAAACTGCGTCAGGAATTATTCAATCTGGATGATGAAAAGCTGAAGCCGTATTTCAAACTGCAAAACGTGCAGAACGGTGCTTTTGAAGTGGCGAAAAAGCTCTTCGGCTTAACGTTTACCGAAGTATTCGACATTGACAAATACCACGAAGATGTACACACTTTTGAGGTTTCGGATGCCGACGGAAATTTAGTCGCAATTTTCTATTCTGATTTCTTCCCGAGAAAAGGAAAACGAAACGGAGCCTGGATGACTTCCTTCAAACCGCAATATGTTAAAGATGGTGTAAACGAACGACCTCACGTTTCTATCGTTTGTAATTTCACGAAACCGACAGAAACAAAACCTTCTTTATTAACGTTTAACGAAGTAACTACTTTATTTCACGAATTCGGTCATGCACTTCACGGCATGCTGGCCAATACGACTTATCCGAGTCTATCGGGAACTTCGGTGTATTGGGACTTTGTGGAATTACCAAGTCAGGTGATGGAAAACTGGTGTTACGAACCGGAAGCCTTGGCTTTGTTTGCCCATCATTATGAAACCGAAGAAATCATTCCTCAGGAATATGTGGATAAAATTAAAGAAAGCGCCAGTTTTTTAGAAGGCATGGCAACCCTACGCCAGTTGAGTTTTGGACTTTTAGACATGGACTTTCATGGTGCTAATCCTTCTGGGATTACCGATGTTAAACAGTTCGAGAAAAATTCAATGGAAAACACGGCTTTATATCCCGATGTGGCCGAAAACTGCATGAGTGTTTCCTTCTCTCATATTTTTCAAGGCGGTTATTCCTCAGGCTATTACAGCTATAAATGGGCTGAAGTTTTAGACGCCGATGCCTTTGCGTTCTTTCAGGAAAAAGGCATTTTCAACAAAGAAGTAGCCGATAAATTCAAAGACAATGTGCTTTCACAGGGCGGAACCGATCAACCGATGACGTTATACAAAAAATTCAGAGGCCAGGAACCTCAACCGGAAGCGTTGTTGAAACGTGCGGGATTAATATAAACGAAAGAGCCGAAGTTTATCGCTTCGGTTTCTTTTTAAAATAAAGTTTCAATATTTTTTGAAAGTTTAAAAACTTCTTTATATCTTTGGGGTATGGAATTTCAAGAAGCAAAAAACAAATTCGTTCAAACATGGGGTGCCTTAGGCTCTCAGTGGGGCATCAACAAAACGATGGCTCAGATTCATGCCCTTTTGATGGTATCGAACGAACCGGTTTCTATGGAAGACATCATGGAGGAATTACAAATCTCCAGAGGAAACGCCAGTATGAATTTACGCGCCTTAATGGATTGGGGCATCGTGTACAAAGAATTCAAAGCAGGAGAACGCCGTGAATTTTTTACCGCCGAAAAAGATTTAGACGAATTGGCCGTGAAAATCTCAAGAGAACGCAGTAAACGAGAAATCAAACCGGCACTGAAAGTTTTAAAAGAAGTATCGTCCATTAAAGCAGATGCTTCTGCCGAAGAAAAACATTTCGTGGAACAAACCGGAAAGCTTTACGATTTCGTTTTAAAAGCCGACAACGTTTTGGACAAAATGACGGAGTACAAAGACAATTGGCTGGCACAGATCCTTATCAAGTTTATGAAATAGTCATTTTGACAGCACTGTAAATTAAACATAAAATGACTATTCTATGAGACCAATGAAAAACAATAAAAATCCACAAATTAAATAGAAAACTGTTTTTTTTTAATTAAAAGTTTCATTTTTTTCTGAAAGTTTAAAATTGTCAATATCATGAAAAACATCAATTACCTTAACGCATTCTTTGTAGGCCTTCCCATTGTTTTGGCACTACTAAGCTTTATAAACATTGAATTCTTATACTTTGCGATGATTACCACCGCCCTCACCGGTTTTTATCAAGTCGTAACCGGTTTGTGTTTATTGATTGACAACCCTACAAACAAACTGCTGCAACTCTACGCTGTATTAGTAATTACATTCTTTATACTGTTGGCAGTGAGTGACAACCAATGGCTTTGGATTTGGCTACTCCCTCCCACTTTGGCCTTTTTCTTTACAGGAATACTTTACAAAGAACTAAAAAATAAATCATGAAATTCTTAACTGCTCGTTGGCAAAACCTGATTATGGCAAATTACATAGTCGATCCGGAACATTTAAAAAAATTCCTTCCGGCCGGTACCGAATTGGATTTATGGAACGGCAACTGCTATGTGAGTTTGGTCGGTTTCCTGTTTAAAAACACCAAAATATTAGGCTTTAAAATTCCAAAACATACTGATTTTGAAGAAGTCAACCTACGTTTCTATGTAAAACGATTTGAAAACGGAACGTACAAACGTGGGGTGGTGTTTATTAAGGAAATTGTTCCGAAAAGCGCCATCACCTTTGTCGCCAATACTTTTTACAAGGAAAACTACACAACCCATCCCATGCGACACGAGCACGAATTAAAAGCAGAAATCGTAAAAGTAGGTTATCAATGGACAAACGGCAATCAGGAGCATTCCATGCTAGTAAACGCATATGATTTTTCTACGGAGATTGAAGCAGGGAGCGAAGCGGAATTCATCATGGAACACTATTTCGGCTACACAAAATACAATGAAAACACTACTTATGAATATGAGGTACAACATCCGAAATGGAAACACTATTTCATTAAGAACTATACCATTCAGATTAACTTCAGTAAAGTTTATGGTAGAGATTTCACATTCTTAAACAAGGCACAACCCGCTTCCGTTTTTCTGGCGGAAGGTTCTGAAATTGTGGTAAAAAACAAACGAAAACTTGCCGTATGAAAACGCTAGAAAACCAAACCATACTGTATGACGAAGACTGCCCGCTTTGTCAAACCTACACTTCGGCTTTTGTAAAAACTGGTATGCTGGATAAAAACGGACGAAAACCGTATGGGCAAATCGATGAACATGAAATGAATTTCATCGATACGGAAAGAGCCGCAAACGAAATTGCTTTAGTCGATTACCAAAACAAAACGGTTGTTTATGGGATTGAAAGCCTGCTGAAAATCATTGGCAATTCATTTCCATTTATTGAAAAAATCGGAAAATGGCAACCGGTCAATTATTTGCTTAAAAAGCTGTATTCGTTTATTTCCTACAATCGGAAAGTAATTATTCCGAGTAGCAAACCAAATGAGACAAAATTCAACTGTGAGCCTTCTTTCAATTTAAAATACCGAATTTTTTACCTCCTTGTTGCTATTTGCACAACCACGATCATTCTCTTTACTTGTTCCGAAATGCTACCTCAAATTCCAAAAAGCAGTTACATCAGGGAATTGGCTTTAGCCACAGGACAAATTATTTTCCAAAGCATGTTTCTAATACGCAAAGACTGGAAAACAATCGTAAACTATTCAGGAAACCTGATGACGGTATCACTTTACGGCTGCTTACTGCTTTTGCCAATACTGCTTCTGAATCAACTTGTCGCCATCCATCCTAACATTGCCCTGATTTGGTTTGGGATAACCGTGGTTTTAATCTTCATGGAACATTTTCGAAGAGTACAGCTTTTACAGCTTCCTAAGTATTTATGCATAACTTGGGTTCTTTACCGCATCATTGCCTTATATTTAATTTTAAACTTTCCGTTATGAAAATTGTTATCGCTGCCGGAACCGGTTTTTTGGGAAATGTTCTTGTAAAACACTTTCAAAACCAATCAAACGACATTATCATCCTGACTCGGGGAAAAACCATACTAAAAAACAACATTCGTTACATCCATTGGAATGCCAAAACGATGACAGGCTGGGAAAAAGAACTGGAAAACGCCGACGTGTTAATCAACCTCGCCGGAAAATCAGTAGATTGTCGTTACAACGTTACCAACAAAAAAGAAATTCTTCTTTCCCGAATCAAAAGCACGAAAATTTTAAACAAGGCTGTTTTACAATGTCAAAATCCCCCAAAGCACTGGCTGAATTCTTCCACTTCAACCATTTACCGTCATTCCGAAGACCAACAAATGGATGAATACACAGGCGAAATCGGCAATGATTTTTCGATGAATGTAGCACAAAGCTGGGAAAAGGCATTTTTCAAAACAGAAACACCAAACACGTTAAAAACAGCGTTACGAACGTCTATTGTTTTGGGTAAAAACGGAGGCGCTTTTCTTCCGTTAAAAAGTTTGACCAAAATAGGATTCGGCGGAAAACAAGGCAATGGCAGGCAATTCATCAGCTGGATTCACGAAAAAGATTTTGCAAAAGCCGTAGCTTTTATCATCGAGAAACAAATCGCTGGAAAAATCAATTTGGTTTCCCCAACTCCAGTTCGCAACAACGACTTCATGAAAGCCCTGCGAAAAGAAATGAAGGTTCCTTTTGGTGCTCCTATTGGCAAACGCATGCTCGAATTCGGTGCCAAAATCATCGGAACGGAAACGGAACTGGTTTTGAAAAGCCGCAATGTCATTCCGAAACGTTTGCTGGAAAACGGATTTACATTTCGGTATGCTGACCTCAACAAGACATTTAAAAATTTATTAGCTGATGACAACCCTGCAACTGACCACAATAATTAACGCCGATAAAAAAACCGTTTTCGATTTAAGCCGAAACATTGATTTACATCAGGATTCGATGAAAACATCCGGTGAAAAAACCATTGCAGGCAAAACCTCCGGGTTAATCGGATTAAACGAAACCGTGACTTTTAAAGGCAGACACTTTGGCTTTCCTCTGACCCATCAAAGCAAAATAACCGAAATGACGTTTTATGAATCTTTTACAGATGAGATGCTGCAAGGGCAATTTAAATCGTTTCGGCACACCCATCTTTTCAGCGAAGCAAACGGACAAACCATGATGAAAGACGAAATCATTTACGATGTTCCCTTTGGAATTTTAGGCAATTTCCTAAACCGCTTGTTTGGACAAAAATACCTGACCGGGTTAATCACTCAGCGCAATGCTTACATCAAAGCGTTAGCCGAAAAGCAAGACTAAGCCCCACCAGAAAACTGGAATGCTTTCCACCCAAAAATAAGTATAGTATTCGGAGCGTTTCGGACTGGCAAAAATGGTAAACAAGGCAATCACAACAATCAGTCCCAGATTGATCCAAAGTTGCACGATCTGAAAGTCCGATTTTAGAAACTCCAAACAATAGAATGGCAGCAACAGAAAAAGATTGAGTCGTTTTGTCTTTTCCACACCCAATTTCTGCGGAACGGTTTGCAGCGAAGTAGCATCGTGTTTTAAATCGATAATTTCAAAAATTAAAATCAGGATAATTACCAATAAAAAACGTTGGCAAAACTTTAGCCAAACATCATGGGACAGCGGCAAATCGGCATTGATAATTGGTAAGAAAAGAGTAATGCCCGCCCAACAGAACGCCACGATGTAAATCTTCACACCAGCCCAGTTACGAGCGTTACCAATCTTTGGAAAAACGGGTAAGGTGTACAACATCGTCAGCCCTAAAAAAGCAACGGACACGAATTGCGTTTGTCTTTCGAGCAGAAAAAAACAATACGCAGCCACAAGGAACGAAACAAAACTCAGGGCCACAATTGCTTTTCGTTCGGCAGTCATTTTCAGCTTTTTGGCACGTACTAACTCATCGTATTTTACGAAATTATACCCAACAATGGTCCCGAAAAAAGCAAACAAAGCCATAGGTTTGTCATACTCGATATGAAAGAAATGGAACGTCATGCGTACCAACGCGTATACCGCCAGCGCCACATGAATACTTCCGTGAAGATAAAAGTCGAATATCCGCTTGAGTAATTGCATCCTTACAAAAGTAATCAATATGTTAACAAGAGTGATTTTTGTTTACAAATTCCTCCAAAAATTGACGTTAAAAAACAAGATTATTAGCCAATTAATAATTATTTTTGTTCGCTTTTAAAACACAACTTAAACTTGTTTGAGGTTCTGCCCCAAACACTTAAACAAACAGTAGAGAAAACTGATGAAAACAGATGCATTTGCTTTAAGACACATTGGTCCGAGAGAATCGGATTTACAACACATGTTCAAAACCATTGGTGTTAAGGACATGACCCAATTACTTTACGAAACTTTCCCTGACGGAATCCGTTTAAAACAAGATATCGAATTAGACCCAGCCATGACCGAATATGAGTACGCTACACATATTACGCAGTTGGGTGCTAAAAATAAAGTATTCAAATCGTACATCGGTTTAGGCTACCACCCGGCGATCGTTCCTCCGGCAATTCAAAGAAACATTTTTGAAAACCCGGGTTGGTACACGGCGTATACTCCGTATCAGGCAGAAATCGCACAAGGCCGTTTAGAGGCTTTATTAAATTTCCAGACTACGATTATTGAATTAACAGGAATGGAAATTGCCAACGCTTCCTTACTAGACGAAGGTACGGCAGCTGCGGAAGCCATGACGTTACTTTTTGACGTAAGAACACGTGACCAAAAGAAAAACAACGTTAATAAATTCTTCGTTTCGGAAGAAATTTTACCACAAACCTTATCGATTTTACAAACCCGTTCAACGCCATTAAATATTGAATTAGTAGTTGGGAATCACGAAACGTTTGGTTTTGGTGAAGACTTCTTCGGAGCGATCTTACAATATCCGGGCAAATACGGACAGGTTTTCGATTACGCAGGTTTCATCAACACGGCTAATTCAAAAGAAATTAAAGTAGCGGTGGCTGCGGATATCTTGTCCTTAGTAAAACTAACTTCTCCTGGAGAGTTAGGTGCTGCGGTTGTTGTGGGTACTACACAACGTTTCGGTATCCCTATGGGCTTTGGAGGACCTCACGCCGGTTTCTTCGCAACTAAAGAAGAATACAAACGTTCAATGCCGGGAAGAATCATCGGAGTTTCTATCGATGTAAACGGAAACCGTGCGTTACGTATGGCTTTAGGTACCCGTGAGCAACACATCAAACGTGAAAAAGCTACTTCTAACATTTGTACTGCTCAGGTATTGTTAGCAGTTATGGCTGGTATGTATGCTGTGTACCACGGACCAAAAGGTTTACAGTACATTGCCAATAAAGTTCACGCTTCGGCAGTGACTACAGCGAAAGCATTATCCATCATCGGTGTAAACCAGGTGAACGCTGCTTTCTTTGATACCATCTTAGTGAAAGCGGATGCTTCTAAAGTAAGAGCCATCGCTGAGAAAAATGAAGTAAACTTCTTCTACCCGAACAACGAGAGCGTTTCGATTTCTTTCAACGAAACAACTTCTCTTTCCGACATCAATACAATCATTGCGATTTTCGCGGAAGCAACCGGAAAATCAGCGGTTCATGTTTCAGAATTGGCTTCGGAAGTTCAGGTTCCTGAAAAATTAATCCGTACCTCATCGTTCTTACAGCACGAGGTATTCAACAACCATCATTCGGAAAGCCAATTGATGCGTTATATCAAAAAATTAGAGCGTAAAGATTTATCCTTGAACCACTCGATGATTTCTTTAGGTTCTTGTACAATGAAATTGAATGCAGCAGCAGAAATGTTACCGCTTTCGATGCCAAACTGGAACAGCATCCACCCATTTGCTCCAACTGACCAAGTACAAGGTTACTTGACGATGCTTAAAAAATTAGAGCAGCAATTGAATGTAGTGACCGGTTTCAAAGGAACTTCGTTACAACCAAACTCTGGTGCTCAAGGAGAATACGCTGGTTTAATGGCGATTCGTGCGTACCACATCTCTCGCGGTGAAGGACACCGTAACGTATGTTTGATCCCTTCTTCTGCTCACGGAACCAATCCGGCTTCGGCTGCAATGGCGGGAATGAAAATTATCGTAACTAAAACCACACCGGAAGGAAACATCGACGTAGAAGATTTAAGAGCAAGAGCGATCGAGCACAAAGACGATTTGTCTTGTTTGATGGTAACGTACCCTTCTACGCATGGGGTTTACGAATCTTCAATCATTGAAATCACGAAATTAATCCACGATAACGGCGGATTGGTATATATGGACGGTGCGAACATGAATGCACAGGTAGGTTTAACAAATCCTGCTACTATTGGCGCTGATGTTTGTCACTTAAACTTACACAAAACCTTCGCTATCCCTCACGGTGGTGGTGGACCTGGTGTTGGACCAATCTGTGTGAACGAGAAATTGGTGGACTTCCTACCGACTAACCCGGTTGTAGCAACTGGTGGTGCAGCTGCTATCTCGGCTATCTCGGCTGCGCCTTACGGTTCTGCTCTGGTATGTTTGATTTCTTACGGCTACATCACCATGTTAGGTGCTGAAGGCTTACGTTCGGCTACGGAGCATGCGATTTTGAACGCGAACTACATGAAAGCACGTTTAGAAGAGCATTACCCAATTTTATATTCAGGGGAAATGGGACGTGCCGCGCACGAAATGATCTTAGACTGTCGTTCTTTCAAAGAAAACGGTATCGAAGTGGGTGATATCGCCAAGCGTTTAATGGACTACGGTTTCCACGCACCAACAGTATCGTTCCCAGTTGCAGGTACTTTAATGGTAGAGCCAACGGAATCGGAAGATTTAGCAGAGTTAGATCGTTTCTGTGATGCGATGATTTCCATCAGAAAAGAAATCGCTAACGCTACTGCAGACGACACGAACAACCCTCTTAAAAACGCTCCTCACACGTTAGCGATGTTAACGGCTGAGCGTTGGGATTTCCCATATTCAAGAGAAAAAGCGGCGTATCCGTTGGAGTATATTGCAGACAACAAATTCTGGCCTTCCGTGCGTCGTATCGATGATGCATATGGAGACAGAAACTTAGTTTGTTCTTGTGCTCCGATTGAAGCGTATATTGAGAATTAATATTTTTCTTTTATAGTGAAAAGCCCTTTCTGACGAAAGGGCTTTTTGTTTTCGTTTTCTTTTGTATAAGACGCTTTTGCATTGATGAAGTTCCGTACTTTGTCTTGACACAAAGTACCAAAGGTCAAGACTGGAACGCTACACCTAAAAAATAAAACCAACTCCTAAATTCTCCGAACTCCCTTCGGTCAAACAGCGGATAATTCTTAACGGAGTTGGTTTTATTTTTCTTAACGGTTGCGCGTTCTGAGGTCGAAGAGGGCTTTGATTCGCGTTTTGTTTTTGTACTTTGCATGCTGGAGGCAGTAACTTAAATTTATTCTCCTCAGTCGTTTAAGGTTCTTCATAATTCATAATTCATTTTACACTATCCTCAGAAATTTAAGAAATAAAAACACTTTGCTCAATTTTCATCTCCTTTCGAGGATTATTTATTAAAAATAACTTTTTGATAAACTTTTCACAACACTTCCACGTTTTAATACCTAACTTAGTATAAAGTTATCAAACAATGAATATTAAAATAACAGGATCAGGAAGTTATATCCCAACGAAAGTTGTTACCAATAAAGATTTTGCAGAACATGTTTTCTTAAACGATGACGGAACGCCGTTTCCCTTACCCAACGAAGTCATCACCGAAAAATTTCACGACATTACCGGTATTCTGGAACGTCGTTATGTTACCGACGATTTATTAACTTCCGACATCGGAAGCATTGCCGCTCGAAAAGCGATTGCCGATGCCAACATCGATCCTGAAACCTTAGACTACATCATTTTTGCCCACAACTTCGGGAATGTAAAACACGCTGCCATACAAACGGACATCCTCCCAAGTTTAGCCACCCGTGTGAAATTCGATTTACGCATCAAAAACCCTAAATGTGTGGCGTACGATATGCTCTTTGGCTGCCCGGGCTGGGTAGAAGGGGTGATTCAGGCGCAGGCATTTATTAAAGCGGGTATGGCAAAAAAATGTTTGGTAATTGGCGCGGAAACCTTATCCCGAGTGGTGGACCTGCATGACAGGGATTCCATGATTTATTCGGACGGTGCCGGTGCTACCATTGTGGAAGCCACTGACGAAGAAGGTGGTATCCTGGCGCATGAAACCGCAACCTTCACCTATGATGAAGCGTATTATTTACATTTCGGCAATTCCTTCAACAAAGAATACGACCCGGATGTGCGGTACATTAAAATGCACGGCAGAAAAATCTATGAGTTTGCTCTAAGCCAAGTTCCAAAAGCGATGGCAGCCTGTTTGGATAAAAGTGGCATCGACATTTCGGAAGTAAAAAAGGTTTTGATTCATCAGGCCAACGAAAAAATGGATGAAGCAATTATCCAACGTTTCTACAAAATTTACAAACAAACGCCTCCGGATGGCATCATGCCCATGAGCATTCACGAATTGGGCAATTCCAGCGTAGCTACTGTTCCCACTTTATATGATCTGATTGTGAAAGGTCAGATTGCAAATCAGGCGATTCATAAGGGTGATGTGATTTTATTTGCTTCTGTTGGCTCCGGAATGAATATTAATGCAATTGTGTATCGTTACTAGGGTTTTAATCGTGACTTAAAATCAATTTTTTCATTACTTTTTTACAGCGTTTGCTTTTCGCATGGCTTTGCATGGAGTATCCATGGCTTTAGCATGGGGTTACCATGGAGTAAGCATGGAGTAAGGATTTGTTTTCTTTTGTTTTAAAACAAGGTTTTTCCTATTTCTTTTTTTATCTAAGATGTTTTACTCTTTGATTGTTGTTCTGTACTTTGTCTTGATACAAAAGAAACAAAAAGTCAAGACAGAGAACGCTACACCTAAAAAATAAAACCAAACCCTAAATTATCTGAACTCCCTTCGGTCAAACAGCAGATAACCCTTAACGGTCTTGACCATATTTTTCATAACGGTTATGTATTCTTTTGTCGGGGTTCATTGTTGACCGTTTTGTTTTAGCACTACATTTTTCTGGATCCTTGAACTGTAATTCTATGAGCATAAAGTTTTTCAATCCCTATTTACACTCACATTAAACTTTTTGAAAAATCACCAAATTTGGTGATTGTATAGGTTATTCTTAACAGCTAAATTTACAACCCTTTGAATGGCAACTTAAGAAAACCAAAACTATAACCATGAAAACTACTAAAGCTTTATTAATAATCTTAATTATTACACTTAAAAACACAACTTGTTTTGCCCAATGGAATACAGACACATTTATAAACAATCCAATCTGTACTGTTCAAAATGATCAAAACGCTTCAAAGATAGTTTCTGACGGAAGCGGTGGCGCCATAATTGTCTGGTACGATTATCGAAACGGAACATCAAATGGCGACCTATATGCTCAACGTATTAATTCTAATGGCGTAATTCAATGGACACCCGATGGTATTCCAATTTGTACAGCACCGTTCAATCAAACAAATTTAACAGTTATTTCCGATGGCAATGGCGGAGCTATTATTGCGTGGAATGATAAGAGGACAAACAATTTTGATTCTAATTTATATGTGCAAAAAATCAGTTCTTCCGGAGTTACTCAATGGAATAACAATGGAATAGCGATTTGTAGTGCACCATTTGCTTATAATAAGGGAGAAATGATTCCAGACGGTAATGGAGGGCTTATTATCGCATGGCCAGACAGCAGAAGTCTTGACAACACTATGGATATTTATGCTCAATACATCAATTCAGCAGGAATAGCTCAATGGACAACTGACGGCGTTCTTATATATAATAATCCTACTAATGCAAGTAATTTTATAAAAATAGTCTCAGACGGTAGTAATGGCGCCATAATTACATGGCAAGATGCGAGGAATGTGGCAGGGTTTGACATATACGCTCAACGCGTTAATTCTTCTGGAGTTACCCAGTGGACCAACAATGGAATTGTTATTTGCAATGCAACAGATTCTCAAGCTTACCCCGCTATTATTTCTGATAATAATGGAGGTGCTATTATTACATGGAGTGATCTAAGAAATTCGGCCACGAGTGCAAGCTCCGATATTTATGCTCAACGAGTAAACTCAAATGGAATTGTTCAATGGACTAATAATGGCATAGCCATCTGCAATTCGATAAATGGACAAAATTCTTCAATTTTAGTTTCTGATAATAATGGCGGGGCTATTATCACATGGGAAGATCGAAGAACCTCAGCAAATTCGGCTGATTTATATGCTCAACGTATTAACTCGAATGGAATTGTTCAGTGGACAACTAATGGAGTTCCTATTTCAGCAACTGCATACAACCAGTGGTATCAAGAAATCATCCCCGATGGCAACGGTGGGGCAATCATTGCTTGGGCAGATTATAGAAACGGAACCAATAATGGAGATATATATGCTCAACGCATTAATTCAACCGGCGTTACACAATGGACTACTAATGGTGCAGCAATTAGCACTGCTTCTAACTCACAATCTTCGACTCAATTAATTTTGGATGATAATGGTGGAGCAATTATCACATGGACAGACTATAGATCCGGGACTAATAACGATATATATGCTCAACGTATCAATATGAATGGAAACCTGTCTGTAACCTCTCAATCCATTCATGAAACTTTTTTAAATATTTTCCCTAATCCTTCTAAAGGAAATATTACATTTCAGTCAGCAGAAAATTTGGCTGAAATCCAAATAATAAATCAATTAGGAGAGACAGTATATAAAAAAAACTCTGTAAATAGTAACAAAAAAGAACTTGATCTGGGTAATTTAGCAGATGGTATCTATATCTATAATATAATTTCTGAGAATAATATAATTTCAAACGGCAAACTGATAATAGCTCATTAATTTTATCAAAAAATTCAAAGACTCTTATAGAGTTTTACAACATGGCCTATACAGAAATAGTTTGAATTTCGATAATACTTTTAGGTATCTTCAAACAAGTCTATCATGATAAAGTCACTTATTACTTCTGTATTTTAGCCATACTATTGAAGTGAATCCATACTATTGAACCACAACTTACACCCCGACCTAAAAACGCGTAACCGTTAAGAAAAATTAGAATATTTGCGTTAAGAATTATCTGCTGTTTGACCGCAGGGAGTTCAGATAATTTAGCAAATGTTCTAATTTTTTAGGTGGAGCGTTTCAGTCTTGAAACCTTTAGGTTCACGAAATCCTTAGGCAAAATAACTCTTGAGTATTTTTTGTTTCTTTTGTATCAAGACAAAAGAAAAAACATTACAATCTCAAAAAACACTTGGTTTCCAGAGACTCAACCTCTACAAGCAGGGAACAAAAAAAGCGAGGCTCTAGAGCCTCGCTTTTTTATCGTTTTAAAGAAATTTAATTCTTAATTGCTTTAGCAACTTTCACACTGCCATCGCTCATGGTCATGTTCAGAAAATAAACCCCTGCTTTTAAATCTCCTAAATACATATCCGATTGCGGCTGTGCAATAGTTTTCACCTGCTTTCCTGTAACATCTGTAAGGACAATGGCTGCTACTTCATTAGCTTGATCAATATGAATCATATCCGTAAAAGGATTTGGATAAATGCTAATTGCTCGTTGGTTTGCCACATCGGTTGTAGATAAATTAGCCGGCACAAGTGTAACTGTTATCTTCCAAGTATTATTATCAACCTTATTATATGTTGCGTCACAACCTGAGCCTCCGTAAGTTCTCCAAGCTCTAAGTTCAAAATTAACATTCCCTGTAAGACCATTGGCAAGGCTTAATCCTGTTCTGTTATAAGAATAAGAACCTGTAGAATTCCCTGCTCCAGAGGCAACAGCCGCTTCAGGGGTAGTGTTAGTAGTACATACCAAAAGGCTTCGCTGCTCACTCATCCAGCCATTACTCGCAGTTGTCATCGTATAAGAAACATCGGTTGAACCAATTACATACCCAGTCGGAACATTTATTGTTAATGCACCCGAACATGAACTTGTAGTGGTAGTCGTAGGCGAAGAAGCATATTCCGTATTAATATCACCAATTGTATATGTCGTATTTATTTGACCTGTGGTAAACATTTTCATTTGCCAGAGACCTTGTTCGCTTCCGCAATTAGACCTCACCCAAAGGTAGTAAGTGGTTCCCAAATTAAGTCCGGTAAGCGTAAGCGTAGTTACACCGGCAGCGGTGCTACCCATTGGAGGCGTCGATGCGGTTGGAGCGGTTGGAGAAGTGCTGTAATAATATTGATACCCTGAAGATGGTGCACTAGCTGGTGCTGTCCAGTTAAAAATTCCCCCATCGTTTGTGGATGTATAGGTAATATTTGTTGGCCCAGGACAACTGGTATAGGCATCCGCAGAAAAAGCAAAAATGTTAGGAATCCCCCCTGTTCCTGTTTTTGTAACAGCAATACTTTGTATCAATTTGGATTGATTACCGGAACTTATAGCCAATGGAATTTGATAAAGTCTAGGATTGGTTCCGCCTCCTGATTCTAAACCATCATTCGAGATATTGATCCTTCCGATACCTTGTATTGCGAAATTGGATCCACCATACCAGTCTGCGATATTAATACCCGTGAATGTCTGATTGGTCGCATCAGAAAAGTTAACCGTTACCGTTACCGTAGCAGCCCCACTCCCACCGGTAGCCAGCATGTATAAATTAACTGCCGCTAATGGATTGGTTAAAACCAAAGTTCCCGTATCATTTGTATTTTGAAGTCGTAAAGAATTGTTTCCGCTATAGGAAGCAAGCTGGTAGGTTAACCCTGCCGGAGAACTTACAACACTGTTAATAAGTCCGTTTGTTGGAAGTCCGTACGTTAACGGAGTACTCCCTGAAGTCAACTGAAAATCTCTGGAAACAAAGGCATAACTCACTCCGTCCACATCGGAAGTTGTCGAAGTTGTAGCCGCACCAACTCCATTGGCAATTACATCGGCATTAAAACCGCTTTGAATCGAAATTGCTTGAAGATTTTGCCCAATTGTTTTTTGAGAAAACAACGAAGCCATTGCGATAAAAGGAATAAAAAGTAGTTTTCTTTTCATAAAGCGTAGTTTTTTTAATTTTTACTGACAAATTTACTACTTAAACCCTTATTCGTTTTGTTTTTTTTAAAACCCCGCTGCTTTTTCACATAATCGTTAGTTTTTGTTGTAAGCTTCAATATAATTAACTTAATAACAAATACATAACACTTTTAAAATTCAATTGTATCGAACACAAATGAAACAACACAAAACAACAACAGTATCAAATTTACAGCTGTCGGGAAAAACATAGAAAACCTACTTTTCCAGAATAAAACTTCTCTATTAAAATCAATAAGGGAATTGTCAATGATGACTTAAAAATCAAAGCGAATCCTAACTGCTTTTTGAATTCCTTTTTTATAGTATTAACTTACACAAACAACTTGAAGCTTACAATTTCAGAGACATTAAAGCATTACAAACAATTGATCATGACAACTAACAGCCATAAAAATCACTTGTTGCCAAATAGTGACTTTGGTAGCACCTCTTTGAATGGGATAATATTAAAGATTAAATTCCCAAGTGCAAAAATCACAAATGATACGGCAGGCTTGTAACAAAGCGTCAAAAACTTATTCTCAAAA
Organism: Flavobacterium enshiense; assembly: GCF_040750275.1. Lineage (GTDB taxonomy): Bacteria > Bacteroidota > Bacteroidia > Flavobacteriales > Flavobacteriaceae > Flavobacterium > Flavobacterium enshiense_B. Next base: position 467,418 of record NZ_JBDOCV010000004.1, read on the forward strand.
TCCGGCAAGAAGCTACCAACAATCAAAACAAGAATGAGAAGCCCTAATACATAAAGATACTTAGTACTAAAAGGATGCACTCCAAACTTTCGGTAGTTAAACACAATTTTAATTAAGTTGTATACCGTTAGTGAAATAGAAGTAGCGATGGCGACCCCCACAATTCCCATTTCAAAAATCAACAGGAAAACAAGGTTGTTTACGATCGTTAATAGCGCCAAAGCAATGGTGGTTGTATTGTTGAATTTGTAGTATTTAGAATTCGTAATGATGTAACCGTTAAAACCCGTAGCCAAATCGAACAATAGGGCAAAACCTAAAATATAAACCACCGGTAGCCCTTTTACCAATTCGCTCCCATTTTTCATCAAGAAGAACAAATCTTCAATACCGGAGGCAACCAATCCGAACAACACTGCTCCCATCGTGAACAAATAGAACGACGTTTTATGATGCAGGGATTTTAAATCGACCATATTATTTTCCTCAATGTGCTTGGCGATGATGGGTGCCGAAATAGTATAAACACCCAACGCCGGAACGGTAATCATACGCACTAAGTTTGCGGAGGTGTTATAAATAGCTAACTGTGAAAAGTCATCGATGAATTCCCCAATCATAACTGCGTCGATGTTGAGTGCCACAACTGACCCCAGACTTCCGAAGAACGTGTAGAACGAATACTGCATGAGTTCTTTCTGGAAATTGTTTTCTTTTAAAAACTTAAACGAAGTCTTTCCCGTAAACCGATCCAGACGTTGTACATAAAAATACATTCCGATTAGTGCCAAAAAGAAAAACAACACTACAATCCAAATAGCGGTAGCCGCGGAAACCTCAAAAAAGAAATAGGCGCTAAAAGCAAAAATCAGACCCAATTTCGGAAACACATTTTCGAAAATATTCGGGACTACGATTCTTTTTTTAATCGAAATAAACCTTGAGAACAACTGGATGAGCGCCAAACACAACATGACCGGAAAAATATATTCCGCAAAAGCATAAAACTGTGTTTCTCTAATTTGTCGGATAAAATAAGATAACAGCCAAAAAAGGAAGGTTACAATGGCAAAATTCCTGACAATGAACCAAATGGAATATTTTAAAAGATTATGCTGGTTTTGCGACTGTTCCATTTTAGGGTAAAATCGAACATTGGCGTGCATAATTCCAAAAGTAATCAGCGGCAAGTACAGTAAAGCCGTCGGTAAGATGTATTGTATTTTCCCGGCAAACTCTAAATCGTTCGGATACAAAAATACCGTTGACAGAATGCCTATCAAGGTACTGAAATAGCCTACGATGCTGTATTTTAAACTTTGACGAGCGACTACGGACATTATTTCTTTGGGATAAAAATAAAGTTGTTAATATAGCGATTAAAATCGTTTAGATATTCGTCTTTTTGAAACTCCGCCATTTGACTACAATCAAACGGAGCAGTTTTCAACGTTTTTCGGTCGAAGTAAAACACCTCATAACCAAAGCCGATAATGAAATCAAAAATGTCTTTAATCGGATAATGCGCGTGACGCAATTCAATTTCGATGATGAAAATCGGTTTGATGGTTCTCAGGATGTTTTCACAACCTTTTACGGCATCAAACTCATGCCCTTCCACATCGATTTTGATAACATCAATTCTGGACCATTGTTTTTCTTTGGCGAAATCGTCCAGCGCCACCATTTGGATTTCCACTTTTTCCACGTCCTCACCCATAGCTTCCAAAGAAGCACGTGTGTCCTGTAAGCCATTGCCTTTTTTCGGAATATTCAAGACAGCGGTTCCGGGTTGAGAAGAAACCGCCAACGGATAAATTTCCGCTTTAGGAAATAAGGGTTTGATATAATTCACCAGACTTTTGTTCGGTTCAAAACCAATTACTTTTCCAGTGGTAATGACTTTTTCCGCCTGATACAAGTAAATTCCTTTATTGGTACCGATGTCGACAAACACGGAATCCGGCTTCAGAACTTGCTGAATGTACAATAGTTCCGGTTCGCATTTGTAATTTCCGGTTGACAAGGAATCCAACGTTTTGTAATAACGTTTTTTGTACAACGAAGGCCAAAACTGATAGGCCATTTTGATTAAAAATTTCAGCATTTTATTTGGTAGTGGCCAGCGCCAGTAATTGATTTTCTAAATTGGTTTTTACGGTTTCAAAGGTATATTGCTGCAAATACGGTTGCAGTTTTTCGTATTCGGAAGCAAGTTGCTCAATCGTCAGGTTGTTTAAAATGGATTCTAAATCCGGAGCATTTTCGTAATACAGGTTGTGCCAATTCATTTTCGGATACGATGTTGGAAACAAACCAATTTTGCCGTTGTGAATGCAATCAGCTTCGCTTCCGCTCACTTTGGTTGTTCCGTAACTTTCATCCACCCAATAGAACGATGTTTGCGCTTTTATCGGACATAGTAACAAATGTGCCTTAGCAATTACACGGCTGTATTCTTCCCACGGAATGAATTGGTGATAATGGGTAATTTCGATTTGCGGCGAGCATTTTTGCTTTAACGCTTCCAACTGTTCCAATATTGCATCATTCTCAGGTTTTCCCAAAAACGTAAAATGCAGTTTGGATTTCGGTGTAAGCTTCGGCAAAATCGAGAACAGCATCGACACATCTTTACGCTTGTTCGACACGTTACCCGGCATCACAATATTAATGGTATCGGAGGTTGAAAAGGTATTCGATTGGCAATAATTCATCTGGATAATCGCTGTCCTCTCTGCAAATTTACCGTTGCGAACCACCTCATCATGCAAACTTTTGGACAAAACACCAAATTGCTTCGCTTTGACAATATGTTTTCGATGCGAACCGACTTTTTCCTTCAGATACAATTTCAGGAAATAGGTAAAACGTTCTTTTTCCTTAAAAACATTGCGCCATGAAATGGATTTGAAAAACAGGCTGAAGTTTAAGTTGTGCAGCAAACACAACACCGGTTTTTGCTCAAAAAGTGTTTGGTATTGATTAAAATTGCGGTGTAAGGTATTGATCACTATGGCGTCAAAACTGCTAAAAGAAATTTCGAAAACAGAAGGCACGACCGTAATTTTCTCTTTGGGAATGCTGCTGAGCTTGTGTAGTACTTTTTCATGTACAAAAAACTCAAACTCGATTTGGGACATTTCCTTTAACAAAAAGTACCATTGCTCGAGCAAAGCCGAATGGGTTTCCATTTCGATAAAGGCAAATCGTTTCTTTTCCAACGTGTAATTTTTCTAATCCCACAAAAATAAAGATATTTACACACTACTTTTGTACAATTATGAAATATTACATCGTAATCCCGTCGCATAACGAAGAAAAATTCATGGCACTGACGCTCGAATCGTTGGTAAAGCAAACCGTTTTACCTGCCAAAGTGGTGGTGGTGAATGATAATTCTACGGATAAAACTGCGGACATTGTTCAGGACTTTGCACAAAAACATTCATGGATTACTTTGGTAAACAAAACTTCGGATGCGGTGCATTTGCCGGGCAGTAAGGTGATTCAGGCGTTTCACAAAGGCTTTGAAACGTTGGACAACGAGTACGATCTGATTGTTAAAGCGGATGCCGATTTGATTTTTCCCGACAATTATTTTGAAACGATTATCGGTCATTTTAAAAGTGATGACCAAATTGGAATGGTGGGCGGCTTTGCCTACATCGAGAAAAACGGCGACTGGATTTTAGAAAATTTAACCGATAAAGACCACATTCGCGGGGCTTTTAAAGCGTATCGAAAAGCCTGCTTCGAACAGATTGGTGGACTCAAACCGGCTATGGGTTGGGATACCGTTGACGAACTGTTATGCAAATTTTACAATTGGAAAGTAGTGACGGATGAAAGCCTGAAAGTAAAACACTTAAAACCCACCGGAGCCAATTACAACCAAGCGTCCCGTTACAAACAAGGCGAAGCATTTTACACTTTAGGCTACGGATTTTTCATCACAGCAATCGCTTCTTTAAAACTGGCGATGCGCAAAGGGAAACCGCTTTTGTTTTTGGATTACTTAAAAGGTTTCTGGAAAGCGAAATCGGAGAAGAAAACGATGTTGGTTACGTCCGAACAGGCAAAATTCGTTCGAAGCTACCGCTGGAAAAAGATGAAAGCGAAACTATTTTAGTTTTTTCAGATTTTTGAACAATTGGCGATTTTGAAATGAATGCCGCGTGAGAGATTGCTTCGCCAGTTCGCATAGCTCGTGTGGAGCGGCATCCTTTTATGGAGCAACGCAGAATAAAAGATTACTTCGTCAGTTCGCTTCGCTCGGGTCAGCGGATAGCCAGACCTGAAAGGACACACCAAAAAAACTACTAACGCATAACTGATCCGCCAGTTCAAAAAATAAAACATTATTTTTCCCGGGTCATAACTTATAACTATTTTAGCAGATATTTTTACACGCATGATTCGATATTTATCCCAGATAGGAAAATACTTTTTGATGTTGAAGGAAGTCTTCAACAAACCCACCAAATGGTCGATGATGAAACAACTCATCATGAAAGAAATTGACGATTTGGTCATTGGTTCCTTAGGCATTGTCGCGTTCATTTCGTTCTTCGTGGGCGGGGTTGTGGCGATTCAGACGGCCTTGAACTTGACCAATCCGTTAATTCCGAGATATTTGATTGGTTTTGCGACGCGTCAGTCGGTAATTCTGGAGTTTGCCCCTACTTTTATTTCCATCATTATGGCGGGTAAAGTGGGATCGTTTATTACCTCAAGTATTGGTACGATGCGTGTTACCGAGCAAATTGATGCGTTGGAAGTAATGGGGGTAAACTCTTTAAACTATCTTGTTTTTCCGAAAATTATAGCGTTAATGCTATATCCTTTCGTAATTGGTTTGGCTATGTTTTTAGGGATTTTCGGTGGTTGGATTGCCGGAGTTTACGGCGGTTTTGCTACCAGTACTGAATTTCAAACAGGACTACAGGTTGAGTTTATACCGTTTCACGTTACTTATGCGTTTATCAAAACGGTGGTTTTTGCCTTTTTACTGGCTACGATTCCGTCTTTTCACGGCTATTACATGAAAGGTGGTGCGCTGGAAGTAGGAAAAGCGAGTACGACTTCGTTCGTTTGGACATCGGTAGCAATTATTTTAATGAACTATATTCTAACACAATTACTGTTAAGCAAATAAGAAAATGATTGAGGTAAAAAATGTAGAAAAATCTTTTGGCGAACAGAAAGTTTTAAAAGGGATCAGCACGACTTTCGATACCGGGAAAACCAATTTGATTATTGGGCAATCGGGATCCGGAAAAACGGTTTTACTTAAAAGCTTACTGGGAATTCACACGGTAGACACCGGTATCATTTCGTTCGATGGCAGAATTTATTCCGAAATGAATCCCGACGAAAAAAGAGAATTGCGTACCGAAATAGGAATGGTATTCCAGGGAAGCGCACTTTTTGATTCAATGACGGTGGAAGAAAACATCGGATTCCCTTTGAAAATGTTCAGTAATAAGAATCCCCGGGAAATTCAGGAGCGTGTAGATTTTGTAATTGACCGTGTAAAACTCATTAACGCCCATAAAAAGAAGCCTTCCGAGATTTCCGGAGGGATGCAGAAACGTGTTGCCATTGCGCGCGCCATTGTAAATAACCCAAGGTATCTTTTCTGTGACGAACCGAATTCCGGTCTGGATCCGAAAACCGCTGTGGTTATTGACAACCTGATTCAGGAAATTACAGAGGAGTACAACATCACTACCGTGATCAATACGCACGACATGAACTCGGTAATGGAAATCGGGGAAAAAATCGTATTCCTGAAAGAAGGGGTTTTGGCTTGGGAAGGTACTAAAAAAGAAATTTTCAAAACGGATAACGAAGCTATTGTGGATTTTGTGTATTCGTCAGAACTGTTCAAAAAAGTGCGAAAAGCACAAAACCGAGCTGATAAATTATAACAATAAAAAAGGAGTCAATTTAGACTCCTTTTTTTATGCGTACTATCTTCTTCTTAATGATTCAAATAAACCCAACCGGTTTTCACATCTCCGGAAGCAAACTTAACCACATAGTAATAGGTTGCCGGCGGGAGCAAACGCCCATTAAAATCTTTACCATCCCATTCGTCAATATAATTGTCTTTTTCATAAACGGTAACCCCGTAACGGTTGAATATTTTCGCATTGACTATACCAGTCAGACAGGATAAATCGAAAGTATCATTTAATCCGTCGTTGTTAGCCGACACACCTCTCGGAATACCACAATGGGTGCAGGCAACATCAATGGAATTAGTAACGGTACAGCCGTTTGGACTAGTCATGGTCAATATATAACTTCCCGTTACATTTCCGGTTACATTTATTGGATTGGTATTGGTTACCGTGGTTCCATCCGGATAGGTCCAAGTGTATTCCATTGAATCTAAATCGATAGCTGGATTTAACAATTCCACGGAAAGATACGTCAGACTGTTTTCGCAAGCATTTTTAACTGAAAAATATGGCAGGCTTTCCATCACGACCTCAACAGTACTAGCACCGGATTCACAACCATCCTGAAGTACGCTTACGGAATAAACGCCTTGATTCCCAGCTCCCATATTAGGAATTTCCGGATTTTGCTCGTTGGACACAAAACCATTTGGCCCTGTCCATTGGTACGTAACTCCGGCTATATCCGAGGCAAAAAGATGTAATGTTTCACCTTCACAAACAATAGTGTCCCCAGAGGCAACGGGAGCTTCAGGAATTTCCCCTATTTCAATTTGTACAAATGCTTCATCAAAAACACTACACAACCCATCCACACGGTATTTAAAGGTATAAGTTCCGGCTGCGATGGAAGTCGTATCCCAAAAATTATTGGTAAGCGTACCGCTTGATGAGATTTCTTCCCAAACTCCGTTAGCATCATAAGGCCCTGTCAGATAATCAAAAAGATTAATTACATTTTGCCCGCCACACAATACCACATTGTTATCCGAACCGGCAACAGGATTGTTTAATTCATTGGAAATGACAAAATCCATCACGGTATTCATACAGGAGTTAGGATTACTCGAATTGAAAATACGCACATGATAAGTTCCGAAATTGGCAGCCGAATTAAAACTGGGAAAAGTTAAAACATTCGTCGTACTCAAAATTGTTGCTGTATTGTTGTCTTTCCACCATTCGTAACTCAAAAAAGAAAAGTAGGGTACGGAAAGTGAACCGGTTTGCCCATCACACAAATTGCTGGAAGAAATGGCAAAACTTACCGGCGTACTGATATCGTATATCCTGTTAAATATATTACCACAGGAATCTTCAATCTGAAAATTGTAAACACCGGCATCAAGGCTTGAAAACAATGCAGACCCTCCGTTATTCACAACAAAAGGCTGCCCGTTTTTCAGCGTAATCCTGTATTGCAATGGTGCCGCCCCTACTGCATCTACAATCACATCCACTAAACTGTTGGAACAGGAATAACTGTAAACATTACTGATTTCCGGACCTGAAGTAAATTCAAACTCATGAAGCACGCGCTGACAGGTTCCATCTGCATTTTCTCCATTTGTAAAAACGCTGAAAGTGGTTACAATTCTGAATCTTCCTAAATAATTAAAATTGGTATTAACCATATTATTAATCATTGGGAGAGCATTTGCCGGACTTAACGGAAAATTGTCTGAATAGCCCGTTTGCGGATGCCCCCAACTGTTATTTTGCGGGAAATATTTTTGCAGCCAAAAATCCCCCGATGAAGAATTGGATGCAAAATTCAGTTGAACATCGAAAGAACTGCAATGCTCGGTTACAACTACCTGATTTGATGTTATCTGATAACCGGGTATTGTAATGGTTTCAACCTTCGACTGGTTACAGGTGTTCACATAACGCAGTGTATAGGTTCCGGCCGGAAGCGAATTCATCGAAAAAAAATCAATATCGCTTTTAATGTTGTGACTCACATCGTAAGGCAAAGTTTGCCCAAAGCCCGATGGTGCCGTCTCTATGTATACATTTTGAAAGCCCTCACCGTTTCTAAGAAATACAGAACCTTCCCCATCAGCACATCCTGGCAGCGTAAACACCATCAAACTGTTTCCTAACGGAATTGTAGTATATTCTTCTGTTGCTGTTCTTCCGCAAACATCAGTAATTCGTATCACATACGTTCCGTCCGGGTAAGGCACGGTTATATTAAAATATTCTGCCTGCAACACAAATGGTCCCGGATGAGCCGGGTTAAACTGTACCGGATTAAAACCGGCTGGTGCGGATAAAAACTCAACGGTAAAAGGTGACTCGGAGGCCGTCTCAATGGAAAACTTTTTAACACAGTCTTCCATATATTCCTGTATGGTAAACTCCAGAGGAAGCGGCCTTGTCGTATAACTTTTCGTAATCGTCCTGCCACAGGCATCGGTGATTTGTACTACATAATCGCCTTCCGGATAAGCTATTGCCGCATTTCCATACTCTGTTGGTTCTGTAAAAGGTCCTGGATGACTACTGTTAAACTGTAAGGGATTAAAACCCGGAGGAGCCGAAACAAAAGTCACGGTATAAGGAGCAACATAATTTATAGGATTAACGAGTAACTTTTGACCACAGAAAAACACCCCTTCTTGAAGTTCTAAATTTAAAACAATATTAACAGTATTATTATTTAGCTGATAAACGGTACCACAGGCATCCGTTATTTTCAGATTAAAAGTATAAGATTGATCTGGAAAAAAAGCAATGGGAACGGTCAACTGTTGCTGAGTAAGATGTCCTGCATTCACTGTCAAATTGCTCACTATAGGAGCTCCGGATGGCGGAAACACCGTAGTTTCCACATTCAGCGGATAGGCAATTATATTTTGCAGATCTGTAGTACCGCTTGAAATCCCAATTAACATATCAATTGAGTTACAAGTAAATTCATTGGGCATATACCCACCAATGATAAGATTTGGAATCGATGGCCGAGTAATGGTTACATCCCTTACGACACCGTTACCACAAGAATCAAATACACGCACTTGATAAGAACCCGTAGTCAATCCAACAAATCGATTGGACGTCTGCAAAGGAAAGGTCATCGGCCCTGATATGATTTCATAATTCACCGCACTTCCCTGCGTGACATTTACGGTAATTTCACCATCATTCCCACACAACACGTTTTTAACGTCTAAATTAAATTCAAGAGGTACAATCGCATTTACAATTACCGCATCCTGCTGCTGCGAATTGGATAAAGCTCCAAGGGATTGCGTCGCCACCACTCTGTAATTCCCGGCAACAAGTCCCGTAAAACTATTGGCGCTCGTTACGGTAATTGGCGTAGTCACATCCGGCAGCCTGTATACATTGTAAATGATGGTAGCTCCCGGTGTGGTATTCGTTACGGTAAAAGTAAGTACTCCATTACCGCTGCAGGTTTCATTCGTCGCGGTTACCTGCAATGTAAAATTACTTAACTGTCCAAAAGAAAAATTAGACACTAAAAAAAAGAAGAAAAAGATTAGGGCTCTTTTCATTATATAGTATTAAAAAGATTACTTCAATTCGTTCGCCATTGCTGTTATCCTCTTAATCTCCTGTTCCTTCCCTTTTGGATAAATTAACAACACATCGTCTTTATCAACAATAATAAAATCCTGAAGGCCATCCACCACTACTAATTTCTTGCCTTCTGTACGAATTATATTATTAGATGCGTTTTCCAGTATAACGGTTGCGTTGACTACCGCATTGTCTTGTTCATCTTTTGGCAATTTATCATACAACGAACCCCAGGTACCTAAATCGTTCCAGTCAAAAGTAGCCGGTAACACAAATACATTCTGGGCTTTTTCAAGAATAGCATAATCCACGGAAATATTCTGTGCCAGAGGGTAATTGTCTTGAATGAATGCATTTTCCTTATCGGTATTATAAACGTCGTAACCGTTCATGAAATGCGCATACATACTCGGCTGAAATTCTTCAAAAGATTTCAAAACCGTTTTTACACTCCAAACAAAAATACCGGCATTCCAAAGGAAATTACGACTCTGAATGAATTTACGTGCAGTAGCATAATCTGGTTTCTCACGAAACTGTTTCACTTTTTTTACGGGACGTGAATCAAGCTTATCGTATTCGATGTAACCGTAGCCTGTATTTGGAAAAGTGGGCAAAATCCCCAAGGTCATCAGGTTTTCATCACGATCACAAAAATCAAACGCTAATTGCAAATTGGCACAAAACTGCACCTCATCTTCAATCCAGTGATCACTTGGCGCAACAACCATAACCGCATCAGGGTTCATCTTCTTGATTTTTAAAGATGCGTATAAAATACAAGGTGCTGTATTACGCATCGCAGGCTCCAGAACAATCTGTTCCTGTTTCACCATCGGTAACTGTTCCAAAACAATGTCGTTATACACTTCATTGGTAAGAATTATAATGTTTTCCTTTGGAATAAGCTGCGATAAACGACTGAATGTTTTTTGAATTAATGTTTCTCCGGTTCCCAACATATCGTGAAACTGCTTGGGAAATTCTGTTGTACTAACCGGCCAGAAACGGGAACCTACACCGCCGGCCATTATGATTGCGTAATAATTTTTGTTCATTTTTTTTCTTAAGTTACTGAGTGACTTAAATTTACTTAACTCGGTAATAATTCTACTTCTGCATTCGGATTGAACAGATAAATCCTGCCCGTTTGCAATTCAATGCATTCATACCGTTTGGTGCGAAGCGCTATTTTTTTAAATATTTTTCCGTTGTGTATGCGAAAAGTACTACCATACGGGATCTCAAAGATATAATTTTTATCGTTAACCGGATCGAATTGTTTTAAGGCTAATGATAACGTTGCATCGGTATCGCTACTGGCTTTTGGATTTCTGAAATGACGCGCCAAAAGCGGCAACAACTGACTTGGAAAAACTTCCGGACGGATAAATGGCACCATCATTTTCTGAAATGTCAGCTTCCATTCATCGCCATGCGGTTTTATGTTTCGTCCATATTTTTCAAAAGCCACCAAATGGGCAATTTCATGAATTAAGGTAATCAGAAAACGGTATTTGTTCAGACTGGCGTTTACTGTAATCTGATGAAATCCATCGGGATGCCTACGATAATCACCATGACGGGTTACGCGCTCGTTGACAATCTTCAAATGTACACTATTGACTTTGATGAGTTCAAAACAAGCGGGAACAGCGTGTTCGGGCAGATATTTCAGAAGGACATCACTCATGGTTTAAGGCGTTGTAGAAGAAACCTGTAACACTTTCCCATTGTAATACTTGTTCCCTGATAAGGCAAAATCGAAAATATACTCCGCCATTTCCTTAGCCTTAATAGGGGCCTCATAACCGGGAAACGCTTCTTGTAGCATTTCGGTTTGAACCGCTCCTAACGCCAGTACATTGAAAGAAATACCTCTTTCTTTGTATTCCTCGGCTAGCAATTCGGATAACGTAATCACAGCACCTTTACTGGAACTGTAGGCAGACAAGCCTGGAAACTTCATACTTCCCTGAATACCTCCCATTGAACTTATCGTTACCACATGACTTCCTTTTTGAAGATACGGCAAACAAATTCGGGTAAGGCTCGCTACTCCAAAGACATTCACTTTATACACCTTTTCAAATTCTTCCGAAGAAATTTCTCCAAAAGGCTTGTTCAGTAAAGAGCCTGCGTTGTGAATAATCACATCTACTTTTTTCCAAGACGAATCGATAAAATGAGTGACTTTACTTAAATCTTCTTCAACTGATAAATCCACGGAAAAACAAGTAATGTTGGCATTTCCCAACAAGCCTTGCGGAATTTTACGCGAAAGCGCCAAAACCTGATGTCCGGCAGCCGCAAACTGCAAAGCCAGCTCAAAACCTATACCCCGTGAAGTCCCTGTGATGATAATATTCTTCATAAAACTAAAATACTAAAAATCCCGTCCTGAATTTCAAAACGGGATTTAATTTATTACAAACGACGGGCTTACGCCAACATCGTTACCGGATTTTCTAAATACTGACGCAATGTTTGTAAGAACTGTGCTCCTGTTGCTCCATCCACGGTTCTGTGGTCGCAAGCCAGAGTTACTGTCATAGTATTACCCACAACAATCTGCCCATTTCTTACTACTGGTTTTTCCTCAATAGCTCCTACCGATAAAATCGCGGAATTCGGTTGGTTAATAATTGAAGTAAACGACTGAATTCCGAACATTCCCAAATTGGAAACCGTAAAGGTACTTCCTTCCATTTCTGCCGGCGTCAGTTTTTTGTTTTTCGCTTTTCCAGCCAAATCTTTCACATTCGCACCAATTTGAGTCAAACTCATTTGATCGGTAAAATTTAACACCGGAACTACCAAACCATCTTCCACCGCAACGGCAACACCGATATTAACGTGGTGGTTGATAATCATGGCGTCTTCTCTCCATTGTGAATTTACCTGCGGATGTTTCTTCAATGCCATTGCACATGCCTTCACTACCATATCATTAAAAGACACTTTAGTATCCGGCACTGTATTAATAACTGCTCTCGATTTCATCGCTTCGTCCATTGCCACTTCAATAGTCAAGTAGTAATGCGGAGCCGTGAATTTCGATTCTGCCAAACGACGTGCGATCGTTTTGCGCATTTGCGAATTTTTGATTTCTTCCTGGAATTTCTCTCCAGCCGGAACAAATGGTTTTACAGCCGGCGCAGCAGTTGTAGCTGCTGGTGCTGCTACCGCTTGAGAAGCTGCAGCTTGTGGTGTAAAGCCTTCCACATCGCTTTTTACGATACGTCCGTTTTCTCCGGAACCTTTTACCTGTGATAAATCGATTCCTTTGTCTTGAGCGATTTTTTTAGCCAATGGAGAAGCAAAAACTCTTCCTCCAGAAGCGGTTTGTGTTTGCACTGGTGCCGTTACTTCCGCTTTTGCTTCGGTTACAGTCTCAGCCTTAGGAACTTCAACCGCTCCACCTGCAGTAAAATTAGCCGCAACCCCAGAAACATCAGTTCCTGCAGGGCCGATAATAGCCAAAATACTGTCTACCGGAGCCGTTTGCCCTTCGTTAACACCAATATATAAAAGAGTGCCTGCATTGAACGATTCAAACTCCATCGTTGCCTTATCGGTTTCGATTTCTGCTAAAATATCGCCTTCTTTAACGGTATCTCCAACTTTCTTTAACCAAGTCGCCACCGTTCCATCGGTCATGGTATCGCTCAAGCGTGGCATGGTTACCACTTTCACTCCTGCCGGAAGTTCTGCTGAAGCTTTTGGAGTCTCTGCTTTAACTTCAGCCACTGGAGCAGCTTCTGTTTTTGGAGCCGGCGCGCTTCCTCCATTTAATAAAGCGGAAATATCTTCACCCGGTTGTCCTATGATTGCTAAAAGTGAATCAACCGGAGCCGATTCGCCTTCTTGAATTCCTATATGCAAAAGTGTTCCTGCATTGAACGATTCGAATTCCATCGTTGCTTTATCGGTTTCGATTTCTGCAAGAATATCTCCTTCTTTCACTACATCGCCTACTTTTTTTAACCAAGTTGCCACAACACCTTCGGTCATGGTGTCGCTCAAACGCGGCATGGTAATTACTACTGCCATAATCGATTATAATTTATGTGGTAAAAATGGATAATTTTCCTGTTCGTAAACAACATCATACAACTGACCAACTTCTGGATACGGAGATTCTTCGGCGAATTTTTCGCATTCGTCTACCAAGTCTTTCACGCGCTGATCAATTACCTCAATTTCCGCATCGGTAGCATAGTTATTTTCTTTAATGATATCCAAAACCTGAGTGATTGGGTCAATTTTTCTGTACTCATCCACCTCTTCTTTAGTTCTGTAATGCTGTGCATCCGACATTGAGTGACCTCGGTAACGGTACGTTTTCATCTCCAAGAACGTTGGTCCATCACCACGACGTGCTCTTTCGATAGCTTCATGCATGGCTTCTGCCACTTTAATCGGATTCATTCCATCTACTGGCCCGCATGGCATTTCGTAGCCTAATCCTAATTTCCAGATGTCGGTATGGTTTGCGGTTCTCTCCACAGAAGTTCCCATCGCGTAACCATTGTTTTCCACGATAAAAACTACGGGAAGTTTCCACAACATCGCCATATTGAAAGCTTCATGAAGCGATCCCTGACGTGCTGCTCCGTCACCAAAATACGTTAAGGTAACCCCGCCAGTATTGAAATATTTATCCCCAAAAGCGATTCCAGCCCCTACTGGGATTTGCGCACCAACGATTCCGTGACCACCATAAAAACCGTGCTCTTTGTCGAAAATGTGCATGGAACCACCCATACCTTTAGATGTTCCGGTTACTTTTCCCAGCAATTCCGCCATTACGCGTTTAGGATCGGTTCCCATACCAATAGGCTGAACGTGGTTACGGTAGGCCGTAATCATTTTGTCTTTAGATAAGTCCATAGCGTGCAAAGCTCCAGCTAATACCGCTTCCTGACCGTTATATAAATGCAAAAATCCTCGAACTTTCTGTTGGATATACAATGCAGCGAGTTTGTCTTCGAACTTTCTCCAGAACTGCATGTCTTCGTACCATTTCAGGTAAACTTCTTTTGTAATTGGTTTCATTTGTTTAAACTATTTCTTTATCAGCCGGAACAAGCACGCTATACGAAACAAGCAACTCATTCACAAGCTTTAAGCGATGTTACACAATTTTGCGAAATGCAAAAGTAACACTTCAATTTTAGAAGTAAAAATTTAAAATCAGGATTTTAAAAATATCACAAAAAGTTTTTATCGAACGTTAATGGCAACAAATCCTTCAACGAATCCGACTTAAACACTTTTCCGACAGCACCCATAAAATAAATTTCAATCGGCATATCCTGACGGAATTCATATTCTGCAATAGATTGGCGACAAGCTCCACAAGGCGGAATAGGATCCGAAACCTCTTTACTGTCTGCAGTAGCCGAAATGGCAATTTTTAAAATTTTAGCTTCCGGATAAATGGCCCCCGCCTGAAAAATCGCCACCCGTTCCGCACACAATCCCGACGGATATGCGGCATTTTCCTGATTCGACCCTACTACAACTTTTCCGTTATCCAACAAAATAGCTGCACCAACTCTGAATTTAGAATAAGGCGCATACGCTTTCTTTCTGATTTCAACCGCCTGATCCATCAAACTCTTTATTTCCGGAGAAAGCTCTTCTGCAGAATCATAAACCAAAAAAGTTGACGTAATACTAATGTTCTTCATGCAATCAAATTATTAGAGACAAAAAATCCAAATTCATTGCGAATTTGGATTTTTAATTAAATTATGTTTCTTGCTACAAATCATCGTAGGAATCACCGAAATTAAATGACAACGAGAATCGTAGGGTATTTTCCAACGGATTTTTAACATTTGATGTCGAAAACAAATACGAAACATCCACTTTTACAACGTTGTATTTGAATCCAGCCCCGATGGTCGCAAACTTACGCGCTCCTTTTTCTACGCTTTCATTAAAATAACCGGCTCTGAAAGCAAATGATTCCTGATACCAGTACTCTGCTCCTAAAGCCCAGGTAAACTCTTTCATTTCTTCACCAAAACCGTCCGGTGCATCTCCGAAAGACTTAAACATTCCAGACACCCAACCTATGCTTCTGTAGCGTTGATTTGCTTCTGAATAAGCCGTATTTACTTCACTTGGCTCAATATTTCCATTACCGTTCAAATCTACAGGCGTTACTTTCTCGGGAGTAGGAACCATTAACTTATTCACTTCTCCGACCGCCGAAATCTTATTATATTCATCCAAAATAAAATCAAAACTTCCTCCTAATTTCAGATTGGAAGGCAAAAAGTTGGAACTGCGCTCTACATCACCATCATACGAAATCTTAGGCCCCATATTCTGAAGGTTCAACCCTAATCGGTATCGGGCATTAAAATCACTCATCGCAAATTCTTCCGACTGATAAAAAGCAGCCACATCCACTGCAAACGAATTCGCCGCAGAAGCATCTACATTATCTGTAGCGATTTTCAGATTGGAACGGATATAACGCCCCGCAATTCCCATGGAAAATTGCTCATCCAGTTTTAACGAATAAGACAGATCCACCGCAAACTCATTCGGGCTCACTGTATTAAGTTCATTTCCTTGGTTGTCCGTAAGCCCAATATCTCCTAAACCAAAATAACGAAGACTTGCCGCAAAAGCACTTCGTTCATTAAAGCGATTATAGTAGGTCACCTGCCCTAAGGAAATATCATTGGCGATACTTGTTAAATAAGGTGTATAACTAACCGAAAAACCATGTTTATAAGGCGAAAAAGCATACTTTGCAGGATTATATTGTTGTGAAAACACATCTGCTGAAGTGGCCACTCCCATATCCCCCATACCTGCCGCTCGGGCATCTGCGGTAATCAAAAGAAAGGGAACTCCTGTAGTAATTACCCTATCTTGAGCCGTAACCGTTTGAAAAACAGACAAGAGAAGAGCTGCTATTGCAATTTTTTTCATTTTTACTGTAAAAGTTAATTTGACAAATATACTATTTTCTTAAAGTATTACAAGTTTCTCAATCTTTTCGGAAGTTTTCCCCGTTGTTGAGGAACGTACTGTTAATTTATAAACATACACGCCTTTTCCGATGCGATCGCCAAAATCATCACGTCCGTCCCACTTTATATTACGGGACAAAAAGCCTTCCGTAGTAACCGACTGATTGATAGTTTTAACCAATTTGCCGTTAATAGTTAGAATCTGAACCTGAACATCCAAAGGCTCAAACGGCTTGTTGTGAGAAAACCAAAATTCTGTGTAACTCACAAACGGATTGGGATAATTCAACACGTTGGATAAAGTTACCTCGCCTTCATCCGCCACAACAAACTGAATTTCCGCCGTAGCAAAATTGTTATACACATCCCAGACTTTTAAGGTAAGCGTATGCAATCCTTTGGCTAAATTCCGAAATGGAAAACGAATATCGCCTTTGGTATAATCGTTCGGCTCGGTTTCGTAATAATCATTCAGTATATATGGATTGTTTTCATTACCGTCTAAAATTGCCACAATATCATGACCGATGCCGCTTGCTGTATTAATTCCGTTTTCATCTTCAAGTCTTGCCAAAAATATGGGTGATGCGTTTGTAATGCCACCCGAAACAAACGATTTGTCGTTCATCCACAATTGTATTCGCGGCGGTAAATTATCTGCAACAGCATTCGTATTAATATCTCCTACCTTTATGGTCTCGTCATACCCGGTCTGATCCTCAAGTTGGGAGCCGTTCTTGACATAAAAACTGATGCGTCCGTTACCAACCGGAATCCTGATATCTCTCGGCACCACAAATCCAAATTCAAACAAACCATTTCCTACGGAAGCATTCCCACGGAAAATCGTTTCTCCTAAAGTACTAAAATCCATCCTTATAAGACCAGACGAATTACTGATACCATCATTACCAAGTGTAGTTCTGCTCAATCTTTTATCAAAAATCTGAACCGCCAAATCACCATTATAGTTTGAAATGACATTGTCGGATTCATCCACAACTTCTCCTGACAACTTTACATAACTTAAAGCTTTTAAAGTATCTATAGGCTGCGTAATTGGTACATCGTTCACTTTGGTTAAACGCACTTTTGGCTTTGGAATCGCCAATTTCAACGCTGGATCACCAATAGAAAACACTACCCTGATATCAGATGAAGCCATCTGATTTTTCGCCCTTAAAAGCGCTTCTGCCACTGAAGGGTAATCATTTGATCCATAGGCAAACAAAGCCTGAGCTAATTTCTCATTCATCACCTCACCGGTAAACTGACTTATTTCCCTTGTAGTAGCCACCAAAGAAATCGCTCCTCCATTTGCATTCCAATACATGTATTCGCCTCCGGTTTGTCGCTGCGGATTATCAAACCGGGTAAACTCACAGGTTATGGTAACAAACAACGGATAACGATGACGGTTATTCAGATTTTGCGCATCCAGTTTTTCAAAAAGTCGCTCCTGAGCCAAACCATCTTCCCCACCATGCCCAAAATAGTTTATCACCAAATTACCCTGGTCGATTTCGTTCAGCATATCTTCTGTAGCTTTCGGATAACGGTTTCCTCCCGCCGTTGTCGTCTGCATATAGGAATCAGCATGAATTTTTTTAACATTCATAAATGGCTTTTGCACCTGTATCTGATTCGCCAGGTTATCCAAATCCGACTGTAAGGTAGCATCACCCTGCTTGTCAACATCATCCGAAACAAACAAACAACTGTTTCTCCATCTGCCATACGATTCTTCCGCATGGTACTCGATTACTTTATTTACCATCGCCTCCGCCTGAGCCACCGAACTCACCAACATTCTTCCAACAGCAACATCAAGCCCTTCCGAAGCATTTACTGTCCCTTCATTAATATCCATCAGGCCGTAAAAATCATCGGACATAAAAGCCATAAAATTTGAAAAATTAGTAGCATAACCTCCGGAATAAGGCATCGTATAACCATAAAAGGCATGAAAAACAGGTACTATGTTGGTATTATTATTAAGACGGTCTTTATAATCGTAGGAAGCATCTCCAAAAAGATTTACATATTTTATTTTTTCGGTAACTCTTGGATCATCCTGAGTATAGATATATTTAACAAGGTTTCTGATCGCACCAATATCCTGTTTCCCGGACGAGAACTCCTGATAAATTTGAGGCAGCTCCACAACCTTCACTTTAAGCCGCGAATAATTGCGGTGAAAATCAGCCAATTTTTCGGCTTGTGCCTTCAAAAAAGATGGCGTTACGATTAAATAATCCAAATTTTGAAAATTCCCAACACCATCTGTAAACAATGTTCCTTTCAAATTCTGATTCGCAATTCTTGCATTGGCACTTCCAGAAGGAAAATAAACATCGGCCAAATCCAAAGCAACATATTTTCGAACCTCTCCTAAACTCACCTTAAATGAATAAGATGCTTGGCCCGCATTCTCGTACTTCCCTACATTATAAATATCCGTCACATCCCATATTTCCGATATGGCAGACGCACCTGATAACTGATACTGCCCGATTCCCACATTGCTTCCAGCCAAATTGTTCTTAAAAAGGAATTGCTTTCCGTAGCCCTGAAGATTTCGTTTTGCTGAAAGGGAAATATAATCCAGATACCCATCAGAAGAAGGTACCCCTCCATTATTGTACTCCATTTGAATACTCACATTAGGTGTCGAAGCATTAAACTGCGCTACCATCAAATTCTCAAAAGCCGCATAATTCACACCTGCTGTAAGTGCCGAAAAAGGTATTGTTCCAATTTCCTGATTGTTGGCTTTCACTTTAAAGGAAGTTCCCACAAACGAAGCGGAAACAGCGTTTATCCTTATTTGTAAAGGCGAAGAAGTTACCAGATTGGGAAAGTTAAAGACAAAGTCTTGTATGTTCTCGAAGTTAAAATTATCTCCTACCCATTTTCTCCCCAACTTGCCGATATTGTTCTTATCCACTTCATAATACTGGTTATCATCAAAATCAGAGAATACAAAATCCGGATTTGCAGATGGCTGTGGTTTTACAGCAATCCTTTTTCCATCACCACCTACAACAGTAACATAATAATACGATTTCGAATCGTATAAATTGACACTCGTTAAACTCTCATCATTCCAGACATCGACTCCTTCAGCATAAAAAAGAATATAATCACTATCATCAAAAGAACCGTCTTCCTCCCCAACCACTTTAATCGCATTTTCTTCCAAATCTTCAGGATAAGCAACCTGATTGCTCAAAGGAATCATCCTCCCGCCGTTACCATAAATTTTAAGCTGACGGGGATTCACATTCGTATTCATCCCCAATTGCTGCAAAAAGCCTTTTGTAACCTTATAAATACCCGATTTTTCAACATGAAAACGATACCAATCTCCGCTTGCAAGCACCGAATTGGAAATTGCAAGTATGTCACGCCTTGAAGAGTTGGCATTGGCTTTATAAGAAAAGGAAAAGTCAATACTTTTTACTCTTTTTAGCAAATTCCCTTCCTTAATAATAGGAGAAAAAGAAAGCACTCCTGAATAATCGTTGCGCGAAACAGAATTAACAAGTGTTGCTTTAATTGACGAAGGCAGGTTCTCAAAAGACAAATCTTTAAGGTCTGATTTTGCCACCCCTTCATAAACAATCTTTTCAATTTTAAGACTCTTTTCATCAATAACAGCAGAAGTAGCAAACTTTTTCCTAAAGGCAAATGTCCGGTCCGCAGGATTGAAATCAATATTATCACTTTGGAATTTAGGAATGACATAAGAAATTGTATCGACATAAAATGCCGATGACTCATTCCACTGAACTATTACACTTTCTTTTTGTTGGGAAAAACAAAAAAAAACATTTAAAAGAAGAACAAAAAGTACTGTATTTCTCATTCTATACAAAACGTTATTTCTAAAAAGTTATTACAAATAGAAAAAATATTTTTCGTAATAGCTAATTTTGAACAATATATCTCACCGGAACACGTTACTATTAATGACTTTAACACCAATTTAAGTTTTTTTTAATAATTTGAAAAAAAGTTGTTGCAGTTTAATGGTTAATTACTATATTGCGGCACTAAATTTATTACCTACTTAAAGTATGAAAATTAGAAGAATTATGACTTTACAGATGTTGGCAGCGCTAGCGCTTACAATATCATTTGCTAGTTGCAGCAAAAAGGGGTCGTCTAAAGGAGGTTCTCAGGCAACAGGTTGGAAAATCAACGACAAAAAAGGTGGTTTCCAATACAATGACAAGTTTAAAAAACAGGAAACTCCTCCAGGAATGGTTGCTGTAGAAGGCGGTACCTTTACAATGGGTAAGGTAGAAGATGACGTAATGCACGATTGGAACAACTCTCCAAATCAACAGCACGTTCAATCATTCTACATGGATGAAACTGAGGTAACCAACATGATGTACGCTGAGTACCTGTTCTGGTTAAAAACAGTATTCCCTCCGGATGATGAAAACTATAAAAACATCTATACAGGTGCGCTACCTGACACGTTAGTATGGAGAAATCGTTTAGGATATAACGAAACGATGACTAACAACTATTTAAGACACCCTGCATATGGACACTATCCTGTAGTTGGTGTTAACTGGATCCAGGCTACTGAATTCAGCAAATGGAGAACTGACCGTGTAAACGAAGCTATCTTAGAAAGAGAACAGTACCTTAAAAAAGATGCTAAAATCAACGATGTTGATGCTCAAAACACATTCAGCACTGAGGCATATTTAGCAAGTCCTTCAACCGCATTTGGCGGAAACGAAGAAGTTGTTTTCAGAGGAAGAAAAGGTGCTAAAGGTAAAAATGCAAAACCACAAACCACTAAAGACGGTAAAACTATCGAGCCTAAAAACGTGTTCGCACAGAGAGCTTCAGGTATCATCTTACCGGAATACAGACTTCCAACCGAAGCTGAGTGGGAATATGCTGCTACCGCTTTGAACGGAATCCGTGAGTACAACATCTACAGAGGTAAGAAAAAATACCCTTGGAAAGGTCAATACACTCGTTCTGGAAAAAGACAAATGAGAGGCGATCAATTAGCCAACTTCAAACAAGGAAAAGGAGATTACGGCGGTATCGCAGGATGGTCTGATGACGGTGCTGATATCACTAACAAAGTAAAATCATATCCTCCAAACGATTTCGGTTTATACGATATGGCTGGTAACGTAGCGGAGTGGGTACAAGACGTTTACCGTCCAATGGTTGACGACGAAGCGAATGACTTCAACTACTTCCGTGGTAACGTTTACATGAAAAACAAAATCGGTGAAGACGGTAAAGTTGAAATGGTTACTTCAGAAAATGTTAAATATGACACTTTAAGTAATGGTAAAGTTTTAGCAAGAAACTTCCCTGGACAAATTGCTCAGGTACCGGTTGACGAAAATGAAACATACTTAAGATATAACTTCTCTACTTCTGACAACAGAAATTATAGAGATGGTGACAAACAATCTACGCGTTACTTCAAATTCGCTAGTTCTGAAGAAGAAGAAGGCGGTGAGAAAGAAAACGACAAGAAAAGAATGTACGATTCTCCTAAACACCAAATTTCAGTTGACAGTTTGGGTGTAATGAAGAGACAGTTTGACAAATCTTCAAAACGTACAACTTTAGTAAACGATGATTCAAGAGTTTACAAAGGTGGTTCTTGGAGAGACAGAGCTTACTGGTTAGACCCTGCTTCAAGAAGATACTATCCTCAAGACATGGCAACAGATTACATTGGTTTCCGTTGCGCAATGTCTAAAGTTGGTCCGAAAGACAACAAGAAAAAACCAAGAGGTTAATAAATAAATTTTCATACTATACAATAAAAGCCCTATTTTAGGGCTTTTATTTTTATACACGCTTTTCAAATGAGAATCGAAGAATTATACGAATGCTTTTTACAGTGTAAAACCGTTGCAACCGACACCCGAAAAATCGATTCAAACTCCCTATTTTTTGCCTTAAAAGGTGACAACTTCGACGCAAATGAATTTGCTCAGGAAGCCTTAAAAAAGGGAGCCGCTTTTGCCGTCATTGACAACAAAAAATTCTTCACCGATGAAGACAAAATGATATTGGTTCCCAACAGCCTAAAGGCATTACAGGATTTAGCAAATTATCATCGTCAGGAATTAGGTTTACCTATAATTGCCCTAACCGGAAGCAACGGAAAAACCACAACCAAAGAACTCATCAATACGGTTCTTTCCAAAAAATACAACACCAAAGCAACTGTTGGTAATTTAAACAACCACATTGGGGTACCTTTAACACTTCTGTCGTTCGATGAAAATACCGACATAGGCATCGTAGAAATGGGTGCCAATCACCAAAAAGAAATTGAATTACTCTGCAGAATTGCACAACCCGATTACGGTTATATTACCAACTTCGGAAAAGCACATCTCGAAGGCTTTGGCGGTGTAGAAGGCGTTATCAAAGGAAAAAGCGAATTATACCAATATCTCGAAGAACATAACAAAACTGTTTTTGTGAATCTGGACGATCC
Organism: Flavobacterium enshiense; assembly: GCF_040750275.1. Classification (GTDB taxonomy): domain Bacteria; phylum Bacteroidota; class Bacteroidia; order Flavobacteriales; family Flavobacteriaceae; genus Flavobacterium; species Flavobacterium enshiense_B. Next base: position 490,436 of record NZ_JBDOCV010000004.1, read on the forward strand.
CATTCAAAAAGAAAAAACAGCTTCCATAAACCAGAACTCTTTTTCGCAAACCGAAAAAGCTGATGTCACTATTGATGCCGTTACCGCTAATCCAATGGTAAAAATATCCTTCAACAACACACAAGTAAATTCACACTTGATTGGGATTTACAATGCCAACAACATCAATGCTGCCATCACTATTGGGAAATATTTTAATGTTTCGGATTTGGATATCAAAGACGCAATCGAGCACTACATCCCTTCCAACAACCGTTCACAATTAACAGAAAAGAATGACAACCGCATTATTTTAGATGCCTATAATGCCAACCCGAGCAGTATGGCAGCGGCAATTGCCAATTTTATTCAATTGGAGGATTCAGGGAAAATTGCAATTTTGGGCGACATGTTTGAACTCGGCAATGAAAGCATTGAAGAACATCAAAAAGTTATTGGCTTACTAATCAACCATCCAGAAATTGAAACTCATTTTGTCGGGAAAGATTTTTTCGCCAACAAAACAACTCATATGCATTTCCATTTTCACGAAACTTTTGACAATCTTTCAGAAAGTTTTAAGAATAACAAACCAAAAAACAAAATGATACTAATAAAAGGTTCCCGAGGCATGGCTTTGGAAAGAACCTTAGATCTTTTATAATCTGAAAGCCGCATTACCTGCGGCTTTTTTTATTTCTTCAAAAAAAATCATATTTTTCTGTAACAATCCCCTAACCCCTGCATCAAAAGAGAAATTCAATTAAACAACCTAAAACATTATATCATGAAAAAATTGATTCTCTTAGTATTAGTTCTGTTAGCCACACTTAACGTATTTTCACAACACACTTCTTTTGATGTAAAAGTTATCGGAAAAGGGCAACCGGTAATTATGATTCCAGGCTATTCCTGCAGCGGAGAAGTCTGGAATGAAACGGTAAATCGTTACCAAAACCAATACCAACTCCACATACTTACTCTCGCAGGATATGCAGGTATTAAACCTATTCAGAATGAAGAAATCCTAAAAACGGTTCGCAACGAAATCATCCAGTATGTAAAGGATAACAAAATGAAGAAACCCATGTTAATCGGACACAGCTTGGGCGCCTTCATGACTTTATGGCTACACAGTACTGAACCGGATTTGTTTGGAAAAAGCATCTGTGTGGATGGCTTACCCTTTGTTTCTGCAATCAACAATCCCTCAGCTAATGCAGAAACACTAAAAAAGTCAGCACAATACAACAAAGAAACTGTGATTAACAATTTTAAGGCTTTGCCCGATGAAGGCTATGTAAAAAACATGACTAAAGCGATGTTATACCAAGTTAACGATTCCATCCGTGCCAAACAAATTGCAGAATGGAGTTATAAAAGTGACCGCACAACCCTAGGCAGTACGATAGTAGAAATGGCTACGACCGATTTACGAAAAGAAGTTGCAAAAATAAAAGCCCCTATTCTGGTTATGGCCAGCATATTCGGAACCAAAGAAGCCAGTGAAAAAGAATACAGCACACAATATGCCGAATTAAAAAACAAAACCATCAAAGTAGCCGATGCCAAACATTTCATTATGTACGATCAGCCGGAATGGTTTTACACACAAATAGATGCTTTCTTTAACCAAAACCAACAGTAGTGACATTATCCAACATTCAAGAACAAGAATTCAGGAAGATTTACAGCGACTATTCGCCTAAAATTCATCGCTTGTGTTTAGGTTATACCGGAGATGCGATGCTGGCAGACGATTTATTACAGGAAGTTTTTATCAAAGTATGGCAGCATTATGACAAATTCCGAGGCGAATCCCAAATCAGTACCTGGATGTATCGAATTGCCGTAAACACCTGCCTGCAATACCTTCGTGCTGACAAATCTAAACACAAGACAGCACTAGACAACTTACAATTTAAAGAGGACGACACCGAGACAGAAAAAGAACAACAAGTTCAATTACTATACAAATGCATCAGTGAGCTGGCCGAAACCGATCGTTTGATTATCACGCTATTGCTCGAAGAAGTCCCGTATCCTGAAATTGCAACAGCTACAGGCATTTCCGAAGGCAATCTCCGGGTAAAAATTCATCGCATCAAACAACAACTAACGACGATCTATTCGAAATATGAAAGACTTTAACGACATACAAAATTTATGGAACCAACAGGAAACAAAACCGTTGCCTGATGTAACGCAAATTATCGCCAAATCGAAGAAAGACAAGCAGGATTTTACCAACAAAATAATTGTACAAACCACTATTCTGGCACTTACTTTACCTTGCTTATTATGGATAGGCAGTATTATTGATTTTAAAAAAACTACCTCTTACATAGGATTAACGTTAATGTTTTGCTGTGTCTTTATCTTTTCAGCCATCCGATTGTATCAAATTATCCGTTTGAAAAAAATGGATGTAACTGCAGAACCACAAATCAATCTTCAAAAGCTGGAACAGTATTATTCCTTTCAAAAGCTGGTGAGCACCAAAATAACAGCAATCTATTTCATCGTAATGAACATTGCCTTTGGATTTTATTTTATTGAAGTCATGGCACCAATGTCTGCACTACTGAAAGCAACTGTACTGATTGCCTATGTTGCCTGGATGCTGTTTGCTTTTTTCTACCTAGGCAAAAAACAAAAAGCAAAAGAATATGCACGAATCCAGCATTTGATTGACACTTTAAAAGAAATAGAAAAGAATTACGAGAAATAAAAAAAGCACCTCAAATGAGGTGCTTTTCTGTGGGCGATGAGGGGTTCGAACCCCCTCTTATATAAAACTGTAATTACTGGGTTATACAAATATTATTATTTTCAAGTACTCCTTCTGGTCTTCCTTCAAGCAAATTTCAACCCTTATTATTCACCAGAAGCAAATAATTTTTATTGATAAATCTGGGCTTTCCATAGATAATTTGTATTTCCTTTTTCCTTGCTCTAAAAATAGTAAAATATACAATTCTCCAAACTTTAAATCTTCTACTCCATTCATCAATAACAATTTCTTTGGAAGCATTAAATACCAGGAATTGGTTAATAACTGTGAGTTGATTAATATCTGAATTCTTAATTGTAATTATTACTGCTGTCAAATAATCAGCATTAAATATCAGTTCAGTTTTATGTGTAGTAAAGTTCAGAAAATAATTAAGCTGTTTACCTATATATTTATAGCTGTGGTAACCTCTTAATCTATCATCTAATGCATCTAACTCAAATTGCCAATTCTCATGTTGCCTGTCAATTTTGAAAGGTAAATCAAGTTGTTTCATTTTACTTTCGGGTATAAAAAAACCACCTAACAGGTGGTTTATATTTTTCTACAAATCTTTCTTTTCACTGGGAATCTTTGAAAAAATCTCATCCCATTCTTTTAATTTCTCAGGATATAATTTTTTATTTTCATATAAATCAAAATAGACATCATAAAATCTGACTGAACTTTTAAAATCATCTTCTCTAATTATAACCCCAAAAGATTCATCAGGTGCATCAGAAATATGTAAAGTCTTAATTCCATCTGAGTTAAACATCAAAAAGGTGTAGAAATGCACTCCAATTTTTGAGTATAAATCATAATACTTAATTACCCAATCTCTCAAATCTTCATCAATACATAAAAAAGTCATGTATTCATCATAAGCCATATAGCATTTTTCCTCTAACTTATAAAGTTCAGTCACAACATCTAATTCATTATAAAACTTTATAAATTCTTGATATTCTGGTATTTTATTACAATTAACTTGTTTTAAAAAACAAGTAATGTATAGATTTTCAGCTCTCCTTTTTAAACAAGTATCACACAACTTATTGTATGATTGAAAAACCTTTTTATACAAATCCCCATATTTTAACAGCCACCAACTTACTTGGTGTATGGAATATTTAGAATTGTCTCCTAATTCCTTTAATTCTTGGTATGATGTTAATATCTCAACTTTCATTTTATTGCTAAAGCTATCAGTAGGAACACAACTCCAAACACTATATATAGTACACTTTTAATTTTTAATGATTTACTTGTATAAATACTTTCTTTGGGATAAAACATTAAAGCAATGAATGGTGTAACAACATAAAGAGATATTAAATTTCCAACAATCAATATTAACCAATGGAAATCTAACCCTACAAACAAAGGTATTGCAGCAAAGATAAGCCCACTAACAAATACTAATGCTGAAAGTCCAATGTTATCTTCAAATCTTCCATTTTCAAATTCATAATCAAAAGACTTGAGAGGATTAAAGGCTTGCATTCTTTTAAACCTTCTAACTGTATGCTGATATATCCCAAAAGGCATTTGGAACATTATAGTTGATAACAAAAATAAAACTACTGTCATAAAACTCAAATTTGATTAAAACCAGAATCTAAAAACTACAATTTTGTTAGGCTCACTCCTGTGCCAACCTTTTGAATGCCCATAAGCAAAAACTGGCTTACCATTTATCATGGTAATTTCAATTTCTGAGTCAGTCCCTCTATCAAGTACAGGTGAAAATTTCATCACCTTATTACCATCTTTATCTTGCTTAATTTCAATTTCCAATTTATATATTAAAGAAGTGCCTTTGTTAGGAGAAGTTATTTCAAGACTACCACCAGGGATAAGACTTATTGATTCAACAAAAGCATTTTCTGTTGTTTGACTCCATTTATTTTGTTGTACATCAACTAAAACTTCAGTCTTTGAAACATTGTATTCTTGGGAATATACCAAACAGTTTATAAATAAACTCAGGAATATCATCATTGTTTTTTTCATAGTTTATATGATTAAGGTTTACACAAATATATGTGTTATCAAATTTGATAGCAATATTTTTATCAATAATGACAACTTTTGAATGCTAATAGCCAAAAGTTGACTAAGAAAGAATTTCAAATAGCATTAGGTAAAAGAATAAAACAGTTAAGGGAAGAAAAGAACATTTCTCAAACTGCTTTAGGCAACATGTGTGATATTGAAAGGTCTAATATGAATAGGATTGAAGCAGGTAATACTAATCCATCAAGTTATTTACTCTATTTACTTGCTGAAAAATTAGGAGTTGAAGCATCTGAACTTCTAAACTTTAAACCTTTAAATTAAAAAAAGGCTATTAATACCTATCCTGGTTTCATAAATCCATATTGAAAAACAAGAAAATCATAGGCTTTTCAGTTTCTTCACTCTCTCACTGATTTTGAAAAACCAGGAATCTAAATGATTATATTGCACAGATTTTCTTTTTAGTATATATAGCTCAGGAAAATTTGTGCATTTTTTACAAAATCCCTTTTTCAGCAAAACTGAAATATTCACTTTTAGTTATTATCAAATGGTCAACTAAAGTAATATCCAACAACTGACAACTTTTTTTCAATTTATTAGTTATTTGTTTATCAGCTTCACTTGCTATCATATTCCCACTTGGATGATTATGTACCAGGATAATACCAGAAGCATTACATTTAAGTGCAATACCTAAAATGACTCTGACATCAACCACAGTTCCAGAGATTCCACCCTTTGAAAGGTCATAAATACCCAATACAAAATTTGCTCTATTGAGTAAAATGATTTTACATTCTTCCTGAAATTCAATTAAATCCACATTCCACTGAGATAAAATAAATTGATAAACCTCTTTACAATGAGTCAGCTTTATTCTATTGTTCATATTGGTGGAATAAGAAACTTTTATTTCTGCTATTTTCATAAAGTAATTATTTTAAGAAGACCTGTACTTCAAATACAGGTCTTCTTAATTGTTAAGCATGTGCCATTTCATGTTTATCATTCAAGGAAAAGGCTTCAACTGATGGCTTAAAGCTCTCATAAGTTGATTTTTGCTTCTCCTTTTCATCTGGTACATAACAGTATCTGTGGGTCAAAGTGATTATCTCACCTGTTTCTCTTACTGTGTATTCATAAGGTTCACATGCTTCCTTTTCAATACTACCAGACATTTGTGTTCCAATTAAAGCCTGACATGTTAATGCATCAAAAGTTGAAGGTAAATAAGCCTTTTTTGCAGTAGCATAAAAATTACCAGTCATTTTACTTTGCACCATTTCAATACCACCTTGGACTTCCAACACAAAGAATGATGAGCCATCCTCTTTGTTTCTTTCTTTAAAATTAATAATTGTTACCATTGTTTTGAGTTTTTGAGTTTAATTTTCCAATACAATGCAGTTTCTATGTGTAAATTCAGCTATCACCTTGAACAATACATCTACCTCAACAAAGTATTAGTACAATGACATTCATTGCTCCAGATGAGTGAGGGTTTTTAGGGGAGTTTTGAAAAGTAAAATGATTTAATTTTGGGTAATTAAGTTTACAACCAACAAATCAGATGAGTTAAACAGATGAGACACCAGAAATTGAATGAATTCATTATTATATGAATGAATTCATTTAAAAATGAAATACAATTTCAATCATACACATTTAAAATCATACTTCAAAAAAACTAACCAACCATCTTTTTCAAGATATTTTACTTCTGGTTTAAAAAAAAACACTTCAAAAACTTGGTAGGGGGATGTTGACTCATGAAGTTGTGGGGGTAGTTTTCTATATGGTGGTTTGCTCTTGAATTTTTTTTAGAATTAAAAATTTTTCAAAAAAAAAAAAAAAAAAACAGATTTGTATATTTGATAGTTCCTCAAAATTCTATAAATCTAAGGTTCTTAAAATGGCATATTTAACAGAATACTCATTTCGACAATTGGTCAAGACAACAGAAATTAAAGACTTAGATAGAATAAATCTGCAATTTTTCATATCAAACATTTATGAAAACAGTTATTTATTTTATTTTTTTAATCAGTTTGAATTAAAAACGTTATTTAAAGAAAAACTTATTTTATCAAGTGACAAAAATTACATATTAACCTATAGAGAGGTTCCAGTCAGAAATGATGATTTAAATTATGTTATTAAAATAAAAGGCAAAGTTAAGTATCACTTTGACAAAGGATGTGAAGCCTTAAATAGAGGTTTCAAAAATTTCTTTATTCCTGAAGCTGTTGTTAGATTAAAAAATCACGATATTGAAAAACACAGGTTAATTGTAGATGATATTAGAAATTGGTTCATAACAAATAATCTTACTATAGAACGTTATGAGGGAGGTGAAATAAACTCATTGACAATAACAAAAATGTATAACTCATATTTCCCTGATAAATACAACATTGAACCAATTTCTATTAGTCAATCAGACAATGAACAAAATAACTTTCAATGGTACATAGCAAAAAAAACTAATAATGTAGAAATTGAAAAGACCACTTTTGATTATGACATTTTTTTAAAAAATATAATTGAATTGATAAAAAAAAGAGAATACCTATGTAATAGCAGAACAATGCAAAACTTATCAAGATACGATTATTTATTAGGTCAAAATGATGATGATATTATAAAAATCATAAACACAAATATTGAAAAAGGGATATTAAATGAAGTAAGTCCTAATTTTATAGACAACTATGGTTTATCAAGTTTAAAAGAGTTCTGGGGAAAACATAAAAAATTAAAACAAGAAGCCTACAGTGAACTATCAGAGTATTTTAAATGGACATATAACTTAAAAGAAAAACAATTTGACAACCTATATTTAGAAAGTTTTAATCTTGAAGCCTGTAGTCTTTGTGGAAATAAAAAACAAGACAATACACTTTAACCTACTTTATAAACTTTTCTAAATTTATTTCATAATGGAAGGACAAAATTACTTTATGGTTTTCAACTCACAAGATGAGCTAGATGATTACTTAAACAGATCACCTGAACTTTATCATGAGGAGTATGGTAAATATTATTTTGAACAATCATTATTTACTTTTCATGCCAATTTTAGAAACATCAAGAGCTTTGAAAGTATTGTCTATTTTCAAAACTCTGAGTTTAAAAAAACTGTCACTTTCAAGAATAAGACCTTCAAAAAAGAAGTCCATTTTGAAGGTTGTAAATTTGAAGATCACGTAGATTTCTCCAATGCAGAATTTCATGATGTTGTAACATTTCCTGATTTTTCCTCAGTTATTAATTTCAGAAAAGCAAAATTTAACAGTGATGTTTTTTTTGGCAAAAACTTCAATGATGTAGTCACATTCTCTCACTCAGAATTTAAAAACAATGTTGATTTTAGTGAATCTACTTTTGAAAAAGATGTCTATTTTAATGACTGCATATTTGAAAAAGATGTCTATTTTGAAGTAGTTGATTTTGTTAATAAAGTAAACTCTTGGAATGTAACTTACAAGAGTAATGTCACATTCAAATGGTCAAATTTTAGAGGAAAAGCCAATTTTTCAGAAATTAAAGTTGAGAAAGGGCTACTCGATTTACATGGTGTTAATTTTGAAAAAAACTCATATTTCTATAATTCAACCATAAAAAATCTAGATTTAGACAAGAGTGTTATCGATAAAGGGGTCTTTTTTTTAGGTTCAAAAATTAAAAAATCAAATAGAGAAACATTTAGAATCATTAAAAATGAATTCAACAAACAAAATAATCATATTGAATCACTCAATTATCATCAAAGAGAAATGTACTCTTATTTTAAAGAATTACTAGCAGAGTTAATCCCTAAAAAAAATGAGTCAATATTAAATTACTTGCTGAAATTTTTAAGAAACTTAAATAATCTAGTAATACTCCTTTTAAATTTTATTTCAAATTTTTTTGGTTTATCTTGGATCTTCGGTGTGGTATTTACTTTCACTTCAACATATTTAATGTATAAGTTATATGTTTCACATTTGACATTTGAAGGAGAAATCTCATTTTGGCAGTATTATCCCCAGTTTCTTTCTCCTATCCATAAATTTGATTTTATTGAAAATGTAAAACAAACTAAATATTCTTATCTAATAGATTTTTTAGGAAGAATTGTTTCTTCTTTTGGTTTTTATCAAACTGTACAAGCATTTAGGAAATATGGAAAATAGTTTTGAATATAAAGAAACTAAACTACAACACAGTCAAACAGGAATAGCTTCTGAATTTTATGTTGCTGGTGAGTTATCAAGATTAGGGTACAATGTAACTTTTACCTTTGGCAACACTAAAAGCATAGATTTATTAATTGAAAAAGACAATAACATTATAGCAATCCAAGTTAAAGGTATACAAAGAACAAAATCAATTTGTTGGAACATAGACAAGACAAAAGTAAAAGGTAACATATTTTATGTCCTGGTAAACTTACATGTTGATGCTCCTAGTGAAAAACCAGAGTTTTTTATATTGTCTTCTTATGAAGTATTAGAATTATTTACAAGTCCTCCAAAATCAGGGGATAAAAGAGCATATTTAGATTATAAAAAACTTAAAAATCTTAAAGAATATCAAGACAAATGGAGTAAGTTATTCTAAAAATAATTTCAGCTCCCATCCCCTTTTTTTTTATCACATTTCAGGTTAAATAAACCTAATTATACAAAAAATAAGATAGCTTTGTCATTAAAAAATTTTAGTCTTATTGCATGTATAATCACTTTTTAATAAATTTCTATTTTTTTTAGAAATCTTAATCAATACAATGACTTTTTAAAGCTTAGTAAACTATTAACTTTTACTATCTTAAGAGTATACAACAATACGACAATCATTTATATTATCATCTAAAAGCTTTACACCCTTAAGTATAAAGCTGTAAAACACATAATTATGCTACCTAACAATCCAATATTAAAATCATTAATTAATAGTCTTTGGAATGTGCTATGGGGTGGAGGAATTTCAAACCCTTTAACTGCAATAGAACAAATTACATATTTGTTATTCATGAAACGATTAGATGAAATTGAAAAACAAAGAGAAAATGAAACTAAAAAATATGTTTCTAAATTTTCAGGAAAGTATACTCCTGAATTTATACTAAATAAAACTGAATCAGAAAAAAAATCCAAAAAAGAAATTCAAAGGCTAAAATCTGAATTAAGATGGAGTTATTTTAAAGAAATAAAATCCAAGGAAGAATTATTAAAACATGTTCGACATAATGTATTCCCTTTTATTAAGACTTTAAATGGGGAAACTTCTCCTTTCACAAAGCATATGTCTAATGCAGTTTTTGTTATTGAAAAACCTTCATTATTATCTGAAGCAATTGAAAAAATTGATGATATTTTTATTGAAATTGAAAAAGATGCCAAAGATGGAGGGCATAACTTTCAAGATATTCAAGGAGATGTTTATGAAATGCTTTTAAGTGAAATAGCACAGGCAGGCAAAAATGGACAATTTAGAACTCCAAGACATATCATAAAATTGATGGCTGAATTAATTAAACCTAAATTAGGCGACAAAATTGTAGATCCAGCTTGTGGCACATCAGGTTTTCTATTAGGAGCTTATCAATATATACTAACTGATTTAACTAGAAAAAAATCAAGCATTCAGTTAGAAAAAGATGAAGATGGATTTGAAACAGGTTCATATTCATCCGTTTTAGATGAAAAAACAAAAGCTATTATTGATAAAAGTTTTTATGGGTTTGACATAGATATTACTATGGTTCGTTTAGGTTTAATGAACTTAATTATGCATGGAATAGATAATCCAAAAGTTGAATATAATGATTCTTTAAGTAAATCATATAATGAACTAAATTGTTATGACGTAGTCCTTGCTAATCCCCCATTTACTGGAAAATTAGATAAAGATGATTTAAATTCTAACCTAAGAGTTGATACCACATCTAGTGAATTGCTGTTCTTAGACAGAATATCATCTATGCTTAAAATTAAAGGTAAGGCAGCAGTTATCATCCCAGAAGGTGTTTTGTTTGGAAGTTCAAATGCACAAAAAAGAACAAGAGAAATCATATTAAAAGATAACAATTTAGAAGCAGTCATATCATTACCTAGTGGAACATTTAAGCCCTATACTGGAGTTAAAACAGCAATTTTAATGTTCACAAAAGTAAAGGAAAACAGCGAAGAATGGAATACGAAAAAAGTTTGGTTTTATGAACTTCAAAGTGATGGGTATTCATTAGATGACAACCGTAGAAGATTAAAAGATTTTCCTTTACCTGAAACAGTCATTGAATTTGATAATCGAAATAAGTCTAAAAAGACTGATAGAAAATCTCACTTTTATGTTCCAATTTCTGAAATCCAGGAAAATGATTTAGACTTGAGTTATAACCGCTACAAAGAATATGTATATGTAGAACAAACTTATGACCCTCCAAAAGAAATTTTGTCAAAATTAATTTTACTTGAGCAAGAGATTTTAAAAGACATGGAAGAGTTAAATAATTTGATAGGATGATAACACAAAAATTTAAATCCCTTTTTAAATATTTACCCAAGTCTAACTTGAATGCAAGTCAAGGAAGCAATGAAGGCTCATTTTTATTTTACACTTCGAGTTCAAAAGTTTCAAAGAGAACTGATAAGCCTCTGTTTTTCAAAGAAGCAATAATTTTTGGCAATGGAGGTTCTGCTAATATACATTACTCTAATGAGCCTTTCAGCACCACATCACACTGTATTGTTGCTACCCAAAAAGAAGAAAACATAAACATAAAATATGTATATTATTATTTATCAGGAAATCTTCATCTAATAGAAAGAGGCTTTAAAGGAGTTGGACTTAAGAATATTTCTCCAAAATATATTGAAAATTTAGATATACCAATTTTTCCAATTGAAACACAAAATAAAATTGTTTCAGTTTTAGATAAAGCAAATTCTATTATTAGTAAGAGAGGGAGAAGTTTAGAAATTTTAGAGCAATTCATAGTTGATTCTTTTTTAGAAATGTTTTCTGATCCAGTTTTAAATACAAAAAAATGGAAACTAAAACCTCTAAGTGAAGTTGTTCACAAAATTGATGCAGGTTGGAGTCCTGTTTGTGAAGAAACCCCTAGAGAAAGTTCAAATCAATTTGCAATTCTTAAACAAAGTGCTGTTTCAAAAAGAGTTTTTGATCCTTCACAAAATAAGTTGTTACCAGAGAATACTGTAATCAAAAAGAAAATACTTGCTCAAAAAAATGATGTTTTATTTTCCAGAAAAAACACTAAAGAAATGGTTGGTTCAACTGTTTATCTATTTGAAGATTATGAAAAATTATTATTACCAGACACAATATTTAATTTAAGATACAACTCAAATAAAATTTCTGGAGTTTATCTTTATTTTTTATTCAATGATAAAAACTTTCAAAAAAAAATACAGCAATTAAGGAGTGGTGCTGCTGATTCAATGTCAAATATTTCTCAAGATAAATTATATAAGCTCCAAATACCATTACCAGATATAAAACTTCAAAATAATTTTGAAAATATTGTACTGAATGTTAATGCAAAAAAACAGAAAATACAGAATTCCTTAAATGAATTAAATGGCTTGATAGGTTCAATAATGCAAAGAGCATTCAATGGACAATTAAATTTTAATGTTGATTTAGAATTAGAAGCATTAATTAATGAAATTGATTTACAAAAAAAGACTAATGATATTAAAGAAATAGCCGGAGATATTGCTTATTTACAAAGACTTATTGACAAATTAAACACCCAAGATTTCAGTGAAAAAATAATGTATGATAAAGCTAAACTTGTTGCTTTTCAATTAATGAATGAAAGTGAAGAGAAAAGGAGAGTTTCACAAGAATATGATGAGAAAACCAAAAGTATAAGATTATCATTATTATGAAGTTATTGAAATTTGAAATAGGAAAACTCCCAAAAGAAAAACAGTTTAGAAGTCTCCAGTCAGGTTTCAAAATTGAGTTTCACAAACTTTATGCAGATGATAAATCAAAGGAGTTGGATGAGGAAGGAATTTTAGCAATGGATTCATTCAATCCTTTTTGCTTGGCTGGTTTAAATGGAAGTGGTAAATCTAATGTTTTAGAAGCATTAGCTAATATTTTTTTTCATTTAGAATCTTGTGTAGCAAAATTCAAACCTAAAACTTTTCAAAAACATTTTAGAGCAGAAGAATGTAACCCAGATGCTTATACCTTAGAATATTTAATAGGACAGCATGATGGTAATCCTTACTCTTTGAGTTACTATGATAAAATAACAATTGTAAAAGAGGAAGGTAAAAGTCCTAAAATGTATAAGCAAGCCTATCCATTTTCAAAAAATGAAAAACCTCTTTCCATTTCTTTAAAACCAAGATATGACAAGCAATTTCCTGAAGCAGCAGAAGGTAAAAGTTATTTACCTGACATTGTTGTAGGCTATTCCTCTGGTGAAAATGAAATTTTAAGCCTTCCTTTTAGAAAAAGTCGTTTAATTAATTTTGACAAGTACAAAGAAGATTATAGAAAAAGATATTTATTTGAAGAGCCTGAAAACAGTTTAATTTATATCGATAATGAAATGAGTCAAGCTGTTCTTTTAGCTTGTCTTTTATATGAAGATAAAAAAACCCTAAAGCCATTAAGGAAAGAATTAGGAATTCTAAAGTTGAGAAGCTTCAGAATGACTTTGAACATAAATCCTTTATTTATTGACAATAAAACACTTGTACCAATTCTTCAGCACATTTCTGATAAAATTGAAATACTTAAAAAATGTGCAAGTTCATGGTTTCTCAGCAAGGATGGTGAAAAAGTAGATTTTCAGGAAAGTAATTCAATATTAACACTTGACTTTAAAGTAACTAAGGAAACAAAAGATTTGTTCAAAGAGCATTTCCCTACCTCTTTTGAGCTATTTAGGTTTTTTCAAGTTTTGTATGAATTAAACTCAAATATTGTTTCAGATGATATAAAGGAAGAAGTATATAAATCATCTGGTTTTTATACTGACTGGAAAATCCCTAAAAGTAGTCCAGGTCAAAATGTGTTCTATTTTGAAGATTACTACATTTTAAAATTGATAAATGGAGAAAAAAAACCTCTTCTTCTAAGAGAATTTTCAGATGGGGAACATCAATTTTTGCATACTATGGGTATCTGCTTGATGCTTAAAGAGAGAAGAAGCTTACTTCTTTTAGATGAGCCTGAAACCCATTTTAATCCTAGTTGGAGGGCTAAATTTATTAAAATACTAGAAGATAGTATAACAACTGGAAATAATAAGAATCATAATAAAAATTTTAATGTCCATGCATTAAAAGATATTTTATTGACTTCACATTCCCCATTTATAATTTCAGATTGCATGCCTGACAATGTAATATTTTTCAATAAAAATTTAGAAACAGAAACACTTGAAGCAAAAAAAGCTTCTCAATTAGGTTTTAAAACATATGGCTCTAGTGTTGATTATATTCTTAAAAATTTCTTCAAAACAAATCTTATATCTAATAAATCATTTGAAGAATTAAAGGATGTTATAGACAATGGTACACTTGAAGAATTAGAATTTGCAATAGAAAAATTTGGTGAGTCAAGTGCAAAACAATTTTTATATAAAAAAATATACGAAAAATTAGACTTAAAGGATGATAACTCAAATTGAAAAAACCAAAACTAGACTAAGTATCATTCAAAATATTCCTAAAAAGTTTTTTTCACTCATTGAAGAATCAGAAAACTTTGATGATCATCTTTTTCCAACTTGGTCAATCAATGTATTTGCTCCAACTGATTTAAGAAGCAAATTTGAAGAAGTATACAATGTTTATAAAGCAATAAACAATCCAAATTCTAGATCAAGAATTATTGAAGCATTTGAAAATACAAATAAAATTGAAGATTTATGCAGTAACAATTTAGACATATCAATGATTGTTCTTAATGATTTGCCTTTTTCAATAAGAGCATGTTTAGCTAGACTTTTTTCTTATTTGTATAAAACAGCCATTAATTATCATGGTTTTCAGACCTATGTGAATGATACACTAAAAAAAACAATAACAAGGTTCAAATTAAAAAATAAAATTGTGGTTTGTCCATTTTGTGGAATTGAAAGCTATATAAATAGTGGGGGACAGGCAAGGTTATCACTAGACCACTGGTTGTGTAGAGATTACTTTCCAATGGCATCTGTAAATTTAAATAATTTAGTTCCTATAGGGCAAAATTGCAATCAAAGACCTGCTAAAGGGAACAAAAATGTTCTAATAAATGAAAGTACTAATACAAGATTAAATACGTCATATTATCCTTATTCATCTCATAATGGTATTCAAGTTATTTTTAATTTTATTAATGAACCCAATGTTAATGGAATTACTGATAATGATTGGAGTTTAACAGTTGAGCCTATCAATCCTCTTGAATATGATATTTTTCAAAATTGGCATTCTATAATGAATATACATGTTAGATATAATGAATATTTCAGAGATGAAATATTTCCAATTTGGGAATCTGACTACAGAGAACATATAAATGACCACGATAATGATTTAACTCCAGCTCTTAATATTGTAGAACTTAAACATAACTTTAGGAATTGGAAATCTACATTTAAAATAAATGGAAGGCCAGGATCAATAATTTATAGAGCTTTTATTGATTACTTAATGGAAAGAGCTTCAGATGCATACCTAAATGGATTATTATATGCTTTAAATAATTAAACCCAACCTCCAATTAAAAAGAAGTTGGGTTATTTTCAACTCAAAAACCAATGGTAATCTCCATCACCAATTAGTGCTTTCTGAATGCCATGAGTAAAATCAAATGCATTCACATTCCTGTCAAGAAAAGTATCAATATAACTGCTTTTATTGGCTTGTGTAAAGAGGTTATACACATCCCAAAGGTTTATATCTCCTTGCTCATTTCTACTGAAGCTAACATCCTCATAATAATCCTTTGCTATGGTATTAATATGACCATCTGTAAAGTTCAGACTTGGGATTAGGGATTTTTCATTTTTTGGTAAATGTTGATATAGCCTTGCTCTACCAATCAGTTGAGCAAATTGATGTTCAGTTAATGAATGCTTTGAAAAATCCTTCATTTCCAACAAATGCTTTTCAGCATTGTAATTTTGAATAACAGCCAAAATCTTGGTTTGTAATTCCTGGTATGAAGTAACTCTCATATCATCTACAAAGCCATCACTCCAAACACATAGATTGCAACAAACCTTATTTTGAAAACCAATAAAAAACTTGAACTTTTCAAATGATTTTTTGTTGTACAGATTTTCCAAATTGTAACTTCTGACTCCACCAATTGTAAGAGCAATTTCATTACCATTAATGGAATCCACAATACCAGGAATCCTAATAATGAATGCCATTCTTTCAAAATATTGGGTTCTTTCATGGTCTAATAAATCAGCAACATTTTTATGAATTGCTTCTGGTGTTCTACCTTTTATCTGATGGCTCACTCTGATTTCTGGTTTATCAAAAATTTGGTTTGGGAATACCTTTGAAAGACAATCCTGAGCAATCTTTATAAATTCCTGATGAGCAATAGTTCTTTCATTATCCTTACTGAAAACAGGAATTACACAATCATTTTTCAGATTGTGTAAATTGATTTCCTGTGTATTGGCTTCAATGAATGGCTTATTTGGAAATGATGTTACAATTGGAGTAACAACATTTTCAGATTGTGAAATACCAGGAATTGTAAAGACATTATTTTGCTTTACAGGAAGTAATCTATGTGTGTCCTGGTTTACTTTGGGTTCAAGGATGTGCAGTGCTTCCATTTGTACTGAATGTTTTAGGGTTCAACAATAATTCTTTTGAGTTAATTGTATCTTTTTGGAGTTTGAAATCATATTCCAACAATTCTCTCCAATTGCTGTATTGGTTATAGAGTTGCTTCAATTCATCAAGGTTTTTTGTATTTTTTATTTTCTCCCTTGCATCTTGTAGATTAGTTCCACTATTGCACCATTCCAAAATCTTTTTACCTGTATAAGAGTTTATTACAAATTCTGGTTTACCCATGAATAAACCTGTTCTGTCTTTACTTGATACAGCAAAATGTTTTATATCAATATCAAAGACCAAAGTGAATTCATAATCTAAATCATTCCTTTGCACAGCTTTCAATCCAACTTTTTCAGGAATGAACTTTCCATCTTTCTGATTTAAAACATAATCCTGTTTGGTTCTCATTGTTGCAATAACATGAGCATCTGCCTGTAAAATCTTATCAATAAAAGCATTTTGCCTTGGTGTCACTTTTGCCCAATTAGTAAATGAGTTTCCTGCTAAAGAACTGTGATAGTCTAACAATTCTTCCCATGATTGAGAAATTGAATCAATAATGATAACTTCCATCCCTGCTTTCTCACAGACTTCAATTGCCTTAATATAATTTTCTGGTGTAAATGGTGGTTTTAATGATAGTACATTGTATTGCCCTAAATGAGCATACAAATCTGCACTCCCATTTTCACTGTCAATAACAGCTACTTTGCTAAAATCTCCATTGGTTAACCCTTGTGCAAGCAGTAAACTACTAAATGTTTTTCCTGAGCCTGCTGAACCTTGAAGAGCCATTTTAATTTTGGCTTTCTTCCTTTCTGATTGTCTTAGTTGCATAATTTTAATCTTAAATGGTTAATAGTTCTTTTAGATTCCTGGTATTTTTAAAACAAAAAAGCCAACCTCAAAATTGAGATTGGCCTTGAAAAAGTGCACAAATTTTCTTTTATATTATATAAGAAAAAGAAAATCTGTGCATTTACAGAATTGCTTCTGGTATTCTGTTGTATAAAAAATTTGTGGTTAAAGAATCTAAATTAATCCTCTCAACATCCTTATAATTGTTTATTCTTTTAATTTGTTTATACTTAGCATTTTTCCTAAAAAAATTAGCCACTAAAACATTATAAAAAGTCTCAACTTTCTTTTCTTTTTCAGCTTTTAGATAAGTATCCTTTAAAGTAGTTATATCTTCTTTAACTATCATATCAGTTTTTATCAAAAACTCTAGTTCCTCTGACATTTTGTCTTTTTTGAATTTTGCTTTAAAATCATCACATGGAGAAGTAGACAAAACTTTAGTTCCATTATAGTCTTTTATATCATACTCAATCAGATCAACATACTCAATCCATTTTTTATAATGTAGAATTTGTTTAGCGATTTCATCATCCAACATATAATCAAATCCATATTCTGTTTTTGTATATAAGGCCCCTTCCTTGTTAAACAATTCAACTCCAGAAAATTTCACACAAGATTGAAAGTATATTTTATTGAGAATCTTACCTAATTCCATGAAACTTATACTTTGCAATCCTTCCAAAGACCTTTCTTTTCCATGTTGAATTGTAAAATAAACCAAAGCCCTCTTAAAGTATTTAATTTGAGTACTATCTGCTCTTTCCTCATTAATATAAACTTCTTTATTCTCTAAAAAAGATAAAATCCACCTAAATATCTCATATTCAGAATAATAGTCAAAGTAAAACTCTTCTACATCTCCCTCAAAAGCTCCAACTCTTTTAAAAGCAAAATCACTATAAATTTCAAATGCTGCACCTAATACATTCCCATCCTCAATTAAAATCTTATTATCAACTAATATCTCATTCAAAGTACAGTTGAGAAATTGATTTGTTATAGCTCCAAAAAATGTATATGTTGCTAAATCCCCACCAAAAAAGTTTTTGGTTAAAAATCTTTCCCCTTTTTCTAATATAAACCTCTCTTTTGAAGGATAATCTAAAGTATTCATACCTGATCTATCTACACTTTCAATATTGCGAGTAGCTAATATGTTTAACTTTTCTAATGTATCATATGCTTTAAGCAGCAATTCGTTTTGTAAATTAACATTTGAATATTCAACCTTTATATCACTTGCATACTTCTTAAATATATCAACAATATTATCATTAATCTTCTGACTATATGGAAGTGATTTTTCATTTATTTTATATGGTGTAGGCATAACAATATAAATTTCACCAGCCTCTCTTTGCCTTGCTAAAGTTTGAATTAAAGAATTTAGACCTGAAGAAAAAACACCTTTATTGTTAATAAAGTTATTTTGAAGTCTTTTTGGCAAAACAACAATTAAGGTATGGCAATTTTTAGTAATATTAACACCTGTAGTAAAATTTGTTCCTACATTATTCAAATCATTACTATACTTCTTATTTGATTTCTTTGCAAAATCAAAAACATCACTATAACATAAATTTAATTCATTTTTTATTGAATGGAGAAGTCCATTAGTATCTAACAATTGCTTTGCCTGCTTTTTAGAATATAGAATTACATCAAAAGCTTTCTTTTCATCAATAAGTTTATTAACAAGTTTTTTCAAATAAGAGTTCTTTGATATAGGCTTGTAATCATTAAAAATAAGACTGAGTTTACTTTGTCTATTGACATTTTTAACTCTCTCTGATTCTACTATACTTATTTTTCTATTAGTGAATTCTGACAGATATTTTACAACTTGTTTTGAAGCTTCATTGAAAGTTGCACTAATTATGAAAATTTTAAAAATTAACCCTTGAAAACTCCATAACTTATAAATATACTCTTCTTTAAAATTTTGAATTCCATCATGTATTTCATCAAAAACAACAACTATCTTTTTATTATTTTGTGTACAAAAAAAAGATAATTCAGAAAAGTATTTGACCCTTTCTTTGGATTGAAAAATTGATTCATCACCAGAATTACCTAGTAACGCATTAATTGTCATAACATGAACTTTAAAATCAGAAATTTTTGAATTATCTGAATTAACAAGATTATCATCAATGCCTTGTTTATTAAGGAAGCTATATTCTTTGATTTTTTGAATATTGAATACTTCATTAGGACTAATCCCCCTATTTATACAATCTTTCTCATACTGTTCAATAAGATTATTATAAGGAACAGCAATAACAACAATGTATTCATCTGATTTTGAGTAATCAACTACTTTCTCAATAATAGCTTTTGACTTTCCTTGACCAACACCTGCATTAATAACTACTGTATTGTTAATACTAAACTCACTATCTAGGATAGGCAATAATTCTTCACTAATATAGCCTTCTTTATTAGGCCTAATCTTAGTTATTGAAGATTCATAAAGATTAGAATCAAAATCATCAGGGCTGATTTTTTTAAATTCAATTGGGATGTCTATTAGTTCAAAATCTATTGCACTCATAATATAAAATTAGCTATGCTGTAAAAATAGAACAACACAGCTAATTTCTTATTTCTTTCTATCAAGTTTCTTACTTAATTTCATCATGTGTTCACTAACTTTAACCTTAACCACTTTTCCATAATGAGCCTGAGTAACACTCATTTCAGAATGTCCTAATAATTCAGAGACAATCTCCATAGGCACATCATTATAAAGTAGTACTGTAGTTGCAAAAGTTTTTCTAGCAAGATGATGGGTTAGATTTTTTTTAATACCCACTATTTCAGCTATTTCTTTGAGGTAGGAGTTAAACTTCTGGTTTGAAATTACTGGCAATAGCTTTTCAGAATCATCTTCATATTTATTGAGTATCTCTTTGGCTTTTTTCAGAATAGGAATAGATACTTCTTTGTTAGTTTTCTTTCTGACAATTTTAATCCATTCAAAACCATCAAACCCAATTTCAATATGCTTTCTTTCTAAACTACTCATTTCATTATAAGCCAATCCAGTATAACAGCAGAATACAAACATATCTTTTACATTTTCTAATCTGCTTTGTGAGAATGTATGATTAGCTAATGTTTCTAATTCCTTTGGAGTCAAAAAAACAACTTCTTTTTTAGGTTTAGGATTCTTATGAAGCATAAAAGGGTCTTTAAAAATATAATCTTTTGCTACAGCAAACTTCACAATCTGTCTAAACCTTTGGATAGTTTTATAAATTGTATGATGCTTAAACTTCTTTTCTGCCTTTAGGTAGAATTCAAATTCTGTTATAAAGTTTCCTTTCAGTTGCTTCAACATATAATCATTCTTCTTGAATTTATACCAAATGAAAGATTGCAGATGTTTCTTGGTTTGATAAAACTTTGCAACAGAAACCTTTGTAGTTTCAATGCCTATCAGCTTTTCCTGGTTTTTTATATGTTCATCAAAAACTTCCAAAATTGACTTATCAATATTTAGTTTGATACCTGCATATTGATTATAAACATCATCAGCACTAAACACATTTCCTTGAACTTGTAGAAATAAAAAAGCCTGATTAATTTTAGTTTTAATCAGGCTCAATTGGGTATTAATAAACTTATTATCATCATTTAATGGCTTAGCTATTTGGGTTTTATTGTTCCATTTATCAGCTTCTACAAACAATCCTGTTGAGAAAACTTTCCTTTTGTTATACAATGTAATCCTACATCTGATAGGGGCTAAACCCTGTTTATTTGTCTTTACTCTACTGATTAAAAACAAAATATATAAATCGTTAACATTCATGATTTTAGGTGTTTGAATTTAGGGTGTACCTGAGAAAAACATGGGTGTACCCAGGGTATGCCTTTGAGGTAAAAAAATGGGTGTACCTGAAAAGGTGATTTTTAATTAAAAAGTATGCCTTTTTGAGAAAATTGAAAGAGTTCTATGAAGTATGCAAAAACTCTGTAAAGCCCAGTAAATACAAGGCATAAAAAAACCCTATACATTTGTATAAGGTGTCTTTTTTGTGGGCGATGAGGGGTTCGAACCCCCGACCCCCTCGGTGTAAACGAGGTGCTCTGAACCAGCTGAGCTAATCGCCCAATAATTTTTTTATTATCAGTAAGTAGTGATAAAAGTGGTGGGCGATGAGGGGTTCGAACCCCCGACCCCCTCGGTGTAAACGAGGTGCTCTGAACCAGCTGAGCTAATCGCCCTTTTATCGACAACAACGTTTTTCCGTCATTGTGGGTGCAAATATAAAGGTTATTTTCACTTCTACAAAATTATTTTACACAATTTCTGCCACTACAAACGTACTGCCACCGATATAAATGAAATCATCCCCGACAGAGACACTTAGGGCAGCCTTATAAGCTTCTGAAACTGAATTATATACTCCCCCAATCAAACCAAACTCTACTGCTTTTTGCTGTAATTTTTTTTCATCTAAGCCACGCGGCACATTCGGCTTACAGAAAAAATACTTAGCCTCTTTTGGAAATAACGGCAAAATATCATCCAAATCTTTATCATTCACCACACCTAAAACAAAATGTAATCGCTCAAATTTTTCATTTTGAATCTGATTCAGCACAATTTTCAATCCATGACTATTGTGTGCGGTATCACAAATCACCTTCGGATTCGAACCAAGCTGCTGCCAACGCCCTAACAAACCGGTATTTTCAACCACTTTCAACAAGCCGTTTTTAAGATTATCATCTGAAATTTCAAAATCAGCCCTCAACACCTCAATTGTTTGTACCACCGTCTTCTTGTTGTGAACCTGATAATCTCCTAACAAACCGCAAGGGTAATCCTGAGTTATCAAATCAGAAGCAAAATAAATTTCTGATTGACACTCTTCCGCTTTTGCCGTAAAAACCGGTCTGGTTTGCTCTGTATATTCTCCAATTACAACAGGAACAGCTGATTTAATAATACCCGCTTTTTCTCCCGCAATGGTCTCCAAAGTAGTTCCCAAAAACTGAGTATGATCAAAACCGATATTGGTAATTACCGAAACCAAAGGCTGTATAATATTAGTAGAATCCAAACGACCACCCATCCCAACTTCAATCACAGCTACATCTACCTTTTCTTTGGCAAAATAATCGAAAGCCAAACCCACCGTCATCTCAAAAAAACTTAACTGACGTTCTTTAAAGAAGGATTTGTTTGTTTCGATAAAATCCACCACAAAATCTTCCGAAATCATTTGGCCGTTAATCTTAATCCGCTCCCGGAAATCCTTCAGATGTGGAGACGTATACAAACCAACTTTATAACCAGCCTCCTGTAATACAGAAGCAATCATGGACGATGTCGAACCTTTCCCGTTCGTTCCTGCCACATGCACACAGCGAACCAATCGCTCAGGATTACCCAAATGCGCGGCCAGTGAAATCGTGTTGGTTAAATCTTTTTTATAGGCAGATGCCCCTTGTTGTTGATACATGGGTAATTGGGCAAACATCCACTCTAAAGTTTCGGCATAGGTCATTTTGGAATACTATTTGCTGTTAAAATCTGTACCCGTAAAATAAATAATCTTTTTTTTAGTTTATTAGGGTATAGAAATTTATCTTTATTGCAAAATTGAGATTATTTTTAAAATAAATTATAGCTATCATTCGAATTTATGACTGGATTTTTTTTACAAGTACAAAATGACACAATTAGCCAAGCTGCAGGCGCAGTAGTAGAGGGTGTGGTAAAAGACAACGAAATCTCCGTATTGGAATTCATCTTAAAAGGCGGAATCTTTTTAATCCCGATTGCCTTACTGCTTTTCTACACGATTTACATCATCATCGAACGCTACATGTACATCAAAAAGGCAACCAAAACCGATCCGCATTTAATGAAAGACATTCGTACTCATTTAAATGCAGGAAATATCGACATGGCTATTTCTGCGGCGGAACGTGACGGTGCTGCATCCGCGATTGTAATCAAAGAAGGCATCCAGACTATTGGCCGTCCGATTTCGGAAATCGAATCCAACATGGAGAAAGCCGCCAATATTGAAATCGGTGAAATGGAAAAGAAACTGGGTGTATTAGGTTTAGTGGCGGGTATTGCTCCAACCCTTGGCTTCATCGGAACCATTTCCGGAGTAATCAAGATTTTCTACAGCATTTCGGTTACGGAAAACATCAGTATCGGAAACATTTCCGGCGGACTGTACGAGAAAATGATCAGTAGTGGTGCGGGCCTTGTGGTGGGTATTATCGCGTATTCGGCGTACCACTTGTACAATAGCATGATCGATAACTACTCGCTCAACATGCAAAGACACGTATTGGAATTCGTTAACATAATACAGCGACCAAATGCCGATAAAACGAAATAAACGATTTCATGCAGAAGTCGCCACCAGTTCGTTGAGCGACATTATGTTCTTCCTGCTTTTGTTCTTCTTGATTATCTCGACTTTAGCCAATCCGAACGTGATTAAAATGACGTTACCTAAATCGAAAAACAACGAAAAAACTAACAAGCAGCTAATCAGCTTGTCCGTAACGGAAGAAAAACGATTTTATCTAGACAAACAGGAAGTACCTTTTGATCAATTGGAGCAGGAATTACTAAACAAAATCGGTGACAATAAAGAACAGGCCGTAGTGGTTCGTATTCCGTACAATTTACAAGTACAGGATCTGGTAGACGTATTGCAGATTGGTGTAAAAAACAACCTGAAATTTGTAATAGCCACAAGTGCTTCAAAGTAATATTTTAAGGAGCTTATTCCCGCTATACGCTCTATCTTTTATAAAAAATCCCATTCTGAAAGAACGGGATTTTTTATAAAAGGATGCCGCTGCTATCGGGGCTAAAATTTCACTTTTAACAGAACCATCATTAAAAGCAACGAAAATGAAAAGACTTTTCTTTTTAACCATCGCCTTAGTCTCAACTATTGCATTTAGTCAGGAAAATGATGATTTTGCAAAACGCCTTAAAGCCATCAACAACAAAACAATTGTTTTTTACAACACAGACGGAGTTGATTTTTCAAAACAAGCCTTCAGCAACGAATTCTCCGAAAAAGGACTGAAAAAACTATACCGAAAGTATGACATCAAAGACAGTGATGCTAAAACAAAAGACGAAACGTTGCGTCATAACAATATCTACATTACTAAAACAGAAAATGTCGCGGAGAACATCAATCAGATAAGCTCTTACTACTTTATAGAAAACAAAAACAAAACGATAACCGTTATTTGGTTCGGTTATTATAACGCATTGGACAAAGCCTTTGAAAGAAAATATGTCAATCGGATTGTAAACGATCAAATCCCAAAAGAAGTTTTTGAACCCATGATCATTGAAAGCATCGATTTTGCCGGAAGAAAAATTGAACTGGGAAATAGTTGCTATTGGACTAATATCAATACGGTGCAATGCCCTTATTACGGAGAAATGAATTGGTCAGTTCACAAAACGCTTGAAAGCGCGAAAAACGCCATCCACAATCAATTTACTGTTACCAAAAGCAAAAAGGGCGGGAAAGTGCTTTCCGAAGAAGAGGTTGACGTACTGTTTGAAGGCACGGAAACCAAAGCCAAGAAAGTTGTTTATGATTTCACCGGAGTAAAATCGGTACTGGCCGGCATGTCGGGCGGAAAAACACTAACCATCTATTATGTAGCGTGTAACGTCAGGGATAACTACGTTAGCTGTTGCATGAGTTTCTGGAACAATGACACCCTTACCGAAAACGGATTAACCCCCTTACTAGAAAAAGTAATGCAACTAAAAAAATAAAGACCACGGCGAAAAAATCTTAAACTGCAAAACGATACCAAACAAAAAGAGTCAACCAAACCGATTGACTCTTTTTTATTCCTACTTCTTTATTTTTGCTTAATTCAAACTAAAGGTATAAATAATTTTTCCCACCTGACGTTCCGGAGCATCCTCACTCGCCTGCCATTTGGTGTTCATCGCGGCAATTCGCGCCTGATCCAACAAACATTTGGCCGTATTGGTCGTTCCTTTGATTCCCGGTGTAGCTGCAATGGTTTTACCGTTTTTATCTACGGAAACCTCGACCACTACCCGGCCTTCTTCGTTACAATTGTAGTTTGGCGCGGGTTTTGAAAGTGCTTTTCGGTTTCCTAACGAATACCCTGAACCGTTTCCGGTTCCTACACCGCTTCCGTTTCCACCGCCAGAACCACTTCCACTACCAGGACCGGTTCCTGTTCCGTTGCCAGTTCCGTTCCCACCGCCTGTTCCTCCACCGGATCCGCCGCTACCATAATAACCGTTTGAAGCTAAATCACCGTTGGATTTCCCTTTGTTACCGGCTTGGTTGTCATCACCGTCACCGCCTTTTTTGGAACCGTTCATTAAATTCGCCAACGCATCATTGGTGTTTTTAGAAACGGTTGGTTTTTTAACCTCAACAGGTTTCGGGTCGGTCTTCACGACTGGTTTCGTTTTTACCGGATTTGGATTTTTCGGAATCACCACTGCGTTGTCTTCCGGAGTATCACTGGAAATGACATCTTCCTCAGGTGCAGTTTCCGTCACCGCCTGTTTCACATCATTCTTCACATTCAGCACTTCACTCTGAAAATTATCACCCATTCCGACATCACTGTCTCCGAAATTGATGGTCACGCCTCCGCCACCACCTCCGCCACCTAACATAGCTAAAGTTTCCGGATTGGTGGGCGGCCAAAATCGGATAAAAAACAAAAGCAGCAGTAAAAAGGCGTAAATCACTACCGTAATCAGGAATGACTTTCTTTTTTCTGCTGCTGATATATCAAACTGTTCCATATTCGTACTCTTACTCAAACATTAATAACGAAAATACGTTTTTTTTGTTATGTTCTAAGAGCTAAATATACAAGAATTATACCAATTGTTTCAAAGCAATTTCAAAGGCTCTTGCACTGATGTTTTTCTTGTCAGAACTTACATCATAAGTTTTTTGGATTGCCGCTTTAATAATATCGGAAGTATCATTAAAAATTGCCTCGTCGGTCATCGCTACTTTTTTCTCCATGAAGTACGCAAAAACACGTGCCATACCACAGTTGGAAATAAAGTCTGGAATCAAGCTCACTTTGCTGTCAACTTCTTCCATAATTGGTCCGAAGAAAATTTCTTTATCGGCAAACGGAACATTCGCACCACAAGAAATCACTTCCAATCCTGCTGCCACCATGCTGTCCACTTGTGCTTTAGTCACTAATCTTGAAGCCGCGCACGGTGCAAAAATCTCCGCTCCAACTGACCAGATTTTTTCGTTGATTTCCGCAAACGGTATCATATTGTCAGCCACTAAGGTATTTCCGTTTTTGTTACGGAACAACGCTGTAATTTCTTCGAATGTAAATCCGTTTTCGTTGATAACACCACCGTCTCTATCGATGATCCCAACAACTTTCGCTCCCATTTCTGCTAAATAAAAGGCAGCTGCCGAACCTACATTACCGAAACCTTGTACAATCGCTTTTTTCCCTTGTACATTTCCGCCATAAATATCATAAAAGTGACGAACGGCTTGTGCCACACCGTAACCGGTAATCATATCGGCAACGGTATATTTTTTACTTAGGTCCGGAGAAAAAGTAGTGTTTTCAATCACTT
Source organism: Flavobacterium enshiense (assembly GCF_040750275.1). Classification (GTDB taxonomy): domain Bacteria; phylum Bacteroidota; class Bacteroidia; order Flavobacteriales; family Flavobacteriaceae; genus Flavobacterium; species Flavobacterium enshiense_B. The sequence goes on from NZ_JBDOCV010000004.1 coordinate 517,536, forward strand.
TTACCACACCTTGACGCAATTGTCCGATACGGTTGATTTTGTCTGCTTCCGTTGGCTTGAAGTGTCCGTTAAAAACACCTTCCTGCGGATGCCAAACACCACATGCTTCCGTCATCGGGATTACTTCATGGATTTCATCTACATTTAAATCTCCACCGGTTCCGTAGTAACTTTTCAATAAAGGAGAAACCGCTTTATACCAACGTTGCAACACGTCTTTTTTTCTTGGGTCGTTCGGATCAAAATTGATTCCTGATTTAGCACCACCAATAGCAGGCCCTGAAACTGAAAATTTCACTTCCATCGTTTTTGCCAATGAAAGCACTTCGTTCATATCCAAACCTTTACGCATACGCGTTCCGCCACCGGCTGCTCCACCACGCAATGAGTTGATCACCGTCCATCCTTCCGCATCCGTTTCCGCATCTTTCCAATGGAATACAACTTCAGGTTCTTTATTTTCGAATTTCTTAAGTAAATCTTTCATATTTGATCGGTTTATTTTTATTGGTTGCAAACCATCTTTTTTACGGCAATTTCACCTGCCAAAAAAAGTGATTTTTCGATATGCAAATTTAGCTTATTCGAACAATCGAAAAAGAAATTTTACTTTTTTTTTGTCATTTTGATACCGATTGGTATCTTTGCATATGCGATCCTCAGAAATTACAAAAGCAAAAGTGCTTAAAGAAGCGACCACTCTTTTCAACACAAAAGGGTACAAATCCACGTCATTAAGCGATATCACTGATGCCACAGGTTTAACCAAAGGCGCAATCTACAGACATTTCGAGAATAAAGAGACACTGGAAATCGAAGCTTTTCAAAAAATAATGCAATCCATTTTTATTGAATTAAGTAAGAAAATTAGCTTAGAAAACAACACGCGTGACAAGCTGTTTTGTGTCCTAAATTTGTTCCAAAGTTACATCACGGATCCGTTTATTGTCGGTGGTTGTCCGCTGCTAAATGTTGCCGTTGAAGTAGATGACACCAACATGGAATTGAAGCAAAAAGCACAGCAGGCTTTAGCCGTTTTTCGTCATTCGATAGAGAAGATTATCATCAACGGAAAAACTCACAAACAAGTTCGAAATCTAGTCAATGAAAAATTGGTAGCAACCGTCTTAATTTCAACGCTTGAAGGCGGCATTATGATGAGTAAACTTCAAAATTCAAACGCCGATATCGAGATCGTGGTGAACCATTTAAAAAACTGGATCGTTTCCGACATTTTACTCTAAAAAAATTTAATCATTTTGATACCGATTGGTATCTTAAAAGAAAAAATATCATGAATTTTAAACGAATTTTACAAAAATCGACGGGTATTTACTTCAATTTTCTGTCAATTACGCACCCAAAAAAGCTAAGAAAGGATGGTTTTCTGCTTTTTTGCAATCCCTTTGCCCGAAAACTGAAACCGCATCAATTGGAGTTTTTACAAAAAGGCCTATCGGATACATTTACTGTAGAAAACTACAGCATTCAAACCTATAAATGGGGTAAGGGCAACAAAAAAATATTACTCGTCCATGGTTGGGCCAGTCACTCGTTCCGCTGGAAAAACTATATTGAACATTTGGTCAAAAATGATTTTACGGTGTATGCCTTAGACGCGCCTGCTCATGGCTTATCTTCCGGAAAATCGATCCATGTGGTCTTATATGCAAAAGTAATCAACGCTTTTTTAGAACTGCATTCGGATATCACAACAATTATTGGCCACTCTATTGGCGGCTTTGCAACGACCTATTTTTTAGATCATTATAAAGAAAACACCATCAAAAAAGTAGTCATTATGGGCGCTCCGGGAGAAGCTAAAGAGTTTTTCGACTTTTACAAACAAACCTTAGGCTTGAGCACAAAATCGGTTACCTTAATAATCGATGAGTTTGAGAAACAATTAGGAAAGCAACCAAGTTATTTCTCGAGTGCAAAGTTCGCGGAGAGCATTAGCATTCCGGCCTTAATCGTACACGACAAAAATGATCTGGCCACGAATCCTGCACATTCCGTCCGATTAAACAAACATTGGAAAAACAGCCAATTGATCCTTACAGAAGGTTTGGGGCACGATTTAAAAAGCAAAGAGTTACTAAAAGAGGTTACTGCGTTTGTGGTGAATTAAACTCATAAACCACCCCGGAACTATGATCTTGTTTTGCGCCGGTTACACTAGCCAAAGCATTCACTTCATTTCTAAGTTTCAGGACACCTAATAAAGCAAAAATCAGCGCTTCTTTAAATTCGATGGTTTTGGCTTCCGGAATTACAATTTGCATTTTCGGAAGATACACTCGCATTTGTTCGATCAGAAAATCATTGTAAGCGCCACCGCCCGTAACCAAAAGACTTCCGTTTTTTACAGGCAAAGCGCTTGCAATCTGATAGGCAACATGTTCGGTAAAAGTTCGAAGCTTGTCTTCAATGGAAATCTGATGCTTTTCGATTAGCGGAAGTACAATGGTCTTCACAAATTCAAAACCTAACGATTTCGGATAGCTTTTTTGATAAAATTCCAACGCATTCAGTTCAGACAACAATTCCTCAGAAATCGTTCCGCTCTTGGAAATTGTTCCTTTATTGTCGTATTTCAGACCTAATGCATCGGCATAAAAATTCAAGACTGTGTTTACAGGGGAAATATCAAATGCAATTCGGTTGCCGTTTTCTTCAAAAGAGATGTTAGAAAAGCCTCCGAGATTCAGGCAATAATCGTATTTCGAAAACAAAATCCTATCGCCAATCGGCACTAAAGGAGCGCCTTGCCCTCCCAATTGCACATCTTGTACCCTAAAGTCACAAACCACATTCTCTCCTATCAGCTCGGATATTTTTGAAAGATTCCCGATTTGCAATGTGAAGCCGTTTTGCGGTTGATGCAAAATAGTATGTCCGTGAGAACAAACTACATCTAAATGTTGAATATGGTGTTTCTGTATAAAAGCAGTAATGATTCCGGCTAGCAATTCGGTATATGATTCGTTAAGTTTCGTTAATTCATCCTTTGAAAAATCGATAGCACTTTTCAGGAGGTTTACCCATTCCTCTGAATAACTAACGGTTTCACTTTCAAAAATTTGAAAAGCCCAATTACCTTGATCTACTGTAAAACGAATGTGTGCCAAATCAACGCCGTCCAGCGAAGTGCCCGACATTACTCCCACTACGTTATAGGTCTTATTTTGCATGGGTTAAAATTAGACAATCCTATTGAAAATATGATAATTATGGCCTATATTTGGAAACTTTTTTAAAGGACTTACAAACAAAACACTGAAAATAAAATGAATTTTAATTTAAGCGAAGAACAGTTGATGATTCAGCAGGCGGCGAGAGATTTTGCTCAGACTGAATTGTTACCAGGTGTAATTGAAAGAGACGAACACTCTAAATTCCCTACAGAACAAGTAAAGAAAATGGCAGAACTTGGTTTCTTAGGGATGATGGTAGATCCAAAATACGGAGGTGCCGGATTAGACAGTGTTTCTTATGTGCTGGCGATGGAAGAAATTGCAAAAGTAGATGCGTCTGCAGCTGTAATTATGTCGGTTAATAATTCATTAGTTTGTGCTGGTTTAGAAAAATATGGTTCTGAAGAGCAAAAAGTAAAATATTTAACGCCACTTGCAAAAGGTGATGTTATTGGTGCTTTCTGTTTATCTGAGCCGGAAGCGGGTTCTGATGCTACTTCGCAAAGAACCACTGCAATTGATATGGGCGATCATTATTTAGTAAACGGAACTAAAAACTGGATTACCAATGGTGGAACAGCTTCTACTTATTTAGTTATTGCTCAAACGGATGCTTCAAAAGGTCATAAAGGAATTAACGTTCTTATTGTTGAAAAAGGAATGCCAGGTTTTGAAATCGGACCAAAAGAAAAGAAAATGGGTATTCGTGGTTCTGACACCCATACCTTATTATTTAACGATGTAAAAGTTCCTAAAGAAAACAGAATCGGAGCGGATGGTTTCGGATTTGCTTTCGCGATGTCAACTTTAAATGGAGGAAGAATCGGAATTGCTTCTCAAGCTTTAGGTATTGCTCAAGGTTCTTATGAGTTAGCGTTGAAATATGCTCAAGAGCGTGTGGCTTTTGGAAAACCAATTTTCCAACACCAGGCCATTGCTTTCAAATTAGCAGATATGCACGTAAAAACTACAGCTGCACGATTGTTAATTCACAAAGCAGCTTCTGAAAAAGATAATGGAGAAGATATTGCACATTCCGGAGCGATGGCAAAATTATATGCTTCTGAAATTGCTTTAGAAGTGGCTAATGATGCCGTTCAAATTCACGGAGGTAACGGATACGTAAGCGAGTACCATGTAGAACGTATGATGCGTGATGCAAAAATTACCCAGATTTACGAAGGAACTTCTGAAATTCAGAGAATTGTAATCTCAAGAGGATTAGTTAAGTAACCCTAAACACTTAACAAATAAGAAGAGGCTGGTTAGAAATAACCAGCCTCTTCCTTCTTTAATGAACTTAAGGGTATTTATTTTTTGGAAATCACTTTTTTCATACTTACACCTCGGTCTGTAATTAACTTGATAAAGAACATTTGTCCCTCGCCGGTATTAAATGTTGGTTCAAGTGTAACTTCTTTTCCGTAGTAAGCATCAGGGTCATCAAAAGACATTAGATACATGCCTTTCGCATCAAACACTTCAATTCGCGCTTTTGATTGATAATTGAAGTCGTAACGAATTGTAATATTATCTTTAAATGGAACCGGATATACTGTAAATGTCGATTGACCTCCAGTTACAGATTCTACCGGTACATCAGGATTATTAATCACTACATCTGAAGGAGGTACAGCAACAACTGTTCTACATCCATCAAATGCATTATTAATATTATCAACAGCTGAATTAACTGCAGTAGGGCTTACACCCGGAATAACTTCTCCTCCGAGAACTCTATTTGCTAATGCAAACAGATTATCTACAGTAGCACCTCCATTATTAGACAAGTAATCCACTAAAGCTTCAGGCATATAATACACTTCAACTGTTTCCATATCAGGAACATCAGAACCACAGTCTACATCAGCGGTTGCTAATGTAGTTCCGAATTCGAAACTTCCTAAACCACCATCAACTGAACGGTTAAAGAATAATACCATAGTTTGAGAAAGCAAGTTGTTGTTGATTCTGCCTCGTCTCATTCTTTGTGTTGTATTATTCAACGGATCGTTGTCTACTGTCCATTTTTGGTTTACATTCGCGTAAGGGCCTATTTGGTCATAGGTATCAAATCCTACCAAAGCTCTCGGATTACCACCTCCTGGTAACATTTTGTAAATGTTATTTTTAGCAATGGATGGATCGCCACTAACATCGGATAATTTTAATCGGAAATAGTTTCCGCTTGAAACAGTACCAAAGTCGAAATAATCATCCGCAGTAGTTGCAGTATAATAACCTAAAGCCGTTCTCATTATTTCATAATCTGTTGTTCTTACACCATCCGGAGTACAAGCTGATCCGTTATAAGATCCGTAGTATCCTTGAGTATAAGTACAGTGTGGTTCATCACAAGGGTTGACTGTTACAGTAAAGTTACAAGACGCATCATTGTTACAATCGTCTGTGGCTGTAAAAGTAACTGTTATTACTTGCCCAACAGGGAAAGGATCACTAAGTGCCAGACCATCAGAACGTGTTCCGATCACTTCTACTTCACCACCACAATTATCAGTTGCCTGAGGAGTAACTATAGTTGGGAATTCTTCACAAACTCCAATTACAATATCGTCTGGACATTCGATAACCGGATCGGTTTCATCGTAGTGACGGGTAATGCGAAGGGTTTGCTCGGCATCGTTGCCACAATCGTCAACTACTCTAAAACGGTAGTCACGGTATTGGGTACATTCATCCAATGCGCCAGAACCAATTAATACACCATCTACATCGCCGGATAAACTTTCGTTTACTCCACAATTATCAGTGAATGTTGTTGATACATCTGTTGGCCATGCCTCATTACATTCTTGTAATTGATAATCAGGTATATCAACAATTACAGGATCTTCAGTATCACCTATTACAGTATAAGTGGCTGTACAATCACCGCTTTGGTCACAATCATCAGAATAAGTTACTGTTGCGGTGTAAATGGCGCCACATCGGGCTGGTGAGAATACTCCATCATCATCTACAATATTGCCCTCTCCATCTCTAACCACTATATCATAATCAAGATTGGTACCTCCTGTTGGTGCTAAACTGTTGAACCATGCTAAATAATCCGCATCAATTGCTGCTTGTGTTAAGCCACAGGCGGTTATTTCGTCGTTGGTACAGTTTTCTACGATTGGTACAGATGGAATTTGTTCAACAGTAGTATCACATTCGGTAGGATTTACTTCTAATGTTTGTACTTGGTCTACTATACGTATAACATAATGACCTGCTGCCAAACCTGTGAATGTCGTAGTTGCAATTAAAGTATTTGGATCTGCATTAACATTCAGTTCGTTATCAACCGCAACTAAAGTGTTAATATTTGGATCCGGATCAGTATCCAAATACAAATAGAAACTATAAGGAGGAATACCATTGGCTGCCTGAACTTGAATTGACCCACCTGGTGTACCATCACATGGTGCAGGCGAAGGAGTTGGCGTACAACCAATCAAACAGTTATTAGTTATTCTAAATTCTGCTGAACAAGATGCGGAACATCCTTCAGAATTCTCTATTGTCCAAGTCACCGTAACAGAGGTTTCTGTAAAATTAGGAACCCCTGTACCAGGATTTAGAGGAGCGTGTCCTGAAACCGGTTCTGCCTGAGCCGGTGAATACACATACGAAATCGTTGGGTTTACTCCCGGATTTTGATTGGCAAAAGTAGCAAACCATGTATTAAAGTCTGAGTTAGTACTTGATTGAGCTTCACTGGCAGAAACACCGCAACGAACAAAATTCAATAAGGAATCACTTATACAACTTAATGAAGGGTCTGTAGGTGAGGCACCTGTTTGCCTGTCGCCATCAGCACATGGTATGTAACCCGTATCGTTTTCCCTATACGTCGGATCGGGTGTGAGAGATATGTCATAGGGGACTCCTAACGGATAAATGGCACATATCTTCGCAAAAACAGCCCCGTCTGGAATTATCCCCAAAGTTACTTGAGAAGTATTTCCAGAGGCTATAACGGTGGTTCCGTCTTGTGCATAGGTTGTCCAAGTATAGCTGGTAGCTCCAGGAGCAGCAATATTCCAGCGTCCTTCACTACCACCATATTCAACACAGGCAGTATAGGAGGTTCCATCACCATTACAGACCACATCGGTATCCATATGTTCAAGAGTACAGGTAGCACCACCACAACCAAATCTGGATTTATACACCAAATTCATACTTCCTGGAAATGCAGTAACATTTTCATCAGCCATCCACATGGCAAGATAATAATTGGTTGGTCTTGTGAAGGAAGGAACAGTAATAGTAGTCCAACCATTACCGCTAAATCCACAAGCCGGGTGCGATATCCCTGCTATTTTGATGTCGGAAAATTCCAAATCGGTACAATCCCCAGACAATCCTGAAGGATAACTAGCTCCGATATCTTCACCTGAAATAGGCCCTGCCGAAGCCGGATCTACATAAAAAAGGACAAATCCGACATTTTGATTTGTCACAATTTGAAACTGATAGGTCCCGGCAAGCGGTCGTATATCAAAGTTTAACCAAACAATCTCTTCTCCTTCCGTTGGGCGAGAAAGTGTGTTACCAAAAGTTTCAGTAGTCATACTAAAACAATCCGTCAGTGGAAAAGGAAGACCATCAATATTAGGATTATCAGCTTCATGATATGTCCCTTTAAATGCTTCCAGTTGGCTTTCCGTTTCCGCGGAACTGGCACATCGAACAATCCCTTTAGGCTGCAGACTCGGTGCAGACAAAACTATAGGCTCCCAAACACTAGGCGTACTTTCATTTCGCCAACCATCTCCAGCAAACCAACGGTGTGCAGTACAAGGAGTACCGGCACCTGCAAGAGGTAATGCATCGGTTGAAACAGTATAAGCGGATTCTTTGTAAAATTGGTTATTATCGTATACAAATCGTTGGTAATCTTTTTTAATTGGATCTTTTTGTAATGGATTTTTATGTTGAACATTAACTGCCATGGCAGTTTGCAAACCTCTAAATTGCTGAGAAAACATATCCCCAGGCATAAAAAGTGCGCACAATACTCCTCCTAACAAGGCTTGTCTTTTAAAACTTTTACTACTATTATTTAAAGTATAGTTTAAACAAATAAATAAATCCTTAATTAAATTGAGAATATTGAAACAGTAATCACTAAATGCATGCATCAGCCAGCTACAACAACTGCTGACTTTTTGTGCATTTCCACTATAAAATGATATAATTCTTTTCATATAATACGGTTTTAGAACCATATTATCAGAGAGAGAAGTACATGACAGAAAAGGGGAATCCAAAAAACAACGCCCTTTCAATCAAAAATTGAAACTTTAAGATTATTTAAAAAAGTGTAAAAAAAGAAAATGTTAATTGATTCCTGCGGAGGTATTATTGCACGAGCAATCACAATCAACCATAAAACCGTCTAATAACCTTATTAAAGTTTATTGAGACAAATTTAACAAAATTTTTAGCAACAATTAACTATAACACAAACATTTTCAAGGCTTTAACTTTTTTAACAATACATTAATTACTAAATACCAAAATTATTCTTCTCAGAAGGACCTTAACCTCATATAAAAATTAGATCAGCTATTTATCTTCAAAATATCAATTCCAACTTATCAAAAAAATAGATTTGAAAAATTCAAAAAATCTTTTGAATTGAAAAAATAAAACTGCACTTCATGAAGCTGTTACCGTACTCTTTTTTTTACATATTTAAGAATTTTGAAAAAATATAAATTATTGATTTTTAGATTATTACAGAATTTATTTATCAAATTTTCCATAAGAGAATAATCAAAAAATGGCTCAAATCTTACAGTTTTAAAAAAAAACGTGTAGTTCATCGATTTTTTTGTTAATTTCATCGATATTTTAATTTAACTTATTAGTTTTGAGGCAGTTACAAAAAACACATATACTATGAAAAAATTAATTTGTGCTGCCCTATTATTTACCAGTACCTTCGGAATCGCTCAGACTAAAACTGGATTATGGAAAAAGAATAATGCGAATCAGACTTCTGGTAGAACTACTAAATCAAACTTACCACAAAACAATCTTTTCGATTTAGATTTACCTGCTATGAAAATGGCACTGGCAAAATCACCTAAAAGAGACAGCAAAATCACTTCTGACATAATTATTGCATTACCTAACGGAGAGGGTAAAACTGAAAATTTCAAAGTTTACGAAAACCCTGTTATGGATCCTGCACTAGCTGCTAAATACCCGGAAATAAAATCCTATGTAGCTGTTGGTATGGAGAACACACAGGCACGAGCGTATTTCAGCTTATCGCCACTTGGATTCAAAGCAATGACTTACGCCCCTGATAAAGAATCCATTTTCATCGAACCTATCAATTCAGAAAACACTTTATATACTGTATACAAAAGATCGGAGCATAAACATGAGATGGACGAATTCGAATGTAGTGTAACAGAATCAGCTTCTCAATCAATTTCTCAAACTTCATCCACTTATGCGAGAGGTGCAGATGATGCTAAATTAAGAACCTATCGATTAGCTTTATCTTGTACTGGAGAATACGCAGCTTATTTTGGAGGTAGCAAAGCTGCTACTTTAGCATCTATGAACAACACATTAACCAGAATCAATGGAGTTTTTGAAAGAGACTTTGGAGTTCGATTAGTCCTAATTGCCAATAACGATACATTAATTTACACAAATCCAACAACGGACCCATTTTCATATGCATCTAATTGGGGCTCAGAATCACAATCTAACTTAACAGCCGTTATTGGAGAAGCAAACTATGATATTGGACACCTATTAGGAGCAGGAGCTGTTGTTTCTGGTGACGCTGGGGCCAGAGGATCAATTGGTGCGGATAACTACAAAGGAAGAGCTTATTCTTGTGCAAATGCAACGAATTACCAAGGTGACACTTTTGACATTAACTGTGTGGCTCATGAAATGGGGCATCAGTTGGGGGCTAACCATACTTTTACATATACTACCGAAAGCACAATAGCTCAATTAGAACCAGGTAGTGGATCAACGATCATGAGTTATGCAGGAATTACCACTAAAGATGTTCAACAAAATTCAGATGCTTACTTTCATGCCATAAGCATCCAACAAGTTACTGATTTAATCAAAACTAAAACTTTTGGAACAATAACTAATACCGGTAATGCAGTACCTGTTGTAAATGCTGGATTAAATTTTACTATCCCTAAAGGAACCCCTTTCATGCTAAATGGATCTGCAACGGATGCTAATTCAACGGATGCACTAACATACTCATGGGAGCAAATGGATGTAGGAAATGCAACAGCATCAGTTCCTACAGCAACTGCTACAACCGGGCCTCTTTTCAGATCGTATCTTCCAACAGTTTCACCAATAAGATATTTTCCGAACATGAATAGTATTCTGGCTGGACTAACAACTACTGCAGGTAGAGATATTGCAGTAGAAGCATTACCAGGAGTAGCCCGTACCTTAAACTTCCGTTTAACCGTACGTGACAACAGAATTGGTGGTGGCGCTAACAATACCGACGACGTAGTTCTAACTGTAGACGGTGTTGCAGGGCCTTTTACCGTTGACACCCAAAACGCGGCTGTATCGTATGTGGCAGGCACTTCACAAGCTATCAACTGGACCGTTGCCGGCACTAACGCTAATGGTGTAAACGCTGCCAATGTGGATATTTTATTATCAACAGACGGTGGACAAACGTTCCCTACTGTTTTAGTTTCAGGAACACCTAATGATGGTTCTCAAAATGTTGTAATTCCTAACCTACCTGGAACTACGAACAGAATCATGGTAAAAGGTAGTAATCATATTTTCTTTGATGTAAACAATGCTAACTTTACCATTACTGGTTCAGCAACTACGGATACAGCAGCACCAACAGCTTCAACGCTTTCGGCTTCAGGTACTACTACTTCAAACACTAACTTGACTTGGACAGTTGCTACAGATAATACAGGAGTTACTGGTTACGATGTATACCAAAACGGCGCGTTAAAAACTACTACTACAGCTACTTCATTGGCGGTAACAGGTTTAACAGCTTCAACAACATATAGCTTCTATGTAAAAGCTAAAGACGCTGCTGGAAATATCTCTAGCAACAGTAACACTGTAAATGTAACTACTTCAGCTATTGTTACTGCTGACACGACAGTTCCAACTGCTTCAACGTTGTCGGCATCAGGGACGACTACCTCTGCAACTAACTTATCATGGTCAGCTGCTACGGATAACATAGGGATTACCGGTTATAATGTATATCAGAACGGTGTATTAAAAACCACTACGACTACTACGTCATTAGTGGTATCGGGTCTATCTGCTTCAACAACTTATAGTTTCTATGTAAAAGCTAAAGATGCTGCCGGGAATGTATCAACTTCAAGTAACACTGCTAATGTAACAACTTTAGCAGCAGCTGATACAACTGCTCCAACAGTTTCAACCCTTTCTGCTTCAGGCACTACGTCTTCTAGCACTAACCTATCATGGACGGCTGCTTCTGATAATTTAGGTGTAACCGGTTATAACGTATATCAAAATGGGGCATTGAAAACCACCACTACGTCTACTTCATTGACGGTAACTGGTTTATCATCTTCAACTACATACAATTTCTATGTAGCTGCTAAAGATGCTGCAGGAAACTTGTCTTCTGCAAGTAACACGGTAAATGTTTCCACTCTTGCATTAGTTGACTCAACTGCTCCTACAGCTTCAACACTTTCTGCTTCAGGTACTACTACTTCAAGCACTAACCTGTCTTGGACTGCAGCTACTGATAATATAGGAGTTACAGGCTATAATGTTTACCAAAATGGCGCATTGAAAACCACAACAACTGCTACTTCTTTAGTTGTATCGGGTTTATCCGCTGCAACTACTTATAGCTTTTATGTAAAAGCTAAAGATGCAGCAGGTAACTTATCAACTAACAGCAACACCGTAACGGTAACTACACTGTCCAATACTGTTGCTACCTATTGTACTTCAACTGGAGGCACTTCTAGAGAATATATCAATCGTGTCCAAATAGGCACTATCAACAATCTTTCCGGAGACAACAAAGGATATGGTAACTATACAACTCTGTCTACCAATTTAACAACTGGCACAACAAGTTCAATTACTATTACACCAGCATGGTATGGTTCCTCAGTTAATGAAGCTTATGCGGTTTGGATTGACTATAATCAAGATGGAAATTTTGGATCTAATGAGCTTGCTTTCAGCAAGTCAAAAACAAAATCAACAACTGTTAATGGTAGCTTTTTCATCCCAAACACAGCTTTATCAGGTACAACAAGAATGAGAGTTTCGATGAAATTTAACGCAGTACCAACTGCATGTGAAGTGTTTGTTAACGGAGAAGTTGAAGACTACACTGTTAACATTGTTAACGGAGCTACCGTTAAATACGATACAGCTACGGAAAGTCTTGACAATACAAAACAAGAAGTTAGCACTTTATCCTTTAAAGTATATCCTAATCCTGTTAAAGGTGAAACATTATTTTTCTCAGGTCTTGAAACGGAAGCTTCTTACAGAATCTACAATCTGTTAGGACAGCAAATTTCTGGAGGAACCATTGAGAACAATGCTGTTAATGTTAGTTCGGTAAAAGAAGGCACTTACATCATCGAAGTTTCTGACGGTTCCTCAACCATCAGCAAAAAATTCATCAGAAACTAAAAAAACAAATGAATTTCAATTTGAAAGCTGCCCAAAATTGGGCAGCTTTATTTTTACAATTAAAGCACAATTAACTTTGCTATCAAAACTTCATCATTTTACTCATCACATTATTTGAAAAAACAACCTGTATTTACACCACATTTCTAAAATTCGCCAAACAATATGCTGGTAAAACAGACGTGGACAAACGCTGGAAAGAATGGCTGGATTTCGAAGCTACGGTAATAGCCAAATACGGAAAAAAAGAAACCATCCACGGATAATAAAATAATAACAACCTAAAAACCAATTCTTTACGAGTTGGTTTTTTTTCTTTTTGGAAGCGTAAAGGCTTGGTTTTGATTGCT
>NZ_JBDOCV010000005.1:0-416 GCF_040750275.1 Flavobacterium enshiense
CCAAGTTCCAACTTCTCATACAATAAAGTGTTCAGGGAAGCATCGATGGAAGTCGGGGCATTGAAGGCCGATTTGACCATCGCAAAAGGTTTTAACTTCACATTCTGGTTGATGTCAAAAACATAACCTCCCGTTACAAAATAATGCGATACCTCCGAACCAAACTCTCTACCATTGAAATCAAGGTGTTTCGATTTTAACATATTCGGTACCGACACTCCTAAATAATACTTATTCGTATAATAGAACATACCCGCTCCAATGTTCAAAAACGTGTTGCTGGTGTTCTCCGAAAAAGCAGGGTCGTTCGCATCCGGTACATTGTTGAAAACCTCACTGAACAAAGCCACCTTGTGGAAGGTAGCCCCCCCCTTCATTCCGAAAGCAAGCTTGTGATCGCCTCCCAATTGCAAGGT
>NZ_JBDOCV010000005.1:486-278710 GCF_040750275.1 Flavobacterium enshiense
CCTAAAGATAAACTCTCCTTAGAGCCCGCATACGCCGGGTTCATAACACTCATGTTGTACATATACTGTGTATAATGAGGATCCTGTTGAGCATAGCCCTCCGTTAAACTCAGCAATCCTAAAAAAACACCTAAATATAGTTTCTTCATTACTTGTATTGTTTTATTTGTAAAAAGTACACTGCTCCCTTTTAAAAGAAGCAGTGACTTTTCCTTATTTATTGCTCTCTGTTGATGTATACCCAACCCGATTTAGTAGATCCGTCGCCCGCTTCGATCACGTAGTAATACGTACCGTCCGGTAACTCATCGCCACCTTTAGACTGACCGTACCACTGGTTCGTATAACCCGATCCGTGCTCGTAAACTGTAGCTCCGTAGCGGTTGAAAATGTTCACCTTACGAACGCCTAAGCCCTCAAGATCCCAACTGTCATTCAAGCCGTCGTTGTTTGGTGAAATACCTTTAGGGATGTTGCAGTTCGCATTAACCGTAATAGTCATCGAAGCTGTTGGCGCACATTGTCCTGCATCCGGGGTAAAGGTATAGGTCGTTGTGGCTGTGTTGTTCAAAGCCGGAGACCAAGTACCTGTAACGCCTTCAATTGATGCAGTAGGTAATTCTACTAATGGTGCACCCGAACAAATAGGTTCAACTGGTGCAAATGTAGGAACCACAACTGGATTAACCGTAATGGTCATTGATGTTACAGTTGCACATTGTCCTGCAGTTGGTGTAAACGTATACGTAGTTGTAGTCGTATTGTCCAAGGCTGGAGACCATGTTCCTGTGATACCCTCGTTAGATGTTGTCGGTAATGCCGATAACGAATCTCCGGAACAAATCGGGGCAACTGCCGCAAACGTTGGAGTCGTACCAGGTGTTACAGTAATGGTCATGGTTGTTGAAACCGCACACAGACCTGCATTCGGTGTAAATGTATACGTAGTCGTAGTCATATTATCCAAAGCTGGGGACCAAGTTCCTGTAATACCCTCGTTAGATGTTGTCGGTAATGCCGATAACGAATCTCCAGAACAAATCGGGGCAACTGCCGCAAACGTTGGAGTCGTACCAGGTGTTACAGTAATAGTTATAGTACTTGGAACCGCACACTGACCTGCATCTGGAGTAAACGTATACGTAGTCGTAGTTGTATTATCCAAGGCTGGGTACCAGGTTCCTGTAACGCCTTCATTCGAAGTAGCCGGTAATGCTGATAACGAATCTCCGGAACAAATCGGGGCAACTGCCGCAAACGTTGGAGTCGTATTCGGTGTAACGGTAATAGTCATCGTACTTGAAACCGCACACTGACCCGCATCTGGAGTAAACGTATACGTAGTCGTAGTCGTGTTATCCAATGCTGGGGACCAGGTTCCTGTAACGCCTTCATTCGAAGTTGTTGGTAAAGCAGCCAACGTACCTCCAGGACAAATTGGTGCAACGGTCGCAAACGTTGGAGTCGTATTCGGTGTAACGGTAATAGTCATGGTGCTTGGAACTGCACACTGACCCGCATCCGGGGTAAACGTATACGTAGTCGTGGTCGTGTTATCCAACGCTGGGGACCAGGTTCCTGTAACGCCTTCATTCGAAGTTGTCGGCAATGCTGCCAACGTACTTCCGGAACAAATTGGGGCTACTGCCGCAAATGTTGGTGTTGCATTCGGTGTAACCGTAATAGTCATCGTTGTTGAAACAGCACATGGTCCTGCATCTGGAGTAAACGTATACGTAGTTGTAGTCATGTTATCCAACGCTGGTGACCAGGTTCCTGTAACGCCTTCATTAGAAGTTGTCGGCAATGCTGTTACCGTTGCACCTGCGCAAATTGGGGCTACCGCCGCAAATGTTGGTGTTGTATTCGGCGTAATCGTGATAGTCATGGTCGTTGTAATGGCACACTGACCCGAATTTGGAGTAAACGTATACGTAGTCGTAGTCGTGTTATCCAACACTGGAGACCAAGTCCCTGTAATACCCTCAGCTGAAGTTGTTGGCAAAGCCGCTAAAGTAGCTCCTGCACAAACCGGTGCAACCTGGGTAAATTGAGGTAATCTGTTTCCGTTATCGGTATAAGTAATCTCAATTGTACTGGTACAATACAAGGTTGTCCAATCATATCGGTAAATACCTGGTAATGTAAAGCCGCTAATGGTCGTTGCATTTTCATTAGGATCCCCAATAACAGTTACAGCCGGGTTGTCATTATGAGCTGACCAAGTTCCTAAACCGGCAGCTACAACATTAGATACATTGGTTGAACAATCTAAACTTAAAGGAGATGCAGAAATAATACTGTTATCTGCCTTGAATTCAATACTGTCTAAGAAGTTTCCAATAGTGGCACCTCCAACACTCGATATGGACTGGAAGATAAAACGGGTAACCATCTGACCAGCAGGAACCGTATACGAACGCGCAGCAGGATAACTCCATGCATTCACTCCGTTGCCGGTACTTCTTCTGTCAATTTCCACATAAGGTCCACCAGGAGGCCCTGCTAAAAGCGCAATAACGTCAGTACCTTGTCTTCCTTTGTGTGCATATCTGTACGTGAACACAGTACTTAATGGTGTTGCATAATCCTGATACACCGCAGAAACCTGATTCGCATTCAATTCGATAAACTGATTACCGCTATGCGCCGTATGGTTTTCATAATTCGGTGCCGGCCAAATTTCAATAATATGATCCGTAGCAGTTGTTCTCCATCCTAACATGGTATTGTCATTTGTAGAAAGGTTTGGAAAAGTTCCCGTAATGTCCGGAGATTCAAAACTTGAGTTCACCGTATTGATCAAACAGTCTGCACTGGTTCCGCTGGCAGGAGCCGTTGGTACTTTAACACACACATCAAATCTTACGTTGGTGTCTGTTGTAACCGTATTGATTGATGCTCGTATTATGTAAGTAGTACCAATCTGCAATCCGGAAACTGTAGCGGAGTTGTTAAAACTACAAGCCATTTGAGTCAAACTACCACAACTACCTGAGTAAAACGTCAACATAATAGGATGTGGTGTTCCCACAAAATTGATAAACTCTACCGTGTGTGCGGTATTTGTAGCTGTAAATTGGAACCAGATATCTCCTGAATTTGCGCTACCACAAGCTGTTCCGCCCACTGTTGAAACGGTTGATCCGTTAAACATTCCGGCTCTTACTTGAGTACACTGATCGTTGGTGTTAACCGGAACAGTATACGGTGTAGCACATTCATCATTTCCGATAAAAGTCGTAAAGGTTCTAGGAGCCGACCATACACTAACTTCTGAACCGGCAGTACATATTGCCCGCACATAGAAATCATAGGTCGTAGATGCCTGTAAACCAGTAATGGTATATGGTGGCGGTGTTGCCACCGGTGTACCTGTAGTGGCTCCCGTAGGTGCCGGTGAGCCCGTTGGCAATACAATAATTTCCCAAGCTGTTTCTGAACAACCAGGTGTCCATGTTACAGTTGTATCGGTTATTCCAGGTGTTCCTACAACCGCTAAATTGTATGGTCTAGGACACGTTGGAAGTTCTACTTTAAAGTTATCAATGGCGGCCGGTGGTTGAGTTCCGGTAAAAGCATTGTTTCTCCATTCCACTATCACACGCATAACCCCGCCAGTATAAGAAGCAGCGTTAAACGAATAAGTTTGGGTTGTAAAAGCAGCACCGGCATTTAATTGGTTCGACAATTGTGTTCCACCACTTGCTGCTGCAGTAATTCCGGTTCCCGCAGTCGGGTTAAATGTTGGTGGCACCACCCAAACGTTTACATAATCTGCCGCTGCCTGACCCATTGAACGCCAGTCGAAGGAAATATTCAAGGTACCCGCACATGCTGCTGGTATGGCAATATCTCTATAAGTATGAACAATGGATGTAGACGTTATTGTATAAGCATTAGTTGTCCCGTTATCGTTACTGATATACAAGGCACGCGTACCACCATTATTCGCCGCAGTTCCTTCAAACCACTTGTTCACAGCAGTTCCATTTACTGTTGTCCAACCTGATGTGCCTTCAAAACCTTCATTATAAGGTATAGTGGCAGGAATCTGGGAAGTAGTAAAGGTTCTAGGACCTGTCCATGTGCTTACATCTGTGGCAGAAGTACAAACAGCTCTAACATAGTATTCATAGTTCGTTGATGGGTTTAAACCAGTAATGATAAACGGATTCGTTCCTACCGGAATGATCGTACTTGATCCGGTTGGCTGCCCCGATCCTACCGGTTGTACCACCACTTCCCATTGTGTTTCAGAAGCTCCTGCTGTCCATTGTACCGTTGCAGTAGATTGTGTCACACTCACTACAATTGGATTGGTAGGAGCCGGACATGTAATAACCGTAATATTAATATTATCTATGGCAGCTGGAGGTTGTGTTCCGGCAATTCCATCATTTCTCCATTCAAAAACAAATCTACCTGTCAGTCCGGCAAATGCAGCAGCATTCACCACTAGATTTCTTCTTATCCATGTTGCTTGTTGGTTGATGTTTCCACTAAGATTAATTCTGTCAGCTGCTGCTGTTATTTGTGCTCCTGGCGTTGGAACATATGAAGTTGGCACTAGCCATACTCTCAGATAATCAAAAGTAGATTCTCCTTGTGCACGCCAATCAAAGCCAACATTTACCTGATTAACACCTGCAGGAATCTGAACATCTCTATAGGTCTGAACTACAGAAGTTGATGTAAGGGTATAAGTATTTGTTACACCATTGTCATTGGAAACGTACATGGCACGCGTCCCTCCATTGTTAACAGCAGTACCTTCAAACCATTTATTCGTCTGAGTTCCATTCACCGTTGACCAACCTGATGTCCCTTCAAAAGTCTCTGCATAAGGCATAGTCACAGGAATTTGAGTGGTAGTAAATGTTACCGGTCCTGACCAAGTACTAACATCTGAAGCACCACAAACGGCTCTAACATAGTACTCATAATTTGTAGAAGGATTTAATCCCGTCACCGTAAACGGATTCGTTCCTACCGGAATGATCGTACTTGATCCGGTTGGCTGCCCCGATCCTACCGGTTGCACCACCACTTCCCATTGTGTTTCAGAAGCTCCGGCTACCCATTGAAGTGTTGCCGTTGATTGTGTTACAGCCGTAACAGTCAGTGTGATAGGAGCCGGACAAGTAATAACTGTAACGTTTACATTGTCAATAGCTGCCGGTGGTTGTGTACCTGCAGTGGTATCGTTTCTCCATTCAAAAACAAGTCTAACGGTCTGACCCGCAAATGCAGTGGAGTTAACCACGATGTTTCTTCTTGTCCATGCTGCATTTTGATTAATATTACCGCTGATGTTGATTCTGTCTGCTGCTGCAGTAATTTGAGTACCCGCAGTTGGCACGAAACTAGTCGGCACAATCCAAACTCTGAAATAATCAAAGGTGGATTCCCCTACTGTTCTCCAGTCGAAAGCTACATTAATCTGGTTAGCACCCGCCGGGATTACAATGTCCCTATACGATTGTACCACAGAAGCTGCCGTAACCGTATATGCATTTGCAACTCCGTTATTGTTGGAAATATACATGGAACGGGTTCCTCCGTTGCTTACAGCAGTTCCGGCATACCATTTATTAGTCTGGGTTCCATTAATGGCATCCCAATCGAAATTTCCTTCAAAAGTATCTGAGAAAGGAAGTGCTGCCGCAACCTGTGGTGTTCTGAATGTCACAGGTCCAATCCAAATACTTGAACCGCTTCCACCACAATTTGCCAATACGTATACATCGTATGTAGTCGAGCTGTTAAGTGGTGTTGCGTTGTATGTTGGAGTAGTCGTTACGGTTACCCCATCTGTTGGTAAGGTCGGTGCCGGCAAACCAGTCGGCTGAACCAATACCTGCCATGTTGTTTCGGTATTCCCTGGAATCCATTGAACCGTTGCGGAAGTTGCAGTAACTCCAGAAACCGTCAAAGCAGTCGGTTCCGGACAAGCCGGCAAATCTTCTACAATCACCTGATCGATATAGATTCTTGAACCATTGGTTCCCGGTGCCACATACCAGCCAATATTCACGTTTCCGTTATAAGCCGACAAATTGACAATGCGTTCAATATAGGTTGTATTACTATAAGACGTCGGAGCCACCAATACCGTAGTTAAATCCGAAGGAGACGGCCCGTTAGTGGACAATCTTACTTCGAAAGTACATGGTGATGTATTTGTCTCCACTCTATATCTGAATTTCAAACGCTGGTTTCCGGTAAGAGTAATCTGCGGTGAAATTAACCAGTCGTTATTCGCTACCGAACTGGACACGATACTTGCTACCTGATTCCCTTCAAATGGGTTGGTTGCGTAATCCATGTTCCATGCATTAGCATCGGCATTTACGTTTAATACCGTCCAACAAGCCTGAGTAGTTGACGTGCTGTTAAAGCCTTCCGTGAAAGAAACCGGGAAAGCAGTACACAAGGTTCTGAAAGTGAATGGGCCAGCCCAAGCACTGAAAGTTCCTCCTCCACAATCAACGCGTACATAAAATTCATAGTTGGTATTTGCGGTTAAACTGTTAACTGTTACCGAAGTCGTAGCTACCGGCGTACCCGCTCCCGTTGGCAGTCCAGTACCAGCCGTCTGGAATACATACTCCCATGCTGTAGCACTGGCTGGGTTACCCCAGGTTAAAGTTGCTCCGGTTTGTGAAATTCCAGAAGCTCCTAAATTGTTGGGCGGAGGACATCCTACCTGTTGTATGGTTAACGTATACGGGAAGGTTTGTGGTGCCCCTGATGACGAAATAACAAGATAATATGTCGTTCCGGCAGTAACCGAGAAGAAAGGTATGTTTCTCACGCCACCGCCTGTATTTGCCACACCTGCCAAACAGATGGACCCAACATCGGTACAACTTCCATATACAAAAACGCCAGTATTGTTACCGGTTGGGGTCATAGAAATATCAACCACTCCTGTAAAAGAAGGTGTAAAAGCATAAAAAACATCATTACCGTTCAAATAGTTTCCGGTAATTCCACAAGAAGCGCCCGGGCTTCCGTCTACCACGTCACCGTATAATCCGGTGTTGCTGGTATGTGTATATGGTAATGCGCCCACCACAATCGGTCCGGCACAGTTTTGTCCTAAAGGAGTGGTAAGGAAGGTAAAAGGTCCTACCCAATTGCTTCGTACACCGGCGGCACAAACTGATCTTACATAGTAAGAGTACTGTGTTCCGGAAGTAAGTCCTGTAAGTGTATAAGGATTTGTCGCTGCAGTAACATCCGACGTCCCGTCTGGTGTCGCAGGGCTCGCCGCATAGTCAATTTCCCATGAAGTAGCGGGTCCCGGACTTGTCCATCCTAATTGAGCCTGTGTTGCCGTAATATTTGTCGCCGTTAACGTTACCGGGTCTAAACATTGTTGTGCAATATTTACATTGTCCAATAACCAACGGTCTCCGGAAGTTGTTGTTCCGGTTTGCGTGTGCACCCTTACAAAGGCTACATAAACCTGTTGTCCTGCATAAGCATTCAAGTTCAATACCATTTCGCCATAAACGTTAAAGGCCGTTGAACCACCGGAAGCCATCGCAATTTCGAGTTCCGATTCGGTCCACTGCTGTAAAACAGTAAAACTGGACTGATTCGTTTGTGAAGTCGTTGAAATACGTACTTGATAAAGTGTCCCGTTATCACCGGAAAGCACCATTTTGGTCATAAAACGCAACTGTGCTGCGGGTGCCACTGCGTATTGCGGTGTTACCAGCCAGTCCTCAGAAGTGTTTCCTTGGCCTATACCTCCCCTGTCTATAAACGCTGCTGACGTTCCGCTGGGATGTGGACTGTATAAGGTAGTGGTAGTCCAGCTTTGTGCTGTTCCCACCCCATTGTCCATGATGGCCCATGTCGATGGCATCCCCGAATCAAAGTATTCCGGAAACTGGGCATGACCCAGAAAAGATATCAGCGACATGAAAATTAGAAAAGTAATTTTCTTCATAGATAATTTTGGTTTGGTTTAAAAAAAGTTAGGCGATAAAAATAACCCTATTTTGAGGAGTTCGTAAATATGGCCGCTTGTTCTAACAAAAAAACCAGCATTTGTGTCGAATAATTATTAATTTGTCATAAAAATTAAAATATATAACTTTTTTTTATTTTTTTATAATTCTTTGTCTTCAAAATGTTATTTTTCTGAAAATGTGCTAGTTAAGAAATTCCCTTGCTACACAGAAAATTAACACAAAAAAGTCATTTATCGAAAAAAAATGGCTTTGAGTGACAAAAAATAACAATCTTCATTGGGAGAGGAAGTCAAGAAATTTAATAAAACATATGACAAAATGATAAATTACAAATATGTGTTTGCATGAAATATTTATCAGGAAAAGTTGAAAATCACCAAACCGGTTTACAAATAAAGACAACCAACTTTTCTGGCCTATATAAATAACCGAAATGTACCAATATATCCTTTCCAGAAAAACGAATTGAGCAGCGATCACGACATTTGCTCGTGAAAACATTTGACTGTTATACTTGTTCAAATATTAATAATTACCCCCGGCACCACCGCCACTAAAACCACCGCCGCCAAAAGGCATTTTGTCTTCGGTTGCGGATATCGTTTTCGTTTGAATTTGAGACGTGACAATTAAGGCTTGAGCGTTTAGGATAAAACTGCTATCGGCACTTCGGTCGGGTTGGAAGGTTATGCCTGTTTCTTTGTCTTTCCATTTTCGGATGGCCCAATAACTAATCCCGAAAAGTAGGATTCCACCAAAAATCAAGGCAATTTCCAGAGGCATCACCTGGTAATAATAGCGAATCGTGAAGAAGGAATAGCCTAAAACAAACAGCCCCAATAACAACATCAATCGGTCTTTGGTTTTCAGGGCATAACCGATATACAACAACGGAATGACAAACGTTAATCCGTAAAACAAAAAGGCTAGCGGAATATCGTTTTCAGGGGTTACCACAATATGCATCAAATCTTCCGAAAGTTCCCGGACCACCATGTAATTGACCGAAAAATAGGCCAACAACAACGCAAATCCTTTCACCACCCAAATCGCATTGGAATACAAGTAGTATTGCTTCTTTTTATCAAATTTCAGGCTGATGAAGTACAAGCCGCAAGCCAGGAAAAAGCCGACGAAAGGCAGGAATAATTTATCGATAAGCGCATGGTTCACAATCAGATCAAAAACCAAACCGACCAAGCCAATTGCACCGACCAATACTGATAAGGTATGCACATAACGCAGGCAACAGGCAGTACCTAAAAGCAGCATCGTCAGAAAAACTAGGGAAGTAGAATCCGTGGTACTCCCGATGGCCATACCAAAAAAGAAAGGAATCGAGAGAATGAAAGCGTCGTCTAAACCATGCTGGTAATACCCTATCCGCGCTAGAAATTCCGCTCCGATGATGCCAATTACACCATAAACAAAGAGTAAGACTTCAAAATCACCGTCCAATAAAGTTCCGAAAAACAGCGCCAGAAAACCCGCCACCGCGGACAACAGTAAACAGCCCAAAAGGAAGAAACCGATCCGAATCAGTAAATTGCTACTGGAATGAAACAGTGTCAATCGTGACGTGATGTCCTGCAGTTGTGTTTTCGGAATGAATTTCATCCGATACAGTTCTTTAGCCTGAGCGACTAACGCTTCATTTTCTAAGGTTTCTTTATGATATGCCAACATGTTTCGCTTTGTTAAAGTTACGCACCGCTCGGATGAACAGCACTATGGAAAACACTACATAAATCGGGGAAAGGTAGATGAGTGGTTCAATAAAGTCGAAGATTTGTAAACTGTCCAAAACCCGGATAACGAAAATATTAAACCCAATATACCCGTACAGCAACGAAAACACAAACAGCGACGTAGCATTATGTTTATGCCCTCTGTTGTAAAAAAACCAGGTGCTGCCAACCAAAACCGGAAGAAAACCATACCAATAGTCCTCAATTAAACCCGCAATCGTACAAATACCCAAAAGATGTTGGGCAAACGTGTAATAGACAAAATAAAAATGGGCTTTCAGATTTTCTTTCAAACTGTACAACGTCCAGACAATCAATAAGACACCAATCATAATTCCAAAATACACTAGGTTCGGGTTGGAATAGATGTCGTTTTCGAAAACCGTCTGTGGCGTTAAAGTGATGCCTGCAAAAGCGATCAATGACGTAACAGCCATGGACAGTACCGTACGGTTATCAAAATAGTACGAAACAACAAAACACAATATCGCCGAAAATAAGGAAACCAGACTGAAATCTTTCCCTAAAATACTGTACTGAAACTGGAGATACCCAATAAAAATGGTCGCCAGCAAACTGCCGGTCAACACTAGATAATCATACATTGGTTGCTCAAAAACCACTTCCGTTTTCGAAAATCCTTTCGCCTTTTTAAAACTGAAATAAAAGCACACAGCCATCAGTACAAAATTCACTGCCAGGATCGCCAGATGACCGATGCTGTCTATGTTTTTATACACCAAAGTTCCCACCCCGGTAGTAAAGAGCAAGACCGAAAGGTAAAGCAAGGACAACAATTCCGTGTTTAAAGAAAAGATATTAAGGCTTTTATATGCCTTGATTTCCTGATGTTGAGCTTGGGTTAGGAAGCCTTTTTCGAGGAGTTCCTGGATGTTTTTTTCAGAATAGTGTTGCATAAACCGAATTTGATATCTACCAAATATAAGAAGAATCGCAAATAAATCCACACTTCGGCTTCCTCACAAAAAAATCTAAGCAAACACAATATTCAAAAAAAACAACATTTATATAAATACATTTAAATAAAATGTATATTTGTACTATGTATAGCAAAGAATTAACCAAAGGAACGTTATTGCCAATCATCTTAAAACTTATCAGTGAAAACGATAAGATGTACGGCTATGAAATCACTCAGAAAGTAAAAGAGCTCACTTCCGGGAAAATAGATATTTCCGAAGGGGCCTTGTATCCGATTTTACACAAATTGGAAGCGGAAGGTATCCTGGAAACCGAAAAGGTTTTTATAGGAAAGCGAGTAAGAAAGTACTATAAAATCACGGGCACGGGACAAAAATATATTCAGGAGTTAAGCGCCGAACTGAATGATTTTATCAACACCCTGACACTGATCTTTAACCCAAACCCGCTCTGATAATGATAGTAACCGACTTGCATTACGAATATATCGAGACCAATCTGGCTTTCTATGGAATTACCGATGAAGCATTCAGGGAAGATCTGATGGACCATATCTGTACCCATCTGGAAAAATCGAATTCGAGTGATTTTGAAACCGCCTATCAGGAAGCCATAAACAACTTGGGCGGATATGCTGCGCTGCAATTGATTCAACGCGATAAAAACGAAAAAGCCCTGATTCACAGCTTTATCCGAAGAAAACGAAATACCCACCTGTGTTGTGCTATCAATGCCGTAGTACTGCTCATTGGGTTTGTGTTTTTTATCTATAAATGGCCGCTTTCGGGGGTATTGATCCTGATCGGCTTTTCACAACTAATCCTGATAACGATTCCGATGATCATCTACGAACACTACAAACTCAAAACACGAAAAATACTACTGCTAAACAAATAAACTTATGAAAAAATCCTTCTATCTGGTTGGTTTTCTGACCACTTTTGTTTTAGGAATTGGCGCCATGTTCGAATTCCTGCATTGGCCTTTTAGGGGCATGATCGTTTTTGCCGGTTTTCTATTGTTGAATTTTGGCGTGATCCCAATGTTCTTTTACCATAAATACCAAACGGCACTCAAATGAAACGGCTTCTTCTTTGGGTCAACTGTTTTCTGTTATCCTGGGTTTGCACTTCGCAAAAAAATTCCTGTCAAAAAATTGACGAGTTGCTAATGCGGTACGAAAAGCCCAATTCGCCTGGACTGAGCATCGGCATTGTACAAAACAACAAGCTGATCTACTCCAAAGGAATTGGGTGCGCTTCCTTGGAATATAACATCAAAAATTCTGATTCAACAGCTTTCAGCCTGGCTTCGATTGCCAAACAATTCACCGCCGCCTGCCTTTGGACTTTGGTTCGCGATGGCAAAATTTCCCTTGAAGACGACATCCGGAAGCACTTGCCCGAACTCCCAGAACGTAAACAAAGTATCAAAATCAAACACCTGTTGAACCACTCCAGCGGCTTGAGCAACTATCACACTTTAATGGCTTTAAAAGGTTTTGATTATGATTTGGAATATTACGACAACGAAACGGTGTTGGAACTCGCTTGCAAACAGAAGAAACTTAACCATGTTCCGGGAACCAAAACGGTGTACGGCAATACGTCGTATACCTTGTTGGCGCTTATTATAGAACGGATTGCCCAGAAAAATTTACAGGAATATGCCAAAACAGAATTGTTTGACCCGCTGGGAATGAACCATACGCAAATACGGTTGGAGAATCAGTCCCTTATCAGGAACAAAGCGGTGGGATATCAGCAAAAGGGAAATGAATTCCTTCAAAATCCAAGAATTCAAAAAAGCTATGGTGCGGGAAGCATGGCCTCTACTATAACAGATATGGCCAAATGGCTCTCGGTTTTGAACGGCACTAATCTGCAATTTAAAAAACTGACCGAATTTCTTACGACTTGCGACAACAGCAACCCCAACGAAAAAGCAAACTATGCCCGTGGTGTTATGACAGACAACTACAACGGTTATAAAACCATCAGCCACAGTGGCTACGGTTGGGGCGGGCAATCGCAGTTGATTACCTTGCCTGAAAAGCAACTGGGCATCATCATCCTGACGAATCTGGAATCGATAAACCCAACGCCGCTTTCTTATGAAATCCTGAATTTGCTCTTACCTGCTAAAAACACAAAATCCGAAACAAAAAAAACGGTCGTCATTAAATCGAACCCAAGACAATTCAAACAATTCGTTGGCCAATACAAGGAAATCAACAGCGATATGAAAATGGAAATCCTGATGGAAAACGACACCCTAAAAGCCAAAGGCAGCCAAGCCAAAAAAGCAATTGCGTTAAAGGGTTATGAAAAAGAAAAATTTCACCGAATCGCTAACGAAAGCGTGAAGTACGATTTCAACCAAACACAAGACCACGATTTAATCATCCGCTTTGGCGGAACGCCTTTTTATTTTAAACGTGCGGTCTTTGTCCAGCCTGAAACAATACAAATTCAGGAATTTGTTGGCGATTACCATTCGGAAGAATTGGATGTTACTTATCATTTTTCGAAAAACGGCAACCAGCTCTTCCTCTCCTATAAAAACAATGAAAACCAACCGGTAACACCCGTTCAAAAAGACGAATTCGGAAATAACCGGCGCACCTTATACCATTTTATTAGGGATGAAAACCAAAACATCAAAAGCTTTCTGCTTTCCAGTGAAGGTACGGTGCAAAACATACTGTTTATAAAAAAATAAAAACCGCTTTTACAGCGGTTTTTATTTTAATTTGAATCGAAATATAATCTTATAAGTCAAAACCCATGTTCACATTAAGCTTCGTAGCGATGATTTTCGCGATTTTAGCCTTTAATTCCGGTATTTTGATACTGGAGGTCACTTCGCTGGTAAACGCGTACATAAGGAGCGCTTTTGCCTCTTTCTTCGGGATCCCGCGCTGTTGCATGTAGAACATCGCGTTTTCGTCCAATTGCCCGATGGTACATCCGTGCGAACATTTCACGTCGTCAGCGAAAATTTCCAATTGCGGTTTGGCGTTGATGGTTGCTTTATCGCTCAACAAAATGTTGTTGTTCTGCTGGAAGGCGTCGGTTTTCTGCGCTTCTTTTTCTACATATATTTTCCCGTTGAACACGCCGGTGGATTGCCCGTCCAAGATCGTTTTGTAGTTCTGGTGGCTCTCGCAGTTCGGTTGTTCGTGGTTCACTAAGGTATAATGATCGACATGTTGTTTGTCGCCGATAATCGTTATTCCTTTTAAGGTCGAATCGATTCGTTCCCCGTGATGGTAGAAGTTCAGGTTGTTTCTAGTAAGGTTTCCTCCGAAAGAAAACGTATGCACCGAAACGATACTCTCCTGTTTTTGAGAGATATAGGTATTGTCGATCAGGTTCGCGGTCTGTTCGTCGTTTTGTACTTTGTAATAATCCACAATAGCACGTTTCTGAGCGAAAATTTCCGTAACGGAATTAGTAAGCACCGGATTCTCGTTCAAGCTCTGATGGCGCTCCACGATTTGCACGTGCGCATTTTCACCAACAATCACCAAGTTTCTCGGCTGTACCATTAGCGCATCTTCTTTCCCGGTAGAGAAATAAATGATCTCAATCGGTTTTTCCACCACTTTGCTTTTCGGGATGTTGATGTACGCTCCTTCATACGCGAAAGCGGTATTCAGCGACGTCAAACTTTCTTCTTTGCTGGCCACCTGATTGAAATAGGTGTCGATGATCATTTTGTATTTCGGTTTGGTCAATGCCGAAGACATCAAACAAACGTCCAAGCCGTCGTGGGTGGTCGAGGATAAAAACGTACTGAAAATCCCGTCGATGAAGATCACTTTGTAAGTGTCCAAATCGTTCAGAAAGTATTTCTTCACGTCTTTGATATCGATATTGTTTTCCTTTTTCGGGAAGATGCTGAAATCGTTTTTTAAAACGGCATTCAGCGAAGTATATTTCCAGGCTTCCTCTTTTTTGGTCGGGAACCCTTTGGCTTCAAAATTCTTTAAGGCCTCGGTGCGAAGGTCGTGCAACTGGGTAGCCACATCCACTTTCTCTTCGAAAGCCATGAACGATGATAGTAATTTTTCTTTTAAATCCATTTTTGCAAGTTTACAGTGTACAGTTTACAGTTTACAGTACCGAAATACTACGACTGCGACTGTTTACTGAACATCATTATTTCAACCAATCGTATCCTTTTTCTTCTAACTCCAATGCCAAATCCGCACCGCCCGATTTGATGATTTTTCCATCCATCAAAACGTGTACAAAATCCGGAACGATATAGTCTAACAGACGTTGGTAGTGTGTAATTACTACTACAGCGTTGTCCTGATTTTTCAGCTTGTTCACCCCATTTGCCACGATACGAAGTGCGTCGATATCCAAACCGGAATCCGTTTCGTCCAAGATCGCCAATTTCGGGTTTAGCATCGCCATTTGGAAGATTTCGTTACGTTTCTTTTCTCCTCCGGAAAAGCCTTCGTTTAACGAACGCGACAAGAATTTACGGTCGATTTCCAATAATTCGGATTTCTCGCGGATCAGTTTCAGCATTTCATTGGCCGGCATCTCTGCCTCGCCTCTGGCTTTACGGCTTTCGTTAATGGCGGTTTTCATGAAGTTCGTTACCGAAACCCCCGGGATTTCCACCGGATACTGGAACGATAAGAAAACGCCTTTGTGCGCTCTTTCTTCCGGAGCCAATTCGGAAATGTCTTCGCCGTCTAGTATGATTTCCCCGTCGGTTACTTCATAGGTTTCATTTCCGGCGATGATGGAAGATAACGTCGATTTTCCGGCACCGTTCGGTCCCATGATCGCGTGTACTTCGCCCGCTTTTACTTCAAGGTTGATCCCTCTTAATATTTCCTTGTCTTCAACACTTGCGTGTAGGTTGCTAATCTTTAACATTCGTCTTTATTTTTGTAAAAAAACTAATTCAATATTTTCTAATTCTTCGGGAACATCGGCGTTAAAATGCTTGCTCCCCAAATAGGTCATACCCAAATAATCGGCGGATTTCTCAAACGGAAGATAAAAGTTATAGTCCAGTTCGTGTTCAAAATCGTGTGAATTTGAAAGCACCGCCATGTTTTTTCCTCTAAGTTTTCGTCCCCAATCCTTTTCAATGCGGATCAAATCGGAAAACCGATCAAAAAACACTTTCATAATGCCGCTCATGCTGTACCAATAAATCGGGGTGGCGAAAAGCAGCGTATCGTATTTTTCGATAATTTTCTTCATCAGTGGAAGAAAATCATCGTTTATATTTTGACTTTCGTAATCGTAATAGGAAAACTGATAATCGCTCAAATTGATGATATCAACCCCATACTGCTTGGCGATTTCCTGTGCTATCGCCGTCGTATTCCCGTTTTTGCGGGACGAGCCAACAATCAGTACCTGAGTTGCCATTATCCTACCGAACCTTCTAAGGAAATCTCCAACAATTTCTGAGCTTCCACCGCGAATTCCATCGGCAACTTGTTCAATACGTCTTTACTGAATCCGTTTACGATCAACGCAATGGCTTTCTCGGTAGGAATTCCACGCTGGTTGCAATAGAACACCTGATCTTCTCCAATTTTAGACGTAGTCGCCTCGTGCTCAATCTTTGCCGTTGTGTTTTTAGATTCGATATACGGAAAGGTGTGCGCCCCACAATTGTTCCCCATCAGTAAGGAGTCACATTGCGAGAAGTTACGCGCGTTTTCAGCTCGGGATGAAATCTGAACCAGACCGCGGTAGCTGTTTTGC
The DNA here is from genome assembly GCF_040750275.1 of Flavobacterium enshiense. Taxonomy (GTDB): domain Bacteria; phylum Bacteroidota; class Bacteroidia; order Flavobacteriales; family Flavobacteriaceae; genus Flavobacterium; species Flavobacterium enshiense_B. Next base: position 16,912 of record NZ_JBDOCV010000005.1, read on the forward strand.
GATTTTCCGGCAGAAATCCCTTTGGAAATAATAGTCGATTTAGTGTTTTTTCCTAAATGCACCATTTTGGTTCCGGTATCGGCCTGTTGGAAATTGTTGGTTACTGCAATCGAGTAAAATTCCCCGATTGAATTGTCGCCTTTCAGTACACAAGACGGATATTTCCAAGTTACGGCTGAACCGGTCTCTACTTGGGTCCAGGAGATTTTTGCGTTTTTCTCGCACAACCCTCTTTTGGTCACGAAGTTGAACACCCCGCCTTTTCCTTCTTTATTACCCGGATACCAGTTTTGTACGGTCGAATATTTGATTTCAGCATCGTCTAAAGCGATAAGCTCTACCACGGCCGCGTGCAATTGGTTTTCGTCACGGCTTGGTGCGGTACAACCTTCTAAGTAGGATACATAACTACCTTCGTCGGCAATGACCAAAGTACGCTCGAACTGACCGGTTCCGGCTTGATTGATACGGAAATACGTTGAAAGTTCCATTGGGCATTTCACCCCTTTCGGGATATAACAGAACGACCCGTCAGAGAACACCGCCGAATTCAAGGCCGCGTAGAAATTATCCCGTTGCGGTACCACCGAACCGATATATTTCTGAACCAATTCCGGATGCTCTTGAATCGCTTCGGAAATCGGGCAGAAAATAATACCCTTCTCAGCTAAAGTTTTTTTGAAGGTAGTCGCCACAGAAACGGAATCGACCACAATATCCATAGCGATATTGTTCATTTTTTTCTGTTCATCCAGCGAAATCCCTAGCTTTTTGTACATCGCCAAAAGTTCCGGATCGACATCGTCCAAGGTTTTGTTCGGATCTACTTTCTTAGGTGCCGAATAATAGGAAATGGCCTGAAAATCAGGTTTTTCATAGTGTACGTTCGCCCAATGCGGCTCGGTCATTTCTTCCCAAGCGCGAAAAGCTTCCAAACGCCACTCGGTCATCCATTCGGGTTCGTTTTTCTTTTTGGAAATCGCACGGACAATGTCCTCATTCAATCCAATGGGAAACGTCTCCGATTCGATGTCGGTGTAAAAACCGTATTCGTATTCTTTATTCTCGAGTTCGACCTTTAAGTCGTCTTCTGTGTATTTTGACATGGTATTTTATTCAATGTTTATAGCGAAAAACTCTCGCCGCATCCGCAGGTTCTTTGTGCATTCGGATTGTTGAACACAAATCCTTTTCCGTTCAAGCCTCCAGAATATTCTAAAGTCGTTCCCACCAAATAGAAGAAACTTTTCTTGTCTACGGCAATTTTTATATCGTTGTCCTCGAACACTTTATCATCATCTCCTAAGTTTTTATCAAACTTTAAATCATACGACAAGCCGGAACACCCACCACTTTTTACGCCCACACGAACGTAATCGGTAACCGTGTTAAAACCGTCATCCTCCATCAACAGTGCGATTCTTTTCTTTGCGCTTTCTGAAACTTTAATCATAACGTTAAAACAGATTAATTCTAATTTAGTGCAAAGATATTACATAAAACCCTTATTACCTAACCGCTAACATTTTTATAACTTATTCAGCTATAGTCTTTTCTTATCAAGGGGATTAGATTGCGAATTCGCTTAAGAATTCTTAATTTGCAGACGCAATTTTTAAGCAAAAATCATGAAAATATACCCTATAGAAGCCGGGAATTTCAAATTGGACGGTGGCGCCATGTTTGGAGTGGTGCCGAAAACCATCTGGAACAAGACCAATCCGGCCGACGAAAACAACCTCATCGATATCGCCGCACGCTGCATGCTGATTGAAGACGGCAAGCGTCTGATTTTAATCGACACCGGCATGGGCGACAAACAATCCGAGAAGTTTTTCGGGTATTATTCGCTTTGGGGCGAGCATTCGCTGGACAAATCGCTTGCAAAACACGGCTTTCACCGCGACGATGTGACCGATGTGTTCATGACGCACCTGCATTTCGACCATTGCGGGGGCAGCGTCATCTGGAATAATGACCGTACCGGCTATGAAGTGGCTTTTAAAAACGCTAATTTTTGGAGTAACGACAGCCACTGGGAATGGGCCACTAAACCAAATCCAAGAGAAAAAGCGTCGTTTCTGAGTGAAAATATTTTGCCGATGCAGGAAAGCGGACAACTGAAATTCATTAACCGGCCAACAGGTGATTTTCTGGAAACTTCGGAATTAGGTTTCGGAATTTTCTTTGCCGATGGACATACGGAAAAACAAATGTTGCCCCATATCAACTATAACGGAAAAACAATCGTTTTTTGTGCCGATTTACTGGCCACAGCCGGACATATCCCAATTCCGTATGTGATGGGGTATGACACCCGTCCCTTACTTACCATGCCGGAGAAAACAAAATTCCTTACTGCCGCCGCGGATAACAATTATTACCTCTGGTTGGAACACGATGCCCATAACCAAATCGTTACAGTCGAACAAACCGAGAAAGGAGTACGCCTCAAAGAAGTGTTCCGTTGTGAAGACATTCTATAATAATTTAACAGCTTTCTAACGTCTTGATCCGAAAGCTGTTAATTTTTTACTAAACTTTACTTGATATGTCAATTATTTCAAAATCATTACTACATTTGACTAAAGAAATCGTTCGTGGAAAAATTAAACAACATCATTTTTTATAACATCGACCACAGTATTCGCTTGTATCGGATGTATGCTCAGAAGAAATTACGCGAACACGGTTTTAAAATAACAATTGATCAATGGTTGGTCATCAAATGCATTTTAGAAAACCCGACCATTACCCAACACGAATTGAGTGCTTTGGTATTTAAAGACAACGCGTCAGTGACCCGAATTATTGATTTACTGATAAAAGCTAAATATCTGGAAAAAGAAATCAACCCGGAAGATCGTCGAAAGTTCATGCTTCACGTTACCAAATCCGGAGAGGAAATTATAAAAAAAGTGCAGGAAATCGTCTTACAGAACCGAAGTAATGCATTAAAAGGAATCGACGCTAAAGAATTGGAAATTGCCGATTCAGTTTTGCGGAAGATTATACAGAATTGTAAATAATATCATCAGTCAGAAAAAAACATCAATCAAAAAACGAACTGTTATGATTAAAATTGCCTTATTACTCATTACTCTTGTAATCACAGTCATCAGCTATATTTTCATTTAAAAGAGAATATAGCTTTTCTTCTTTCTTTTAGTCGTTCTGATTAAAAAGTACTAACTTGCTGTACCTTGCAAACTTTATGTTAATCCTTTTTCAGGGTGTAACATTTTGCAATACTTTAGACCTATTATTTATTATCAAATAACGAAATGATTATGAATGTACTAAAAACACACTATCTGTGTGCTGCACTAGCCTTAGCTTTAGCCAGCTGCGGAACCCAAAAAATGGTGACCACACCTACTGAAAATATCGACAAAATGCCGATGAAAGTTGGCAAAATTGCTGAAAATGACTTAAAACGCTGGAGCCATCTTGACTTAGGGAAAGACACTATTCCAGGTATGAGTGTGGACAAGGCCTATTCACAATTGCTGAAAGGAAAAAAAGGAAGCACGGTTACTGTAGCCGTAATTGATTCCGGAATCGATATCGAACACGAAGATCTGAAACCGGCTATTTGGTCGAATCCTAAAGAAATTGTCGGTAACGGAAAAGACGACGACAACAATGGTTACATTGACGACATCCACGGTTGGAACTTCTTAGGGAATTCCGATCACGAAAACATGGAATATGTCCGTATCCTGAAAAAAGGCAACGACGGTTCCGCAACGTATCAAAGAGCTAAAGCAGAGCATGAGAAAGATATGGCGGAAGCCAATCAGGGTAAAATGCAGGTGGATTTCATTACGGCGGGTGATAAAGCCATTGCCGATCATCTGAAAAAGAAAAATTACACCTTAGATGATGTAAAGAAAATCGAAACTACCGACCCTGCCTTATTGCAATACAAAGGGATGATGATGCAGATTTTATCCCAAACTTCTAAAGAAGAATTCGACAAGGAAATCGGAGAATACAAAGACCATGTGTACGGACAATTAAATTACCATCTGAACACGGAATTTGACGGAAGAAAAGCAGTGGGCGACAATCCAAATGATATCAATGACAAAAAATACGGGAATAATAACGTAATCGGCCCGGAGAAAAAAGGTGCGAAACATGGAACCCACGTAGCCGGCATCATCGCACAGACCCGTAACAACAAAATTGGAGGTGACGGTGTGGCCAGCAACAACGTTAAGATCATGGCTGTTCGCGCTGTTCCCGATGGTGATGAATACGATAAAGATATCGCTTTAGCTATTCGTTACGCAGCCGATAATGGTGCAAAAGTCATCAACGGAAGTTTTGGAAAATACTATTCGACTCACCCGGAATGGGTACACGACGCGATTAAATACGCGGCTTCTAAAGACGTCTTGGTTATTTTTGCCGCCGGTAACGATTCGTATGATTTGGATGTGATTAACAAATATCCTACCGACTCGTACAACAACCAACCGGAAGTATCCAACAATGTCTTGATTATTGGTGCTCTTACGCCCAATTACGGTTCCGAAATGGTAGCCGGATTTTCGAACTACGGAAAAAACAGCGTAGACATTTACGCGCCGGGTGAACAAATTTACGCGACCACACCAAGCAACACGTATCAGTATTTGCAGGGAACCTCGATGGCTTCTCCAAATGCCGCCGGTGTAGCGGCATTAATCCGTTCGTATTATCCGAAACTTACTGCAACTCAGGTAAAACAGATCTTGATGGAATCCGGAACTACTTTGACACAGAAAGTAACCGTAGGGGAAAGCAAAGATGCGAAACCATTTAACGAAACTTCCAAATCCGGAAAAATTGTAAATGCTTACAACGCTTTGTTACTGGCAGAGAAAATGGCTAAAAAATAATTATATTTGAAACCTGTATAATTCGGAAGGGATGTTTTCCCTTCCTTTTTATTTAAACAATAATGAAAAAACAGCTTTTACTTTCGCTTTTAATCCCTTGCGGATTACTGGCACAACAGAACCCGAATCCTGGCTATTGGCAACAACACGCCGATTACAAAATGGAAGTGGCCATGGATGTGAAAACCTACCAATACAAAGGAAAACAGACTCTGGTGTACACGAATAATTCACCGGATACGCTGCGTCGTGTATACTATCACTTGTTCAACAATGCGTTTCAACCGAACAGTGCGATGGATGCCCGAATCAAGTCTATTAAAGATCCTGACGGGCGTATGGTGACCAAAGTAAAAGTTGGAGACAAAGAAGTAAAAGAAAGCAGGATTGCAGCCTTAAAACCAAACGAAATCGGCTATTTAAAAATCACCAATTTCAAACAGGACGGTATTGCCGCAACAAACAAAACAGTCGGCACTATTCTGGAAGTAACGCTGGCAAAACCTTTATTACCCAAAACATCCACAACGTTCACCTTGGATTTTGACGGACAGGTTCCCCTACAAATCCGCCGTTCCGGACGCAACAACAAAGAGGGCGTGGAACTGTCAATGGCACAATGGTATCCGAAATTGGCAGAATACGATTTTGAAGGCTGGCAGGCCGATCCTTATATTGCTCGTGAATTCCATGGCGTTTGGGGTACTTTTGATGTAAAGATCACCATCGATAAAAAATATGTTTTGGGAGGAACCGGATACTTGCAAAACGGCAATCAAATCGGCTTCAATTATCAGGATACCGGCGTGAATGTAATCGTTCCGAAAAAACAGAAAACCTTAACCTGGCACTTTATCGCGCCTAATGTGCACGATTTCACCTGGGCGGCAGATAAAGACTATATTCACGATAAACTTCAGACGGAAGACGGAGTAACGTTGCATTTCCTATACAAAAACAATCCGAAGATCCTCGAAAACTGGAAAAATCTACAGCCTAAAACGGCAGCCTTGATGAACGTTTACAACACTACAGTTGGAAAATATCCTTACCAGCAATACTCTGTTATTCAAGGCGGTGACGGCGGTATGGAATATGCCATGTGTACCCTGATTTTAGGCGAAGGTACTTTCGAAGGTTTGTTAGGTGTAACGGCCCATGAAATGGCACACTCCTGGTTTCAGCACGTTTTAGCTTCCAATGAAGCAAAACACAGCTGGATGGATGAAGGTTTCACCACGTGGCTGGAAAACTACGGCTTGAATGAAATTGCCGAGAAAAAAGTGGAAAACCCACATGCAGATTCCTATGCCGGTTACTATTCGTTGGTGAAATCCGGAAAAGAACAACCGCAAGGCACCCATGCCGACCGTTACGACGAAAACCGTCCGTACAGCATTCAGGCCTACAGCAAAGGAAATATTTTCCTTTCGCAACTGGAATACCTCATCGGGAAAGAAAACCTTTTAAAAACGATGAAAAAGTATTACAGTGATTACAAATTCACCCATCCAACGCCTAACGACATCAAAAAAACAGCAGAACGCGTTACGGGAGCGAATTTAGACTGGTATTTAACAGAATGGACGCAAACCACCAATACCATCGACTACGGCATTAAAACCGTGGAAGAAAACGGGAGCAACACCAGACTAACACTGGAGCGCATCGGAAGGATGCCCATGCCGTTGGAAATTTTAGTGGTTTATGAAGACGATTCCATAGAAACGATGTACATCCCACAAACCCTGATGCGCTGGTCTAAAGACAATCCGTATCCTGCTGTAAAACGTACAGTAACGGAAGGTTGGGATTGGGCGTATCCGACGTTTGAAGTGATCCTCGGAAAACCCAAAGCCAGTATCAAAGCCATTGTGATCGATCCGAGTGAACTCATGGCCGATATAAACAAAACCAATAACGTCTACAAGAAATAAACCGAAAGCTGTCTGAAAAGGCAGCTTTTATTTTGGTGCAAACTTTTCCACATCCGCCCAGGTTGACCAAATGGCATCCAGACGCTTTTTAAAGAGTACTTGATCGTTGCTTTGTTCCAATTCTTTGAACAGCACATGCATTTCTCCGCGTAAATTGGGGTAATTATCCGTGACTTCAAGCATGGCTTCCCACGCTTCCCGATGCGAACGATAAGCCACCACCAATTCGTTTGGACAATGTTGCGTCTCAATGGTTTTCATGGCTTCGGCATACTTTTGTATGGTTTCACTCAGGGACAATTCCATACATTGCCGGTTGCGGATTTTCCCCAATGAATCGTCAATTGCAATGAGTCGCTGCATACAATCGTCCGATTGTTTTGCGGAAACAAGGGTATTGCTGTTACCACAAGACAAAGCTATGAAAATCAATATCGCGCCGAAGCAGCCTTTTTTTATCATCTTTAAAAATTTACAAATCAAACAGCATACAAATTTCGATATTCTGGGTGTTAAAACCCGCATTGGACGACTGAAGCCCTCCGTTGGAAACATGGCGTAAGCTTGGCCGGATATCAAAATAAGCATCGGCCGTTTTTACCGAAAACCCCAAGGCAATCACATCGGAAAAAGCAAAACCTTTGGAAAGCCGCTCTGTACGGGTATCGGTTACCATCGGACCAATACTGCCCAGCAGATAAACACTAAACGATTTACCCAAGGGCTTTCGAACCAGCAATCCAAGATTCAGAATGTATTCGCGTACATTTTTAATTTGGGTGTATTCCTCCCGTAACGCTTCATAATTGGGCTCGTCCGGCTGAACGAAATATTTGTTAAGCAACTGATGTTCTCCAAAATTCAACTCCGGCTGAACGACCATTGCATACTTCAGGTACTTCCCGTTTTTAAACCGGTAATCAAACTGCATTTTTACAAATTGATTGCGAAAGGTATAATCTTTCCTTCGGATTTCATCGCCGAAGCCATAGCTGAAGCCTAATCCATAAGGCTTATCATTGCTTTGAGCTGTAGAACATTGAAACACATAAAACAACATAAAAAAAACAAACCTTCCCTTCATAGAACTAGTTTCTTTTAAAGTTACGTGATTTTAAAGATGTCTTGGCAATTAATCGACAAGCCGCTTTTATTTCCATTGAAACGTAATTTATATAACTGTTTTAAGGATTTCTGTAAAACTTTGTACCTTTGCCCACACATGAAAAACACCTATCCAAAGCACGAAAAGCTGAAAAGCAAAACCACCATCGATTTGATGTTCTCCCAAGGCAAATCAGTATCGAAATATCCGTTGCGTTTGGTGTACGTGCCGATTCCCGATGAAAAGGAACCCCTGAAATTTGGCGTTTCGGTATCTAAAAAATATTTCAAAAAAGCCGTTGACCGGAACTACTTCAAGAGAGTGCTTCGCGAATGCTACCGTCTGAATAAAGCTCTTATAGCGGACGATTTGACACAGCCGCACGCTTTTATGTTTTTGTACCAAACCAAAGAAAGGCTTTCGTATCAGGAAATTTTCGAAAAAACCCAACAGCTCTTTCAGAAATTTGCAGAGACACAACCCAAAGACGATAAATAATTTCTGAATAAAAACACTTTTTGATTGGGCTTTTGCGTTATGTTTTGAAAACCAAAAGCTTATGAGACTGATCTTATTTTACACGACTTTATTGACCGTGCTGCAGGGCTGCAATAAATCCTCCGAAACTCAAGACGACAAAATTGTCAGTACAGAATTGATGGCTCCCCCACCTAAAGAAGAGGCTGTTGAAGCTGCTTATGACGTCGCCGAACTAACCGATTCTGATGCCGCTGTTGTGTCTTCACCCGATCAAACCACTGTTACGCCTAAAATCATTAAAACCGGCACATTACGCTTCGAAACTGCTGATCTTAACGAATCTTTTCTGCAGATTCAAAAGGCGCTGGTCAAACACAAAGCTTCGATACAAAACGACGATTCCGGAAAAGACTACGCTTCCTCTTATCGAAATGTTACCGTCCGGGTTCCGAATGCGTCCTTTGATGCTTTCATTGCCGATATCAGCCAGGGCGTAAAACATTTTGACCGCAAGGAAATATCCGCCGAAGATGTTACCGAAGAATATGTTGATGTGGAAGCCCGTCTGAAAGCAAAAAAAATACTGGAAAAAAGATATTTCGAACTGCTCAGCAAAGCCAACAAGGTTTCGGAAATGCTAGAAATCGAACGGGAATTATCCAAAATTCGGGAAGAAATCGAAGCTAAAGAAGGGCGTTTAAAATATCTGCAGCATCAGGTAGCGATGAGTACCATTCATCTGGAAATGTACACTAACAATCCGTCGGAAAGCGGCGCTACAGTCTCCTATTTCGGAAAAATGGGAAATGCGATGAAAGACGGTTTTAACAATATTGCAACTTTCTTTTTGGGAATACTCAACATTTGGCCTTTTATTCTTATTTTCGTTATACTGATCGTTTTCCTCCGAAGACGATTTAAGAAAAAAACCGCCTAAAAAATGTTGTCAGCAGTCAAAAAAAGATACGTATTACCTGTTCTTGCGGGTGGATTTCTGTTTGTCGGGGTAAGTTTTCAGCAGGATTTCTTTGAGATCGCCAAACAGCTGGAAATTTTTACCACGATGTTCAAAACCGTCAACCAGAATTATGTCGATGAAGTAAATCCCGGTGAAATGATGGACAAGGCCATTAAAAGCATGCTGGCCGATCTGGATCCGTACACCAATTACTTCAACGAACAGGATGTGGTACGTTTTAAAATCAATTCTACCGGCGAATATACCGGCATTGGTGCCATGATCAACCGAAAAGATGGTCGATTAATCATCGTAGAACCTTACAAAAATTTCCCGGCCGATAAAGCGGGTTTAAAAGCCGGCGATGAAATCGTACAGATTGGCGATGTGAATCTGGTGGACTTCAAAGAAGATGCCGGAACGCTGTTGCGCGGGGTGAAAAACACGAAAGTCGATATCAAATACAAGCGTCAGGGTAAATTGCTTTCCACGCAAATCGTACTGGATGAAGTGGATGTGAAAGCGGTTCCTTATTTTGCGATGTTGTCGGACAAAACCACCGGCTATATTGTGCTGAGCCAGTTTAACACCAAAGCGTCTTCTGAAGTAAAAGATGCCTTACTGAAACTGAAAAGCGAAGGCGCAACAAAAATTGTATTGGATTTACGCGGTAATCCGGGAGGCTTACTGCATGAAGCGGTGAACATCTGCAATTTATTTGTGCCGCAGAATGAAATCATTGTAACAACCAAATCGAAAAACGAAAAACACAACAATACCTATAAAACCCAACGCAATCCGATTGATCTGGACATACCGTTGGCTGTTTTGGTAGACGGAAAAAGTGCGTCAGCTTCCGAAATTGTGGCCGGTGCGCTTCAGGATTTAGATCGCGCGGTAATCGTGGGAACCCGTAGTTTCGGGAAAGGTTTGGTACAGCGTCCTTTGGATTTATCCTACGGCACACAGGTAAAAGTAACGATTTCAAGGTATTACACCCCATCCGGAAGATGTATTCAGGCCTTAGATTATGCCCATAAAGACAAAGACGGGAAGGCAGTACGTACCGAAGCTAAAAATTACAACGCTTTCAAAACCAAAAAAGGCCGAACAGTATATGACGGTGGAGGTATCCAGCCGGATATCGAATTGGCAGAATCCAAACAAAGCACCATTGCAGCGGCTTTGGTAAAAAGTGATGGGATTTTCAACTTCGTAACGGATTATTATTATAAAAATCCGAACCCGAACAACACCATTCCTACGATTACCGACACCGATTTTGCTAGCTTTAAAACCTTCCTGAAAAAAGAGAATTTCCAATTGGATACAGAAACGGAATTGGCACTTAAGAAAACACTTGAAGCTGCCAAAAAAGAGAAAATCAACGAAAGCATCGCAGCCGAATACCAACAACTGCTAAGTGCTTTGCAGCGTACCGAAGAAAAAGAACTGGAAAAGAACAAAACGGAAATCAAAAACCTGATTCAGGATGAAGTCATCAAACGCTACCAATACCGCGAAGGACTTTACGTATACTATACCAAAAACAATCCTGAAATTGCAAAAGCACAGGCCATTTTGACCAACAGTGCCGAGTATAATAAAATAATTAAAAAATAAATTCAGTCAATTATAAAATGTCATAACATTTTTATGATAATTTTGTGATAATTAAAATTTTTGAAACGTGAGTTCACACAGTAGTAACCACCTGAATAAAGTTACTTTAGGCGGTTTAATTGTTACCCTTGGAATTATCTATGGAGATATTGGTACCTCTCCGCTTTACGTAATGAAAGCCATTGTCGGCAAACAGGCAATCGATTATGATGTGGTATTGGGAGCGATCTCCTGTATCTTCTGGACCCTGACCCTGCAAACCACTTTCAAATACGTGATTTTAACGCTTCGTGCAGACAACAAAGGTGAGGGCGGAATTTTCTCACTGTACACCCTGGTTAAAAAATTAAAAAAGCGCTGGTTAATTGTACCGGCTATTATAGGAGGAAGTGCCTTATTGGCCGACGGAATCATCACCCCGCCCATTTCGGTTTCCTCTGCTATTGAAGGACTTAAAACCTACAATCCGGAACTGAACACCATTCCCATCGTAATTGGAATTTTATTCGTACTGTTTTTCATCCAGCGCTTCGGAACCAAATTAGTCGGAAAGTTTTTCGGGCCGATGATGTTACTGTGGTTTGGAATGTTGGGAACACTCGGTGTCATCCATTTAGTTGGTAATATCGAAATTCTTAAAGCGCTGAATCCTTACTATGCCGTACACTTGTTGCAGGTACACCATGAAGGGTTTTATGTCTTAGGCTATGTATTCCTTTGTACCACCGGAGCGGAAGCTTTGTACAGCGATTTAGGGCATTGCGGTATCAAGAATATTCGGATTAGTTGGATTTTTGTGAAGTCGATGTTGGTATTGAATTACTTCGGACAAGGTGCCTATCTAATAGAACATCAAGGACAAACTTTAACCGATTTAAGCGGAACTGCCAGCAACCCCGGTAACCCGTTTTACCTGGTGATGCCGGATTGGTTTTTACCGTTCGGAATTGCGATTGCTACTGCTGCTGCGGTAATTGCTTCCCAAGCTTTAATCAGCGGATCTTTTACGTTGATCAGTGAAGCGATGCGTTTGAATTTCTGGCCAAAAGTACGTGTAAAATATCCAACGGAATTAAAAGGACAATTGTACATCCCGTCGATCAACTGGTTGTTGTTCATTGGATGTGTATTCATCGTACTGCATTTTGAAGAATCCGGAAACATGGAAGCGGCCTATGGTTTAGCTATTGTACTGTGCATGATCATGACCACAATTTTACTGGGCTTCTTCATGGTTTTAAAACGCTACAACCCCATTTTCATCGTTTTGGTCTTGTTGGTCTACCTGTCAATCGAAATATCGTTCTTCATGGCCAACATCGAGAAATTCTCCCATGGTGGTTATGTTTCGGTTTTCATTGCCGGCTTCCTGGCTTTTGTGATGGTGATTTGGTTTACCGCTAAAAAAATCCGAAAAGATTATACCGAATTTGTAAAACTCGACAATTTCAAAAACGTTATTTCCGATTTAAGCAACGATCTTTCCATCCCAAAATACGCTACGCATTTGGTCTACTTAACCAACGCCAGCCATGGGGATGAAATCGAATCGAAAGTGGTGTATTCCATCTTACAAAAAAGACCGAAACGCGCTGATATTTACTGGTTTGTACACGTTAACGTTACCGATGAACCGTATGAAATGGAATACCGTGTTCGCGAGATCATAAAAGACGATATCATCCGCGTAGATTTCTATTTAGGTTTCCGTGTCGCGCCGCGTATCAACCTGTTGTTTAAAAAAGTAGTACAGGATATGGTGAAAAACGGTGAGGTGGATATTACCAGCCGTTACGAATCCTTAAACCGAAACAACGTTATTGGTGATTTCAAATTCGTACTGATCGAAAAATTTCTTTCATACGACAATGATTTCCCTTGGCATGAACGCATTATTCTGGATATTTACTATCTGCTTAAAAAAATCAGTTTATCTGAAGAGCAAGCCTTTGGATTGGACAGCAGCTCGGTGAAAGTCGAACAGTATCCAATTGTAATTCACCCGCCAGATGAAATTAACCTGCACCGAATTAACGAACCCCGATCCCATCATTAATAATGAAAAAAATTCTTTTTCTTTTTCTTTTGCTATGCAACCTGGCCAATGCTCAGGAGGAGGTTGTGCATTCGGTTTACTTTGAGTTCGATAAATTTAATTTAGACGAAAAGCAAGCCAACGATGTAGTGGCCTTCGTAAGCGGTATTGACACGACACGCATCGAAAGCATCCAAATTTATGGCTATTGCGACGATCGCGGCAAAGATGCCTACAACTACAAATTGTCAAACAATCGTGCCACTACCATCAAAAACAAATTGATTGAAAAAGGCATTAAAAATAAAATTATTGTAACCATTGAAGGTAAGGGACGTGTTTTAATCGAAGACGACATCATCGAAAACCTTCCGGAAGTACGCCAAAAAAACCGTCGTGTCGATGTGCTGATGAATTTCAAACCGGCTCCGATTGTACCCATACCTGGTGTTTACAACGATTTAAAAAGCGACGTGGTGGTGGGAGACCGTATCTGTTTCGATAAAATTCTGTTCGATAAAGGCCGTAGTGTTTTAACCCACAAAGCCCGTGTGGAATTGGACCGTATCGCCCGTTTTCTGCACAAATACAAGAACATGCATTTTGAGATTCAGGGGCATATTTGTTGTACCCCGACCTTTCAAAAAGAAGCGATTGACAAAGACACTAAAAAAAGAGCCTTATCACATAACCGAGCACAAGCGGTTTATAAGTATCTTGTAGCCAAAAGAATTGAAAAAAAACGCATGACATTCAGAGGTTATGGCAATACGCAGCCTTTAGGAAACGGTGCCGAACAAGACAGAAGGGTGGAATTTTTGATCACAAAGATTTAAGAGCTTATGAAGCATTGCTATACTTTCCTGCTACTTTTATGGATTTCGCTGGGTTTCGCTCAGCAGGAATTGACTAAGGTAAAAATCGACAAGTACTCCGTGTACTTCGACTTTGACAAGCACAAACTTACCGACGTAGAAGACACAAAACTTAAGGATTATGTTAAGAGCCTGGGGAACATTGTTATCCTATCCATCGGATTGGAAGGTTTTTGCGACGATCGCGGAAGTATAGAATATAACCGTTTACTTTCCCAAAGAAGAGCCAAAACGGTAGAAGACATCCTGGAAGAAATAGCTTCTAAACAGAAAAACGTAGAAGGAAAAGGGAAAATCGATTTGCGTATTACCGAATTGAACTCGGACGAATTGGATGCCACCCGAACCCTAAACCGCCGTGTGGACATTTATCTGGAATACTTTCACAACGACTATATCGATTTGAGTAAACCGGATTCCCTACCGAGTAAAGTAGATTTGGAAAACCGTCAGTTGCGTCTAAAAACCTTTGAAGACAAACCCCTGAAAGTCGGAGACATTATCAAACTTAAAGATTTGTATTTTGAAGGAGGTCGTGCCGTGCTGTTGCGAAAATCCGAAAAACAACTGGACAAACTTTTACAGGAATTGCGTAAGAACCCGAATTTCAAATTTCAGATTCAAGGCCATGTGTGCTGTATCGACACCGATTATTTTCGCGATGCCGTTGATGAAGATACCGGGATCAGCAATTTGTCTGAAGCGCGTGCCAAAGCAATTTTTGCTTATCTAATCGCTAATGGCATTCCGGAAGAACGCATGACGTACAAAGGCTATGGACGAGATTTTCCGTTGGAAGGCGAAAAAGAACGCAACAACAAACGCGTGGAAATCTGCATTACCAGCATTGAATAACTAGCCGCGTTTCATTTCGATGTGCGGAATGTTGTCTTCCAGATACGTTTCGCTGGTTGGCACAAAACCGTGGCTTTCATAAAATTTCTTCAAATACAGTTGGGCAGATATGGTGATCTTGGTTTCACCGTAGTGTTCCAGGATTCCTTTTATTGCTTCCTGCATCAGATCATGGCCCCATTTCTTATCCCGGAAAGACGGTTTTACAATTACCCGTCCAATGGATGCCTGCTCAAAATAATCGCCCGACATAAAAAGTCGTGCATAAGCCACCAAAACACCTTCATGCATGCCTAAAACGTGTAACGCTTTCGCGTCCTTGCCGTCTATATCCTGATAAACGCAATTTTGCTCCACTACAAAGACTTCTGAGCGCAATTGTAATATTTGATACAGTTCTGTTAAAGATAAGGCCTTAAAAGGCTTTATTTTGAATTCCGGCTTCATTACTTTTTAGAATTAAGAAATTGAATTGATTTAATAATCGCTTCCAGTTCGAAAATCAGGTCGCGTTTCGCATTCGAAGGATCATATACAAAACCTTCCACGATGATATAACGATGGTTGGGCTTATCCTCAATGGCATAATTCAGGAAAGGTCCATTCATAAAACCATTTTCGAGTTCCCAAGTGCCCCGGGTTTCAAAAGCCAAACGGTCGTCAATCCTAACTTGAGACAAATAAGGAGCATAACTCTCCTCTGTAATCATACCGGCATGATCCGTCAACCCTTTTACATATTTCTTCCCTACAGAATCCCGAATACGGACAATACTCGCAACCCTTTCGTTATTGATGCCTATGGCTGATATCGGCACATCATACACTAACAAATTCAAATTACCGGAGGGAATATCACGCTTGAGCCATAAAAAATCCTTCTTGCGAATAGCATACGAAAAATCAATCGGCACCTGAAACGTAAAACCGAAATGATCCTTAACGCGTTTGTCATTAAACAGAGACGCAGCATTGAGGCGTTGGTTTTCGATAATTTCGTAAAATTTTAAACTGCTTACCAAAGTACTGGCATGCAACTCTAATATGGCGATGATTTCCCGAAGTGAGTAACCAGATATGTAGAACACATTTTGCGGTGTAGCATATTGGTTTTCCACGTGTTTAAACTCGTTCTGGTCGGATTTGGAAATCACAATGATGTTCCGACTGAGTTTTACCGAAGCATCGAAAATTTTAGGCGAAAACTGATTGATGGTAAAAAGCGGTTCTTCCTCTTGGAGCCCGTCTACAGGAGCCGCTAGTTTTTTTCGCAGGGTGTCCCCTATCTCACCGTTCCAGAGCACGTCATCGATAACTACGGAAACCGTATTGATCTTACCTGTTGAGACTGGCAAAATCTTATGACTCTGCTCAGCGTCTTTCCAACAGGAAACCAAAAGCATTGCTGCCAACAGGCCGAAAAAAAAATTCGCTTTTCTCACGGTAAAGGTTTGAAAAGCGAATTTAGTAAATTATCCTTTAATTTTTAGCTTTTGCCCCGGTTGGATGTTGTCTCCATTGATGTTGTTCAGCTTTTTAATTTCCGCCACCGAACTGCCCGGATGATCTTTAGAAATACTTATCAAAGAATCTCCTTTTTTCACAACATATTCTTTGATTTTCGCATATTCTCGTTTGCGCTGTTCTTTTTTAGCCACTTCTTTTGCCGTTTCAGCATCGGTTACAGCCTCATTCTCTAACGCTTTAACGATTAGCTTTTGTCCTAACTGCAGGTTTTCGTTTTCCAGTTTATTAAGCTCTTTCAACTGTGCTACCGTTACATTGTGTTTTTGGGCAATCTGGGTTAAATTATCACCTTTCTCTACCACATGCATCACATCGGTTACAGCCTCTTTCTGCTCCCTCACTTCTTTAATTTCATCAGCCTTTACAATAGGTTGGGAAACCTTAAGGGTATCGGCTTTTTTCTTCTTCGTTACTCGATCCGCAACCACTACAGTCGACTCGTACTTTATTTTCAGCTTTTGACCGGCGTTAATTCCTGAACCTTGTATTTTATTCCATTTTTTCAGCTCTGTCATGCTAACATTATTCTTGTCTGCAATTTCAGAAAGGTTGTCACCGCGCTTTACTGTATAGTATTTTGTTTTTAGTTTTTTTACCGAACGGGTTACTGTTTCTTCCTCTGAATCCGCTTCGCTATCGTTTGATGCCAAGGCCGTCTGTGTCGAATCGATAACAGTTTTAGGTTTTCTGACTTTAAAAATCTGTCTTTCGCGTTTACTGTCTTCATAGTTAATATACGCATAGACTTTTTCTTCATTAGAGGTAAAAATCGCTAATTTATCCTTCGGTAAACGGATGTAATGTGGTTTATCAGAAACAAACGGCACAACACTGCGCTTGTAAATCGGGTTTAAAAAACGCAACTGTTCTTCCGGCATGTTCAGTAAATCTGAAATTTGTTTGAAAGACATCTGTTTTTTTACCATTACCGTATCCGTCTCGAAATAGGTTAACGGGGCACGTTTCGGTGTGATTCCATGTTCTTTCTTGTATTCGTACACATACATGGTCGCGTAAAAAGCAGGTAAATATCCCTGTGTTTCAGGATGCATGTACTTGCGGATATTCCAATAATTCGTGTGCCCTCCGGAGCGACGAATCGCTTTGGAAATATTACCCGGTCCTGTATTGTACGAGGCCAGTACCAAATCCCAATCACCGAAAATGCGGTACATATTGGTGAAATAATGACATGCCGCTTCCGTAGCTTTCAACGGATCATAACGCTCGTCCACATACGAATTCACCTCCAGGTTGTACTGCTTTCCGGTTTCGTACATAAACTGCCATAAACCGCTGGCTCCTACTCGAGATTTTGCCAACGGATTCAAAGCCGATTCCACAATCGCCAAATATTTAATTTCCAACGGAAGATCGTATTTAGACAGATTGGCCTCAAACATCGGGAAGTAGTATTCCGACAAGGCCATCATGCGTTCGAAAGCACGCGGTCTATTCTTTAAAAATGATTTAATCACGCTTTCCACCGTAGGATTATATTCCACGTTGAAAGGTGATTTCTGGTTTAATTTCTCCAGACGTTCTTTTAAAACTTCGGTGCTCAAATCGTAGGCTACCGTTTCGCCTTTATCAACTTTGGCGATATCGGATTGCATATCATCAAAAAGTTCCTGATTGCTGAGTTCTTTCATCCACATCTCATCAATGCAATTGCTGGTTTCGTGGTGTACGAAAGTTGCCTTAATAGAATCCAGATACGATAGCTTTGGGAGCTCGTTGATTTGCGCTTGAGCCTCGGCTGATTCCTGTGCGGTAGCCGTCAGGGTCAATAGTCCGAAAACTAAGGAAAATACAGTTGTTTTGTTCATGCGTTCTTTTTTAATCCTTTATCATTCAATCGCTTACGAAAGTTGCAAACATAATAGCTTATAACTTATAATTTCAAAAAATATTGTTAAAAAGTGCAATTTTAACTTAAAATGGCTGCAATACCCGGTAAGGTTTTCCCTTCCAACATCTCCAGCATGGCCCCACCACCGGTGGAAACATAGCTCATCTTAGGTTCTAAACCAAATTGTTTCACCGCCGCTACAGAATCACCTCCTCCGACTAACGAAAATGCGCCGTTTTTGGTTGCTTCTGCGATGAAATTACCTAGGGTAATGGTACCTTCTGCAAATTTTTCCAATTCGAAAACACCAAGCGGTCCGTTCCATAAAATCGTTTTGGACTCTTTTACAACCGATTTCAGCGCTTCTAAGCTTTTGGGCCCCACATCTAAACCTTGCCAGCCGTCCGGAATATTGTTTACGTCCACAATTTGGGTATTTGCTTCATTGGAAAAAGCATCGGCTGCCACTACATCCACCGGCAAATGAATCTGTACGTTTTTCGCTTTCGCTTTTTCTAAAATTTCTAAGGCCAATGCCATTTTATCGTCCTCACAGATTGAGTTTCCGATGTTCCCGCCCATCGCTTTGATGAAGGTAAACGTCATACCGCCTCCGATAATCATGTGGTCGATTTTATCCAGAACATTCTCAATCACCGTAATTTTAGACGAAACTTTTGAGCCACCCAAAACCGCCAATACCGGTTTTTCGGAAGTATTTAATACTTTGTTTAAGCTCTCGATTTCTTTCGCTAAAAGGATGCCAAAACATTTGTGCTCCGGAAAAAACTGAGCGATTATCGTTGTGGAAGCGTGCGCTCGGTGTGCCGTTCCAAATGCGTCGTTTACATAAATATCACCTAGCTTAGCTAATTTTTCAGCAAAAGCTACATCGCCTTTTTCTTCTTCGGCATAAAAACGTAAATTTTCTAAAAGCAATACTTCGCCCGGTTGTAAATCCGCAGCTGCTTTTTCGGCAATATCGCCGATACAGTCGGAAGCGAATTTTACGGGAACACCCAATACTTCAGCTGTTTTAGCCACAATGTGCTTGAGCGAATACTTGTCCTCCACACCTTTTGGTCGACCTAAGTGAGACATCAGAATAACACTGCCGCCATCTTTTAAAATTTTGTCAATGGTTGGTTTTGCCGCTTCAATTCGGGTGGCATCGGTTACCTTGAAATTGTCATCCAATGGCACGTTAAAATCTACGCGAATAATGGCTTTTTTACCGGAAAAATTAAAATCGTTGAGGGTTTTCATTAGGTGTTATTTTGTTGTTTGTTTATGCTTTAATCTGCAAATATAGTATTTTTCTCTTTTTTCGTTTTTTTTAGCGATTTTTTTAGCAAATCCGCAATCACAATCCGGTTTTAATCTTTGGAACTTTCTGTTATCTTTGCTTCATGTTATTTCACAAAATTTTAGGGCAGCAGCACCTCAAAAGCCATTTGACCAAAAGTGCCGATTCGGGACGTATTCCGCACGCCCAATTGTTTGTGGGACCGGAAGGATCAGGAACCTTAGCGATGGCCATTGCATATGCCCGTTACATTTTGTGCTCCAATGTTTCTGGAGAAAACTCCGGCGGTAGTGAAGCCTGTAACCTGAAATTCGAACATTTTTCACATCCGGATTTGCATTTCGTGTATCCGGTGGCCACCAACAGCGAGGTGAAATCCCATCCAATCAGCGATAATTTTTTGCCGCAATGGCGCGAGTTTATCGCAAAGAATGTGTATGGCAGTTTGTTTGAATGGTTGAAATTCATTGGTATTGAAAACAAACAAGGACAGATTGGTGTGGACGAAGCGCAGGAAATCGTCAAAAAATTATCACTAAAAGCCTACGAAGGCGGGTACAAAGTGATGATTATCTGGATGGCCGACAAAATGAACATCGCCACGTCGAACAAACTGCTGAAACTCCTGGAAGAACCGCCCCAAAAAACCGTTTTCCTTTTAATCACCGAAAATCAGGACGACATCATGCAGACGATTTTATCGCGTTGTCAGGTTTTGGATTTCAAAAGGTTACCGGAAAGCACCATAGCTGAAGCTTTGGTTTCCCGTGAAACCATGGACGAAAAAGCAGCCATGAAACTCGCCCATCAGGCGCAGGGCAATTACAATCGAGCGCTACACTTGTTACAGAAAGACGACACCGAATTTCCGTTTGAACAATGGTTCGTACAATGGGTTCGTGCTGCCTTCCGCGCCAAAGGAAATGCTGCCGCGATTTTAGATTTGACCTCGTGGAGTGAAGAAATCGCCGGCATCGGACGGGAAGCCCAGAAACAGTTTTTGCATTATTGTGTGGAAATGTTTCGACAGGCGTTACTGTTGAATTACCAATCCCCTTCACTGGTTTACATTGAACCAACCGTGGAAAAATTCAAATTGGAAAATTTTGCGCCTTTCGTAAACGGCAACAACATCAACGAAATATTCCAGGAATTGTCCGATGCGATTTACCATATCGAGCGCAACGGCAATGCAAAAATTATACTAACCGACTTATCCATAAAACTAACCCGACTCATTCATAAAAAATAAAACTATGTACATGACTAATACTGAACTTTTTGGCGTATTGATTCTGGCTTTTTTAGCCATCACGTTTTTACAATCCGGATACGATAAAATTGCCGATTGGAAAGGCAACGTGGAATGGTTAAAAGGACATTTTTCACAAACGTTTATCAAAAACCAAGTACCGGCTTCATTGGGCTTGGTACTCTTGTTGGAAAGTGTTGCCGGAGCGCTATGCGTAGTAGGCATTTTCCAGTTAATCGCCAACGGGAGTACTACTATCGGGCATTACGGTGCGGTAGTTTCCTGCATTACATTATTATTTCTGCTTTTCGGACAGCGAATTGCGAAAGATTATGACGGTGCCAGAACCATTGTAATTTACTTTATACCCGCTATTTTAGCTGTATATTGGTTATAAAAATGATTCAAGATACAAAACCGCATACGACTCATGTGCGGTTTTTTTATAACGTGGCCTTATACAATCGTAATTCGTCCCAAGTAAAAGTATCACCGTGTAGGTCTTTCAATTCACCCAAACTTTCGCCATTGTAATCTTTGAATGCCAGACGAAGGGCTTCAATTTTATCCTCAGGTAAAATATCCGACAGACCTAAGGCTTCCAATTGAATCAGTTTTGTAAAATGACTGAAAATTGTGCCCGGCGTGAGTTTTCGCTTTTGAGCAATTTCGTGAATGGAAAGGTTTTGTTTCCACAATTCCAGCGTTTCTTCAATCGTGGCTTTTTTGGGTTCTTTCGCTTTTTTCTTAGGTGCTTCGTAATAAGAAACATCTTCTTCGCTCTCAACCAAAGCTGCATTTTCAGATCGAAAACGTTCGGCAACGGTAACCAACTTATTGATTTTGTAATGATTGGCTTCTTCCGAACGCAACGTATCCTTTGAAATTTCCATCCCTTGCGAAACTACCTGCAACAATTGACGGACTTTTTTCAGCTGCAAAACGGTTTTAATTTGAAGTTCTTCCAAAAGAAGTAATTCATCATAAAACGCTTTAACTTTTTTGGTGCGTTTGATTGTCTCTAATTTCAGCAAAAGCGCCTCCACCACTTCATCTAAAGGTTTGAAAAAATAAGTATAGGCCGCCTCGACTCGCTGGCGAATGAAATCAAAATCGACGGTTTCCGCGGCAAATAATTTGTGCAGTTGATGTTGAAATTTTACGGAAGCCTCGCCTAATGCCGCAACCCGTTCCGCATTACTTTTGGCCCAATCCTGATGCTTCCGCTTCGGGGATTTCGGAGCTTCCTGATTGTAACTGAAATGATGGTTCCGCCATTCCTGAATCAGATTTTTAAAATCAAAACTGGTTATCAGGCATTTAAATAAATAATTTTGGGTTTCCACCGAAAGGGATTGCTGTAAAAGTTCCGTTGTGGCTTTGTTGGTGGCGTACTGCAAAACATCTTCGTCCGACGAAATGCCATTCATTTTAAGCGGAGATAGTAAAATAAGCCCGTTTAAGGAACGTAAACGCGATAAGGCTACATAGGCTTGTCCGGGCGCAAAAACGTTTGATACATCGAGTACAGCCTTGTCAAAGGTTAAACCTTGACTTTTATGCACGGTGATGGCCCAGGCTAATTTGATCGGAAAATGAGTAAACGTGCCTAAGAGTTCTTCTTCTATTTCTTTTGTGTTTTCATTTACTTTGTATCGAATGTTTTGCCATTCATAACGCTCTACTTCAATGGATTTGTGTTCTTCCGGAAAATAAACGATGATTTCATTCTCGGAAAGTGATTTGATGACACCCATCTTTCCGTTAAAAAAACGCTTTTCAAACGAAAGGTCATTTTTGACAAACATGATCTGGGCACCGACTTTCAACAACAGTTTTTCCTCTACCGGATAAATCTTTTCCGGAAAATCATCCACCACTTCCGGCAGAAA
This sequence comes from Flavobacterium enshiense, assembly GCF_040750275.1. Lineage (GTDB taxonomy): Bacteria > Bacteroidota > Bacteroidia > Flavobacteriales > Flavobacteriaceae > Flavobacterium > Flavobacterium enshiense_B. The sequence goes on from NZ_JBDOCV010000005.1 coordinate 39,498, forward strand.
AGTAAACGGCTTGCCTTTCAATTCCGCTAAAGAATCCGCATTGAGTGCGTCGGCTTTGGCATTGTGTGTCGTTAACGTAATGTAACCTTCATTCGCTTTGAAGTCAAAACCCGGTTGTACAAAACGGTTTAAAAGTTGAAGATCGTTTACAGTTATTGTATTGTTTCTCAGATTGTTGAGTACCGTTATAAAAGTATCGTCCGTTTGGCGGAAAATTTTATCCAACTCAATATACAAAGGCGGATACTGCTGTACCACATGCGAATGAAAGAAAAACATACCCCGATAGTACTTGCTCAAAACGTGCCATTCCTCCTGTTTGACAACAGGAGGCAATTGTAGTAAATCTCCTATATATAATACTTGTACACCACCAAAGGCCTGTTCATTGCGGCGCACTTTCCGCATCATAAAATCGATGGCGTCCAGTATATCCGCACGCAACATACTGACTTCATCAATTACCAGCAGTTCCATATTCCGGATGACTGCCTTTTTGGTAGCATTCATGTTGAAATGACGTAGTAAAGATTGCTGATTTTCAAACTTAACCGTTTCCGAAAAATATGGAAATTCCTTAGTATCAGGAATAAAAGCAGCAAAAGGCAATTGAAAAAGGGAATGAAGGGTAACCCCACCGGCATTCAACGCGGCTATCCCTGTTGGTGCGACCACAACGGTATTTTTGTGTGTGGTAGCAATGATTTCTTTAAGTAAGGTTGTTTTTCCGGTACCTGCTTTTCCCGTGAGAAAAATAGATTTGTTCGTTTGATTGATGAACCGTAAGGCGTAATTGGCTGCTTTTGAGAGTTGTTCCACGTGGCGTATACTTTAGAAAAGTAAAAGTATAAAAAAAGCCCTCCGATTGGGAAGGCTTTGCTATTATTTTTTTGCTTCGGTTTTAGGCTCCTCATTTGCTGTAGGGCCTTTGTACTTATCATTCAGTTCTTTACTGATGGTAGCCGTAATATCATAAGCATCTTTGGCATACAAAACGGTAGCCGCGCCATCTCCGGTTCCGTAGATGTAGTCGTAACCATTTTTCTTACCGTAATCTTTTATATAAGTTTTAACGCGTTTCACCAAACTATCCATTTCCTTACCACTTTCCTGCTGCAAGGTTTGCATCATTGCTTGTTGCTTCATGCCCAATTGTTGCTCTCTTTTCTGCAATTCTGCACCTTTTGCCTGAGCCCAAGCCTGTCCTTTAGCCATAGCATTTTGCTGAAAAGAAGCTGCTTCATTTTCAAACTGACTCGCTTCCGCACGCAACTCACGGCCCATTTCTTCTGATTTTACTTTGTATTTCTCCTCAATGTCTTTTGCTTCTTTGTTTTCTTCCAACAATTTTGACGTATCAATATAAGCTGTTTTAGTTTTTTCAGCAGTTTGTGTTTCTTTATTACAAGAAATGATTGCTAAAGCAGCAACCGAAAGTAAAATTACTTTTTTCATTTTTCAGATCTAAATTTATTTTCTTTTAAGGTACAATTTCCGATAGGGTTTCAAAGATGCTAATTTTCAAAGAAAAATCACAACTTTTTACTTTATTTTAAAGTATAAATAATAACTATGTTGTAGTTTTTATTTATAAAAATTAATTATTACAATCGAATTCATATAAAGCGATTTAAGCAACGTTCTAAAATTCGGCTACAAGAAGCCTGTTTTTACTTAAAATCGTTTAAAAAAACGTTTTATTTTAATTTTTTACATTTTCAAGTACATAAATATGCGACGAAAACTCAAAATTTTGCTTTGCTTTTACATTGGAACGCAAACCGTTTATAAAACCTTTCACAAAATTCATTTTTCCGGTTTTGTATTTTTCGGATAAAAGCGAGACATAAAAACTATCAAAAACCATTGGAAGTACTTTTACCAATTTGACATTTTCCTTGTCAAATAATTTTTCAATTGCTGTTTTAGAAAAATGCCACAAGTGTCTTGGCACATCATAAGCTGCCCAAAATTTACCGTAATGCTGCGCATCGAAAGATTTAAAATTAGGAACCGCAATAATGATTGTGCCGCTTGGTTTTAATAAACGTTTCAATTCACTAATTTGTTTTTCAAGATCCGGAACGTGTTCCAATACATGCCACATCGTAATCACATCAAACGAATGATGTTCCAAGACCTCTAAACTTTCCGCAAATGAAACACCTTTTGAAACGGCAATGGCTTTTGCTTTAGCATTGGGTTCAATTCCGGTAATTAACCAATTTTGATTTTTGGCCTCCTGAAGAAAATCTCCGGTTCCCGCTCCGATATCCAAAAGCTTTCCCTTATTCGGCTGCTGCTTTGTAATTAGTGCAACTTTGTCACGAATCGCTTTGCGCTTAATGATATGATACACTTTTTCAAACAACGAACGTTTACCATCGGTATGGGAAATGTAATCGTCACTTTCATAGTAACTGGGTAATTTTTCCAATGACGGTTGCGGATGGGTTTTCAACAGTTGTAATTCTTCATCCAAAAGCAAGTCAAAACTTTCACCGGAAACGGAATAATCTTTAACACGGATAAAAACGTGGTCGGTAGAAAAATTCATTTACAATATTATATTTTTTACTAATCGCTTTGTTTATGGGGCTTCGCGCCGTAGTTTCACGTGGAACAAATTTAGCATCGCAGTTTTCAGTATTGATAAATCTGCAAACTGAAACTGCAATATCTTATCTTCCCATGTGAATTAATAAAATCGAAATATCTGCCGGGGACACTCCAGAAATTCGCGACGCTTGTGAAATCGTCACCGGTTTTATTTTTTTTAACTTCTCACGAGCTTCATGCGAAATCGACTTTACCAAATCATAATTAAAATCCGGGCGAATTTTTAAATCTTCCAGACGGTTTAATTTATCAGCATTATTTTTTTCTTTTTCAATATAGCCGGAATATTTTACCTGGATCTCGGCCTGTTCGATAACTTCCTCCTCCAGATTGTTTTCCTGAATATATTTTTGAACGTCTTCGAAACGTAAAATATCTTCCAATTCCAATTGTGGTCTGGAAAACACTTTAAACATTTTATCAGGCTGTACCATTGGTGAAGAACCTTTTTTTTCTAGAATTGGATTCGCTTCTTTTGGATTGACACTGGTCTCTTTAAAGAAAGTTACGAACGCGTCGGAGGCATCCCGTTTTTTTTCCATGGTACGCAAACGGTCTTCTTTCGCTAAACCAATTTCATACGCCATCGGTGTCAAACGGAAATCAGCATTATCCTGACGAAGCAACGTTCTGTATTCTGCTCTGGAAGTAAACATACGATACGGTTCTTCGGTTCCTTTGGTAATTAAGTCATCAATCAAAACTCCGATATACGCTTCGTTTCTTTTTAAAATGAAAGGATCACGCCCCTGAACTTTTAACGAAGCATTAATTCCCGCCATCAAACCTTGGGAAGCCGCTTCTTCATAACCAGTGGTTCCGTTAATCTGTCCGGCAAAATATAATCCTTCAATTAACTTGGTTTCTAACGTATGTTTTAATTGTGTCGGTGGAAAATAGTCGTATTCAATGGCATACCCCGCACGGAAAAATTTCACGTTCTCAAAACCGGCTACCGAACGCAAAGCTTTAAACTGCACATCTTCCGGTAACGAAGTGGAAAAACCGTTTACATAGACTTCTACCGTATTCCAACCTTCCGGTTCTACAAATAACTGGTGTCTTTCTTTATCGGCAAAACGGTTAATTTTATCTTCAATAGAAGGGCAATAACGCGGTCCTAAACTTTTGATACGACCGTTGAACATCGGTGAACGATCAAAACCTTCCCGCAATAAATCATGTACTAATTCTGAAGTATACGTCATATGACAATCGCGCTGTACCGAAAGCGGTTTTGTAATTCCTAGATAGGAAAACTTGTTAGGATTTTCATCCCCGGGTTGCGGTTCCATTTTGGAATAATCTAACGATCTTCCATCTACCCTTGGAGGTGTACCGGTTTTCATACGACCGGCTTCAAAACCTAATTTTACCAAATCTTCGGTGATTCCGTAGGCTGCGCTTTCTCCTGCTCTACCACCACCAAATTGTTTTTCTCCGATATGAATCAAACCGTTCAAAAAAGTACCATTGGTAAGCACCACGGATTTCGCTTTGATTTCAATTCCCAACGAAGTGCGAATTCCGGTAACTTTTCCGTTTTCGGTTAAAAGTCCGGAAACCATCTCCTGATAAAAATCAAGATTTGGTGTTTGTTCCAACATGGTACGCCATTCTTCGGCGAAACGCATACGATCGGATTGCACCCGTGGTGACCACATGGCAGGCCCCTTGGATTTGTTCAGCATCTTGAATTGAATGGCGGTTCGATCCGAAACAATTCCCGAATAACCACCCAACGCATCAATCTCACGAACAATTTGTCCTTTTGCAATTCCTCCCATGGCCGGATTACACGACATTTGTGCAATGTTCTGCAAACTCATGGTAACCAACAGCGTTTTCGATCCCATGTTAGCAGCCGCAGCCGCAGCTTCAGAACCAGCATGACCAGCACCCACTACTATTACATCATATACCTCTTGAAATAAACTCATTGTTCCACGTGAAACATTTTATTGTTTCGAAATTTTAGTATTATAAATTAATGTTCCACGTGGAACATTAAAACTTTTTCATCTTCCTTAGCGCGCATTAATAGCTCGTCTTTTTCGGTTTTATCTTTGTAGCCACAGTAGTGTAAAACGCCGTGGATGACAACTCGTTTCAATTCTTCTTCAAAGGAAACCTTGAAATCGTTGGCATTATCCCTGACACGTTCCACCGAAATAAAAATATCACCTTGTAATATTTTTCCCTCAGAATAATCGAAACTGATGATATCAGTCAAATCGTCGTGATTAAGGTATTCTACATTGATTTTGTGCAAGTAATCGTCGTCACAAAAGATATAACTTATCTCGCCCAATTCCTTGTTCTCTGAGACAATTACGCGTGAAATCCAATTTTCGAACGCTTCCTCATTATCCAACTGAAAGTCGGTTTCATAATTAAAACTAATCATTTGATTTAAAATAGGTTTGCACCTTTTGATTAAAATTTGGGCGCAAAGGTAAGCTTTGTCGGTTTAATATTTCAACACTGTTTAAATAATCTTTTAAAGCGGGAGAAATAGGAGTTCCTTGTGCATTAAAATCTTTCTTATTGGATTGGGATTGTCGTTTGTTTTCCTCACCTTGCTGTTGTATGGCTTTTTCCAATTTTAGTAATTCGTGTTTCAAATTAAGCATTTTTTGAAGTGTTTCATTTTTAAAACCTTTATTCAACAATTGCTTTTCAATATCTTTCATTTGCTGCAAAGCGTTCTGGCCGTTGCCGCCCATACCTTGTTTTTCCAACGCTTTTTGCAATGCATCACGCAATTGCTGCTGCTCTTTCAGAATTTCTAATAATCGACCGGCGTCCCCTTCTCCATCTTGACCATTTTCACCCTGTTTGCTACCTTTTTCTCCTTTTTCTCCAGGCTTTCCTTCACCCGATTGCTCTCCTGGTTTCATTCCATCTTTCATTTTTTTAGATAATCCTTCCTGTTTTTTTATGATATCCGGCAACTGCATCCCTTGTCCTTGACCTGGTTTAGGCTTTCCTTTGCCCATACCTTGTCCATCCATTGGCATCATCATTTCCATCTGCATTTGGTTCATCGCATCACTAAGAAAATCCGCCAATTTATTAGCAGAGGTAACAGTATATTGCTGGTGCGACACACCTTTTGGAATGTTATTGTCCGCTAGATTATCAATTGCTTTTTCAATATTATATTCAACATTACCAACTTCTTTAGTAATCATCTCCGAAATTTTCGGGTTGCGCAAAGACATCGCAAAAAGGCTGTCATCCACATGTTTGAACTGATTTTTAAGATCCTGTTGTTTCTTCAGCAACTTATTAAAACTCAAAGTACGTGACGATTGCGATTTAAAATTTTTCATCAAATCTTCCTGTGAAAAAGAAAAGGCCAAAAGATTATCAAGAATCTGACGCAACATTTTAACATCTTCTTCCATTTGTTCCATGCCGTCCATTTCCATGGCTTGCATCATTTTTTGACTCATTTGCTTCATTTTCTGAGCCGCCGATTTTTGCTTAGGCTTCGCTTTAGATTGGTTATGTTTCTGCAATTCATCCGAAGCTTTCTGTAAATCATCCTTAATATCTTCTTGCTCCTTCTGCTCAGTAGGAAGATCCATAGGCGATTTAAGTTCTTCGTTTTGCTTTTCCAACTCTTTCATTTCTTCCTGCAGCTTTTCAAATTCTTTATTGATTTCGTTCTGCTCTTTGGAATTGTTGTCTTTACTATCCGATAATTTATCTTCTTTTTTAGAAAGTTGATCTAATTTAGAGGCAATTTGTTCTGCTTTTTTCTCTACATAAAAACGTTTGGTAAGTTCCACCAATTGCTCCAAACTTTTCGTTTGATCTTTTGTATTCTGTTTTAATTTATCGACTTTTTCAAAAAGTTCTTCTTCTTTCAACTTTTTGGTTAATTCTTCCAATTCCTTTAAAAGCTTTTCGTTTTTTTCTATTTCTTTTTCGTTCTTGTCTAAACGTTTTAAAAGTTCGTCTTTGAATTCATCTTTCTTTTCAGGGTTGAATTGCTCCAGATTTTCTTCCAATTTTTTAGAAAATTCTTTCATCATTTCATCCTGCAGCTTTTGACGGTTGATAAAATCCTGTACTTTTTTCTGATCTTTAAAATCTAAATTCGTTTTTTCTTTACCGAGTTTTTGCAATTTATCCAATTCCGAAAGTTGCTTGTCCTGATTTTTAATCGATTTTTCTAAACTGTTGATATTCGAATTTTGTTCCTGTAAATTCTGCTGCAACTGCTCATCCGTGGTTAATTCTCGATGCGAAAAAACAGAAGATTTGGAACTTTTAAAATTGTGTAGGGCATCGTTATCGAAAATCTCGAAATAATAATCGTAATCGACACCGGCCGGAACCGCTAATCCATCAGGAAACGAATACACAAACTGATCAAAAGCACTTTTTTTAACACTTAAATTTCCTCTTCGGATCTCCGTAGGTTTGTCTTTCGGATAGAAAACCACCTGTAATTTTGTCAACCCATAGTCATCAGAAACTTGACCTAACATGACCTGCTTTTTAAGTTTTAGGGAATCCGGCGCCGTTTGCACCGATATGGTTGGATACTGATCTTTAACCGTCGTTAACTGGTAATTGAGTTTTTCGTAATTTTTTACTTTTGAATTGGAAGTAATAATTTGATAATCAGTATTTTGTAAAATACTTTTGGTATACGTAAAAAACTGTTCCGTTCTGTTAAAATTGGCTCTTGTCTTGTCACTTGCATAACTTACAGCATTGGTAGCCAAAGCGTTAACTTTCCAAACTACTTTAGTTCCTTCGGGCACTACAGCATTTCCGGTTCCTTGGATTACTTCGTTTCGTTTGCCTAAATAAGAAGGAAACAACAATTGCATTTCAAAATTGACTATGGTGGGAACGGCTACAACCTGCAATTCAAAATCTTTGGATGTTATAGTGTTGGCCTCAAAATGAAAACTTTGATTCTTCAACGGTTTCTCAAAAAGAAATTGGAATTCACCAGGTTTACTATTTTCCATATAGTAACTTTCCTCACCGATTTTTATAAGGGCATTTTCAGGGATAACCTTACCCTTGGTTTTTACCCGCAACAAAAAATCCTGTCCTTGCTGTGACGTTAAATGCGGATTAACAATTTCAAACGAAAAAGGAGCCGGTGGTGTAAAACGGGTTTGATAATGCACTACCCTACTGAAGCTTTGCGTAATAATTCCGGAATTACCACTGAGTATAAAAACCAAAAGCAACAGCAAAGGCACGGCTGCATACGGAAGATATTTTATATTTTTTTTAAAGTTGATCGCGTTACTAAACGGAATCGGTTGCAAATTTTTAGCTTTTTGTTCAATGGATGCCAATAACAATTCCGATGGATCCGACTGAGTATTCAGTTGCAGAAAATTGGTCAGTTTATCGCTTACTTCCGAAAAATGACTGCCGATGATTTGGGAGGCTTCCGTATAGTCAATTCCCTTTTGCAGTTTGAACAATTTGAAAACCGGAAACAAAATGAAACGCAGCAACAGAAAAACTTCCACACTTATGAACAACCAAAAAAGTAAGGTTCTCCCCTTAGGTTGCAGCCACAGAAAATGTTCCACGAGCAACGTGATAATAAAATACAACAATCCCAATCCAATAAAAAGAATCGTCCCTTTGAGTAATTCGTTGGTATAATACTTCTTAATGAAGGCTTCGAGCTTTTGAAAGATGACATTTTTGGTTTCCAAAATCTGCAAGTTTACTTATAACCGATAAAATTACAATTTTAAACAAGACTAAAACTTTAAAATTCGTTAAAAACAAATTTCAGTTTTATCTTTCAATCCTTTAATCTTTCTTTCTGCATTCTCAAATCAATTTAAAAATTTCAAATTTGAATTCGATAGTTTTCAACATTCATTAAATAAAAGAAAAAAAGATTTTTAAAAAATTTAAATTTTTAATGATTATTATAGGGTGTTAATAATGGCTATAACTTTTACATTTTACCGTAGGAATTCTACTTATTTCTTTTTATACCGAGTTATTAACAGCGTATTTTTAAGTTAAAATAATGTAAATCAAGGGTTAGGTTTAGGTTATTAACAATCGTTGAAAGGTAATTTTTAAACGATGTTTTTAATAATTTACCAATAGCATTACTGTTGATAAGTGTGTTTTAGTATTTGATAAATTTTAAAGAAAAACTAAAAACTTTCCTTGCATTTTTCATTTCAGTTTTGGTTTATAAAAAATAGCAATACCACCAAAAAACAGTTGTCAGATTCTATTCAAAGTTATCAACAGAAGTTGTTAATCGGTAAAAGCTTGTTTTTCAACGATAACCGTAATTTCATTAACAATGTTAAATTTTGCTGTTAAATCATTACCAAAAAAATATCTTTTACTGAATTTTATTCACAATTTATAAGTGTGAAATAACGTAAAGTTTAAGTAAATCTTTTAAAATAAAGAAGTTATACAACCTTTAGCGTTATCAACAATTGTCAATAATTTAAAACGATATGTAAAAAACTATAAACCGTAAACTATAAACTGTAAACTTAAAAGTATCTTTGCACAAAATTCAGTAAAAATGTCAAAACCGGTTAGAGTGCGTTTTGCACCAAGCCCTACAGGGCCTTTACATATAGGTGGTGTGCGTACTGCCTTGTTTAATTATTTATTTGCTAAAAAGCACGGTGGTGTTTTTTATTTACGTGTGGAAGATACCGACCAAAACCGTTTCGTTCCCGGAGCGGAAGCCTATATAATGGAAGCCTTGGAATGGTTAGGTATTGCCCCCGATGAAACTGTGGGTAAAAATGAAAAATTTGGGCCGTACCGCCAGAGCGAACGCAAATCGTTATACAAGCAATATGCCGACCAATTAATTGATTCGGGTTGGGCCTATTACGCTTTTGACTCGGCAGAAGATTTGGATCAGTTGCGAAAAAATGCGGAAGAAGCCGGAAATACCTTCATTTACAACCATACAGTTCGCGAACATCTGGATAATTCTTTAACCAATACTGCAGAAAAAGTAGCGGAACGAATTGCTAATGGAGATGACTATGTGATCCGCTTCAAAACACCGGTTAATGAAACGTTACATTTAAAAGACATCATCCGTGGTGACATTAAATTTGATACCAACTTATTAGACGATAAAGTATTGTTTAAAAGTGACGGAATGCCAACGTATCACTTAGCCAATATTGTAGACGACCATTTAATGGAAACTTCTCATGTTATCCGAGGAGAAGAATGGTTGCCTTCCCTCCCACTTCACGAATTGCTATACAAAGCTTTCGGTTGGGACGCTCCGGAATTTGCGCATTTACCTTTGATTTTAAAACCGGTTGGTAACGGAAAATTATCAAAACGCGATGGCGATAAACTAGGATTTCCGGTATTTCCTTTGGACTGGACTGATCCAATTTCAGGAGAAACATCTTCAGGTTACCGAGAAAAAGGATTCTTCCCGGAAGCAGTAGTAAATTTTTTAGCGTTATTAGGCTGGAACGACGGCACCGATCAGGAATTGTTTGCACTGAACGAATTGGTTGAAAAATTCGATTTGAACCGTGTGCACAAAGCCGGGGCAAAATTCGATCCGGAAAAAAACAAATGGTTCAATCAGCATTACCTGAAATTACAATCCGATGAATCCTTAGCGGAGAATTTTCTTCCGATGCTAGCAGCAAGAGGCATTGTTGCAGATAAAGCGTATGTAACTAAAGTGGTAAGTTTGGTAAAAGAACGGGCTACTTTTGCATCGGATTTCTATGAGTTATCGGATTTCTTTTTCGTAGCCCCTGCTTCGTATGATGAAAAAGCGGCTAAAAACTGGAAAGAAGAAACACCGGGTTTACTTCAGGAACTGATTTCGGTATTGGAAAACATCGGGGATTTTACCTCCGTAAACATCGAAACAATTGTAAAAGACTGGATGACGAAAAACGAAATTGGTATGGGTAAAGTAATGCAGCCGTTCCGCTTGAGTTTGGTTGGTGCGCTGAAAGGCCCTCACCTCTTCGATATTGTGGAAATGATCGGTAAAGAAGAAACGATTATACGATTACAAAAAGCGATTACTACTTTATAAAAAGAAAAAGCCCCGAAAATGTCGGGGCTTTTTTATTGCTAATTTAGTACTACACTTAGGATAAGTAGTACAGCAGGCTGTGTAATTTTATACAAACGTTGCTAAAATTTTCACAGTTGGATTAACGGCTTTTTTTAATCCTTTTCAGAATAACATACGATACGGACAAGGAAACGGAATTTAATTTACCTTCCAATTCTTTACCGGTATAACGATGGTTATCGTCATAACTGTTCATTTCAACCCCTTTTAAACGGTTGTTCATGCCTAAGGTATAACGCAAATCAAATTTAAGATTGTTATAGCCGCCGGTAAGACCAACACCAAGATCAAAATTAACTTTTGACATGTTCCCGAAACTGTTTTCTTCCAATAAATACGGTAAGTAATATTTATCGCTTACGTCTGCGCCTTGTGCAGGTGTAAATTCACCTAAAAAACCTACGTTAAATCCAGCCTGTGGCCCAACAAAGAAAGTATCCTGATCCGGTTTCAACACATAGTAATTAAAGTAAGCGCCAAGATCAAGCGTACCGGAAGTATATTTTACTTCGCTGACATTTTGATAAGTATTATCAACAGCTTTTAAATTGAACATTCTCTGGTTAAGACCTAATTCTACCTGATAATTGTAGCTTTCATGGTAGCCCATAGAGAAAATTAGCCCAAGTTTATAACCAAATCCGGGATCGGCTAATAAATCCGAAGATTTTAATTCGGTTTGTGATGCACCAACACTGGCATACCATGCTCTGGGTGCCTGTGCGTAAGTACAAAACGTAAATAGTAAAGCGGTAATCGTATAAAGTATATTCTTTTTCATTTTTTTAGTTACATTTTAAAAGGTAGGGTTTATCAAAGAAACCCAGGACATTAAGGTGTTTATCATCATTATCTTCAAATTCGTTGAAACGCTCCAGTAAAGCTTCACAACCCGCAAAATGTTTGTTCATGAACGGTGTTATCTTAGCGCGGGCGCCAATATATATATTGGACGTATTGAATTCGATATAATCCAATATCTGGTTATTGTTATCTACAAAATAGATGTTGTAATGGGATGTTGAAGAATATTTTCCAACAACCTGATAGGTATAACACAATAGTTTTCGATCTTCAGATTCCGCCATCACGAAGTATGCGGTTTCTTTTTTAGGCTTTCCTTTCGGAGAGATTAATTTGAATGATTTGAATAACATCGGTCCAATAACCGCATAATCAAGATCTTTGAACCGGATGTATTTTTCCCAATCTTTTCCATCTTCTGCATACGAAAGACGTTCGTCAATAACGATAATTTCTACCGTATCGTCTCGCATTACGGTTTTCTTACCTTTTTTATCAAAAAAATAAGTGCTTTGTGCCAACACTCCTGTTGTAATAAAACAGAAGAGTACTACTAACATTTTTTTCATAGGACGACAGTACTTTGTGGATTATTCTTCCGTAATTTTTACTGTTCCGGTGTAAGAAGAACTCGTATTCTCTTCATAATAAAAAGGAACAGAACATAAAACAGCGTACATTTTTCCATTGCTGTACGAAACTAATACCTCACCGGTTTTGGCAAAATATTCGGTGATATTGCTATAAACATAGCCCGTAGTATTGGTTACTGTAACCTGATTAGCAGTCATATTACTTCCCGGAGGAACAATTGTATACATTCCTGCACTTGGATAATCCGAACTGGCGAAGGTTATCTCAAGAGAACTGTTCGATTCTCCGCCACGCAATTGGAATGTGTTTTCGCCAGTCTGTACCGCCGTTGTACTGTAATACGATACGGGGTAGAATAAATGTGAAAAAGTTCCAGTATTGTTATTTGGTGTACAAGTGATTGTATTGTTAATCACGTTAACGGTAGTACTAATTTCTTCGGTGGCACAGATACCTTTAGTGATGGTCAGTTTATAAGTCCCTCCCATCGCTGCCGTTGCTGCCGGTATAACTGGATTTTGCTGATCCGATTCAAAACCGTTTGGTCCGGTCCAGTGGTAGGTAGCTTCGTAAGCAGGCGCATCTGTGGAGGAAAGTTGTATTTCGTCTCCGGACATAACCGGTGAATTACTGCTGATGCTCGGATCAGGAAGAATACAAGTAACCGGTTCTTTACTATCACAGCTTGACAGGAGAACCACTCCTAATAAAACAGGTAAAATTTTTCTCATTAAGGGTAAATTAGGGTTATTAAAATTTTTGCAAATATATACGTTTCTGTTTGTTCTATTTTTTACGAACTACAAATTAAATAAGAGCTGACCGCTTAGAATTCCTAAGTGTCCTTTAAAACTTTCGTTGTTATTGGCCAGTTTTACTTCCTCTTTTTTGTTTAGGTTGTTTAAAATATTGTTCATACCGAATTGATAATTCACTATGGCGCGTACTCTACTGTTACCGGCCGTAATACCCACATACAAATTTCCGTTTATCTTATTGATATCGGTTATTTGTTTGGCTGTCAATGCAGTACCGGATATTATATTATTCTCATAATCCCCTTCAAATTTAAGTTTATCGTTAACCTGAAGTACCGGTCCGAAATCCAGTGAGGCATGATTTTTTATCAAATTGTAACTCAAAAGCAAACGGATTTGAGCTCCCATCACTTTATACTTAACCTCTTGTTTTTGCAGAAAAGGGGAAACAGTAGGTACTGAAAAATTGTTTTCTGAAAACTGCATTCCGAAAATCATACTGAAATTGTTATAATAATTTCCGCGAACCTGCATTCCGGCTGCCCAACCCAATTCCGGTTTCGTATCAAAATTAGAGGTAATCATATTAGTATGGGTCACACCACCATAGATGCCAATGCGGTTTCCATCGCGATATCCGTGTTGTGCAAAAGCCGCCGTTGTCAGAAAAATAGCGACCAAAAGGAAGGATTTTTTCGTCATAAATTTAAAAATTTGAGCAAATGTAAACTTATTTATACGATTTCTGTAACATTTATCGCGGCTATGCGTATAATCTTATAAAACCAATAAACTATATCATATGATAACTTTACCAATTTTTGCAGTACTGGGAATCTTTCTTTTGTTTGCCGCTTTATTTACTGTAAAGCAACAAACGGCTGTTGTGGTGGAACGATTTGGAAAATTCAACAGCATCCGTCAATCGGGTCTGCAACTTAAAATACCGGTTTTTGACCGTATTGCCGGACGTGTAAATCTGCGCATTCAGCAGTTGGACGTGGTAATTGAAACCAAAACCAAAGACAACGTTTTCGTTAAGATGAAAGTATCCGTGCAATTTAAAGTGATTCAGGAAAAAGTTTACGATGCATTTTACAAACTGGAATATCCTCACGATCAGATCACTTCTTATGTTTTTGACGTAGTACGTGCCGAAGTACCGAAATTAATTTTAGATGATGTTTTCGTTCGTAAAGACGATATTGCCATTGCGGTTAAAAGGGAATTAAACGAAGCCATGATGACTTACGGTTACGACATCATCAACACTTTGGTTACCGATATCGATCCGGATGTTCAGGTAAAACAAGCGATGAACCGTATCAACGCGGCAGACCGTGAGAAAACCGCAGCGGAATATGAGGCTGAAGCACAACGTATTAGAATTGTAGCCAAAGCCAAAGCTGAAGCGGAAAGCAAACGTTTGCAAGGTCAAGGTATTGCCGATCAGCGTAGAGAAATTGCTCGAGGATTGGTGGAAAGTGTTGAAGTTTTGAACAACGTTGGCATTAATTCACAGGAAGCTTCCGCATTAATTGTGGTAACGCAACATTACGATACTTTACAGGCGATTGGCGCTGATACCAATTCGAATTTAATTTTGTTACCCAATTCACCGCAAGCCGGAAGTGATATGTTAAATAATATGGTAGCTTCTTTTACGGCGAGCAATCAAATTGGAGAAACGATGAAAAACCAACCGAAGCGTAACAAGAAAAAAGACGATCACACTTCTTTGGATTTTAATCCTTCGGATCCATCTTAAAAAGATGAAAAAATATAAAAAAGAGGTTCGAAAGACCTCTTTTTTATTTTAAAGCGATTTCCTAAACGATTTTTCTAAAAAGACGCGTCAGGGTTATTGTTTTTTTTTCTTCGCTCTAACTTAAAATATTAAAGACGATTTTAATAGATTAAATTTATAGAATTTAAAAATTAATAATAAAAACAAATAATAAAAAAATCCGCTAATTAGCGGATTTTGTATTGAAATAATTTATAGTGTAAAATTAGTCTTCTTTGGCTTCCAATTTTGCCCAGGTATCTCTTAGTCCAACCGTTTTGTTGAAAACCAATTTTTCTTTGGTCGAATCACGGTCCACACAAAAATAACCCAAGCGCTGGAATTGGAATCGGTCACCATCTTGAGCGGTTTGTAAACTCGGTTCCAAATAACCGGTAATAGTTGTTAAGGAATTTGGGTTGATATAGGTTTTGAAATCCACCTCTTTATCACCATCCGGATTCTCATGGGTGAACAAACGGTCGTACAAACGCACTTCGGCCTCCAGAGCATGGGGTACCGAAACCCAGTGAATAGTTCCTTTTACCTTACGCATGCTGGCTTCCGAACCGCTTCCACTTCGGCTGTCTTCGTCATACGTGGCGTGAATTTCTATGATTTTTCCGTCAGCATCTTTTATAACACTTTCTCCTTTAATGATATAGGCATTTTTCAGGCGCACTTCCGTTCCTAAGGTCAAGCGGAAAAACTTCTTATTGGCTTCTTCCTGAAAATCTTCTCTTTCGATATACAGTTCCTTGGAAAAAGGGACTTGTCTGTACGTCATCACTTCTTCTTCCGGATTGTTCTCGGCCTCCAACCATTCGGTTTTATCGTCCGGATAATTGGTAATAACCAGTTTTACAGGGTCTAAAACGCCCATAACACGTGGTGTAATTTTATTTAAATCTTCGCGAACACAAAATTCCAACAAGGAAACGTCAATTAAATTGGTACGTTTGGCAATCCCAATAGTATCCGCAAAATTACGGATGGACATTGGTGTATAACCTCTTCGGCGCATACCGGAAATCGTACTCATTCGCGGATCGTCCCAACCCGTAACATGTCCTTCCTGAACCAATTGCAGTAATTTACGTTTGGAAACCACCGTATGGGATAAATTTCTTCTGGCAAATTCACGTTGTTTCGGACGTACTTTACTGGAATCGAATATGTTATCTAAAAACCAATCGTATAATTCACGGTGGGGTAAGAACTCTAATGTACAGAAAGAGTGTGAAATTTGTTCTAAATAATCACTTTCTCCATGTGCCCAATCGTACATAGGGTAGATGCACCATTTGTCACCGGTTCTGTGGTGGTGTTTGTGTAGAATACGGTACATGATCGGGTCACGCATTAACATGTTCGGTGAGGCCATGTCAATTTTAGCACGCAAAATATGGGTACCTTCCTCGAATTCGCCATTCTTCATTTTTTCGAACAACTCCAGATTTTCTTCCACGGAACGGTTACGGTAAGGACTGTCAGTACCGGCTTGTGTTGGGGTTCCTTTCTGTTTTGCCATTTCTTCCGAAGACTGATTGTCTACATAGGCTTTCCCTTTCTTAATCAGTTCAATAGCCCAGTCGTACAACTGCTGAAAATAATCGGAAGCATAACATTCATTTGCCCAAGTAAAACCCAACCATTCTACATCGCGTTTGATGGCATCCACATATTCCTGTTCTTCCTTTGCCGGATTGGTGTCGTCGAAACGAAGGTTAACCGGGGCTTTATAATCGATTCCCAAACCGAAATTCAGACAGATCGCACTGGCATGACCCACGTGTAGGTAGCCGTTAGGTTCCGGTGGAAAACGAAAACGCAATTTATCGTTGGACAAACCATTTTTTAAATCTTCTTCAATGATTTGCTCTATAAAATTCAATGATTTTTCTTTCGTTGACATAGATTTTATGTAATTTTAGCAAAGATAAGTTTAATTAGTCAATTTGAAAATTTGCAGATTTGAAAATGACTGCAAAAAGACACTATGGGAATCATTAAATTAAAAAATATCCGAACTTTTTCGTTTCACGGTTGTCTGGTGGAAGAAAGCAAGATAGGTTCTGACTATACTGTCGACCTGGAAATCAAAACAGATTTACGAAAATCTTCTTTCTCCGATGAATTGGCGGATACCGTGGATTATGTACATCTGAACAAAATTGTGGTCGAAGAAATGGCCATTCGTTCCAAATTATTGGAGCATGTGGCACAACGCATTATTGCGCGAATCTTTAAAGAAACGCCGGCGGTGTCCCGAATTATTGTAAGTGTTTCCAAAATTAACCCGCCAATAGGAGGGGATGTGGAAGCCGTAACCATCCAGATGGAAGAATACAGAAGTTAAAAAAGCCGAAGCATTTGCTTCGGCTTTTTCTTTATTTTTTCTTATCGCGTAGTTTGTATTTTCGTTCCTTGTACAGATTTCCTGCCGCCGTTACGTGTGCGAGGGCATCTTTTGCGAGTTCCGGATCCAGTTTAACAGGAGTAAGGGTGGTGTCATTTTTAATTTCGAACTGCAATGGTTCTTTATTAGGTTGCATGATTACCACCTGATTCTCTACCCGGAACGCATTAATGTCGTGAAACTGCATGATGGCACGTCCCTTGGTATCCGGTTTAATCTGAGAAATGTTTCGTCCGGGCATCGGTATTTCCACTTTTGTTCCAATCATGTTTAATAGGGTTGGAGGGATATCGATCTGACTTAACAGTTTGTCATAGCTTTGTCCTTTAGGAACTCCAGGGCCTATTATCAGAGCCGGAATATGGAATTTATGAATGGGAACCAGATGTTTTCCATAGGTTCTGGTGTTGTGATCGGCAATAACGATGAAAATGGTGTTTTTGAAATAGTCTTCTTTTTTAGCCAGTTCAAAGAATTTGCCAATGGAAAAATCAGCATATTTCATGGCATTATTTACCGTATTCTTGGTTTTATCATAGAGTTGAATTCGGCCATCAGGGAATTCGAAAGGCTCATGATTGGAGGTGGAAAACATCAAGGAGAAGAATGGTTTTGAACCTTGCGATTTAAAATAATCGTTGGCTTTGGCGGCCAAATCTTCATCAGAATAACCCCAAGTTCCTTTTAAGGCGTATTTTTTTCCGTCTTTATTAAAATCGGTTTCGTCGATAATGTTATCAAAACCATTTCCGTTGAAAAAGGAAGCCATGTTATCAAAATTAGCCATACCGCCGTAGATGAAACTGGTATCGTATCCTTGTCTTTTCAATACATCTGCCAAAGTGAAAAAACCGTTTTGTGAGTTGCTTAATTTTACTACACTTTCAGACGGAGACGGTAAAAAACCGGTCACGACAGCTTCAATTCCTCGTACACTTCGGGTTCCGGTGCAGTATAAGTTGGTAAACAACAAACCTTCTTTTGAAAGCTTGTCCAATTCCGGGGTTAGCGGCAATCCGCCTAGGCTTCCCACATATTCCGCACCCAAACTTTCCTGAAGAAAAACCACCAGATTGTATGGTTTTTTCTGTAGGGAATCGGGATGTTGAACGTGTAGCAAAGGCAGGTCTTTATCCGTAAAGTCGTCTGGTTGTGCCGTCATGTATTTCTTCACGCGCTCGTAGGCTTCTGCCGCATCCATCTTACCATACATTTTCGCGGAATTGTCTTCATTTTTTAAAGAGTATGCCGCGAACCCAACGGTGTATAACGAATTCAATCCCAGACAATTTGTTAACTGATCCATTGAAAAGACAGCATTACTGGCATTAATAGGTCGTTTGGAAGTTAAACTGGAACGGGCGCCGAAAAACAATAAAAAGCCCACCAATGGGAATACTAACAGTTTAATTTTATAATCGTTTTCTTTTGGATAGAATAATTTCTTTCCTTGTTTAAAAGCAAAGAACAGCGCTGCTCCTAAAACCACAAAAGTAAAAATCATGGATGGGAGGTAGCTTTTTATCAGTGTTCCGATAACTTCTTTCGGATAAATAAGGTAATCCAGAAACAAGCGGTTCGGTCGGGTGTCGTACTGTTTAATGAAATCCGGAGTGGTTAATTCCATCAGCAATAACAGAAAAAGAAACAGAATGAAATACCCATTTAAAAATTTTCTGAAATACTGCAGGGCTTTATCCGGTAAAAAGGAAATCAGTACTGCCGGTACTATACTAAGGTAACATAAAATAATCAGGTCAAAACGAAGCCCGATCGGAAAGATGTACCAATAGTTTTCCGTAGCCGTAATCCGGTCGTTGAAAATAAAAAACAAAATGGCACGGCTTAATGTTGTGATTAATAAGCCGATAAGAATAAAATTCAAAATTGGTTTTAGATGTTGGAGCTTTTTCATGAGAAATTTGGTTCTGATGCGGAACCAAAAATAAACTTAAATATTGCAAAAATTATAGATTTAATTAAAAAATCGCTTGCCAAAGTCTAAATATTATGTAAATTTGCCCACCAATGCATACGGCATCGTGTCCGAGTGGCTAGGAAGCGGTCTGCAAAACCGTCTACAGCGGTTCGAATCCGCTCGATGCCTCAGAGAACCTTCAGGGAAACCTGGAGGTTTTTTTGTATCCTCCCGGCAATAAAAAAAGCAACCTCATGGCTGCTTGTTATTGTGCTTTCTCTTCAATTTTTTCCAAGGTGTCTTTTACAAATTCTTTTTCTTTAGGAAACCAGCCTTGGAGCATTAGTGCCATTCCGAAAACAATTAGTAAAACACTGCTTACTTTTTTTACTTTGATGATGTTGGTAGGGGTTAGTTTTCTTCGCAATTGTTTAGCCAGGAGAACTTTTCCGATATCTGTAAAAAGATAAGCGCCCAATACAGCCGAAAAGAAAATGACCATTCGTGAGGTTTCCATATCCAGTTTAGGACCGAAGGCAATAATAATGGCCAGCCAGAAGCCTAGTACGCCAATGTTGATGAAATTCAACAGAAATCCTTTAATGAACAAGCTGAAGTAATCTTTTTTAATCATTTCAACCACTTCTTCATCCGGATCAATGTTCTTATGGGCTTTACGCAGTTTCAAAAAGGTAATCAGACCATACGTGAACATGATGATGCCACCGAAAATAAACAACGCCGGATCATCTTTAATGCTTTGAATCAATCGGTAGCTGCTAAAATAGGCTACGGCGATAAAGAAAATATCGGCAATCACAACCCCTAAATCAAACGACATGGCCGCGCGGAAACCTTTGGTAATACTGGTTTCTATGAGGACAAAAAAAACAGGGCCAATCATAAAACTGAGAAAGAACCCTAAGGGAATTCCGGCCAGAATGTCGTTAATCATGTGGTTGGTGTTATGCTTACAAAGATACTGTTTTTAAATTCCAAAAGGTAATTCCAAAAACCAAAAGCACCGCATTATTTGGATTTTTTGGACAAGTTGTGCTGATGGATGTTACCGCCAGCCACCGTTTTCTGGTTGATCTGTTTCGGATTACCGTAAATAGTAATGCTTCCTCCGGCACGGGTTTTGGCATCGACCAATTCAGTAGCCGTTACATCGGCTTCGCCACCAGCATTCACCACAACTACAGTTTGTTCACCTTCTAAAGCGCTGGCTTTTACCGTTCCGCCACCGGAAACTACAATATCCTGATTTTGGGCTTTACCGGTTAGGCGTACCATCGCACCCGAACTGGATTTTACGGTAACTCTTTTGGTGTCAAGAACTAGTTTTATTTCAGCACCTTCTTTTGCATTCACACTAAAATCAACTGCGGAAAAGACGGCAGGGCTGGACACATAGGCTCCTTCACTGGCCTCTACACCTTCCAGTTTTTTAAAATAAACAATAGCGGTAATTTCTTCGCCTTTCAGCAATCCTTTGAAAGGCATACGGATTTTAAGTTCGCCGTTTTTGTTGATTAATTCCACTTCATTGCTGCGCTCTCCGGACAATTCCACTTTGGTTTCGGTGCCTTGAATAAGTTGTACCGAAATTTTATCAAAAGCTTTTACAACGCTGAAATCACCAACATTTTTAGTGGTTTTATTTTGGGAGAATCCAACAAAGGAAAACAATAAAAGGGTTAGGGCTATTTTTCTCATAAGTATTTAAAATAAAGAATCGGAATATTTAAAATAAAAGATAATACACAAAGCTACCACAATCAGAAACTGCATAAAATTTAACAAAATCCGGTTATTGATGATCTTTTTCATCAGTAGATCAAACAGTAAAAAGGGAATGGAGCACAATAAGAAAACAATCAATAAAGCGCTGAATATCTCATGATTCGAATCCTCGGGATTATAGGTAATAATTTCAAACAGTGAAAACGCTAAAATAGCAATCGCAATACTGTTAAATATTGAAATATGTTTCAGAATATAGCGTATAAACTTTCTCATAGTAAATTATTCGTTTCTACGGATAAAATGGAAATCTAATTGTTTTTTTACCAAATCGGCATTTTTAACCTTAACATACACTTCGTCACCCAATTGTAAGATGTTATGCGACATTTCACCGACCAAGGCATACTGTTTTTCATCAAACGTATAATAATCGTCTTTTATTTCACGGATGCGCACCATGCCTTCACATTTGTTTTCGATGATTTCCACATAAATGCCCCATTCAGTCACACCGGAAATTACGCCTAAAAACTCCTGATCTTTATGATCCTGCATGTATTTCACCTGCATATATTTCACGGAATCGCGTTCGGCATTAGCGGCCATATTTTCCATTTGGGAAGAATGTACACATTTTTCTTCAAACGTTTCCGCATCGGCCGATTTGCCGCCGTCTAAATAATATTGCAGCAAACGGTGTGCCATTACATCCGGATAACGTCGAATCGGGGAGGTGAAATGGGAATAATAATCGAAAGCCAAACCATAATGTCCGATGTTTTCGGTAGAGTACACCGCTTTGCTCATGCTTCGGATGGCCAAGGTATCCACTAAATTCTGTTCTTTTTTCCCGTTCACGTCTTCCAGCAAAGTGTTCAACGATTTGGAAATACTGTCGCGTGACTTAAAGTTCAGGCTGTAGCCGAATTTTGCAATCACGGTTTGCAGGTTGATCAATTTGTCTTCATTCGGTTCGTCGTGGATACGGTACACAAAGGTTTTTTTCTGTTTCCCGATAAATTCCGCGACTTTTCGATTGGCCAGCAACATGAATTCTTCAATTAAATGATTGGCATCTTTGGCTACTTTGAAGTATACACCTATCGGTTCGTCGTTGTCGTCCAACTTGAATTTCACTTCCACTTTATCGAAGGAAATTGCACCGTTGGCCATACGTTTTCTGCGCATGATTTTCGCCAGTTCGTCTAATTTTAAGGTAGCGTTTACAATTTCTGCTGGAACCTGATATTGTACTCCGGTTAAAGAAATCTCTTCCGGAATGACATCGCCTTTGGTTTCAATAATGTGTTGTGCTTCTTCATAGGCAAAACGCTGATCGGAATAGGTAACCGTTCTTCCAAACCACTGATTTAGCAATTCAGCTTTATCGTTCAGTTCAAAAACGGCCGAAAAGGTATATTTTTCTTCGTGTGGACGTAGGGAACAGGCGAAGTTACTCAGCACTTCCGGTAACATCGGCACGACTCTGTCTACCAAATACACCGAGGTCGCGCGCTTATAGGCTTCTTCTTCCAGAATGGTGCCTTCCTGCACGTAATGCGACACATCGGCAATATGGATTCCGATTTCGTAATTGCCGTTTTCCAATACCTTGAAGGAAAGTGCATCGTCAAAATCTTTGGCATCTTTCGGATCGATGGTGAAGGTCAGCGTATCGCGCATGTCGCGGCGTTTGGCAATTTCTTCCGCCGTAATCGAAGTATCCAGTTTTTTAGCGAAGGTTTCCACTTCAATCGGGAAATCGTACGGTAAACCATATTCCGCTAAAATCGCATGGATTTCGGTATCGTGTTCACCGGGTTTTCCCAGTACTTTGATGACTTCTCCAAAAGGACTGTCGGCTTTTTTTGGCCAGTCCTGCATTTTTACCAACACGACATCGCCGTTTTGTGCCTCACCGATTCTGTCTTTCGGAATGAAAATATCAGTGTACATTTTAGCGTTAGCGGTCGTTAAAAAGGCAAAGTTTTTCTGGATGTCGATGACTCCGACAAACTCGGTTCGGGCTCTTTCCAGGATTTCCAATACTTCGGCTTCCGGACGACGGGAACTTCTACGGTTGTACACATATGCTCGAACTTTGTCACCGTCTAAGGCATGGTTGAGGTTTTGGAACGGAATAAAAACGTCATGTTCCAAATCCGGACACACCAAATAACCGGTTTTACGGCTGGTCATGTCTACCGTACCTTCGTAATATTCGGTTTTGGCAATGATTTTGAATTTGCCTTTTTCTACTTCCTGAATTTTTTCCTTGGAAGTCAGATAGCCTAATTCTTTAATGATCTCGTTGCGGCTTTTGGTGTCGTTAAGCTCCAGTGCTGCTGCTATTTGTTTGTAATTGAAAGTCTTATTAGGGTCTTGTGCTAAAATCTTAAAAATCTTTGCAGAAAAATCTTGTTGTTTTTTTCCGCTTTTGTGAAACTTCTTACTCATTTTCTCTTGCTATTATTGCTGAAAATTACGAATAACAAATAACAAATCAGAATTTACGCATTAGAATTATGGAAAAAATAACTTTCGTATCTTTAATAAAAGTTTTTTTATGAACGATTTTGTAACTGTTGCCGTTTTTGATTATCCGCATGAAATAACGGTGTTGAAACATCTTTTAGAACAAAGGAATATTCCGCATTATTTTGAAAATGAAATGATGATGAACATTGCTCCGATGTATTCACAGGCCTTGGGCGGCATTAAACTGAAAGTGCATCCGGAAGATCTGGAAACGGTAAAAGAAATTGTTAAAAAGTTGGATGACGAATCGAATTTAAAAATCGTTTGAATTACCTTTGCTGCAAACAAAACAAACACAACACCATGATCATCTCAATCGGAAACGACCACGCCGGTCCTGACTACAAAAACGCAATTGTAAAACATTTAGAAGAAAAAGGACATACCGTAATCAATCACGGAACCGATACGTTTGACAGCGTGGATTATCCTGATTTTGGTCATGCGGTGGCTTCCGATGTGGAAAACGGTAAAGCCAACTTCGGCATCATCATCTGCGGCAGCGGAAACGGAATTGCCATTACGGCTAACAAACACCAAGGTGTTCGCGCAGCGCTATGTTGGATCAACGAAATTGCGGCTTTGGCCCGTCAGCACAACGATGCGAACATCATCAGTATTCCAGCGCGTTATACCAACATCAAACAAGCAGTGGAAATGGTAGAAACCTTCTTAACCACAGATTTTGAAGGCGGAAGACACGCCACAAGAGTGAATAAAATTGCTTGCCAATAATACAATCCAAATCCGATTTTCTAAAGAATCGGATTTTTTTTAACTTTAATGTTATGGAGCATAATCACAACCATCGAATCCATAACCATAATGTCGAAGGGAAGAATCTGGTGTATTCGATTTTACTGAATGTGCTGATTACCCTGGCGCAGGTAGTGGGTGGCGTGCTTTCCGGTAGCCTGGCGTTGATTTCCGATGCGTTGCACAATTTTAGTGATGTGCTTTCGTTGCTCTTCAGTTACGTGGCACATAAACTGTCGCGAAGGAAAGCGTCTATTAATCAAACCTTCGGTTTAAAACGCGCTGAACTCATTGCTGCGTTTGTGAATTCTTTCACCTTGGTTCTGGTGGCGTTGTATTTAGTGTATGAAGCGATAATTCGTTTTTTCGAACCTAAAGAAATTGCTTCCGATACGGTAATTTGGCTGGCTTTATTGGGTATAGTGGCCAATGGAATTTCGGTTTTATTGTTGAAGAAAGATGCCGATCACAATCTGAACATGAAATCAGCCTATTTGCATTTGCTGACCGACATGATGGCATCTGTGGCGGTTTTAGTGGGTGGTTTACTGATGAAGTATTTTCAGATTTACTGGATTGACAGCGTCATGACGTTGCTCATTGCGATTTACCTTATTGTGGTCGGTGCTGATTTGTTGAAAAAATCGACCCAGATGTTAATGCTTTTTACACCAGAGCACATCGACATTAAAGAAATTGTGCGTGAAGCACATAAAATTCCGGGGATTAATAAATTGTATCATATTCACGTTTGGCATCTTAACGAGGAAGAACTGCACCTGGAAGCCCACCTGGATTGTTCGGAAGACATTCGAATGCGTGAATTTAACGATTTGCTGCACGAACTTGAAGAGATGTTGTTCGAGAAATTCGGTATTAACCATGTGAACATCCAACCGGAATTTCGTAAAGAAGATCCAAAGGATTTTATTGTGCAAGATTAATTTTTCAGATAAAACCAGACACAAGCGAGCTGAAGGATTACGATTCCAAAATACAACAAAAGATAACTTCTCTTTGCTGTTTTATGCCGAAACAGAAGCATTCCAATACCGGCACCAACCGTCCCGCCAACCAGAATCATCCCCAACAACACTCTTTCTGGAATGCGTCTTTTCTGATGAACAGCGAGCCATTTATCGATTCCATTGGCGAAAAAAGCCAATCCGTTTACAAGTAATCCGTAGGTAAAAATAGGTTGCATTTCTTGAAATAATCGTTCCAAAGATAGTATTTTAGCAGTCTTATTTCAATTCCATGACAAACATTGATTTCATATTAAAAACGGTTGTTACCGCCTCCAAAAACATAGAAGCCACCTTACAATTGTTAGCAGAAGACTGCACGATTCCCTTCATTGCCCGTTATCGTAAAGACAAAACCGGCAATCTGGATGAGGTGCAAATCGAACAAATTGCCAAGCTCAGCAAACAGTTTGACGAAATCGTAAAACGTAAAGACAGTATTTTAAAATCCATTGAAGAACAAAATGCGCTATCTCCGGAATTGAAATCCAAAATTGAGAACAGCTTTGATCTGCAAGAGCTGGAAGACCTCTATCTGCCTTATAAAAAGAAAAAGAAAACCAAAGCCGATGCCGCCCGTGAAAACGGATTAGAACCTTTGGCCAAAATCATCATGGCGCAGAATTCGGACGATGTGGAATATATCGCCTCGAAATATTTAAACGATAAAGTTGCCAACGAAGACGAAGCCTTGCAAGGTGCTCGTGACATTATTGCTGAATGGATTAACGAAAACATCTACATCCGTAAAAACCTGAGACGGTTGTTTCAGCGCAAAGCCGTTATCGAAACCAAAGTGGTAAAGGCGAAGAAAGACGAAGATGGGGCTAAGAAATTCGAACAGTATTTCGAATGGAGCGAACCTGTTACCAAAGCACCGGCGCACCGATTACTAGCCATGCTTCGTGCTGAAAGTGAGGGTTTTGTAAAACTTTCTGTAGCGATTGAAAAAGAAGAAGCCTTAGGGTTTATCGAAGAAAATACCATTAAAAGCAAAAATGACCCGAGGAGGAACGACGAACTGGCGGAGCAAACGGCCGACCACCTGCGTTTAGCCATCAAAGACAGCTACAAACGATTGCTGGAACCGGCGATTTCCAATGAGACGTTACAAGAAGCGAAAGCCAAGGCAGATGTGAATTCCATTCAGGTTTTTGCCGCAAATTTGAGCCAGTTGTTATTAGCCTCTCCGTTGGGAGAAAAACGAATCTTGGCCATCGATCCGGGTTTTAGAACTGGTTGTAAAATTGTGTGTTTGGATGAGAAAGGTGATTTGTTGTACAACGAAACGATTTTTCCGCATGCACCGCAAAACGAAACGACTATGGCCATGAAGAAAGTCAAATCGATGGTGAATGCTTATAATATCGAAGCGATTTCTATTGGTAACGGAACGGCGAGTCGCGAAACAGAATTTTTTATCAAGAAAATAGCTTTTGACAAACCCGTACAAGTGTTTGTGGTGTCGGAAGCCGGAGCGTCGGTGTATTCCGCTTCTAAGATTGCCCGTGACGAATTCCCGAATTATGATGTGACGGTGCGTGGCGCTGTTTCTATTGGAAGACGACTTTCCGATCCATTAGCCGAGCTGGTAAAAATCGATCCAAAATCTATCGGCGTAGGCCAGTACCAACACGATGTGGATCAGTCTAAATTAAAAGAAGAACTGGACACGACCGTTATTCGTTGTGTGAATTCAGTTGGGATTAATATCAATACGGCGAGTAAAGCTTTGTTGAGTTATGTGTCCGGAATCGGGGAGAAGATGGCGGAAAATATTGTTACCTACCGTTCCGAAAATGGCCCGTTTGAAGACCGCAAGCAACTGAAAAAAGTACCACGTTTGGGCGAAAAAGCTTTCCAACAGGCAGCAGCATTTATCCGAATTAAAGATGGGAAGAACCCGCTAGACAACTCGGCGGTGCATCCGGAAGCGTATGGTATTGTGGAAAAAATGGCGAAGGATTTGGGCATCAAAACCCATGAATTGATTGCCAACAAGGAAAAAATTGCGACCATCAATGCAGACAATTATATCACCAACGACATCGGAATTTTGGGATTGAAAGACATCCTGAAAGAATTGGAAAAACCGGGCTTGGATCCGCGAAAAGCAGCCAAAGTGTTTGAATTTGATCCGACTGTAAAAACGATAAAAGATTTACACACCGGAATGGTGTTGCCGGGTATCGTGAACAACATTACAGCTTTCGGTTGTTTCGTGGATGTCGGAATTAAGGAAAGCGGATTGGTGCACATTTCCCAATTAAAAGCAGGTTTTGTAAGCGATGTGAACGAAGTAGTAAAACTTCACCAACACGTTCAGGTGAAAGTCGTGGAAGTGGATGAAGCCCGAAAACGTATTCAGCTGACGATGATTATCTGATAGTATTATATCTTGAATGAAAAGCCCTGGTTCCAATTCGGAACTAGGGCTTTTTGTTTGGATAAAATAGCTGAGAAATCAACAATAAACAGTTGATACGACTTGTTAAATTTATTTATAAAGACAAAATATCTGTTAAAATTCATAATAAAAAGATATTATATCTAATTATTGATATATTTGCATAAAAATTAATCTATGTTTAGTATTCAAATTGCAAATAATAACCACATTCACTTCGCGCAGAAGATATGCGATGAGATGGAGGCTTCCGCGAAAGTGAGAGGCACGGGTATTGCAAAGCGGTCAGCTGAATACATTGTGGAAAAAATTCAGGAAGGAAAAGCGGTTATTGCTTTGACAGAAAATAAGGAATGGGCAGGGTTTTGTTATATCGAGACCTGGCAGAATGAAGAATATGTGGCGAATTCGGGTTTGATCGTATCTCCGGAATTCCGTCAGAGCGGATTGGCGAGAATGATTAAATCCAAAATTTTTGAACTCTCCCGAACGAAATACCCTAATTCTAAAATTTTTGGATTGACCACAGGTTTGGCAGTGATGCGTATTAATTCGGAATTAGGCTATGAGCCGGTAACGTATTCGGAATTAACTACCGATGAAAAATTCTGGAAAGGATGCCAGAGCTGTGTGAATTTCGAAATCCTGCAAAGTAAAAAGTATAAAAATTGTTTGTGTACAGCCATGCTGTACGACACGGATAAAAAAGAACAGAAAAATGCAAAAGAAGAAAATAGTATTAGCGTATAGTGGTGGTTTGGACACGACCTATTGTGCGGTGTATCTGAGTAAAATTGAAAAGTACGAAGTACACGCAGTGACGATCAATACCGGGGCTTTCAATCAGGAAGAAATCGGAATATTGCAAGAAAAATCCCTGCAGTGCGGAGCGGTTTCTTACACTTGCATTGACGTGCGCAAAGAATATTATGAGGATTGCATCAAATACTTAATCTATGGTAACGTCTTGAAAAACGGAACCTATCCTTTAAGCGTCAGTGCCGAAAGAGCGGTTCAGGCGAAAAGTATTGCCGAGTATGCCATCAGTTTGGGAATCAATACCATTGCCCACGGAAGCACCGGCGCCGGAAACGATCAGGTGCGTTTTGACATGATTTTTAATCATCTGTTGCCCAATGTGGAAATCATTACACCCATCAGGGATAAAAAATTGAGCAGGGAAGAGGAAATCGAATTCCTGAAATCCCACGGGGTCAGTTTCAATTTTGAAAAAGCAGTCTACAGTATCAATAAAGGGCTTTGGGGCACTTCAGTTGGCGGGAAAGAAACCTTGACTTCATCTCAGAATTTACCTGAAGAAGCTTGGCCAACAAAAGTTACAGCTACCCATTCATTGGATATTACATTAACTTTTGATACTGGCGAATTGACAGCGGTTAATCATCAGTCATTTGAGCATCCTTCGGTGGCGATTGAATATTTACAGCAGTTGGCACAGCCTTTCGGAATCGGGAGACATATCCATGTGGGCGACACGATCATCGGAATCAAGGGAAGAGTAGGTTTTGAAGCCGCAGCGCCGGAATTGATTATCAAAGCACACCATTTATTGGAGAAACATACCTTGACTAAATGGCAATTGTTCTGGAAGGAGCAACTTTCAGGCTGGTACGGAAACTGGCTGCATGAAGGACAGATGCTGGATCCAACGATGAGAGATATAGAAGCTTTTTTGACTAATACCCAAAAAACCGTTAGCGGTGAGGTTTATATCACACTTCATCCGTACAGATACGAATTGAATGGGATCGAAAGTCCGTTTGATTTAATGTCGGCCAAATTTGGTTCGTATGGCGAAATGAATAACGGCTGGAGCGGTGAAGACGTGAAAGGATTCACGAAAATATTTGGCAACCAAACCTCGATTTACCATCAGGTTACTAAGGAAATGATACATGAAAACAATTAAGGTCGGAATTATTGGCGGAGCCGGTTATACAGCAGGGGAATTACTCAGAATACTGATTAATCATCCACAAGTGGAAATTGGTTTCGTGCACAGCAAAAGTAACGCCGGTAAGTTTGTTTATGAAGTGCATGATGATTTGTTCGGGGAAACCGATTTAAAATTTTCAGAGACTTTCGATTCGAATATCGATGTGGTTTTCTTATGTGTCGCTCATGGCGAAGCCAAAAAAATGGTGAGTGCGTTTTCAGCTTCTGTTAAAATAATCGATTTGAGTCAGGATTATAGAATTGCCGCTGAACATTCTTTCGTTTACGGATTACCGGAACTAAACAAGGAAGCCATTCAAAAAGCAAATTATATCGCAAATCCGGGCTGTTTTGCCACGGCAATCCAATTGGCACTTTTGCCTTTGGCCGAAGCGAGTCTGTTAAACGGGGAAGTTTATGCTTCATGCACAACAGGTTCAACTGGTGCCGGACAGTCTTTAGCAGAGACTTCGCACTTCAGTTGGAGACAGAATAATTTGTCGGTTTATAAAGCTTTTACGCATCAGCATTTGGCAGAGATTAACCAAAGTTTGTTACAGGTTCAGGAAAACTATTCGGGAAATCTGCACATTTTGCCGCAAAGAGGCTCTTTTACAAGAGGTATTTTGGCTTGCATCACCTTAAAATCGGATCAGTCAGTAGAGCAATTGACTGCTTTATATGAAGACAAATTCAAAGAGGAGCCTTTTGTGTTTGTATCGCTTAAGAACATTCATTTGAAACAAGTGGTGAACACAAATAAATGTTTGTTGTATCTGGAGAAAAACGGTGATGATGTAATGATTGTAAGCGTGATTGATAATTTATTGAAAGGAGCTTCCGGACAAGCCGTTCAGAATATGAACCTACTGTTCGGATTGCCCGAAACCACCGGTTTGAAATTAAAACCAAGCGCATTTTAATTATGGAAACAACAGTTATAAATAGTCCTTTACAAATGAATTTGTTTGAGGTGTATTCGGTAGCCGATATCGAAATCGTTAAAGCATTGGGTTCACAGTTATGGGACAAAAACGGAAAAGAATATTTGGATTTATACGGTGGTCATGCCGTGATTTCCATTGGTCACACACATCCTCATTATGTTATGCGCCTCACGGAACAGTTACAGAAAATCGGCTTTTATTCCAATTCAATTGTAATTGATCAGCAGAAGCAATTGGCGGCAAAACTGGGCCAACTTTCGGGTTATACCGATTATCAGCTGTTTTTATGCAATTCCGGTGCAGAAGCTAACGAGAATGCTTTTAAACTGGCCTCTTTCCATAATGGAAGAAAAAAAATCATCGCTTTTAGCAACGCTTTTCATGGTAGAACCTCACTGGCGGTTGCCTGCACGGACAATCCCGCAATTGTAGCGCCGGTGAACGAAAACAACAACACAACTTTTTTACCATTAAACGATATTAACGCTTTCGATCAGGCAGTAAACGATGAGGTGTGCTGTGTGATTATTGAGGGAATTCAGGGTGTAGCCGGAATCCAGGTTCCGGAGAAACAGTTTTTGCAATATGTAGCCCAAAAATGTAAGGAACTCGGTATTGTCCTGATTTTGGATGAAGTGCAATCGGGTTATGGAAGAACAGGTAAATTCTTTGCCCATCAACATGCCGATATTCAACCGGAAATCATTACGGTGGCCAAAGGAATGGGTAACGGATTTCCCATTGCCGGGGTTTTAATCGCGCCACATATTCAGCCGAAAAAGGAAATGCTTGGGACGACTTTTGGTGGGAATTATTTGGCCTGCGCAGCCGGATTAGCGGTTTTGGAAGTAATTGAAAAAGAGCATCTGATGGAGAATGCCCAAAAAATGGGAGAATACCTGAAGGAACAATTATACAGCATTCCGAATATCAAGGAAATAAGAGGAAAAGGATTAATGGTTGCCATCGAATTGTATGAGCCTTGTACTCCGGTCCGAAAAAGATTGTTGGAGGAATTCGGAATTTTTACCGGAACGGCAAGCAACAAAAATGTGTTGAGAATATTGCCATCCTTGGCTGTAACCGTTGCGGAATTGGACAAATTGTTAAATGCGCTAAGAATACTTTTGAAATGAAACATTTTACATCCATAAACGATATAGAAGACCCAATCGCTTTGGTAAAGGAAGCGATAACACTAAAAAAAGCTAATACGAAATCGGAAATCGGAAAAGGAAAAACCATCGGTTTGTTGTTCTTCAATTCGAGCCTGAGAACCAGAATGAGTACTCAAAAAGCCGCTCAAAACCTAGGCATGGAAGTCATGATCCTAAACGTAAACAATGACGGTTGGGCATTGGAATTTGAAGAAGGAGCCGTGATGAACAACAAAACAGTTGAACATATCAAAGATGCGGCAGCAGTGATGGGTTTGTATTGCGATATTCTGGCCATCCGTTGCTTTCCGAATCTGGAAAATAAAGAAGAAGATTACGCGGATAAAATTATTAATCAGTTTATTCAATATGCGAAAGTCCCTGTAGTGAGTCTGGAATCGGCGACGAGGCATCCTTTGCAAAGTTTGGCGGATATGATTACGATTCAGGAACACAAATCTAAAGAGAAACCAAAAGTGGTTTTGACCTGGGCTCCGCATATCAAACCGATTCCGCAGGTGGTGGGGAATTCCTTTGCCGAATGGACGCTGGCCAGCGGTTATGATTTGACCATCACGCATCCGGAAGGCTATGAATTGAGCGAAGAGTTTACAAAAGGAGCAACAATTGAAACGGATCAGCAAAAGGCGCTTCAGGATGCTGATTTTGTCTATGTGAAAAACTGGTCTTCGTATACGGATTACGGAAAAGTAGTACCCGTAGAAGAGGATTGGATGTTAACGAATGAAAAACTAAAGGTTACAAATTCGGCAAAAGTAATGCATTGTTTGCCGGTGAGAAGAAATGTTGAGTTGTCCGATGAGGTGCTGGACAGCGAAAATTCATTGATTTTGCAGCAAGCCGAAAACAGGATCTATGCAGCGCAGACCGTATTGAAAAAAATACTAGGATCTAATTCTTAAGGTATGGTACACGTAATAAAAATAGGCGGAAATATTATTGATGACGAATTGAAACTGGATGATTTCCTGAACAGATTTGCCAAGTTGAAAGGACCAAAAATATTGATTCACGGCGGTGGAAAATTGGCTACGAGCTTGGCAAAGGATTTGGCTATTGACCAACAAGTCATCGAAGGAAGACGTATTACCGACACTGAAACGTTGAAGGTTACCACGATGGTGTATGCCGGACTGGTGAATAAAACCATTGTGGCCAAACTTCAGGCAAAATCCTGTAACGCTATCGGGTTAAGCGGTGTGGACGGAAATAGTATTCAATCGGTTAAAAGAAACGACCTCACCATTGATTACGGTTGGGTAGGCGATGTGGAAAGTATCAACACCGGATTTTTACAGCATCTGATTGATAATGGAATGGTACCGGTTATCAGTCCGATTACCCACGACGGAAAAGGAAATCTCTTGAACACCAATGCCGATACCATTGCTACTGAAGTTGCCCTAGCACTTTCGGAAACAAACGAGGTGAATTTGAGATTTTGTTTTGAAAAGTTAGGCGTTTTGACCAACCCGGAATTAGACGGTTCGTGGTTGAGGATTTTGGATAGAAAGGAATATGAATATCTTAAGGACCAGCAGATTATCTCCAAAGGGATGCTTCCGAAACTGGAAAACGCTTTCAGAGCCAGTGAATTAAAAGTGACCAGAGTGGAAATCTGCCATGCTGATTATGCCAATGAACAGGGTGAATCCTTTATCGGAACCCAAATACTTTAAACAATGGAACAGCTACAAAAAGAAGCGTTGGAATTGCTTCAAAAATTGATTGCGACCCAATCGTTCAGTAAGGAAGAAGAACAAACTGCCGAAATTCTAAATGCTTTTTTTATTCAGAAAGGCATTTCAACAGAGCGATTGCTAAACAATGTTTGGGTAGAGAATAAGTATTTTGATGTATCAAAACCAACCATTTTACTGAATTCCCATCACGACACCGTAAAACCGAACAAACAATACACAAGAAATCCTTTCAGTCCGGATATTGAAGACGGAATTCTATACGGTTTGGGAAGTAATGATGCCGGCGGACCATTGGTTTCTTTAGCAGCTTGTTTTTTGCATTTTTATGAAAGACAGGATTTGCAGTTCAATTTAATTTATGCGGCTACGGCGGAAGAAGAAATATCAGGAAATAACGGCGTCGAAATCGTTTTGCCCGAATTAGGGAAGATTTATTTCGGAATCGTGGGCGAACCTACCAAAATGGACATTGCCATCGCTGAAAAAGGTTTATTCGTGATTGATTGCATTGCACATGGAAAATCAGGGCATGCCGCCAGGGAAGAAGGAGAAAACGCTATTTATAAAGCCTTGAAAGATATCGAATGGTTCCAAACGTTTGAGTTCCCGGAACAATCTGAAATGCTGGGCAAAGTGAAAATGTCGGTGACAATTATCAATGCCGGTGTACAACATAATGTGGTGCCAGAAAGCTGCCAGTTTACGGTTGACATCAGAACCACGGATAAGTACAACAATGAACTGGCTTTGGAAATTATCAAGAAGCATGTCGATTGTGAAGTGATTCCGCGCTCAACACGTTTAAATCCTTCTTTCGCACCAAAAGAACATCCCATCGTACAAAGTGGTATGGCACTGGGAAGAGCGATTTATGCTTCGCCAACTACTTCGGATCAGGCTTTGATGAATGGCTTTCCAACGTTTAAAATGGGACCGGGTGACTCGGCGAGATCGCATACAGCTAACGAGTATATTTATGTAGAAGAAATCAACAAAGGCATTGAAATTTATATAGAAATGCTGGAAAAATTTAACAAGACAGATTATGAAATCGTCATTAACAAACCGTTTGTGTAAACAAACACCTATAATAAAAGAGGCGATAACATATGTTACCGTTGAAAAATAAAATTTAAACATATGAAACTGTGGCAAAATACAACGGATAACGTTAAAACTTCCATTTCAGCAATGGTGGAGCAATTCACCATCGGACAAGATGCCATCTGGGATTTGTATCTGGCCGAAGCCGACATCAAAGGATCGCTTGCCCATACGGCCATGTTGCATGACATAGGATTGTTAACGACGGAGGAACTCAAACAGGCACATGAAGGTTTGGAAACGATTCTTCAAACCGTATATGACAAAACTTTTACGATTGAAGAAGGGGTGGAAGACGTGCATTCCCAGGTAGAATTATTACTTACTCAAATGAAAGGCGAGGTCGGAAAAAAAATCCACGCCGGACGTTCGAGAAACGATCAGTCCTTGTTGGATATCAAATTGTTTATCAAAGCCGAATTGAAGCAAATTGTTGAAAAAATCGAAACCGTTTTCAACAGCTTGATCGATTTGAGCGAGAAACATAAAAACGACTTATTGCCGGGCTATACCCATTTTCAACTGGCGATGCCTTCCTCATTCGGGTTATGGTTCGGTGCTTATGCTGAAAGTTTATGTGATGATTTGGAACTGATTCTTGCAGCATACCACATGGCCAATAAAAACCCATTGGGATCAGGTGCGGGCTATGGTTCTTCTTTTCCATTAAACAGATCACTTACAACATCGTTACTAGATTTTGAATCGATGAATCATAATGTGGTGTATGCCCAAATGACCAGAGGGAAAATTGAAAAAGTGACTGCGATGGCCTTGTCCGGAATAGCAGCTACTTTGACAAAATTTTCAATGGACGTGTGTTTGTACATGAACCAAAATTTCGGGTTTATTAGTTTTCCGAAGGAATTAACCACGGGAAGCAGTATTATGCCGCATAAAAAGAATCCGGATATTTTCGAATTGATTAGGGCTAAATGCAACAGAATACAAGCCTTACCGAACGAGTTGACGTTACTGACGAACAATTTACCTTCGGGTTACCACAGGGATATGCAGTTAACGAAAGAATGTTTGTTTCCGGCTATTATTACGTTGAAGGAATGTTTGGATATGCTTCAGATGATGCTGGAAAACATTATTATCAAAAAGGATATTCTATCGGATGAAAAATATCTGAATCTGTTTACGGTGGAAGCGGTTAACGAATTGGTTTTATCCGGAATTCCGTTTAGGGAAGCGTATAAAATAGTGTCAAGACAGGTGGAAGAAAATCAGTTTTCTTATAATAGCAAAACAATTAACCACATACACGAAGGCAGTATCGGTAATTTACAGAATGATAAAATCAAAGAGGCGTTTATCCAAAAAAGGAAACAGTTAGTTTACTCTTCCGATAAGTAATAGGAAGTTTCATTCTTCACCATGCTCATCACGATATTACTGTGATATTGGCCAATATTAGGAATATTCGCGAGTTTGTTCACCACGAAATTGTTGTACGCATCAATATCGGTAGTAGCAATTTTTAACATATAATCATAAATGCCCGAAAGACTGGTAACTTCCAGTATTTCGGGCATTTTTATTACTTCTTCCTCAAAACCTTTCAGGTTTTCTTTGGATTGCTTTTTTAAAGTGATGTTACAGTAGGCAAAAAGTTTAATGCCTACTTTGGCAGGATCCAATATCACCGCACTTTTTTTAATAACCCCGGACTCCTGCAGATGCTTTATCCTTTCGTAAGTTGGGGTATAGGATAAACCGACCATGGCTGCAACGTCTTTTACAGAAAGGGTACAATCTTTTTGTAAGATGTTCAGGATTTTTGCGTCTGTTTTATCCATACAAGGCAACTAAGAGTAGCTTATTCTTTAGTTTCTTCTTTCTTGTCAGCAGGTTTGTCTTCTTCTCCTTTGGCTGCATTTTTAAATTCTTTGATTCCGGTTCCTAAACCTTTCATCAATTCCGGAATTTTTTTACCGCCGAAAAGTAAAACGATTACCACTACAATTAAAATTATTTCGGTTGCCCCAAATTTTCCCATGATTCCTTGTAATTATGTTTTTGATACTTTAGATTCAAACTTATGCGACAAAGGTAGCCATAAAATCGATTTTGCAAACAAGTATTCCTTTGTTTTTAAAGAATGTAGCTTAAATTTAGGTTTTCTTTAACCAAACGGCGAAAAGGTTTACACAAACTTCAGGACAACCAAAGCGATATTGTTTATATTTGTGAATCAAACCTGTGCTATGTCTGAGAAACGACTGAAACGTCAGAAAATCAAAAAGAAACTCTTCAGTAAAAACCGTTTGGTAATCCTGAACGAAGACACCTTTGCAGAAGTTTTTTCCCTTCGCCTAACCCTGATGAATGTCTTTGTGGTAGCAACTTTGGGTGCGGTACTGATTATTTTCGTCACAACGTATATCATTGCCTTTACCCCATTGCGCGAATACATTCCGGGCTATGCCTCTACCGATTTAAAACGTCAGGCGGTTGAACTTACCCTGAAATCCGACTCACTGGAACAGGCCATGAAGCGTAACAACCTGTATGTGGAATCCATCAAAAAAGTATTAAACGGTGATTTGGAGTACGCCAAATTGAATGTCGATTCCATCATCGCAGCCGAAAAAATAGACCCGGAACAACTCGAAATAGGCCCATCCGAAAAGGAAATGGAATTGCGTAATGCAGTCGAATCTCAAAAACAAAAGTAACATGGAAGTATTGAATATGATTTTTGAATTACAGATTTTAGGCGGCTTACTCTTTACGCTGGCGGGTCTTTTTCAGTATTTTTTTCCACCGAAGAAAATCAATTCGTTCTACGGCTATCGTACCGGAACTTCGATGAAATCTCAGGAAAATTGGGATTTAGCCCAGAAAATATCCGCTAAGAAACTGATCCAAAGCGGTGTTTTTATACTCTTAGCCGGCATCCTGATGCATTTCTTTACACCTTCCGAAAAGATAAAAATGTTCTCCAGTATCGGCTTGATTTTATTGGGTGTTTTTTATATTCTCTATACAACAGAACAAGCCCTTACGCATAAAAAGTAAATTACAATGTCCTTAAAAGCCTTTTTAGCCAAACAATTTGCGGCGGTTATTCATGCCAAAACTCAAAGATGGGCGCAAAATCCTGTTGCCACCCAACAAAAAGTGTTTCAGGATTTGATCCGTCAGGCGGAAAGCACGCAGTTTGGAAAAGACCATAATTTCAACAACATCCATTCGTTCGAAGACTTTGCGCTAAAGGTCCCGGTTCGCGATTATGAAGCCTTGCGACCGTATGTGGATCGCGTGGTGAAAGGCGAAGAAAACATCCTTTGGAAAGGAAAACCGATCTATTTTGCGAAAACATCCGGAACGACTTCGGGTGCCAAATACATTCCGCTTACGACAGCATCCATGCCGTATCATATTGAAGCGGCACGAAACGCGATTTTAAGTTACATCCACGAAACCGGAAAGGCCGATTTTGTTGACGGTAAGATGATTTTTTTGCAGGGGAGCCCGATTCTGGAAGAGAAAAACGGAATCAAACTGGGACGACTTTCCGGCATCGTGGCGCATTATGTTCCGAAGTATTTGCAGAAAAACCGCATGCCTTCGTGGGAAACCAATTGTATCGATGATTGGGAAACCAAAGTCGACGCTGTTGTAGCAGAAACCTTTAACGAGAATATGGCGGTCATCTCAGGCATTCCTTCCTGGGTGCAGATGTATTTCGAAAAACTGAAGGAAAAGGGGAACAAGCCCGTTGGGGAAATTTTCAAGAATTTTAATCTTTTTATATACGGCGGTGTGAATTACGAACCCTACCGCGCCAAATTTGAAAACCTTATCGGCAGAAAAGTGGACGCCATTGAATTGTTTCCCGCTTCGGAAGGGTTTTTCGCTTATCAGGATTCCCAGAAAGAAAAGGGGATGTTATTATTGTTGAATTCTGGAATTTTCTATGAATTCATCAAGGCCGACGAATTTTTCACGGAAAACCCAAAACGGTACACCATTGGCGAGGTAGAAGTAGGAATTAACTACGTTCTGATCATTTCCACCAACGCAGGGCTTTGGGCCTACAATATTGGGGATACCGTACAATTTACAAGTCTGAAGCCGTATCGCGTTATTGTATCCGGAAGAATCAAACATTATATTTCCGCTTTTGGAGAACATGTAATCGGAAAAGAAGTGGAAGCCGCCTTGCAGGAAGCGATGGAAGGCACCAAGGTTCGGGTGAATGAATTTACCGTCGCGCCACAAATCAATCCGGTGGAAGGTTTGCCGTATCACGAATGGTTTATCGAATTTGAAAACGAACCTTCTGATTTAGACGATTTTGCGTTAAAAATTGATAAGGCCATGCGGAAGCAAAATGTGTATTACGACGATTTGATAACCGGCCACGTTTTACGAACCGTTATGGTGACAAAAGTGACGCAAAGCGGATTCCAGGAATACATGAAATCGATAGGAAAACTGGGTGGTCAGAACAAATTGCCGAGGCTTTCCAACGACCGAAAAATAGCGGATGCACTTCCTACTTCAAAATGATTGAAAAAAGAATTTTACTACTGCTGGTTTTTTGTACATATTCTGTTTTCGGACAGATTAAAGGGATTGTAATAGACAGCCTTTCCGGTCAGCCGGTTCCGTTTGCAAGTGTTTGGATAGTCGATGATAACAAAGGCGTTACCGCAGACGAAAACGGAACTTTTTCATTTAACCCCGAGTACAAAAACCGAAGCGCTGTTGTTACTGCAATAGGTTACGAACAGAAAACGTTCAGGGTTTTGGAATCTTCAGAAATCCGGCTACGTTCAAAAAATTTCGAATTGAAGGAGATGATAATTTCCAAATGGAAAGAAACCAAACAGCGTGAAATCGGTGAAACTGAAAATAGCATCAGTCAGGCCTTTGACAATGCGCCGCATATCGACCTTAAATATTTTCCTTATACCGAAGCGTATAAAAAAACGAAGTTTATCAAAAAAGTCTCCCTTTACACGGATTGCAGGATCGAGAACGTAAGGCTTAAACTTCACTTTTATGCTGTGGATGCCGATGGGCACCCCGGAGAGGAACTCCTGCAACAGGATTATATTGTTTCGGTAAAAAAAGGTGTTGGAAAAAGCAACTTCAACATTAGTGAGCTGGGCTTAAAAATGCCAATTAATGGGATATTCGTGGGCTTCGAAAAACTGATGCTGGAGCGAAACCGTACCGATAAAAAATATTATCCGTTGGTGCTTTACGATTATGTTCCGAAAGATTTCATCTTTACGTATTCCGGAGGAAAATGGGAGAAACAGGTAATTGGGAAGAAAGATCAAAACTCATCCGGAAAAGCGTACGAACCTGCAATAAATCTTACATTAACGAACTAAAAATAAAAAGCTATATTTGCAGGTTAGTAAATAGAAAAATTTAATGAAAGAATTAAAGAACATTTCGCGCTCACGAGCGCAAGAGTCCTCGGCAGCTATCGAGCGACTGTACATTACCATGAGACATTTATTTAACCGAGGTTTTTACAAACCGATGGGTGTCTCTGGAGAAACCTTACGCGAAGCCTTATTGTCTTTGCGTCCTGAAATTTACGGTTCCATAGCCGAAGAGAAAGTGGAACTGAACGGATTGCAGTATGTTATAGAGCGTTTACCGGTAGGCATTGAAGAGTGCCGATACATTAACTTAACATCGGATGAAGGGTATTCGAAATCCCATTTTAAACCGATTGTTCCGCCGAAAAGAAGAAGAAACTGTTACCGCATCGATGACGAACAAATGAATGTGGAAATCACGCGCGGGCGTTCCGACATTTATGACATTTTAACCCATTTGACTTTTATCTTCATCGAATCACACAAAATCAAAGACCGTGTGTTGATTGATGAAGACGGCCGTTTAACCCGCGACTGGGAGAAACTGGAGCAAGTGGTTTTGCAGAATAAGAAACTTACGTTAGTAGATCGGGAACAGGCAATTTCACACGCTTCCAATATTTTAGGAAGAACCTTTGCCGAAGTGCTGGATATTTATGACGGCTTTGGCACCAAAGAAAAACCGGATCGTTTTCTGCATGTAATTTATTGGTTAGGGAAACTGGCCATTGAGGAAGTGGTTGACAATAACAAACGTACCATTACGTTCAGCCCTATTTTAAGAGAACGTTTAGGACATCACATTTATGGGGAAATCTGGGCCAACAACATCAAGGAAGTTTTGGAACAGAACGATTTGCTGGCACGACCGATTCATATTATCAGCGCCAACATGCACAGTGTGATGAACTCTATTTTCGCTGAACCTGTTTTGGGCAAAAAATACAAAGGCGGAGATGATTTTCAGTTATTTGAAGATTTAAGTAAATCCGGAAATGATCCGCTGCGCAAGAAAGTGGAAGAATTTGCGTTACTACACGGTATGACTTCTTTACCGGACACTTCAGGAACCAATATTGATGTACAAATTTTTGACACGGCTAAAATCGATCTTAAAAAATCGGCCTTTCCAAAAGCAAATTTAGGCAAAGACAAACCTGTGTTAATCGTCATGGACTATGCTTTCGGAGAGCAGGCTTTCGAAACCATTGATGAATTACTAAAACCGTACAAATCCGGAAAAGGTAAAATATTCCTGAACGTGGAATCGGTTTCCATTATGGGGAAAGCCGGAATTTTAGAAGGCGGAAAAGGTGATATCATGATTCCGAATGCGCACATCAACGAAGGAACAGCAGATAATTATCCTTTCGATAATGAGTTAACTAAAGAAATGTTTGACGGGAATGATATTCCGGTTTTTGCGGGACCAATGGTTACCGTATTGGGAACATCCCTGCAAAATAAAGACTTGCTGAAGTTCTTCCACGAATCGACTTGGGGGGCTATCGGTTTGGAGATGGAGGGCGCTTATTATCAGAAAGCGGTGCAGTCGGCTTCCAAAATCCGTAAGAGCATCAACCCGAATGTAAAAGTACGCTATGCGTATTATGCTTCGGACAATCCTTTGGAAACAGGGAGCACTTTAGCTTCAGGAGGCCTGGGAACTACCGGTGTAAAACCTACTTATTTGATTACCATTAAAATTATAGAACAGATATTTAACGTAAAATAACAACCAACTTTTATGAGTACAAGTCCTCAAACCAACCCAAATGATCAGGAAATCGATTTAAGCGAACTGTCAAAACGTATCAGCGATTTTCTCCAATCATTAATTGATAAATTTTTTGATGGAATACTGTTTCTTATTCGCAATAAAATCACCATTGGAATTTTGTTTATCATTGGTTTTGGTTTTGGTTATTACCTTGATTCCAGAAGTGAAAATTATGAGAATCAAATTATTGTTAGTCCAAACTTTGGCAGTACGGATTATCTGTATTCTAAGATAGGACTAATCGAGGCAAAGATTAATGAAGGGGATACCGTTTTTTTAAAGCAATTGGGAGTCCAGAATCCAAAGAACTTTTCGAATATAGAAATTGAGCCAATCTTGGATGTCTACCGATTTGTGAACAATAATCAGCAAAATTTCGAATTGCTGAAGTTGATGGCAGAAGATGGAGATGTAAAGAAAATTGTGGAAGACAACCTTACCAGTAAGAATTATATGTATCATATGATAACATATAAGACAAAAGGGAAGACGACAAATGAAATGACGCTAAATCCTATCATGAACTTCTTGAACCAAAGTGAGTATTTTTCTAAATTGCAAAAAGAATACATCAACAATGTTCAGGCAAAAATTCAGGCAAACGATAATACAATTCAACAGATAAACGGAGTCTTGAATCAATTTTCTAATACCTTAGGGAGCAGTCAGAAAAGTGATAAATTAGTTTATTACAATGAGAATACTCAGTTAAATGACGTAATTAAAACCAAAGACGAATTAATCAAAGAGCAAGGTAATCACAGGATGGATTTGGTTAACTCAGACAGAATTATAAAGGACAGTAGTTTTACATTAAATGTTGAGAGCAGCAGCTTTTTAAGCGAAAATAAAAAAATTGTAATGCCAATGTTATTGATTGGGATGTTTATCATCTTTGGGGCGGCCCGATCATTTTACAGAAGACAACTGGCCAAAAGAAATTTAGCATAATGAAAAACATACTGATTACTGGAGGAGCAGGCTTCATAGGTGCCAATTTCGTACCATATTATATCGAAAACAACCCGGAGTATCATCTGGTTAATCTAGATTTGTTAACCTATGCCGGAAATCTGGACAATATAAAAGAAGTTCAGGACCATCCGAGGTATACATTTGTACAGGGTAATATCTGCGACAGGGATTTCATCGAAAAATTGTTTGCGACACACAACTTTCACGATGTTATTCATTTTGCTGCGGAGAGCCACGTTGACAATTCTATCTCAGGACCAGAAGCTTTCATCAGAACTAATGTTTTGGGAACGTTCAACTTGTTGGATACTGCCAGAAAACATTGGATGAATGGCCCTAACCACTATAAAGAAGGATATGAAAATTGCAGGTTTCACCATGTTTCCACAGATGAGGTGTATGGTACTTTAGGCGAAACCGGCTTGTTTGAAGAGACGACTCCGTACGCACCGAACAGTCCGTATTCCGCTTCCAAAGCTGGATCGGACATGATTGTACGCAGTTATTTCCATACCTACGGTATGAATGTGGTGACCACCAATTGCTCCAATAATTACGGTCCGAAACAGCACAATGAGAAATTAATCCCGACCATTATCCGCAAGGCTTTGTCTGGAGAAAATATTCCGATATACGGCGATGGGAAAAACGTTCGTGATTGGTTATATGTGCTGGACCACTGCAAAGGAATCGAATTGGCTTTTAAAAAAGGAATCGCCGGAGAAACCTATAATATTGGCGGTCGTAACGAGCGCAATAATCTGTACATAGTGGAAACGGTTTGTTCGATTCTGAATGAGCTGCAACCTAAACCAGAAGGGAAATATCAGGATCAGATTACTTTTGTAAAAGATCGTCCGGGACACGATTTGCGTTATGCTATCGATGCTTCCAAAATCGAAAACGAATTGGGCTGGAAAGCTGATGAAAATTTCGAAACAGGTATTAAGAAGACAATTGCATGGTATCTGAATAAATTTAATTAGAAACGTTTATTAATTCAAAATTTTAGGTTACGACTTTGCAGTTTTGCAATTTTGAAGCTTTGCAACATACAAAATGAAAGGAATCATATTAGCCGGCGGATCAGGAACACGCTTGCATCCGTTAACCTTAGCGGTGAGCAAACAGTT
This sequence comes from Flavobacterium enshiense, assembly GCF_040750275.1. Taxonomy (GTDB): domain Bacteria; phylum Bacteroidota; class Bacteroidia; order Flavobacteriales; family Flavobacteriaceae; genus Flavobacterium; species Flavobacterium enshiense_B. Next base: position 83,108 of record NZ_JBDOCV010000005.1, read on the forward strand.
AATGCCCATTTACGACAAACCTATGATTTACTATCCATTATCAACGCTGATGTGGGCAGGAATCCGTGAGATACTGATTATCTCAACACCTCACGATTTACCTTTGTTTCGTCAGTTATTAGGTGACGGAACCCGACTGGGCTGTCGATTCGAGTATGCCGTGCAGGAACACCCGAACGGATTAGCCGAGGCGTTTGTCATCGGAAAAGAATTTGTAGGCAACGATAAAGTGGCCTTGATTTTAGGAGACAACATTTTCTACGGTACTGGTTTGGCAGAATTACTTCAGGCCAACAACAATCCTGATGGCGGTATTATTTATGCTTATCACGTACACGATCCGGAACGTTATGGAGTTGTGGATTTTGACAAGGATGGCAAGGTGCTTTCGATAGAAGAAAAACCGTTACAGCCAAAATCAAATTATGCGGTTCCGGGTATTTATTTTTATGATAATGATGTTTTGGAAATCGCAGCCAATATCAAACCAAGTCAGAGAGGTGAACTGGAAATTACCGACGTTAATAAAGAATATTTAAACCGCGGAAAGTTGCAGGTAAGTATTTTAGATAGAGGAACTGCTTGGCTTGACACCGGAACATTTCAGTCGTTAATGCAAGCGGGTCAATTTGTGGAAGTGATTGAAGAACGTCAGGGATTAAAAATAGGTGCTATCGAAGAGGCGGCTTACAAAATGGGTTTTATTGATGCCGACCAGTTGAAAATACTAGCAGAACCTTTATTGAAAAGTGGCTATGGAAAACACTTAATGAGTTTAGTATAACAGCATGAATGTATTTCCTACTAAATTATCAGGTTGCTTTATCCTAGAACCTAAAATAATTCGTGATGCTCGAGGGTATTTCATGGAGAGTTTCAATGAGAAAACCTTTCAGGAGGCAGCCGGTATCAAAGTTCATTTTGTACAGGACAATCAATCATACTCTACAAAAGGTGTTCTGCGCGGATTACATTATCAGAGCGGTGAACATGCGCAGGCTAAATTGGTTCGGGTGCTGCATGGAGCAGTGTTAGACGTGGCAGTAGACATCAGACCGGAATCGGAAACTTATGGTCAGTATGTAGCCGAGGTTTTATCTGGAGAAAATCAGCGTCAGTTGTTTATTCCCCGTGGTTTTGCACACGGATTTTTAGTGTTAAGTGAAACGGCCACCTTTTTCTACAAATGTGACAATTTCTATAATAAGGAGTCCGAGGGTGGTATTATGTACAATGACGCGACATTAAACATCGACTGGCAACTGGACAAGGAAGAATTATTGGTTTCCGAAAAAGATGCTGTTTTGCCAACCTTAGCAGAATCCAAAAAAGTATGGTAGTTCTGGTAACTGGTGCAGGTGGACAACTTGGACAAGCGATTAAACATATTGCCGGAGAATATCCGAAAGTAACTTTTATTTTCTGTTCCTCTTCGGAATTGGATATTACCGATAAAAAGCAATGCAAATTTGTTTTCGAAAAGTACCAGCCGGATTATTGCATCAATACGGCGGCTTATACTGCTGTAGACAAAGCTGAAAGTGAACCCGAAAAAGCAATTGGCATCAATGTTATGGGGGTTCAGAATATAGCGGAAGTTTGCCAAGAACACAAAACGGTTTTACTTCACATTTCCACCGATTTCGTATTTGACGGAAAAAAAGAAACGCCATATACCGAAACAGATATACCTAATCCTACAAGTATTTATGGCCGAACCAAGTTAGATGGAGAAGTTGTGGTTCAAAAATTTTGTGAAAAACATTTTATTATTCGAACCTCATGGGTGTATTCCCAATTTGGGAATAACTTTATGAAAACGATGCTCCGACTGGCTTCTGAAAGAGATGTTATTTCTGTGGTAAGTGATCAAGTAGGAACACCAACCAACGCAGTAGATTTAGCGGAAGCCTTATTGCAAATAATCACTGTCAACCAACAACTGTCAACGCTCAATTTATATGGGATCTATAATTTCAGTAATGAAGGACAATGCAGTTGGTACGATTTTGCCAGAGAAATTTTCAAAATAAATAGGATTGCAATTGCAGTAAATCCGATTCCCACGTCGTCTTATCCTACGCCTGCGAAGCGTCCTTATTTTAGTGTTCTAGATAAGCATAAAATTAAAGATACTTTCGGGATTACCATAAAAGAATGGGAAGTGTCGTTAGAACCGTTTCAATCTTAAAAAACAGTTGGTTGCCCAGCCATTAATAGAATTTTTCAGTTTTTCTCCTCAGAAATTAATTGCAACAGTTGCATTCCGGAAAGCAAATGGCTTACCGCTGTTAGTGCATCGGTAACGTGTTCTTGATGGTTTTTCTTTAATTTAGTGCGGTTGATGTTTTAGTGTTGTAAAAGTTGAAGTAGATTCAAATCATTCGAAACCGTATCGGACAAATCAAAAGAAAGTTTCGTCTTTATTATTGAAATGTTAAGGTTATTGTACTATTTTCCATCCTGAAATAATTGAACGGAACTCTTTTTTATTATTTGTCTTGATGTTAAATCTTGTAAAGTAAAGCCATATTTTAAAAATGTAGTGCTATTATTAATACTGAAAACGGTTGCAAATAAGGCTGTAAAATATTGGTGGATATCGGTTATAAGTGATGAAGAAGCAGACATTCCTGCAGCATTCCATAAATGAGTGCCTGTATTGGTGTAATATTCTATAGCAATTCCCAAAGCAAACTTTTGTTCTGATGCGACAACATCAAATGTGATATTTTGATATTGTTTGTAGAAAAATTGTAAACAGAGTATTTGCAGTCAATCGCTTTAGAGTGGTTGTTCAATATCTGTAAGAATTATTTTTTTCGTTAAGGGAAGATTTTGTTGATGAAAAGTTTATTGAAAGGGACTTGTGGTCTCTAAGCTATTTTGCCTTACCGCTTTTTTTTTATAGTTTTACACGCGTCGTGGAAAACGATCGTTAGTTTTCCGGAATTTAATTTTGATGCTTTTTTGATGAATCCATATTTATATATTGTAGGAACACTTTTTTTTACCGTTTTTGGACAGATCGTACTTAAATGGCGACTTTCCGGTTTAAAAGTAGTTTTACCGGAAGGAATGACAGACAAGGGTGTTTGTCTTTTCAAATTAATATTCGACCCTTTTATTTTTTCAGGTTTTACTTCTGCCTTCGTTGCCTCCTTGTTTTGGATGGCAGCTATGACAAAATTTGAAATTACAACGGCTTATCCTTTCATGAGTATTGCTCCTGCAATGGTTTTTTTAATAGGTGTTTTGTTTTTAGGAGAAACATTCACGATAGGAAAAGTAATCGGACTTACTTTAATTATTATTGGTATTGTTGTAACGGTAAAATATTAATGTATGAAAAAATTAGCTGTTGTATCACCGGTTTACAGAGCAGAGAAAATTTTAGCGGAATTGGTGCAAAGAATCAAGGCCAGTATCCCATCTGATTTTACTTCTTTTGAAATTGTTCTTGTGGATGATTTCAGTCCTGATAATTCCTGGAAAGTTATTGAAGAATTAGCGAAGGTGCATCCGGAAATAAAAGGGATTAAACTGAGCAGGAACTTTGGACAACATTACGCGATTACAGCCGGACTGGATTGCGCGGATGCTGATTATTTTGTAGTTATGGATTGTGATTTGCAAGACCAGCCGGAAGAAATGGATAAACTTTATCAAAAAACCAAAGAAGGATTTGATGTAGTTTTAGCGAGACGTTATGATAGGAAGGATTCCTTTTTCAAAAAGTTGGTTTCCAAATGCTTTTACAAAACCCTAGGTTACCTTACCGGTTCGGAACAAGATGAAACGGTAGCGAATTTTGGAATGTACAGCAGAAAAGTAATTAACGAAGTACGCGGATTAAGAGAGAGTATACGATACTTTCCAACCATGATAAAATGGGTTGGTTTTTCTACAGCTTATGTTGATGTTGACCATGCACACCGAAAAGAAGGAGCGTCTAATTATAACCTAAAAAGGCTTCTTAATCTTGCATTAGACATTATATTGGCATTTAGCGATAAACCGTTACGACTCATTATTAAATTCGGGATATCCATCGCTTTGTTTTCATTTGTTATGGCTGCGTATGCTATTTATAAAAAGATTAACGGAGAAGTAGTGGTTTCCGGCTATGCGAGTTTGATTACAAGTCTTTGGTTTTTAAGTGGTTGTATCTTGATAACCTTAGGTGTTATCGGACTCTATGTAGGGAAAACCTTTGAAGGTGTAAAACAAAGGCCGTTATACATCATTGATAAAAAAGTAAATGCTTAAGGTAGGTCTTTACATAATGGGGCTTAAAGGTCTGAATTGTCTGAAAGCAATTTATGATTTCACTCAGGAAAGTGATGCTACATCGCTTTCATACGTTGTTTACGCTACTGATAAGAACGTGGCGAATGATTATGCTTTGGAAATCGAAGCATTTTGCAAAAAACATTCATTGCCTCTTATAGCGAGAAAAGATGAGGATGAAAATTTATCAAACTGTTCCGACATCAATTTTGCAATTGGTTGGCGATGGATTATTCCCAATGAGAATGACAATTTAATTGTACTTCACGATTCCATATTGCCAAAATACAGAGGCTTTAATCCGTTGGTAACAGCGTTAATTGAAGGTGATAAAGAAATAGGCGTGACGGCTTTAAAGGCCAACGCCGAATACGATCGAGGCAACATAGTGGGTGTAAAAACCATCACGATAGCGTATCCGATTACAATTGAGACAGCGATAGAAGAGATTAGCAAATGTTATGATGATCTGGTAATCGATGTTTTAAAAAATAAAGCTGCAGACACGTTAAAGGAAACGGTTCAGGATGAGGCCCAAGCTTCTTACAGTTTGTGGCGGGATGATGAAGATTATCAAATAGATTGGCAGCAGGAAGGATACCGGATTTTGAATTTCATTAATGCTGTTGGATTTCCTTATGCCGGCGCCGTGACATATTTAGACAATCAGAAAATTATAATTGTAAAAGCAGCAATTGCAGAAGACGTCCTTATCGCAAACAGAACTCCTGGAAAAGTAATTTTTATGGATTCGGGAATCCCAACAGTAGTTTGCGGCAAAGGCCTTTTAAGGGTTATTGAAGCTATTGATGCAGAAACGGGTAAAAAAATTATTTTTCAAAAATTCAGAAGCAGATTCAAATGACAATACCATTTAATAAACCCTATTTAACGGGAAAAGAAACGGTTTATATTCACGATGCGGTACAGACCGGGAAAATATCCGGTAACGGAAAGTACACACAGATGTGTCAGCAATTTTTTGAGGAAAAATACCATTTCAAGAAGTGCCTTTTAACCACTTCGTGTACGGATGCTTTGGAAATGGCGGCTATTCTTTTGGATATCAAGGAAGGCGATGAGGTTATTATGCCGTCGTATACTTTCGTGTCTACCGCCAATGCTTTTGTTTTAAGAGGAGCAAAAATTGTTTTTGCAGATAGCAGAAAAGACCATCCTGGTATGGATGAGGCATCCTTGGAAAGTTTGATTACGTCCAAGACAAAAGCCATTGTGCCAGTCCATTATGCCGGTGTAGCCTGTGATATGGATAAAATCATGGAACTCGCAGAGAAATACAATTTGTTTGTAGTTGAGGATGCAGCCCAGGCGATAGAGAGTTATTTTATCAGTAAAGACGGAACTCGAAAAGCATTAGGTTCTATAGGACATATGGCGGCGTTTTCGTTTCATGAAACCAAAAACATCATATCGGGAGAAGGTGGGATGTTGGTGGTTAACGACGAGCGATTCATCCAGCGAGCAGAAATAATCTGGGAAAAAGGAACCAACCGATCGGCTTTTTTCAGAGGAGAAGTTGACAAATACGGCTGGGTTGATGTGGGGAGTTCTTTTCTTCCTTCGGAAGTGATAGCCGCTTTTTTGTGGGCGCAACTGGAAAATTTAAACGACATACAAGCCAAAAGAATCCAGCTTTGGAACACTTACTGCAACCAACTTAAAGACTGGGCACTTATAAATGGTATTCAGATGCCGTTTATACCGGATTTCAGTACCAACAATGGTCATATGTTTTACCTGGTGTGCAAGGATTTGGAACAACGGACAAAATTCATTAACAAACTGAAAGAACAAGGAATTCTCTCCGTATTTCATTATATCAGTTTGCATGAAAGTCCCTTTTATAACGACAAACACGACGGCAGGATTTTAAGAGAAACCGACCGGTTTTCAGATTGTTTGGTACGGTTGCCGTTATTTTATGAATTGAACATCGAAAACGTTATTACAGCAATCTTAGATTAAAAACAGATGGAAAAGATAAAGCAATTTTTTATTACCCATAAATATATACTAGCAATTTTATGTGTTGCTTCTTTAGTGCGATTTTACAAACTGGATTTCCAAAGTTTGTGGATGGATGAAATTTATACCTTAAACGTTGCCAGTCCGAAGCATTCCTTTTTGCAAATTCTATCAGAAGTTAATCTAAGAGAAAGTTTTCCGTATTTGTATTTTTTTATAATGAATACGCTTTTCACGCTTTTTGGTGATTCTTCTATTGTTGCGCGTTTTCCTTCCGTGATTTTCGGGATACTGGCTATTTGGATGATTTACAAATTAGGAAAGGAAATGCTAAATGAGAAAGCCGGATTAATCGCCGCATTATTATTGACATTTAACGAATACGGAATTTTCCATTCGCAGGATGCGCGTGCTTATTCGCTGTATTTGGCTTGCTTGCTATTCTCGTATTACAAATTTGTGAAGTTTCTAAAAGACGATCAACCCAACCGGAATCTAATTTGGTACGCCGTGAGCACCGGGTTAATGCTGAACACTAATTTTTTTAGTGTGCTTAACGTTTTGGCGCAAGGATCGATATTACTTTTAGTGTTGTTTTTAACACCAAAAGAAGAAAGAACAGCCTATTTTAAAAAGATCCTAAAAATAGCAGGAATTGTTTTATTGTTCTTCCTTCCTAACAGTTATAAGTTCTATCTTTTGAGTCAGTTTAAATCGTCGTGGATTCCTGCGCCTTCGAATGATGGTTTAACCAATATTATGAAAGAGTTCATCAGTAATTCTGAAATTCTGGTGTTTTTGTATGGTCTTTTGTTTACGTTTTTCATCATTAAAGTATTCAGTCAAAAGCAAACTAAAAACCTAAAACAGCTGCTGGAAAACAAATTGGTTTTGGCCTATTTAGTGTTGTTTAGCTGGATCTCGTTTGTAGTGGTAGTCATACTTCTTAAATCGTATTTAAGTTCTTCCTTATATGTATCACGTTATTTTATAAGTATTTTTCCGGCGATTCTTTTAATGATTTCCATAGCTCTGGCCAGTTTCAGGAATCTGTTTGTACGGTATTCTTTTTTACTGCTTCTGGTTTTCTTTGTAATTTTTGATTTGGTAGTGGTGAAAAAATATTACCATACACCATTGAAATCCCAATACAGGGAAGCTACCGACATGGTACGATTTTACAATCCGAAGAAAGAAGTAATTTATACGAGTTTAAAATACTGGATGGATTTTTATCTGAACAACAACGGTGTCGCGTTTGAAGTAGTAGACAAACCCAATCTTTTGGCTGTGGTAAATGAAATGAAAACAAATCCTGCGATGATAAAGTCGTTTTGGGTGGTTGACGGTTATGCCGATATCGTAAAATTGCCACCGGCAGAGCAACAGTTTTTAGATGCACATTTTACACTTCAGGAATCGTACGACGGATTGGGAGCAATTACCAGACATTACGTAAAAAAATAGCATGAAAGTACTAGTAGGACATACCGGTTTTGTAGGCTCAAATTTGATGGCTTCGACTGATTTTGACGTTTGTGTAAACTCTAAAAACATAGCGGAAGCATTCGGATTAAATCCTGATTTGTTGGTGTATAGCGGTGTAAGAGCCGAAAAGTTCCTGGCCAACAAAGAACCGCAGGCCGATTTTGAAATCATCCTGAACGCCATTGAAAACATCAAGAAAATCAACCCCAAAAAAATAGTGCTTATTTCCACCATAGATGTCTATCCGGATCCCATCGGTAAAGACGAAGATTTCATTATCGACGAAGCAACGGTAGAGCCTTATGGGAAAAACCGTCTGCATCTGGAAAAATGGGTGGAAGCAAATATTGCCGATCATCTTATCGTTCGGCTGCCGGGTTTGTTCGGTAAAAACATCAAGAAGAATTTCATTTACGATGCCATTCACATAGTACCTTCCATGCTGAGCAAAGAATTGTATGATAAATTTGAGAGTCATGACTTTGTATCCCAAAATTATACCCGTCAGGAAAACGGATTTTACAAACTAAACACAATTGGCGAGGCCGAAAAGAATATTTTAAAGCAACAGTTTCTCGACTTGGGCTTTACCGCCCTGAATTTTTCAGACAGCAGAGGGAAATTCCAGTTTTACAACCTTGAAAACCTTTGGGATGACATTGAAAAAGCATTGGGGCACCAACTTCGCAAGATAAACCTTGTCACGGAACCGGTTGCCGTAGATGCAATTTACCAACGTGTTTTTCAGAAGGCTTTTGTTAATGAAGTGAGTCCTAAAGTACCGCACTATGATTGTTATTCCAAGCATGCGGCTCTATATTCCGGCCAACCGAATTACATTCAGAACAGCGCAACCGTTTTAGAAGAAATAACCACTTTTATAAAAACACAGATCCATTGCAAGTAACCATTTCAAATATAGCCTGGACAGTAGCAGACGATCTGAGAATGTACGAATTGCTTCAAGCAAGAAACATTCGAGGTCTGGAAATAGCGCCGACCCGTATTTTTGGCAATCAGCCTTACGACGATTTGAACAATGTTGCAACGATAAAAGAGCAATTGAAGGATAATTTCAACCTCAATATTATTTCACTTCAGTCGATTTGTTTCGGAGTTACCGCTTCGATTTTTGAAAATGAGGCTGAAAAAGACATTATAAAGAAACATCTTAAAAAAGCTATTGATTTTGCCGCCGTATTGGACTGCCCGAATTTGGTTTTTGGTTCCCCGAAAAACCGCATTATCAAAGAAGGACAATATCAGGAAGCGGTTAGTTTTTTTTCAGAAATTGGTGAATATGCCCATGCGCAAAATACGATTTTGGCCATAGAGCCCAATCCGAAAATTTACGGAACAAATTTCATCAACACCACCAAGGAAGCCATCGGTTTTTTAAAAGACTGTCAGTGCAGGGGTTTAAAGATCAACTATGATTTCGGGACAGTAATTGAAAATGGGGAAGATATGAAACTGCTAACCGAAAATCCCGATTTCATTCATCACGTCCACATCAGTGAACCCTATCTGGAACCCATTTTAAAACGAAGCGAACACAAACAGCTGGCCGAAATTTTAAAAGCGATAGATTATCGAAATTATGTTTCGATTGAAATGAAAAACGGCTTGTCTTTTGAACAGCTGCAGGAAAAATTAAATTATATTCAAGATGTATTCCAAGTTTGAAAATAGTAAAGGAGTGCCCGATTTTCTGGCCTATGAACTAGGGGAAAAAAAGTACAAATATTGCCTCTGCATTCCAATTATCAATGAAGGGGATCGAATCATCCGTCAGTTGGAGCGGGCAATGCAGAACGGGATACAGGAAAAAGTAGATATTATTATCTGCGATGGGGATTCCACAGACGGTTCTACCGCTACAGACCGGTTGGAGGCTTTAGGTGTGAACACGCTTTTGGTAAAAAAAGGGCCTGGTAAACAAGGAGCACAATTGCGAATGGGATTTTGGTATGCGTTGGAACGCGGTTACGAAGGAATCATTACCATAGATGGCAATAATAAAGACAGTATTCAATCGGTACCGTTGTTTGTGGAAAAATTGGATGAAGGCTATGATTTTATACAAGGCTCCCGTTTCATTAAAGGCGGAAAGGCCGAAAACACACCGTGGATACGCCATTTTGCTGTAAAATTGCTTCACTCGCCGATTATTTCCTTAACGGCGATGCACTGTTTTACCGATACCACAAATGCCTTTCGCGCATATTCCAAAAAATATTTGACACATCCTGAGGTACAACCGTTTCGGGATATTTTTGTTACCTATGAATTGTTGGCTTATTTATCGGTAAAGGCCTCACAGTTGTCTCTAAGGGTTACGGAAGTTCCGGTAGAGCGCAAATATCCGGCTAGTGGTAAAACGCCAACGAAGATTAGTTTTTTCAGAGGAAATTCCAATCTGATGAAAATATTACTCCTAAATTTATTTAGAAAATACAACCCCTAAGTTGCAATGATGAAAAGAATTAAAGAAGCTATAATTACTCTGATTACTCAAAATACGGTCTATAATAGGGCTTTTGTAATGGTCAGCCTGTTTTTTTGTTTGGGACTGCTTTCGCCTTTTATAAATATTTTGTTTGAAATCAAACCAGCGGTTTCGGATTTCAGTCAGCACATTATTTCCAATGCTTCTGTGAATAATTTAGATGTTTCCAAAAGGGTTGGATTGTTTTACAAATTGCTTTTCGCCCTTGTTCTGGGAACTGCCGCATTTTTTTTGATACTTAAAAAATGGGTGGAAAAAGGCAGTCAGGACTCGTCGCTTTTAAAACCGTTGTTCAGTATTGGAACCATTGGCGTTTTGGCTGTTTTTTCTGGTTTTTTACTGTATTCGACTGATATAGCGGTATATTTTATAGGTGTTTCGTTGGTTTGTTTGTTACTGGAACTTCGGTTCAATCACACACATCAGAAAATTAAACTGGCATTATGGCCTGTTTTTGTTTCGTTTCCTTTCAGTTTGTTTGGTTATACGTTTTTAAAAAATAGGAATTTTTTCGATAAGATTACTCCAGAACTAAAACTTAAGGGGTATCTTATAGCTGTCGATCCTCAAACCTTGACGTTTGTTTTTTTGACGTTTTTTTTCAGTTTTGTTGCGTATCTTTTTTTTATAAAATTTTTGAAAAACAAAGGCGAGGGCACGGTATTGACTGCTTCTATTCCTTTGGTTGTAACACCGGCAATTTTGTCCTTTGGTTTGGAATGTCTGAATATTTTAAATAAACAGTTGGATTTTGTAAGCAATAGCCCTTTTCTGATGTTTGCTTTGCTTATCATCTTGTCGGGCGTATTGTTTTTCTATTTGCTGTACAGAAAAAGGAGCAGGACTTCCGAATTTGTTCAAAACCATTTCGTAGGCATTGCACTGTTAAGTTATGTCATTCTTATTGCGCAGCCTTGGCGTTTCATGATTCCCGGCAGTGAATTTTTTGAAACAGCCAATCACGGTTTAGCCATAGATCATTTCTGTAAATACGGTTCTATACCTTTTGTGGAGAATTTCGATGCCCACATGCTGAATCAGCAATTCTTTTCGTACATCTATATCTTGTTCAACGGATATGAGCCTTGGGCACACTCGTTATACATTCTGTACTTTTTTGTACTCGAAATTATAGTGCTGTATTATGTGTTCCGAAAAGCATTGGGAAGCGTGAACAGTTTCTTTCTTATTTTATGTGTACCGATTTTACCGGTTGTTCTTAACGAATTTGCGTTAGCCGGTATTTTGGCTCTTTTTGTCATCCGATTGCTTAAAGACCAATCGTTTAAAAACCATTGTTATTTCTGGATTTTAGGGATTTCTGTCTGTTTGTATAAGTTAGATGTGGGCTATTCCGCATTATTGTCTGCCTTATTGCTTTACTTTCAGTTTAATAAAATCTTGTACCGCAGGTTTGAATTTAAAAACCTGCTGAAAGCAGCTGTTGTAGCGGTAGCGCCATTGCTGTTGCTTTTTGTGTTGCTTTGTTTGTTGAAAGGCATCAATCCGATTGTAAGATTACAGGAGTTTTTATTGGCAGCCATGTCCGATCAAAACTGGGGGATTACCAAAATGGGCGACACGTCTCACTATTTGTTTAGGGTTTCGTATTATTTGCTTCCGCTGCTTACGGTTTGTTTTGCAACTGTTATTGTGTTTAAATTGTTCTTTAACGAAGCCTATCAGAAGGTTATTCTTAAGAAGGAAAGATCAATCGGGGCTGTTATTCTATTTTTGTTTTTTGTGTTCTTTTTCGTTTTGAATGCACAACGCGGGATTGTATTTCACAATTTCGAATACGGAAACATCATCCGTATAACCAGTACGTTACCGATAGCGTTGCTTTTTCTCACATTGGTGTTTGGCTCTAAAAACAGGCTGCTTTATTTTTCGATAGTGTTTTTGGGAACGTTCTTGTTTCTAAATTCGGCCAATGCAAATTTTAAAAACAGAAGTACTTCTTTATTGACACAGTCCGTTAATTCCGCATCTTATCATGAGAAATTTTTGGAGATGAGTTCGTTTGGCGGAACACGTTTAAAAGTAACTTTCGACCAATCCGAAATTCAGTTCTTTAAAAAGTTTCTGGATAAAGTCCTTACCAAGGACCAGACGTATTACGATTTTTCCTCCACGAATTTTTACCACGCCTTAACCGACCGGAAAAATCCGGTGTATGTGAATCAGTCGCCTTTAATGCTTAACGGAGACAAGGCTCAGGATATCGAAATCGGTTACCTGAAAGAGAAAAATATCACCATTGTATTAATGCCGATTAAAAACAATTACTGGCATGCGATTTCAGAAGTATATGTGGATTTTAAATATTACAAAATAGCAGAATATATTTACTCAAATTTCACGCCGCTATACCGGATGGGATCGTTTGATGTATATGTTCTTAAATCTAAAAAGTCGGAGTATGAAGCTAAATTAAGGGAAATTGGTGAAATTCGTACTGATTCGAAAGTCACTGATTTTGCGTTCCTGAATGAAGCCTCCATCAGCAAAAATAACCTTGCAATTGCGAATGAGAATGGTAAAACAGTGCTGAAATCCAGTGGTGCATCGCCTTTCGTTATCGGAATCATGAATCATCTAAGACAACAAGGCAAACTGAAAAACGAAAACCTGCCTTCGCGATTGGTTTTAAAATTTATGGCAGCCAATACCGGAAACATAAAGATTTATTATAACCTGAATGCGACGGAAACCTTTTCGGAAGATCGAACTAAAGAATTTCCAATTACGGTAGCGGGGGAGAATACTATTACTATGAATTTCGGCAAAACACCGCATGAATTGATGATTGGGATGAATGTTGAAAGCATCACGCTGGAACAGTTTGAAATCACCAGTGACTTGCAAGGAAATATCAATCAGCCTGAAAAAATTGATTATTTTATCGGTTTTGTACCGCGCTTGTGGGCTGAAGAGTCTGATAGTGAAGTATTTGCTAAAGTAAAACCGTTTCAGGACATCGTCGAGGAAACGACTGCCAGTATTGAAGCCAAAAATCTTAATACTAATAGAAAAGGGGTATTTGCTTTTATTGAAGTCGAGACTGATGCTGATATGACAGCTTCTGTGGATCTTTCTGAAAACAATATTTCTAAAGCGACTTATGGTTTTAGTGTTTCGGCAGGTAAACATCAGTACGCGGTTCGGGTGAGTAATGGCTATTATTGGTGGAACACAAGCAATCCCAAAATTACATTTAAAGCAGAAAAGGCGGTTAAAATCAGTAAGTTTTGCTTAATTTCTGATGACGGTACAAAAGAGATTTCATTCAAATCTAACGGACTAACCTTGGCGAATCTAAACGACAGCAACTGGATAAACGGTTGCAGTTTGGCTTACAATATGGTTGTTCTGGATTTTTCGCCTTCAAAAGAAAAACTGTTGCAGAAACACAAAAAAATTAAATTGTTGGATGGCAGAATGGTTACTGTAAAAGGATATTATGTGTCCGGAAATTACATTAACATTACCATTGCCGAAAAGTTGGAGGATTATGTTGGCACAATCGGTTTCCCTAATGCTTTGGAATTTGTTGACTAATGGAAAATCAGTACGATAAAATAATAATTGGCGCGGGACTATACGGTTTGTACGCAGCACTTTTTTGCGGGAAAAGAGGCGAGAAGGTGTTGGTGCTGGAACACGATCCCGAGGCCTTTTCCAGAGCGACCTATATCAATCAGGCAAGAGTTCATATGGGGTATCATTACCCGAGGTCTTATAGCACGGCTAAAAAATCGGCAGATTATTACGACCGTTTTCTGGAAGATTATTCGTTTTGTATTCACAACCAGTTTGATAAAATCTATGCGATTTCCAAAAATTTTTCATGGACAAATGCGCACCAGTTTGAGAAATTTTGTAAAGACACTAATATTCCGTGTAAATCTGTAAATGTTTCGGATTATTTTAAAACAGAATTTTGTGAAGGCGCCTATTTATCAAGAGAGTGTACTTACGATGCCCAAGTGCTGAAAAAGTTCTTTTTGGAGGAGCTTGCACAATGCCATAATGTTGAGATTCGTTACCAAAGTTATATTGTTTCGGTTACTAAAAAGGAAGGTTCGTTTGTTTTAACTACAAATACGGGAGCGGAAGTAGAAAGCGGATTCGTGTTGAATGCAACCTATGCGGGTATTAATCAGATTCACCGTCTTTTTGATGTGGCTCCTTTAAAGATAAAATACGAATTGTGTGAAGTAATTTTATGCAAAACCAATGAGAGTCTGAAAAACACCGGAATAACCATGATGGACGGACCATTTTTTTCCTTAATGCCTTTTGGGCAAACCGGCTATCATTCTTTAACGGCTGTTCATTATACACCCCATAAAACCAGTACGGCTATTTTGCCTGAATTTGATTGTCAGCAGCACAGTGAAAACACCTGTAGCCCTTTTAAAATAGGAAATTGCAACACTTGTATTGCCAAGCCAAAAACATCCTGGGCTTATATGAGCGCATTGGCTAAAAAGTACCTGAAGGACGATATAGTATTTGATTATGTGGATTCCCTGTATTCCATAAAACCGGTTTTACAAGAATCTGAAATTGACGATTCCCGACCAACAGTTATTAAAGAATATTCCAAATCGCCTACTTTTGTATCGGTATTGTCCGGAAAGATTAATACGGTGTATGATTTGGATGATGTGCTGACAAATAAATAAGTTATGAAAGAAAAAAAACTCATTTCGATAGTAGCGTATCTGTACAATAACGAGACGACTATTTTAAACTTTTTGGAAAAAGTAGTAGGAGAAATAGACGCAATGTTCGAACAGTTTGAGTTGATTGTCGTTAACGATTGTTCAACAGACAGTTCGGTACAACGAATTAAAGAGGCGCCATTTTTAAAACAACATCAGGTGTCAATCATACAGATGAGTTTTCATCAGGGTGTCGAATTGAGCATGAACGCCGGTTTGGATTTGTCTACAGGAGATTTTGTTTATGAGTTTGATAGTACTTTTATTGATTATGATATTGATTTGATAGCAAAAGCATTCCATAAGATGATGGAAGGGTACGATATCATTGCGGTATCTCCGGAAGCCAACGATCAATTCTCATCTAAATTGTTTTACGCCACCTATAATTATTTTTCGAAATCCAACAATAAATTAAGAAGTGACCGATTTCGAATTTTATCAAGGAGGTCCATCAACAGGGCGTTTTCCATCAGTGTTAAAATTCCGTACCGCAAGGCTATGTACAGCAACAGCGGACTGAAGATTCATACCTTGGAATACACCAAAACCACCCAACTGAGAAAAACACCGGAAAAAAGTCATCTAAGAAGTAAAACAGCGATAGATTCCCTGATTATTTATACCAATTTATCTTTTAAGATATCGATAATGATTTCTTTGACGCTTTTCATGACTACTTTAGGGGTGTTGATCTATACTTTTATGGTCTATTTCGGAAAGGATAAGCCTATTGAAGGCTGGACTACTATAATGCTGTTGATGTCTGCTGGATTCTCGGGATTCTTTTTCTTAAGTGCTATAATAATCAAGTACTTATCTCTTATTCTGGAGTTGGTCTTTAAGAAAAAATCCTACATTCAAGAAAATATTGAAAAAATATAGATATTTAAAAAAAAATTCTAATTTTGCCCTACTAAAAACATAGACAATGAAATTAAGAGTATTATTAGGATTATTGGTTTTTGCGTTGACTTTTTCATGCAAACAAAAAAGTGAAATTGAAGAAAAAGCACAACAGGAACAATCTACTGAAACTACCGCTGAGGCACCTAAAATCACATCCATTCAATTGGCAAATTATTCCGATGAGAACTGGAAAAATGGTGTAGGGCTTACCTTCAACATGCTTTTGGTGGATTATTCAAAAGAAAAATTTGATCTTATTTCAAAAGGAACGGAATTGCATTTACCGGACGGACAGAAAGTTCAGTATATCGGATACGAAACGAAAAACAATTATATCCATATCATGCTAAAGGAAAAGCCAACAACTTATGCCGCAGCATTGGAATATCCTAACGAAATTACCATTAAGTAATTTTAATTGCAACGACTTAGAATCCGATTTTACAATCGGATTTTTTTGTTTATTTTTATTCCTAAACAATGAATATGAAATACCTTGTAAAAACACTTTTTTGTGTCCTTGTATTAGCAGTAATGTCATCCTGTGAAAAGGTACAAAACGCCAAATCCCTAAGAGTCGAAATTGATTTGGTAATTCAGGAAAGCGATTCGTTACAGGTTTTTTACAGCAATAACGCCAGTGTAGCGTTTACAGAAAAACATTCTTTTTGGCACAAGGTGCAGGGGATGCCTAAAAATCAAAATATTGAAATTGTCTTCCCGGATTCCATATTGCCAAAACAGTTTCGTATCGATTTTGGACGAAATATTAAACAGACTGCCATTGTTTTGAATAAAATTCAGATTGATTATCATAAGGAAACAATTCCGATTAAAGGGAATGAAATTTTTAAGATGTTCCGTGTTGATGAGACCAATACTTCAGTGGACAAATTAAACGGATTGATAAAGAGAAAAGACACGACAAACCCTAACGGACCGTCTTTATACCCGAATGGCAATAAATTATACGATTGTTTAAACAAACTCTACACCCAGAAATAGATGCTGCAATTGTTTAAAAAAATACTCTTGCATCAGCAATTCCAAAAGTTGGGTATTTATGGTTTTGGACAGTTGTTCAATTTGGTAACACCTTTATTGGTTGTTCCGTATATCGTTGGGATTTGCGGTGAAGAGAATTTCGGAAAAACAGCAGTTGGTTTAGCCCTTTCCTTTTTCCTTATTGTTTTTATCGATTACGGTTCGGATTTGGTGGGGGTGCGACAAGTGGCAATTCACCGAAATAACCCGGAAGAGCTGAAGCAAATTGTTATTACCAGTTATTCGTCAAGATTGCTTTTACTGCTTTTGCTTTTATTGCTTTCGGTTGTGATGTTTTGCACGGTGCCATTCTTCAAGACGGAGCGTGTTCTTTTTTTGTACGGGTTGCCAATCTTGATAGGTCAGTTTTTAAGTCCGGTTTGGTTTCTGCAAGGCATGGAAAACGTAAAATGGATTACATACGCTAACATCCTGTCTAAATTAATTTATCTTTTGGGGATTTTCCTTTTCATACATTCCGCTTCAGATTATGTTTTTGTTAATTTATTGTGGGGGTTAGGTATGATTCTGTCGAACGGTCTTTTTTTGGGACTGGTTTTCAAAAGACACCATTTTTCCATGCGAAGGGTTTCATTTTTAGAAATCAAGCAGTTTTTAGGCAAGGATTTTTCTATGTTTTCTTCTCAGATTTTTGTGGCTTTGCAACTCAACACGCCGGTGATTCTGATCAGTTTTTTTGGGAATAACCTGATGGCGGGTCAATATAAGATAGTGGAGCAAATTATCGTAATATTCAAAACGTACATCTTTCTGTTTTTTAATTATGTTTTTCCGAAGATATGTTACCTGTTGGAAGTAAATCGTGAAAAGGCAATGCGAAACTGGAAGCTGTACAACGGTTTCAACTTTATGTTTGTATTGTTTGGGATGGTTTTTTTCTACTTGTTTTCGTATGATGTTGTAGCTTATTTTAACCCGACAAACCGCTATATTCTAAGCAATTTGCTGCAAGTTGCCGTGTTTATACCATTGCTTTTGGCGGTTTCAGTTTCCTTAAAGCAACTGGTTTTAGCATGGGACTTCAAACGATTTTATGTTAAAATCACTGCGGTCATAGTAGTCATGAATCTTTTGGCGATAGTATTAATTTTGCCAGTATATAAGGTTTACGGAGTTTTTTATACTTTAATTGCAACCGAGGTAATAGTCATTTTATTTTACTTACTTTGTATCAGAAAAAAGCTTTTCAGTAAAGCGATTCACGAATAAATGGTTAAAAATTTTTTTCAATCACTTTTGAATAAGGCCGGTAAGTCGTATCAGATAGATACGGCGATACCTGATAGTTTAATAGTAAGAACGTTGTGGTGCCGGTTTGTAATGATGCTGAGAGGGCTTATCAAATTGCAGCGAAAGACCTTTTTGGGATCTAATGTCTCTATATACAATAAGAAAAATTTCTTTTTTGGGAGAAATGTTACAATTGAACAGTATACGCATCTTGACGGATATGCTTCCAGAAAAATTAAGCTGGGTAATAACTGTAAAATTGGGGCATTTTCCAAGTTAACCTGTACAAGTCATCTTTCGAAATACGGAATAGGCCTAACAATGGGCGATAATTCGGCTATTGGCGATTACACCCATTTCGGCGCTTCGGGCGGTATTGAAATTGGGAGTGATGTGATCATGGGCTCTTATATCAGTTTTCATTCCGAGAATCATGTTTTTTCAAATCCCGATCAATTAATTAGAGAGCAGGGGGTAACATCCAAAGGAATTAAGATTGGTAACAATGTTTGGGTGGGTGCGAAAGTGACTTTTCTGGATGGTTCCGAAGTAGGCAATAATACTGTAGTGGCAGCCGGCGCAGTCGTTTCGGGAGCTTTTCCGGATAATGTAGTCATTGGGGGAGTACCTGCAAAAATTATTAAAACCATTGAAACTAAAGAGAAGTAAGGATGCTAAAGAAAGAATCACTGTATCAGTTATTGTTCATACTTTGTGTGGCGATTCCTTATATTAACTTTTATGAGCTTACATTTTTATTCTGGCTTTTTGCTCTTTCTGTAACATTACAGCGAAAGTATTCTTACAGCATTGTAAAACAATTGGCCTGTTTCGCAGCAATATTTGCCATCGCTTTTTTGGTTGGGTTTTTTAAAGAAGATGTACAACGGTATAATTTCATAAGAGATATAGCCTATTTGCTCAAACCGATACTTGGTCTGTTGGTTGGTTACCAGCTTTGTAAAAATTATATAAAAAGTCCACTTTTAACAGCTATATATGCGGGTATTTTTATAGCGGTCATTCATTTGAGTATGGTAGTATTCAGCCTTGTTGTTTTAGGTGACCGTACCATGCCGGATATTCGATACCACGCCGGATATTACAGTGATTATGAAGTTTATGTCCTGATTCTTGTTGTATTTTATAAGCAATTCAATATCGAGTTAACCCGAAAACAGTATTGGTTATTTCTTTCGATAATAGGTCTCTCATGTTTTTTCTACTTGGCGAGAACCAATTTCATACAGTTTGTCATACTGTTCTTAGCGATAAAAGGTTATTTGAGATTAACACGAAAAGCGGTCGTTGTGATGTCGGTTTTAACGCTAACCATGTTGCTCTCTTATACGGCAATTTATTATTATAATCCGAAACGCGGCGGTTCAGTAACGGAAGCTTTATTGTATAAAATTAAAAATGCTCCTATAGAGCCGTTCAAAACCAAAATCAATGCAGAAAATTGGAAAGACTTTAATGATAATTACCGTTCCTATGAAAACATTCTAACGGTGCGTCAGGTAACTAATCAAGGGGTCTCCACTATAATTCTGGGAGAAGGGATGGGCTCCTCGGTAGATTTAAAAAGAGAAGTCTTTCTCCTAACTTCCTATATGCGTTATATTCCGTTCCTGCACAACGGTTATATGACTGTCTTTCTTAAATCCGGTTTGGTTGGAGTTGTGTTTCTTATTCTATCCATAGGATTGTTTTTCAGGAATAAACCGAGTAATATTCCATTGGTCACGAATATCAATCTTATACTGGTAGGGACAGGTTTTTTCCTGATTATTTCCTATTGGGTGTTTATGGGATTCTATTTTGTACCGGATTCTAAATCTGTTTTTATAGGCTTTATAATTGCCTTTAAAGACCACCTCCTTAAAAATCATACGGTGTAATTATGAAAAACATTTTATTTATACACCAGTCAGCCGAAATGTACGGATCGGATAAGACTTTGTTAATTTTGGTTTCCGAATTTAAAAAGAAAGGGCTTCATCCTATTGTGGTTTTACCGGGAGAAGGACCATTAAAAAAGTATCTTGAGGAGTTAGCGATACAAGTAGAAATTGCGCCGGTTTTTAAAATTTCCAGAAAGATGTTTTCTCCGGGTAATATTCTGGCATTACCTTTTCAGATTCTTAAAGCCTTTCGTAAACTTGATGAAATCGATAAAGAATCGAAGATAGATTTAGTTTATTCCAACACCTTGGCGGTTTTAATAGGATTGCTTTATGCAAGAAAGAAAAACTTAAAGCATATCTGGCATGTTCACGAAATTATTGAGTCTCCTAAAATGGTGGTTCAGTTTTTTAAAAGAGCATTACAAACAAAAGGGAATACCTGGATTATATACAATTCCGAAGCAACCAAAGCTTTTTGGAATGATAAAGATGAATTGTTGAATTTGAAATCTGAGGTGGTTCATAACGGTCTTTTTCCATCGACAAAAGCCCTAACGGAGGACGAAAAGAAAAATGTTAGAACAGATCAAATTGGCGCTCAGGATCAGGAAATACTGATCGCTTTGGTGGGAAGGATAAGCCGATGGAAAGGACAATTACTTTTATTGGAAGCCTTCAATCAATTGTCGCAGAAACACAAAGGCATACGGTTGCTTTTTGTGGGTTCACCCCCGCCCAATCAGGATGAATTTCTGGATAAACTGAAAGAAAAAATTACGACATACAAGCTTGAACAGACCGTGGTAATCTTACCTTTCCAAGATGACATTCATACGATATGGGATGTTGTCGATGTGGCTGTCGTTCCATCTACGGAGCCGGAGCCCTTCGGACTTGTGGCTGTGGAAGCTATGCTGGCCTCAAAACCAGTTGTTGGCGCTAATCATGGTGGATTGAAGGAGATTATCATCAATAATGAAACGGGTTTTCTGTTCATGCCTAACAATGTGGATGATCTAATTCAAAAACTGGAAGTATTAATTCTCGACACTGCGAAACGAAAAGAAATGGGCAGAAAAGGGTTAGAAAGAGCCCGTTCTGTTTTTTCCGTGGAAAACTACACCCTACAAATCGAAAAGATCTGTAAGAAATTAATGTTGTAATCAGCAATAAATTACTACAAGTCCTTAAGAAATTCTTAAAAATCCCTACTTTTGGAATCTCAATAAGAAAGAGGTTTCATGAAAATTGCTATATTAGGAACAAGAGGAGTACCCAATTATTACGGAGGTTTTGAACAGTTTGCCGAATTCTTCACGGTTTATCTCGCAGAAAAAGGGCATGAAGTATATTGTTATAACTCTCACAATCACCCGTATCAGGAAAGAACCTTTCACGGTGTGAACATCATTCATCAGTACGATCCCGAATACAAGTATGGCACGTTTGGTCAGTTTATTTATGACTATAACTGTATAATGGATTCCCGCAAACGCGATTTTGATATTATCCTGCAATTGGGATATACCAGTAATTCTATTTGGTTTTTCTTGTTACCCAAAAAGCCGATTATCATTACAAATATGGATGGCTTGGAATGGAAGCGTTCGAAGTATTCCTGGCCTGTGCAACAATTTCTGAAAGTAGCAGAATGGTTAGCCGCCGTATCCAGTGACTATTTGGTTGCTGATTCTTTAGGAATTCAATCTTTTCTGAAAAAAACATACAAAAAAGAATCTACCTACATTGCTTATGGGGCTTATCCTTTCAACGCACCAGATACGAAGGTACTTGAAGAATACAAGGTAGAGCCCGGAAAATTCAACATGGTGATGGCGCGTTTCGAACCGGAAAACAACCTAGATATGGTATTGGAAGGTGTTTCGCTATGTGAGGATAAAACGCCTATTTTGGTTGTTGGGAAGCATAATACTAAATATGGAGAATACTTGAAGAACAAATACAGGTATTTTCCGCACATTCGTTTTATGGGCGGGATATACAATCTGGAACACCTAAACAGCCTTCGTTATTATACTAATATTTACTTTCATGGCCATTCCGTAGGCGGAACCAATCCTTCGTTGTTGGAAGCAATGGCATCTCAGGCTTTGATTGCGGCACATAATAACGACTTTAATAAGGGGGTTTTAAAGGAAAATGCTTTTTATTTTTCAGGTGCTTCAGAAGTGAAAAATTTACTTCAGACTGTCAATAAAAATGATAACTTGCAGAAGATAGCCAACAACTATAAGGCTATTGAAAACGATTTTAACTGGGCGAAAATAAATGGCGACTATTTACAGCTTTTTGAGGAATGTTTTTCTCGATATCAGGCAGGAAACAAGAAGTAATTACGCTTTTTTACCGTTTCTTTTGGTTTTGATTACAGTGCCGATGCGCTATGCTTATAATAGTATTGCAATAGGTTTGTTTATTGGAATTTCTTTACTGACTTTCAGAAAACAACATTTCAAACTGGAAAAAGCTCTCTTAATTCCGATTGCTCTTTATGTGTTAATGGTGTGTTCTCTTTTATGGACAGAAGATCCGGAAGCCACACGAAAAGCGCTTTTTAAAGTTTTCCCCTTATTATTGGTGCCAATTTGCTATTTAGTAAACAAGTCTTTTTCCAGTCAGCAGGTTCGGAAAATAATTACGTATTTCGGGTATTCCTATTTTGTCTTTGCAGTATTTTATATTGTTCGGGCAGTCTTTCGTTTTTTTCAAACTCAAATTACCGATGTATTTTTCTATCATGAATTAGTTACTGCAGATGTGAATGCAATACATGTATCCATTTATATGGCAATAGCCTACTTCAGTATCTTAACCAAACCGAATAAAATTGTTTTTGACAGAGTGATTTTGTTCTTTTTTGTAATGCTCATAGTATTGCTTTCCTCTAAAAATGTAATAGTGGTTTTCTTCGTGCTAAACGGCGTTTACATGTTTTATCATTCCGAGATAAGAAACAGGAAGCGGATACTTTTAATGGTGTTAGGATTTGGGTTGTTGAGTTCTGCATTGTTTTTTCAGAAAATTAAAAAACGTTTTGAAATCGAGATTGCTTCGAATATGAACGACAGGACAATTAATCCGGAAATAAGCAGTACACAACGATCGGTATACAACGCGACTATTAAGGAGGCCTGGACGATGGAAACGTTTAACCAGAATTATTTTTTCCCCGGAACAGCTTTACGCGTATATCAGTTTCGTATTTTTCTTGAGATGATGCAGGAACATCCGGCTTATTTAACGGGATACGGTCTTAATGCGACACATCACAAGATAAAAGAAAAAAGAATTCAACACGATCTCTATGAAGGTTACGATCAGTTTAACTTCCACAATCAATACATACAGTTTTTTGCTGAAATTGGAGTATTTGGCTTTCTCCTTATTCTGGTAATGGTATTTTATAATCTAAAAAACGCATTGTTAAGCAAAGATTTTACATATATTTCTTTTGCAATTCTAATGATAAGCTTATTTTTGACAGAATCGTTTTTAAGCAGGCAGCGGGGAGTAATATTTTTTATTGCCTTGTATTGTTTTTTTAACACACACAAAACGATTTCGCCAAAAACAGAAGGAGAATGAAACGTATACTAATAACTGGAGCTGCAGGGTTTCTAGGTTCCCATTTGTGTGACCGCTTTATAAAAGAAGGCTGCCATGTTATCGGGATGGACAACCTGATTACAGGTGATTTAAAAAATATTGAACATCTTTTCAAATTGGAGCATTTTGAATTTTACCATCACGACGTGACCAAATTTGTGCATGTTCCTGGAAAGTTAGACTATATTCTCCATTTTGCCTCACCGGCAAGCCCTATAGATTATCTTAAAATTCCCATCCAGACTTTAAAAGTAGGTTCTTTGGGTACACACAATCTTTTGGGATTGGCACGCGTGAAAAAAGCCAGAATACTAATCGCTTCTACTTCTGAGGTATACGGAGACCCTTTAGTACACCCGCAAACAGAAGAATATTATGGAAATGTAAATACGATTGGACCACGGGGAGTTTATGATGAAGCCAAGCGTTTTCAGGAATCCATTACCATGGCATACCATACATTTCACGGTGTAGAAACCAGAATTGTTCGAATTTTTAACACTTACGGCCCGAGAATGCGACTGAATGACGGTCGTGTAATTCCTGCTTTCATAGGTCAGGCGTTACGAGGTGAGGATTTAACAATTTTCGGAGACGGTTCACAGACCCGTTCTTTCTGCTATGTTGATGATCAGGTAGAGGGTATTTACCGTTTGTTGCATTCTGATTATCATCTTCCGGTTAACATTGGAAACCCGGATGAAATCACCATTAAGG
Source organism: Flavobacterium enshiense (assembly GCF_040750275.1). Taxonomy (GTDB): domain Bacteria; phylum Bacteroidota; class Bacteroidia; order Flavobacteriales; family Flavobacteriaceae; genus Flavobacterium; species Flavobacterium enshiense_B. The sequence continues at coordinate 107,566 of NZ_JBDOCV010000005.1, forward strand.
ATTTTGCAGAGGAAATCATCAAGCTTACCGGAACCAAACAGAAGGTAGTTTATCATCCGTTACCGGTTAACGATCCGATGCAGCGACAACCGGACACGAGTAAAGCTAAAGAAATTTTAGGATGGGAAGCGAAAGTAAACCGTGCTGAAGGAATGAAAGCAACCTATGCGTATTTTAAATCATTATCTCCGGAAGAATTAGCAAAAGAAGAGCACAAAGACTTCTCGGATTATATTAAATGATGACAGCAGTACAAAGAGGAAGATATTCAAAGTATTTAAAGCCGATAAGTATCATTATAGATTTGATTGTACTTATAGGCTTGCCGTTTTTCTACTTTAGTCTTCACAATATTAATTTTCTGTATTTTAACTTGTATCAGATCTTTGGTTGGTTTGTTATTGCCTATTTTGTTGGTTTTTACGAAATATACAGGTATACAGCCCCAGTTCAGATTTTGTCAAAAATAATAAGGCAGGGGGTGATTTTTTTACTCACCGTTATAGCTTTTTTTCCGTTTGCGAAAACCTCACTTTTTAGTGGAAAGGCTATCGCTCTTTTTCTTGCCACCGTTTTTATACTTATCAGTATATCTAAGGCCCTTTCTTTCTATTATCTGAAAAAATATAGAATTGTAACAGGGAATAATTACAGAAATGCTATTATCATTGGTTATTCAGAAGAAGCAATCCGACTCAAAGAACTTTTTAACAACCGTACGGATTTCGGATATCGTTTTTTAGGCTTCTTTTCAGATAAATCAACAAACAATGAAGTAAAAGGAAACTTAGCCAATCTGAAAACGTTTCTTATCCAAGAAAAAGTAGATGAAATTTACTGTTCCTTAGGAGAGCTCTCTAATGAAAAAATAAAGGATTTGGTAGAATTTGCCGACGAAAATAATATTGCCATAAAATTTATACCGGATTCCAAAGAGATCTTTTCTAAAAACCTGAAGATTGATTATTACGAATTCTTTCCGGTTTTATCCCTTCAGAAATCACCGTTGGATGAACCGGTTATTATGTTTCTGAAAAGGGTTTTCGATATACTTTTCTCGTTACTTGTGATTGTTTTTTTCCTATCCTGGCTTACTCCTCTTTTGGCGTTATTAATCAAATTGGAATCTAAAGGGCCAGTTTTTTTCAAGCAAAGCAGACCGGGGCTGAATGAACAGGAGTTTTTCTGTTATAAATTCCGTTCCATGCAAATTAACAGTACTACGGAAAAGGAAGCCTCACGAAATGATCCGAGAGTGACCAAAATAGGGCGATTCATCCGTAAAACCAGTTTGGATGAAATGCCGCAATTTTTTAACGTACTTTTTGGGGATATGTCCGTTGTAGGACCTAGACCGCATTTGTGGTCACAAAATAAGACCTATGGTAACCGAATAAAGAAATATATGGTTCGCCACCATGTAAAACCGGGAATTACAGGACTGGCTCAGGTTAGAGGTTTTAGAGGGGAAATTGAAACCGATGAAGATATGATCAATCGAATTAAATATGATGTGTTTTATATAGAGAATTGGTCTTTAATTCTGGATTTTAAGATTATAGTTCAAACGGTTATTAATATTTTCAAAGGCGAAGAGAAAGCCTATTAAAGCCCGTTAATTTCCCTGTGGATATCCTCCAACTGCCTGTCGAAGGAAAATTGTATCGTGGCGGTTTCCCGAATTCGTACTTTGTCTGCAGCGGTAATTTTCGAAAGCTTCTGGGTTTCCAGAGTTAAAGAGTCAAAATCACCGGGTTCAATTACCTTACCCAATTGGAACTCGTTCACGATATCACCGCCTTCGCCTCCGCCCATATACAGTACCGGCAGGCCAAGGTTAGCCATCTCAAAAATCTTGGATGGTACCGATCCGTAAATACGATTGATCAAGGGAATCAAAGCATAGTCAGCTTTTACCGTAAGTACTTTATGAAGTTCCTGCCGCGTCAACTCACCGTGAAAAACAATATTCTTATTTGGGTGTGTTTCAATAAATTGCAGTAACTCGGCTTTTTCGGCGCCATTACCGTAAATATCCAATACCACATTATCCGGAAGCGTAATGTGTTTGCAAAGGGTTACAATCCCCTGAGCCACACCCAACAAACCGGCGTAAACAATGTGAATTTTTTCTGTTGGTATTGTGGCGGTATTCTCCGTTACCTGAAACTTCGGATAATTGCGATATAAAACCGTTTTCGTAACAACACGTTCCGAAACATGATTGCAGATTTCTTTCGACTGTCCTAAAACCAAATGCGCTTTTCTGTAATTGAATCGCTCGATTTTTTCCAGCATGCGATAGCTGAAACTTTCACCCATCACCCCTAATTCCTTCCCGGCCAGCGGCCACAAATCAGAAACATTTAGAATGATTTTTTTGCCTTTCAATCGGTTCATCATTACACCGAAGAACGCGACAAATAAAGGTGGTGATTGTATGATGACCTTTTTCGGCGTTTTGGTGAACAGCAGAAAAACGCTCAACGAAAACGAAAACGACAACATCGAAATCAACCGGACGATTTTACTTTTCGAATTGCTCGGATACACCCAAGTGCGATACACTGTCACGCCGCTTTCAACCGATTTGTTTTTGATTTTTCCCTGATAGCCGTCAGATATTTTCCCATTCGGATAATTGGGCAAAGGGCACAAAACGGAGACGTTCCAGCCTTTATCACGTAAACCGTGCGCCATGGTTTCAATGCGATTGGATGCCGCCCCTGTTTCCGGTGGGTAATAATTCGATATGATTAAAATGTCCTGCATCAGTATTTTAAATCAAATAAAATTTTCACAATTCGTTCCGCGGTATGACCGTCCCAAAGTTCCGGGATCTGCACTTTTTTCCAGTTGTTTTCTTTAATTTTCAAGATGTTTTCTTCCAAGGCTTTGAAATCGTTTCCAACCAGAACATTACTGCCCAATACACAGGTTTCCGGTCGTTCGGTATTTTCGCGAAGGGTGATGCACGGAATGTGTAAATAGGTAGCTTCTTCGGTAATACCACCGGAATCCGTAATCACCCCTGCCGCATTTTTCAGCAAATAAATAAATTTCAGATACGGTTGCGGTTCCACCAGTTCTAAGTTTGGATAGTTTTTTCCGATGGCTTCTATCACAGGTTTGGTTCTCGGATGCACCGGAAAGAGGATCGTAAAATCTTTGGCAAACGCCGTAATGTTGTCCAAGTATTGTTGCAGATTTTCCTTATTGTCCACATTTGCGGGACGGTGCATGGTTAAGACTAAATATTTTTTATCGGATAATTGTAATTCTTTGAAAAATGAAGGTTCTTCAATACGTTCCAGATTTTTCACCAAGGAATCGATCATGATGTTGCCCACGAAGAAAATGCGGTCGGCTTCAATGCCGGCTTTTTTCAGGTTGTCGTTCGCGTAGGAAGACGTCGTGAAAAAATAATCCGTAATGCTATCGGTCACCATACGGTTGATTTCTTCCGGCATCGTCAAATCAAAAGAACGGATACCGGCTTCGATATGCGCTACTTTTACATTCGCTTTTTTCGCTACGATACTACAGGCCATAGTCGAAGTGACATCGCCTACTACAATCACCAAGTCGGAGGGGTTTTCGGCCAGTTCTTTCTCAAAACCGATCATGATGCCCGCTGTTTGTTCTGCTTGGGTACCGCCGCCCACCTGTAAGTTTGCGTTGGGTTTTGGAATGTTCAACTCTTCAAAGAAAGTATCGCTCAGGTTTTTATCGTAATGCTGACCGGTATGAATCAGTCGGAATGCAACCGCTTTTCCTTCCTTTTGCTTTTGCTGAATCTGATGGATGAGCGGCGCAATCTTCATAAAATTCGGACGCGCTCCGGCTACTAAGGTAAGTCTGATCATGACAGTTCGGATATAAATTGTTTGAGTTTGCCTCTCGCACTGCGAAGTAAACTGTTTTTTCGATGATAGGAAAATTGCAAGCCCGGTTCGAGATATTGGTCGATGGCGTGTTGTATGCCTTTGATCTGTTCCGGAGTCAGTTCTTTTTCGGAAACGTAATCGATTTCAAACGTATCGATTTTCGTCTGGCGGATGATGAATTCCTTCACATTGCCGTCGTCTTCAATAATGGATTTGGTGACGTAATAAAACGTAAGTCCCGGCGATTTCTTACCGCTTGGAAGCAGGGCCACATCATTGGTGCGTCCGATAAGCTTCTTCAGGATTGGTTTTTTAAACGTGCTTTTTTCGTCCAAAATTCCCACATCCCCAATATCGTAACGGATGAACGGATGTGCTTTGTTATAAAGGGATGTAATCACGATACGTCCTTCGGTTCCGTGAGGTACGGGCTGGTTGTTATCGTCCAGAATTTCCACAAAAAGCGTTTCGGAATTTACCTGCCACTCGTCGTTCGGATTCTGAAAGGCAATCAAATCGAGTTCGGAAGCACCGTATTCGTTCACCACCGGAATACCGAATTGGTTTTCCAATAGAATTTTATCGTCGTCAAAAAGCATTTCGGAAGTGACCATGCACACTTTCAGTGTCGGACAGATTTCCTTTAAAACAATATTTTTCGACTGCAGAAATTTAGCAAAGAGTACAATCGAACTCGTATATCCGTTGATGTATTCGAATTTCTTGGTTTGGAAATGCTTCAGTACTTTTTCCAGAAACTGATCCGACAAATCAAAAATCGGGAAACGGTAGCGCTGGCCTAAAAAATCTTTGAGTCGTTCTTTGCGATAGCCGACAAAATCCAACGGAATACCATAAAAACGAGCTTGATATGATCTGTTGAAATCAATTCCGTACCAACCAAAACGGTGAATAACCGAAGCCCAGGTTAAGGCATGCGCCTGCTTGTCTTTGGCAAACACAAACGGATCGCCGCTGGAACCCGACGTTTTGTTCACAAAAACAGATGCTTTGCTATAACTTTTGGACAGCCGCTCTGTTAAGGGTTTTTGTAAATCTTTTTTGGTAAGTACCGGTAAATCGTTCCAGTTTTTAAAGGCCTTGTTTTGGGTAAGTTCCTGGTAAAACGTATTGTTTTTCAGATGGTACTGTACGATTTCTTCCCGCTGATTTTCAATATATTGCTGATACTCCGCTTCCGGAATCGCCAGAATCGAGTCAAAATGCGTTTTGGCTTCCTTCATGCGGAAACCGTTCAACTGCAGCGAAAAATCAAACAATCGGAACACGTATCGGGGATTTTTTCCAAAAATAGTAAAACCCAAACTATAAACTACTGCCCGAAACTTTTTTTTCCGTACAAAAGCGACTATTTTTGCAGGCGAATTAACAACACAACAACATGACTATTTTATTGTTAGGTTCAGGCGGAAGAGAACACGCGCTGGCTTGGAAAATGCTTCAGAGTTCTCAGTGTTCCAAATTGTTGGTGGCTCCGGGAAATGCGGGAACGGCTTCCATTGCCACGAATGTGAACATCAACCCGAATGATTTTGCAGCGGTTAAAAGTTTAGTGTTAGCCGAAGCAGTTGAAATGGTAGTGGTAGGCCCCGAAGATCCTTTGGTAAACGGCGTGTACGACTTCTTTAAAAACGATTCGGATTTAAAGCACATTCCGGTAATTGGACCGTCAAAACACGGAGCGCAACTGGAAGGCAGTAAAGAATTCGCCAAAGAATTTTTGGTAAAACACAACATTCCAACTGCACGTTATCAGAGTTTCACCAAAGAAACAGTAGAAGCAGGTTGTGAATTCTTAACGACTTTGACTGCACCCTACGTATTAAAAGCCGACGGATTAGCGGCTGGAAAAGGCGTTTTAATTTTAACCGATTTAGCGGAAGCCCAACAGGAATTGCGCAATATGTTAGTCGATGCGAAATTTGGCGACGCTTCTTCCAAAGTAGTGATCGAAGAATTTCTGGATGGTATCGAATTGAGCTGCTTCGTACTAACGGACGGCAAATCCTATAAAATTTTACCAACAGCCAAAGATTACAAACGAATTGGCGAAGGGGATACCGGCTTGAACACCGGTGGTATGGGGGCAGTTTCCCCGGTACCGTTTGCCGATGCCGAATTCATGCAAAAAATTGAAGAGCGCATTGTAAAGCCAACCATCGACGGATTTCAGAAAGACAATATTGAATACAAAGGTTTTGTATTCATCGGTTTGATTAAAGTTGGAAATGATCCTTTTGTAATTGAGTACAACGTGCGCATGGGCGATCCGGAAACGGAAGTGGTGATGCCGCGTTTGCAATCGGACTTGGTGGAAATTTTCCAGGCGATGGCGAACCAAACGTTGGATCAGGTGGAATTTGAAATCGATCCGAGAAGCGCGACAACCATTATGATTGTGTCCGGCGGTTATCCGGAAGACTACGAAAAAGGCAAAGTAATCACCGGTTTGGAGAACGTAGAAGGTTCGATTGCTTTCCACGCAGGAACGGCTTTGAAAGACGGGGAAGTAGTAACTAACGGCGGTCGTGTCATTGCGGTGACATCTTATGGCGACAATTTTAAAGAAGCCATTGCGAAATCGTATGCTAACATCGAAAAAATAAAATTCGAGAACATGTACTACCGAAAAGACATCGGTTTTGATTTGTAATAAATATAAAAGAAAATCCCGATTGCGAAATCGGGATTTTTTATTTCAATGCTTTTTGGATGCTTTTCTCCAGCAGTTTCAGCATGTCTTTTTTAAACCCGGTTTCAAAGAACGCGAAGTTGCCTTCTTTGTCGATAACAATATTCGTCGGGTAAAACTGGATTTTAAAACGGTCACACAGTTTTTGTTCGTTCACGACCTGGTTGTATTGGAAATCGGTTTTGCTTAAAAAATTGGTCACCAACTCTTTGTTGTTGTAGGTGATACCGATAAAAACAATTTCGTCGGATTGGTATTCTTTTGCCAATCGGTTCAGTTCGGGCATTTCCTGAATGCAAGGAGCGCATTTGGTAAACCAGAAGTTGAGCACAACAACTTTACCGCGCAGGGATTCGTTAGTATAATGATTTCCGTTTAGGTCGGTGATGTCAAAAGGATACGCTTTTTCTCCTTTTAATTTCGAATTGGTTTCATTTTGCTTAAAACGCTCATCTATCTTTTTTTTATTGGTTTCCATTTCCTCCACCGTAAGGGGAACTAAAACGACGGCTTTTAAAACTTCATCCGAATCCAGAAAATAGAAACTTTTAACGTTTCGCAGTTCTTTTTTTTCGGTTTCGGAAAGGGTTTTTCCTTCACTGTTGTAGTATTGGACATCCTTAAACATTTCTTTGGTCCATATTTTTTCGGCGAATTCAGCCTTGTTTAATTTTTTTAGGTTGGAAGGGATAAAAGCAAACTCTTGAGCGAATAAAGAACATGAGTTTATCAAGAGTAGGTAAAGTAAAATTTTTCTCATAGTATTTATTGATAACAGGTATAAAACTAAAAAAGCCTAATCTTATTGTGATTAGGCTTTTTTAAATTTCTTATTTTAAGAAAGAATGTGCAGTAGTGTCTTGCTCATCTTCTCCTTTATCTTTGAAAATTTTCAATTCTTTGGTCCAGTACCAAGTCCAGTAGCAACAAATTACGATGAAAATCCAGTTTAAAGTGTTGGCGGTCCACCAGTTAGACAACTCCATTTCTCTCATCCAATGCATTGGCGCGAAAAGGATTTCTTCGAATAAATACTGAATTCCTTCAAAAAAAGCTTTCATAAGTTTCGTTTTTTAAATTTTATAGGGAACCAATTCGCGGAAAACTTCACGCTACTTGTTGGTCTCTTTTGTACAAATGTTATCTTTACAGTCACAAAAATATAAAATATCTGCATGATAGCAAGTCTTTTTAATAAATCTCGTCCAATTAATTATGTTTTAATCGGTTTGATGCTGGTGGTCTTCTATTTTTTGTACCTCACCAACGATTTAAAATGGATGGAGCATTATCATTTGATTGCGCAGAAAGTCTTCTTACTGGCGGTGTTGGTAGTGTCAATGTTTCTGGTACGCTTTATTACCAAGCGCAACGGACTGAGCAAAGACAACAGTTATGCAGCATTTCTTTTTGGGATTTTTTTAATTCTTTTTCCGACGGTTTTGGTGAATGTCAATGTGATCCTGGCCAATTTTTTTCTGCTTTTGGCTTTACGTCGATTGATTTCCATGCAATCACTGATTACTCCGAAAGAGAAAATTTTTGATGCTTCGCTCTGGATATTTGTTGCGGCTCTATTCCATTTCTGGTGTATAATATTCCTGATTTTAGTCTTTATTTCGATTATTTTTCACGTGTCCGGTGATTACCGCAACTGGATAATTCCTTTTATTGCTTTGTTTGCGGTGGGCACCCTGTTTCTTATGGCTGTGTTGTTAATTGATCCCAGCCTGATTGATTTTGTGCAACAACAGATTAGTGTGAGTTTTGATTTCACTTATTTTGAAAACATATTCCAGAATATTGCTCTGGCCTTCTTTTCTTCTGTAGCGGTATTGTTTTTTTCGACGCAGTTACTCTCCCTTCCGAATCGACCTTTAAACATGCAGTCTTCGTATAAGAAGATACTTTTCACGTTCCTGTTGGGCGTTGGAATTTATGTATTGTCCGCCGATAAAAACAACAGTTTTCTCATGTTTACTTTTTTTCCGTTGTCGGTTTTGGGCACCAATTTTCTGGAAAGTCAGGAAAACAATTGGGTTAAGGAAGGCGTATTGGGAGGTGTTGTATTGACCGCTTTGATTATCTTCTTTGGACAATTATAATTTGTTGCCATACGCTAAATCACCGGCATCGCCTAATCCAGGCACGATGTAGTTTTTTTCGTTGAGTTTTTCGTCCAGCGCCGCGATCCACAAATGACAATTTTCCGGTAAGTTTTCCTGTAAATACGCTACACCCTCCGGAGCGGCAATCACTACAGCAATGTGAATTTCTTTTGGTTTTTGTTCCAAGTGCAATTTATGAAGCACGGCCACTAAAGATTGTCCGGTAGCCAGCATCGGGTCAACCAAGATCAGGTTTTTGCCTTCGAAGGAAGGAGCAGCTTGATATTCCACTAAAATTTCAAAGGCATCATCGTTGTTGTAATGATGACGGTAGGCCGATACAAAACCGTTTTCCGCATCGTCAAAAAAGTTCATAAACCCTTGGTGTAGGGCTAAACCAGCTCTCAAAATTGAACACAAAACCACCGGTTCGGCAATGGTTGTGGTATGTTTTATTCCCAGAGGTGTTTCAACGGAAATATCTTTATAGTCTAGGGTTTTACTTAATTCATACGCCATGATTTCCCCGATGCGCTCAATATTTTTTCGAAAACGCATGCTGTCTTTCTGAATGGTTACATCGCGAAGCTGGGTTAGAAAATGATTCAGAATGCTGTTTTTTTCGGAGATATAATGGATATGCATAAATTTTGTTTAAAGTTTGAAGTTCAAAAGTAACGGTTAAAAGTATAAAAACTATATTTCTTCTGGCAAAAGCATTGTTTTATTTTGGGACGAAGGAACTCACATAATTTCGATAGCGTACTCCCAGGTGGAAAAAATTATGTAGGTTTGTAAATAAAATCAAGAGCTATGTTTGCTGAATTTGCCTTTCCAATTTTTGAACAAAGTATCAAAGAATATCACATTATAGATGATGTGTACCAGCCGGTAAAAAACCCTTTTGAAAAAGGTTCTATAGAATATTTATTGTTTGCCAAAAACTGGGTAGACACGGTACAATGGCATTACGAAGATATCGTGCGCGATCCGAATATCGACCCGGTAGCCGCATTGGATTTGAAACGTAAAATCGATGCTTCCAATCAGGTGCGTACCGATATGGTAGAATTCATTGATAGTTATTTTCTTCAGAAATACCAAGATGTTCAGGTAAAACCGAATGCGAAAATCAACACCGAAAGTCCGGCATGGGCGATTGATCGTCTGTCGATTTTAGCTCTGAAAATTTACCACATGCATGAAGAAGCCAACCGCGTGGAAGCGACTCCGGAGCATCGTGCAAAATGTCAGGAAAAATTAAACGTATTGTTGGACCAGAAAAATGACATGTTTACGTCGATCAGTGAATTGTTGACTGACATCGCCAATGGCGACAAGTACATGAAAGTGTACAAGCAAATGAAAATGTACAACGACGAGGAACTGAACCCGGTGTTGTATCAGAATAAAAAATAGTCTTCTTTTTGATGGCTAAACCAAAGCATATTGCAGTAATAAGGCTCTCTGCCATGGGTGATGTCGCAATGACGGTTCCCGTGTTGAGAGCCTTAGTTTTGCAGCACCCGGAAGTACGGCTTACCGTGGTTTCCCGCCCTTTTTTCAAACCTTTTTTTGGCACGATTCCCAATGTGAATTTTTTTGAGGCAGATGTAAAAAAACGGCACAAAGGTTTTATCGGGTTATTGCGTTTGTATTCCGATTTGCGAAAACTGGGTATAGATGCCGTAGCGGATTTGCACAACGTGTTGCGTTCGAAAGTGGTTCGCAATTTATTCGCCTTGAGCGGAAAAAAAGTTGCGGCCACCGACAAAGGCAGAGCGGATAAAAAAGCCCTAACTCGTGCTGAAAACAAAATCTTCCAGCCGGTGAAACCAATGTTCGAAAGGCATATGAATACATTTGCCGCGTTAGGATTTCCAATCGATTTGTCGCATCCGGTTTTTCCCAAACAAGCGGTTTTATCGGATGATATTCTGAAAATAACCGGTGCCAAAAAAGGCAATTGGATTGGCATTGCTCCTTTTGCACAATACGAGAGTAAAGTGTATCCTCTGGATTTATTGCAGAAAGCGGTAGATGCACTCGCTTCGGATGAAAAAGCAACCTTGTTTCTGTTCGGAGGCGGACAGCAGGAAATTGAAAAGCTGAACAAACTTAAACAAAACCATCAAAATGTTATTGTTGTTGCCGGAAAATTGAAATTAAAAGCAGAACTCGATTTAATCTCTAATCTTGATCTTATGCTGAGTATGGATTCGGGGAATGCACATATCGCCGCAATGCTTGGGATAAAAGTTATCACGCTGTGGGGTGCGACCCATCCATTCGCGGGATTTAAACCGTTCAATCAGCCGATGGAGTATTGTTTAACTGCAGACAGGGGTAAATATCCTTTGTTACCCACTTCGGTTTATGGCAACAAAACAGTTCCCGGTTATGAAGAGGCTATGCGGAGCATCTTACCGGAAACAGTTGTCAATACAATAAAAAAGGAGCTTCAGTAAAGCTCCTTTTTTGGTTTTTCTAGACATCGTCATAATCCACGGCAATTTCTGCGGAAGTCGGATGCGCCTGACAGGTCAAAATCAACCCTTGGGCAATTTCTTTATCGGTTAGGATGGAATTTTTCTTCATTTCTGCGGAACCTTTGGTAACACGAGCAATACAACTGCTGCAAATGCCTCCCTGACAGGAATACGGTGCATCAATGCCTTGTTTTAAAGCGGCTTCCAAAACGGTTTGCTTCTGAGCCATTTCGAACTCGAATTCTTCATCGTCTACCATTACGGTAATCTTCGTATGACCGCCCAGCGTGTTCTCGGCTTTGGTTTCGTTAGGAGTAGTGGAGAACAACTCAAACTTGATGTCTTTTTCCGGAACGTTGTGTTCTTTCAGTACATTGCTTACGGTTGAAATCATTTCTTCGGGGCCGCACAGGTAAAATTTATCGAAATCTTTTTCGGCGTGTTTGTTGTTCAGCACGAAATTTACAATGGACTTATCAATTCTTCCGAAATGCGACTCCGCCGTATTGGTTTGAGAAAATACGTAATGTACAAAAAGACGCCCTACATATTTCAGTTGTAAATCGTGTAAGTGCTTGTGGAAAATAGTTTCTTCCGGCGATTTGTTTCCGTAAATCAATACGAAAGTACTTTTCGGTTCGTTTTCCAACACACTGTGCAGGATCGACATTACCGGGGTGATCCCGCTGCCGGCTGTAAAGGCCGCATAGTTTTTCTGGTTGTCCGATTTGGGTTCGAAGGTGAAACGCCCTTCCGGAGTACCGACATCCATTTTGTCACCCACGTTCATTTTTTCGTTAGCATAAGTGGAAACCACTCCGTTTTTTACGGCTTTGATGGCAACGCGCAATTCATGAATGTTAGGGGAAGAACTAATGGAATAGGCACGGCGGATTTCTTTACCGTCGATGATAAATTTCAAATTCAGGTATTGTCCCGCAATGAAAGCGTAGTCTGATTTTAAGTGTTCCGGAACCTCAAAAACCACCGAAATGGCATGGGGTGTTTCGCGGGTAATTTCTTTTATGGTTAAACTGTGAAAAGCTGACATAGTAGTTTAATTTGTTTGTACAAAAATAGACAATCTGCGTTTTGTACACCTGATAAAAATCATAAAAAAGATACCTAAGATTTTTATGTATAAGAAACTTATGTATATTTGTGGCAAATCCGAAGAGATGAAAAATTCGCAATTGTATAAAGGAAGCCTGAATACGATCATTATGAAACTGTTGGAAGAAAACGGCAGAATGTATGGTTATGAAATCACCCAAAAAGTAAAAGACACCACGCAAGGGGAGCTTTCCATCACTGAAGGTGCTTTGTATCCGGCCTTGCACAAACTGGAAGCGGAAGGTTTCCTCGAAGTGGAAGTGGAACGCGTGGACAACCGCCTGCGTAAATATTACAAACTCACCGAAAACGGTCAGAAGGAAACCGTTAACCGTTTGGCAGAACTGGAGGAGTTTATCCGCAACATGCAAACGTTGGTGAATCCTAAATTGAGTTATTAAGATGGAATTAATATAAATTAAAGATGATGCAGTTATCCAAAGACGAAATCCAATTCATAGACAACTACTTGCAAAAAGCAGAAGTAGTGTATTTCGATATCCGCAGTGAAATGGTTGATCACATCGCTTCAGCCGTAGAAGTGAAAATGGAAAATGAGAATCTGGATTTTTACAATGCGTTTAAGGCTTATATGGCAATTAATAAAAAAGAGGTTCTTAAAAATAATAAGAACCTCACAAGATTTTCATTGGTTTCTGTTGTGCCGTCATTCCAGGAAATAAAATTGTTTTTGAAGTTTATGTCAAGTTCTGTAATGATATTAGTTTTGACGGCACTTCTGTTATTGGCTTATTGCTTTAGATTATCATCATATTTTGATTCTTTCATAGAAAACTCACCCTACTATTTTATTATTACAATCTTGGTTATTGCGGTTGCCCAGTTTTTTATTACACATCTGATGTTGAAAAAAAGATTTTATTATTTAGAAAAATCAAGCCAGATTCTTACGATATTATATTGGTTACGGTTGGTTGTTTTTCCTGATATAAAAGCAACAGCGTCCAATCAGGTGCTTGTTTTCATTTTTGTATTCTTAATGTTGGGATATGTTATTTATACAGTAAGACAAGTCAGAATGTTTTACAAACTTAAATTGTATCAGCAATAGCATGAAAATCACTGCCGAACAAACCGAACAGCTTTACCAATTCACCCGTCAGCACTACGTGGAATACTACGATTTACAAACGGAACTCGTCGATCATTTGGCCAACGGAATTGAAAATCAGTGGAGGAAAAATCCAAAATTGACATTCGAAGAAGCGCTACAGCAAGAATTTAAAAAGTTTGGTGTTTTTGGTTTTATGACTGTGGTGGAAGAGCGGCAACAAGCAATGTACAAGCGGTACAATCGTATTGTCTGGATCCATTTCAAGGCGTTTTTTACACTGCCGAAAATTGCAATTACCGTGTTGTCGGTTTTGCTTTTGAAATTGGTTTTGAAGCGCATCCTTTTTGCAGATGAATTGGTCTTGACCTTATTTATCGGGCTGCTCCTCTTCTTTTTCATCGGACTGATAATTGCCAAGCGGAAGAGTAATCGGAAACTCAAAATGTCAGGTAAAAAATGGATGCTGGAGGAGGTAATCTACACTTTTGGTTCGATGGCGGGATTTACCTATTTGCCGCTTCAAATTTTTCTGAGAATCTGGGAACATTCTGAGCATCCGGTTATGATTTGGGTCATCAGCATCATTATAGTAATCATGGCGGTGCTGGAATATGTGCTTTTGGTGGCGATTCCCAAAAAATCAGAAGTTTATCTGGGGCAAACCTATCCGGAAAAGTACATATAGCTATGGTTTCGCGCCTTTCATCCGAATTTTCATCTGAAATTTTCCGACATATCAAAAAGAAACGTATTTTTACCAGTTGATATACTAAATCAGCACTTTCAGCAGTTAAAAGATAAAACGTTTTTGCTTTGAAAAACAACATTTTAAAATATACGCTTATTATCGGATTCTTAACAGTATTAGTGGCTTGTTCCACGAAAAGGAATTCGTTTGTCAATCGGAAATTCCACTCCAAAACAGCTAAATACAATATCCTGTATAACGGAGGAGTGGCCTTTGATAAAGGAGTGGAAGATTTAAAAGTAACATATAAAGACAACTTTTGGGAAATTCTTCCGGTAGAGCGTATGCAGAGTAAGGAAGAGAATATTTTGCCAGGTCAGCAGAATAAGAACCCTAATTTCGAGCGAGCAGAAACCAAAGCCGCAAAAGCGATCCAGAAGCACGCCATGTATATTGAAGGCAGCGAGAAAAATCCGCAAATGGATGAGGCACATTTATTATTAGGCAAGGCCCGTTATTATGATAATCGTTTTCTTCCGGCCTTGGAAGCTTTTAATTACATCCTTTATAAATATCCTACCAGCGACAAGATTTTCGAGGCTAAGGTTTGGCGTGAAAAAACAAATATTCGTTTGGAAAATGATCAGCAGGCCATCAAGAATCTTAAAAAACTAATCAGTGATAAAAAACTTAAAGGGCAGGTTCAGGCCGATGCAAACGCCATCTTAGCGCAGGCCTATCTGAATGTCGGGGTAAAAGACACGGCCATTGCCAGACTGAAAATTGCACGCGAGATTACAGAGCACAAAGAAGAAAAAGCAAGATACCGTTTCATCTTAGGACAGCTTTACGAGAGTTTGGGATATAAAGACAGCGCTTACTCGGCTTTCCAGGAAGTAATCGACATGAAGCGAAAATCGCCAAGACGTTACGTAATTTGGGCACATGCCAAGCAGGCAGGGCAATTCGATTACAAAAACGGTGATACCCTTGCCTTTATGGAAAAATACAACGATTTATTGAAAGACCGCGAAAACCGTCCATATCTGGATGTAATCAACCATCAGGTGGGTCTTTTTTACGACAAACAGGGATTGCCTCAGCATGCAAAAAAATATTACAACAAATCCCTACGATCGCTTTCTCAGGATAATTATCTTATGGCGTCCAATCATCGCAATCTGGCCGAAATCCATTTTGACGAAGCCCGTTATGTAACGGCAGGCAAGTATTATGACAGTACCATGTTACGTCTGGACAATAAATCCCGTGAATATTTTGCCGTTAAAAAGAAACGTGAGAATTTGTCTGATGTTATCCGTTATGAAGGAATTGTCCATGCTAACGACAGTATTTTGAAAGTCGTGGCCATGAGTGATAACGACAAGAGAAACTTTTACGAAGCGTATATTGCCAAACGTAAAATAGACGATGAGAAAAAGGCCTTAGAAGCAGCGAAAAGACAACAGGAACAACAGCAACAACAGCAGGAACAAGGATCAGGTGATCTGGATATTAAGCCGGGTGTTGTTAATGCACCATCGGAAGTAAAAGGTGGGAAGACAAATCCTAACAGCGGTTTACCACCCGGTATGGAACCTTCGGGGATGCCTTCTTCGCAAAGTAATTTCTATTTCTATAATCCTTCCACGGTCGCTTTTGGAAAGAATGAATTCCGAAAAAAATGGGGGAACCGAACACTCAAAGAGAATTGGCGTTGGGCATCCTCAGGAGAATCTAAAGACGACAACAAGCCCGATGATGATGCTAATGATACGCTAGCCGATGTGGTAAAAGCCGATGAAAATCCGAAAGAGGTTGTTGCCAAACCGGAGTACTCAGCGGAGTATTATTTGAAGCAATTGCCAACCGATCAAAAAGTTTTGGACAGTTTGGCAAGAGAGCGAAACTTCGCGTATTTTCAGTTAGGGTCTATCTATAAGGAAAAATTCCGCGAATATGAATTGGCTGCTTCCCGACTGGAAAAATTATTGGTGAGCCAGCCGGAAGAACGTTTGGTATTGCCGGCAAAATACAACCTGTATAAAATTTACGAAATTATCAATTCTGATAAGGCGGCGGCTATGAAACAGGAAATCATTTCCGGATATCCGAACAGTCATTATGCACAGATTCTAGCCAATCCGAATTCGGAAATTGCTAAAAATCAGGAAGCACCGGATGTGGTTTTTGCCCAATTGTATAAAGAATACGAAAGCGGAAATTACCACCAGACCCTTCAGCAGGTAGAATTGATGACGGAGCGTTTTGCCGGTGATGAGATCATCGTTAAATTCGAAATGTTGCGTGCCAATCTTCTCGGAAGACTTAAAGGGGTGGAAGAATACAAGAGAGCACTGACAGCAGTTGCGTACAATTATCCTAATCTGGAGGAAGGAAAACGGGCCGATGCCATTGTGAAAAATGACATTCCTAAATTGGAAGCCCTTACGTTTAACGCAGCGCCACCGGTGAGCTGGAAAATTATTTATCCGATTCCGTATCCGAACGATAAAGATGCCAAAGTGAAAGTGCTGAAGGATAAGCTGCAGAAATATATTAAGGACAGAAACAGCGTAAGCATTACCCTTTCGGAAGATGTGTATATGATGAACCAGAGTTTTATGGTGATTCACGGTTTCAGCAACAAGGAAGGCGCACAGTCTACCATTTCGGTACTTAAAGAATTCAGGGATTATAAAATTAAAGACGCTGTTTTTGTAATTTCCAATGAGGATTATAAAGTAGTACAGATTAAAAAGAATCTTGAACAATATCTGGGAACTTTAAACTAAATCAGGATGTTTGACAAACCTCAAAAACCCTATACCGATTTGTTGGGTAAAACCAATCGGATTGTGGAAGGAACGGTACTTCACGGCGATATTGTTTCTCAGGCGGATTTTCGTCTGGACGGTCAACTGACCGGGAATTTTACCTCAAAAGGAAGATTGGTGATTGGACCAAGCGGAAGCATCATTGGTGATGTAAATTGTAAAACGGCCGATATTGAAGGCAAATTCAATGGAAAAATTGAGGTGTCCGATTTGTTAAGCGTTCGCAGTAAAGCCAGTATTAAAGGAGAAGCAATAATCGGTAAATTGTCTGTAGAACCCGGAGCCGATTTCAGTGCTTCCTGTACCATGCGCAATACCGTTAAAAACATCAATGATGGACAATCCGGAGAAAAAACAGCCTAACAATAAGTGGATGGCCTTGATTAATATCCCGTTTCAAATGGGTATTGTCATTTTTGCCTTTGCCTGGCTTGGGGGCTGGCTGGATGACAAGTATCCCAATAAAAATGATCTGTATGTAAAGATCATGACCCTGGTTGGTGTTTTTGTAGCACTCTACAATGTGATCCGTCAGGTAAACGACTTAAATAAAAAGCAATAACTATTTTGAAAGATTTCAAGCACTATTTTTTAATTCTATTCGCATCCTTCCTTCTTGCCGGCATTAATTTTATACTTCTGAAAAGCCTTTTTCCGGCTTTGAATCAAGGGGATTTTCATTTTTCACTGCCTAACCTTTATGTGATTTTCTGTGTGGCTTCCTTAGTTATATTGTTTATTCAGAATAAAGTAAAGAAGAAAAATCCGGAGCAAATAGGGTATGTTTTTTTAATATTGACCTCTCTTAAGATGGCGGTTTCATATGCGATGGTATATCCGTTGCTAAAAGAGAAGGATTTTAATGCAGTATTGGAGAAAAACAATTTTTTTATCGTATTTATTATTTTTTTAGCAATGGATGTTGTTATGACTTCAACATTGTTAAAGGATGTTGGTAAAAAGGACTAAAATTCACAAATACACTAAAAAAAGCAAATTACCCCCTTGAAATATTAATTTTAAATGTACCTTTGCACCAAATTTTAGACCGTAAAAAATTAAGATATTTAATAAGGTATGGTGATTACAAAACAACCTGTAAGATTACTATTAGCTGCTTTTGTAGGATTACTTTCCGTAGTAGCTATGGCTAACCCTACAACAGATTCTACTCAAGTAAAAGTGGATACTGCTCATGTGGCTGTGGAAGCGGCTCATGCGGAAGCGGGTCACGAAGTTAAAGCATTGACTCCTGAAGAGGAAAAGAAAGAAAAAGTTACGGCGTTTATTGAGCACCACCTTCAGGATTCTCATGATTTTACTTTTTTCTCTGATGAGAAAGAAGGGAAGCACTACGGTTTTTCTTTGCCGGTTATTTTATTGGATAACGGTTTAAAAGTTTTCTCTTCATCAAAATTTAACCATGGTGAGGCAGTTGCAGAAGTAGACGGAAGTTTTTACAAATTATACCACGGTAAAATCTACAAAACAGATGCTGCTGGGACCATTACGTACGACGAACACCATCATCCAACTAATGCAAAACCGCTTGATTTTTCCATTACGAAAAACGTGTTTTCCTTGTTGATTGTTTCGATCATGTTGTTGTTCATGTTCACGAGCTTGGCAAAATCATACAAAAAAGGACCAATCCCGACAGGTTTCGGAAGAATTTTAGAACCGCTTATTATCTTCATTCGTGATGAGGTAGCGATTCCGAACATTGGTGAGAAAAAATACAGAAAATTCATGGGGTACCTGTT
Source organism: Flavobacterium enshiense (assembly GCF_040750275.1). GTDB lineage: Bacteria > Bacteroidota > Bacteroidia > Flavobacteriales > Flavobacteriaceae > Flavobacterium > Flavobacterium enshiense_B. The sequence goes on from NZ_JBDOCV010000005.1 coordinate 126,239, forward strand.
GACAGTGTTCTTCTTAATTTGGTTGTTAAACCTTTTAGGGATGACGCCACTGGGTATCAACGTAACCGGAAATATTGCAGTGACTGTTTGTTTGGCAATCTTCACGTATGTTATTACGCAATTTAGTGCGAACAAGGATTATTGGGGACACATCTTCTGGATGCCGGGTGTGCCGGTTCCGATGAAAATCATCTTAGCGCCGATTGAAGTTTTGGGAACATTGACAAAGCCATTTGCTTTATTAATTCGTTTATTTGCAAACATCACGGCAGGTCACGTAGTGATTATGAGTTTGATTGCTATGATTTTCGTTGGAAAGAATTTAGCATCAGACATGCCAATTTCAATAGGATTAACATTGTTTATCTCGGTTATTGAGTTGTTGGTAGCGTTTTTGCAGGCGTTCATTTTCACGATGTTGTCTTCGTTGTTTATCGGAATGGCGGTACAGGATCATCATCACGATGACCACCATTAATTAATTGTTTAATTTAGAAGTTTAATTTTTATATATATACTTATGGGAACTATTCCAACTTTAGTAGGTGCAGGTTTAGTAGTAATCGGTGCTGGTTTAGGTTTAGGTAAAATCGGTGGTTCGGCTATGGACGCTATTGCTCGTCAGCCAGAAGCTGCTGGAAAAATCCAAACTGCGATGATTATCATCGCGGCTTTATTAGAAGGTTTAGCATTTGCTGCTTTAATCTTAGGAAAATAATAAAGGCAATAAACAATACCTGTAACGGTTGGTTGCAGGTGTTGTTTTTAAAGTAAAAAATTAAATCATTTTATATTCATTATAATGGAGAAGTTAATTAACGATTTTTCATTCGGTCTATTTTTTTGGCAGGCAATTATCTTGTTGATATTGATTGTTTTATTGGTGAAATTTGCATGGAAACCAATCATGGAATCAATCACGGCAAGAGAAGAAGGAATCAGAGATGCGATTGCGTCGGCTGAAACGGCTAAAAAAGAAATGATGAACCTTAAAGCTGATAATCAAAGATTGTTAGATGAGGCTCGTGCAGAGAGAGACACGATGTTGAAAGAAGCTCGTGAAATCAAAGAAAAGATGATTGCTGATGCGAAATCAGAAGCACAAATTCAAGGTGCTAAGATGATCGAGCAGGCGAAAGCATCTATCGAAAGCGAGAAAAATGCAGCTATGGCTGAATTGAAAACTCAGGTTTCGGGTCTTTCTTTGGAAATCGCTGAGAAATTATTAAAAGGTGAACTTTCTAACAAAGAGTCTCAAACGGTTTTGGTTGAGAAAATGTTAGAGGAAGTAAAATTAAATTAATCGTATATGTCAAGAGCAGCGATTAGATACGCAAAAGCAATTTTAGATATTGCCAACTCGAACGGAAAGGCGTCGAATGTAAACGATGACATGAAGTCTATCGCCACATCCATCGCGGATAGCGCAGAGTTGAAAGATTTTTTAGCGAACCCAACGGTTAAGGGTGACGTTAAAATTTCGGCTTTATCGGAAATTTTTGCTTCCGCACAAAACGAAACGAAAGGTTTGTTCCAGTTGTTGTTGGAAAACAAAAGATTTGAGATTTTACCGGCGGTAGCCTCTCAGTACAATTTGTTGTTCGACGAGATGAGCGGTATTCAGGTGGCGAAAGTTACGACTGCATTCCCGATCACTCCGGAATTGGAAGCTAAAGTATTGGCGAAAATCAAAGAATTTTCTAATAAGACAGTTACCATTCAAAACATTGTTGACGAATCCATCATTGGAGGGTTTGTGTTGCGAATTGGCGATAAACAATACAATGCTTCGGTTGCAAGCCGATTACAAACATTAAGAAGAGAACTTTTAAATTAGTATTTACCACACTGAAAAGTGTTTAAATTATAAAACAGAATGGCAGAGATTAAAGCTGCTGAAATTTCAGCAATATTAAAGAAACAATTATCTGGTTTTGAATCAGGTGCTACCTTGGAAGAAGTGGGAACAGTTCTTCAGGTGGGTGACGGTATCGCTCGTGTTTACGGTTTGTCTAATGCACAATACGGTGAGTTAGTTCAATTCGAAAACGGGTTGGAGGCTATTGTATTGAACCTTGAGGAGGACAATGTGGGTGTGGTACTTTTAGGGCCATCAACAGGAATCAAAGAAGGTTCAACTGTAAAGAGAACGCAGCGTATCGCTTCTTTAAAAGTTGGTGAACAAATGGTTGGTCGTGTAGTGGATACGTTAGGTTTCCCTATTGACGGTAAAGGCCCAATCGGTGGTGATCTTTACGAAATGCCATTAGAAAGAAAAGCGCCGGGAGTTATCTTCCGTCAGCCGGTAACAGAGCCGTTACAAACGGGTATCAAATCGGTAGATGCCATGATTCCGGTAGGACGTGGTCAGCGTGAGCTTGTAATTGGTGACCGTCAGACTGGTAAAACAACAGTTTGTATTGACACCATCTTAAATCAGAAAGAATTCTACGATGCTGGTAAACCAGTATTCTGTATCTATGTTGCGGTAGGGCAAAAAGCGTCTACAGTAGCAGGTATTGCAAAAACGTTGGAAGAAAAAGGAGCAATGGCGTATACCGTTATCGTTGCTGCTAATGCTTCCGATCCGGCTCCAATGCAGGTGTATGCTCCAATGGCAGGTGCTGCTATCGGAGAGTACTTCCGTGATACAGGTCGTCCGGCTTTAATTGTTTATGATGATTTATCAAAACAAGCGGTAGCTTACCGTGAGGTGTCTTTGTTGTTAAGAAGACCACCGGGTCGTGAGGCGTACCCTGGAGACGTTTTCTACCTACACTCCCGTTTATTAGAGCGTGCTGCTAAAGTTATTGCAGATGACAGCATTGCTAAAAATATGAATGATTTACCAGAATCGTTAAAGCCAATCGTTAAAGGTGGTGGTTCGTTAACAGCGTTACCAATCATCGAAACTCAGGCGGGTGACGTTTCTGCCTATATCCCAACCAACGTAATTTCGATTACAGACGGTCAGATCTTCTTGGAGTCAGATTTATTCAACTCAGGGGTTCGTCCGGCGATCAACGTGGGTATCTCTGTATCTCGTGTAGGAGGTAATGCACAGATCAAATCGATGAAGAAAGTATCCGGTACGTTAAAATTAGACCAGGCACAATTCCGTGAGTTAGAGGCATTTGCTAAATTCGGTTCGGATTTGGATGCGGCTACGATGAACGTAATCGAAAAAGGTAAGCGTAACGTGGAAATCTTGAAGCAAGCGGTAAATACACCGTTTACGGTTGAAGATCAGGTGGCGATTATCTACGCTGGGACTAAAAACTTATTAAGAAATGTTCCAGTGAACAAAGTAAAAGAATTCGAGAAAGACTACTTAGAGTTCTTAAACGCAAAACACAGAGATATATTAGATGCTTTAAAAGCGGGTAAATTCGACGATAACATCACCGATGTTTTAGAGAAAGTAGCTAAAGAAGTTTCTGCAAAATATTAATATGAGTGAAAAGTGATTAGTAATTAGTGTACAGCTAATTACTAATTACTAGTTACTAATTACTAGAAAAAAATGGCAAACTTAAAGGAAATACGTAACAGGATTAGTTCCGTTTCATCTACGATGCAGATTACTTCGGCGATGAAAATGGTTTCTGCAGCAAAGTTGAAAAAAGCACAGGATGCGATTACAGCAATGCGTCCTTATGCCGAAAAATTAACCGAGTTAATTCAAAACCTGAGTGCTTCTTTAGAGGGTGATTTCGCAGGAAAGTATACACAGCAGCGCGAGGTGAAAAAGGTTTTAGTAGTTGCTATTACTTCTAACCGTGGTCTTTGTGGTGCTTTTAATGCGAATGTTCTGAAGCAGGTACGTGCGTTGTCGGAAATCTATGGTCAGGACAATGTTGGTATTTTTGCGATTGGTAAAAAAGCAAACGATGCGTTGCACAAAACCAATTATGTAATTGCTAACCGTAGCGATATTTACGACGATTTAACATTTGATAATGCAGCACACATTGCAGAATCGTTAACGCATTTGTTCGTAGATGGAGAGTACGACAAAATTGAATTGGTGTACAACCAGTTTAAAAATGCAGCGACTCAAGTCGTGGTTACGGAGCAGTTCCTACCATTAGCACCTCTCGAAAGTAAAGAAGTTGCAGCCTCTTCGGATTATATCTTTGAACCTTCAAAAGAGGAAATCGTGTTAACCTTGATTCCTAAATCATTAAAAACACAATTGTACAAAGCGATTCGTGATTCCTTCGCTTCCGAGCACGGAGCACGTATGACGGCAATGCACAAAGCAACCGATAATGCTACCGATTTAAGAAACCAGTTGAAACTTACGTACAACAAAGCGCGTCAGGCTGCCATTACAGGAGAGATCTTGGAAATTGTAGGAGGAGCGGAAGCGTTGAACAATTAGAAAAATTTGTCAAAATCTTTCAGATTGAAAAACAGCGCAGCGTTGAACAACTAAGATTTTCAATACAATACCATAAAAGAGCTGAACATTTGTTTAGCTCTTTTTTTATGCTTCTTTTTTTAAGTACATTTGTTTATCATTAGTCAAAATCCAATCCGTTGAGTTTATACAAAAACCTTTTCAAACAAACTGTTATTTACGGAATTGCTACGGTGCTTCCGCGCATGTTAAGTTTTTTACTTGTCCGTTTGCATACGGATCTGATGCCTACGACGGCCTATGGCGATGTAACGATTGTACTATCGCTGATGGTTTTCTTTAATGTTATTCTGTCTTACGGTATGGAAACCTCGTTTTTCAGATTCTATAACAAAGAAGAGGATAAGAACAAAGTTATCGAAACCACTACGATTTCTATTTTCACGACATCCATGGTTTTTTTAGCCCTTGCGCTGTTGTTTCGAAATACGTTGGCGAATTGGGCAAATGTTGAAACACAATATGTAACCTATGCTATTTGGATTTTGGTTTTGGATGCCTTAAGCATCATTCCTTTTTCAAAACTCCGTGCCTTTCAAAGACCTGTAAAATACGCCGTGATTAAAATCGGTAATGTTCTTATCAATTTAGGATTAAATGTATTTTTGTTGTACTTCTTGCCTAAAATAGCACAATCAAACCCTGAAAGTTTTTGGAGTGGTTTCTATCTTGATGATTTTCAGGTAGGATATATTTTCATTGCCAACCTGATTGCCAGTTTGGTAACCCTTTTAGCATTTCTCCCGGATTATTTTTCGCTGAAATGGCGCTTCGATTTTGCACTTTGGAAACAGCTGCTACAGTACGGTTGGCCGATTCTTTTCGCAGGTTTGGCTTTTGGTATCAATGAACATTTTGATAAAATACTATTGGGGAACTTATTGCCGGAGAGCATTGCCAAAGCCGAAGTAGGAGCTTATGCGGCCTGTTATAAAATCGGATTGTTTATGGTATTGTTTCGACAGGCTTATACGCTGGGAATTGAACCTTTTTTCTTCAGTCATGCCGGTAATGAAAATGCGCCACAGACGTATGCAACTATTACTAAATATTTTGTAATCTTCGGTTCTTTGATTTTGTTGGGCGTGGTTGTGTTCTCCGATGTGCTGAAAGTAATCCTGATTGGAAACAGCGAGTATTGGGAAGCCATGAAAGTAGTTCCGTTAATTATTTTGGCGAATTTCTTTTTGGGTATTTACACCAGTCTTTCCGTTTGGTACAAATTGATCGATAAAACGAAAGTTGGCGCTTATATTTCAGTTGTAGGGGCGATTATTACGTTAGCCCTGAACTATTTACTGATACCGGAATTCAGTTATATGGGTTCGGCCATTGCTACTTTGGCTGCCTATGGCTCTATGATGTTTATTTCATATTATCTGGGCAACAAGTACTATCCGATTCCGTACGATAAAAAAAGAATTTTTGGTTATTTAGGACTTTCAACCGTTTTGGCGGGACTTTCTTTTTACGTAGATGTTTTTCGTGAAAACTATATTTTCGGCATTGCGGCTATTCTTGCTTTCAGTTATTTCATCTACTATAACGAAAAAGAAACTTTACTGCGCATTCTTAAGCGAAAAACCGCTTAAATTTTTTATTTTTAGACTTTATTAAATTATCACAATGATCATTAAAATCATCAATAAATCGGAACATCCGTTGCCAAGTTATGAAACCCATGCTTCTGCCGGGATGGATTTACGTGCCAATATTACCGAGCCAATTACATTACAACCTTTAGAAAGAGCGTTAGTGAAGACCGGACTTTTCATCGAATTGCCGATCGGTTACGAAGCGCAGGTGCGTCCGAGAAGCGGTCTGGCGTTTAAAAAAGGCATTACCGTTTTAAATTCACCGGGTACTGTGGACGCTGATTACCGTGGCGAAATAGGTGTGATTTTGGTAAATTTATCCAATGAGACTTTCGTTGTAGAAAATGGCGAGCGCATTGCCCAATTAATCATTGCGAAGCACGAAAGAGCCGAATGGCAGGAAACGTTTGAACTTTCCGAAACCTCACGAGGAGAAGGCGGATTCGGAAGTACCGGAGTGAAATAGATTTATTGAATAATGTAAAGATTGAATGATTGCTTTACTTTGTTAATCATTTATTTTTTTAATCTTTTAAGACAAAAGCATGAAAATAATAGTACCCATGGCCGGACGCGGATCCCGTTTGCGTCCACACACCTTAACCATACCGAAGCCTTTAATCCCCATTGCCGGAAAGCCAATTGTGCACCGTTTGGTAGAGGATATTGCCGGTGTTATTGATCAGAAAATAGACGAAATTGCTTTTATCATTCACGAAAGTTTTGGGAAACCTGTAGAAAAAGACTTAGTTGCTATCGCTGAAAAATTAGGATCCAAAGGAACCATTTATTACCAGAACGAAGCCTTGGGAACAGCACACGCGATTATGTGTGCCAAAGAAAGTATGAGTGGTCCGATAGTAGTGGCGTATGCCGACACACTATTCCGTGCTGATTTTACGTTAGATACTACAGCCGACAGTGTAATCTGGGTAAAACAAGTGGAAGATCCCAGCGCTTTCGGTGTGGTACAACTAAATGAGAACAATCAGATTGTAGATTTCGTGGAAAAACCTACAGCATTCGTATCGGATTTAGCCATTATCGGAATTTATTATTTTAAAAGCGGTGAAACCCTTCGAGCCGAGTTGCAATATTTATTAGATAATAATGTAGTGAAAGGAGGCGAGTACCAACTAACGGACGGTCTGGAAAACATGAAGCAGAAAGGCCTGAAATTTGTGCCTGGAAAAGTAGACGAATGGATGGACTGTGGTAACAAAGACGTTACCGTGGAGACCAACACCAGAATGCTGAATTTTCTTGAAAAAGACGGCGTGGCTTTGGTTTCAGGTACTGTTCGTATTGAAAACTCAACCATCATTCCACCTTGTTTTATCGGGGATGATGTTGTTTTAATCAATTCCGTAGTTGGTCCGAATGTATCGTTAGGCAAGGCAACGCACCTGACCAATACGAAGATTAAAAACAGTTTGGTACAAACGCATGCCCACATCAAAAACGCCAATCTGGATAACGCCATGATTGGGAATCACGCTTCGTTTAACGGAGAGTTCAAAAGTGTCAGTATTGGAGATTATTCTGTTTTAGATTAGTAAAAATGAACAGCAAGCGTATCATAGCATTTTTAATACTTGGATTTCTGATGTTGCCGATGAACGTTGGCGCGCAGGACAATCCGGATGATATTGCTATGAAAAGTGACGCCTTTGAAAATCATTTTTATGAATCGCTGAAACAGAAGGCTATCGAAAACTACGATAAAGCTATTGCAGCAATGCACGAATGTATTCAGTTACAGCCCAACAACCCGGCACTTTATAATGAACTTGGGAAAAACTTCCTTTCTTTAAAGCGGTATCCGGAAGCGGAAAATGCCTTTAAAAAGGCCATCGACATGAATCCGAAAGAGCGTTGGTACTGGAACGGTTTGTATGATGTGTATTATGAAACCAAAGATTACAACAGTTCCATCAGTGTGGTGCAGAAGTTAATCGAGTTCGACAAGAAATTTCAGGACGATTTGGTTTCCCTGTATATGTATACCCAACAATACGATAAGGCCTTGTTTTTAATTGAGGAAATGGAGCGTACCGTTGGAATCAGTTCTACCTTGGAGTTGTATAAACTGCAGATTACCAACGACCGACGGTATAAAAATCCGCAGAAGGAACAATTGGAAGAAGCCATTCGCAAAAATCCCAAAGACGAGCAAAATTACATCCAGCTGATTTATATTTATTCGGAAAGCAATCAGGAAGAAAAAGCCATGGAAGTGGCCCAAAAACTTGAAGCTGCCATTCCGGATTCCGATTGGGCTCAGGTCACTCTATTTAAGTTTCATCTGAACAACCGTGATGGAGCCAAGGCGGCACAATCGATGTTCAAAGCCTTGAAAAGCAGAAAGATTGATAATAAAATCAAACATCGAATTTTAAACGAATTCCTGATTTTTGTCAACAATACCAATACTTTTTACAACGAACTCAATACCGCTACCGACTATTTCAGCGACAGTGAAGAGGTAAATGTAAATAAAGAGGTGGGGATTTTCTTTCTGAACAAGAAAAAGACCGATGTGGCCATTACCTATCTCCTTAAGAGCCTTAAGATGTATAAAGATGATGTTTCCACAGTGGAAATTTTGTTGCAGGCCTATACTGATAAAGGACAGTTCGATCTTGTAGGCAAAAAGGCATTGGAATATATAGAATTGTTTCCGACACAAGCGCGGTTGTACTATTTTGCCGGACTGGCCAACAACCAACAAAAAAATTTCGGGGATGCGGTTACGTTTTTAAAATCAGGTATAGATTTTGTAGTGGATGATCTGGAGTTGGAAATTAATTTCAATGTGCAGTTGGGAGAGGCCTACAATGGGTTAGGTGATAAAAAAAACAAAGACCTTTATTTCACAAAAGCGGAGCAGCTGCTTAAATCAAAAAAATAATGCAAAAAATACTGATCGTCTTCGGACTTTTTTTACTGATTTCCTGTAAATCTAAGCAGGCTGTTGTTTCGGGTACACCGGTTGCGAATGAAGCATCGTCATCGGCTGTAATCATGGGGCATTACGCCAACAAAAAGGATTTTAAAACTGCCAATTTTAAGGCCAGTGCACGTTATGAAGACGAGAAACAATCGCAAAATGTAACGGCAGAAGTACGTATTAAAAAAGACGAAAAGATTCTTATAATTGTCCGTTTCTTTGGGATTACCATGGCCAAGGCCTTAATCACGCCGGAGGAAGTGAGCTACTACGAAAAAATAAACGGAAAATATTTTCAGGGTAATTATAAATTACTGAGCGATTGGTTAGGTACTGATCTGGATTTTGATAAAGTACAAAACCTACTTTTGGGACAAGCCCTTGATGATTTGACCAAAGGAAAATATGTGGAAAGTATTCAAAGCGGACTGCATGTTCTGAAAAGTTCCGAAACGGAAAGTACTGAGAAAATATTCATGTTTGAAGGGGCCAACTTTTTGCTAAAAAAAGAAGTCGTTGCCCAAAAAGATGAGGAGCGTTCGGTAGAAGTCAGTTACCCGTCCCACAAAGAATCGCCTAAAGGAATTTATCCTTCCGAAATTTTTATTGAAGCCTTTCAAAAGGAAAAAGTAAACATAAAAATTAATTATAACAACGTAACCTTCAACGAGGATTTGTCGTTTACATACGATGTACCGGAAGGCTACGAACAAATATTTATTGATTAAATGCCAAAATTTGTAACAATGCGCAGACTCCTTTTTACCCTATTTTTCTTTTGTATAACCGCAGCAACCTGGGCACAACCCGGTGATGAAAAGCAACGTCAATTAGAAGAACGAAAAGCCCAGCTTCAGAAAGAAATGCAGGAAATGCAGCGTTTGTTGCAAATGGAAAAGAAGAAGGAAAAAAACATCCTTGGGCAGATTGCACAACAGAGCGCTAAAATCCGGTTGAGTGAAAAATTGATCAACACAACTTCGAAGCAGAAGCGATTGCTTTCGGATGATATTTATTTAAAACAATTGGAAATCAATAAGTTGAATCGCGAATTAAAAGAGTTGAAAGATGATTATTCCAAAATGATTGTTAAATCGTATAAAAGCCGATCGGAGCAAAGCCGTATCATGTTTGTGCTTTCTTCGGAAAATTTTCTACAGGCTTACAAGCGAATGCAATACATGAAGCAATATGCCGGTTTCCGAAAAATGCAGGGTGATGAGATCAAAATAAAAACCGGACAATTGGAAGTGGCTACCAACAAATTGGAAGTCAAGAAGAAAGCCAAGGAAAAAGTCTTGGTGGAGAGTGAAAAAGAGAAAAAAGAATTTGAAAAAGATCGTGCTGAACAGCAGCGTTTAGCAAAAATTGTACAGAAGGACAAGAGAAAATATACAGCCGAAATTAAAAAGATGCAGGCTGAAACAAGAAAAATTGACGCGCAAATCCAGCGAATGATTCGGGAAGCAATTGCAGCAGCAAATAAAAAAGCGAAAGAGTCCGGGAAATCGGTTGTGAAATCAGATTCAGGTTCTTCCACTAAATTCGTATTAACGACAGAAGGCCAATTGTTGGCAGATAACTTCAAAGCGAATCGCGGACGTTTGCCATGGCCAGTGGAGAAAGGATATGTGTATTCGGCATTCGGTACTCACGCGCACCCGGCTTATCCCGATTTGACCATTACGAATTCCGGGGTGGAAATCGCTACCGAAGCGGGCTCCAGCGCAAGGGCAATTTTCACAGGAACCGTTATGAGTGTTCAGATAATGCAGAAAAGCAGCAACACCAAAGTGGTTATGATTCAGCATGGAGATTATATTACAGTATATCAAAATTTAAGTAATGTTTCCGTGTCCATTGGTGATAAAGTTGCCGCAAAACAAGTAATCGGAAAAATCCATGTGAGTTCAGAGGGGAAAGCCACGATGAAACTTTTAATTTATCAAAACACGACGATTCTCAACCCACAGAGTTGGATTAATAATATGTAATAAAAAAAGCCGTTCAAATTCCGAACGGCTTTTTTTAATTTTTGTTTTTTCTAAATTATTCTCCGGCAAATAACGCTTTCAATTCTGTTGCGTCAGAAGGTTTCATTTTTCCAGCCAATATCAAACTCAATTGTTTTCTTCTTAAAGCGGCATCAAAACGATTTTTTTCTTCGTCGGTTTGTGGGATTACCGGGGGAACTGGAACTGGGTTTCCGGTGTCGTCTACGGCCACAAAGGTGTAAATCGCGGTCCCGGCACTGTTTTTTATGCCCGATTCCCTATCTTCCGTCCAAACATCAATTACAATTTCCATCGAACTGGTGAAGGTGCGTGACACTTTCGATTCAATCGTTACCACAGCTCCAAGGGGAATGGCACGGTTAAACGCCACATGATTTACGGAAGCCGTTACACAAATTCTTCGGGAATGCCTCCTTGCGGTAATGCTGGCTGCACGGTCAATTCGCGCTAACAGCTCGCCACCAAATAGATTGTTCAAAGGATTGGTTTCTCCCGGCAACACTAAGTCAGTCAGTGTGGTAAGGGAATCAGATGGGGATTTCTCTTGCATTGTGATTGTTTTTTGCAAAGTTAGCAATAAAGAAATAAAAAAATCCTCAAAAATTGAGGATTTCGTAATTTTATAATTCTTTGATCAGTACCCATGCTTCTTTGTTGTGTGCTTTCTGAATTTCTTTCATTTGGTTTTGCGCTTCGGTATAACTCGAAAAACTACCGTATAAAACCGGATACAGACCAAACTGATTCTTTTCCAAACGGATAGGTTCATAGCCCAAGGCTTTCAGTTCTTGGAATATTTTGTTGGCATTCGCCTCATTCTGAAAAGAACCGGCTACCACATGGTACGGTTTTCTGCTGTTTTCTTTTAAATTCAAAGTAACTGCCGGAAGTGGATTTTCAATAAAAAAAGTAGCTTCCTGGATTTTGTGCTGTACTTTTTCCTGTACGGCTTTTTCTGCCATCAGGGTGTCATTAGTCAATTGTTGGTTGTATTGGTAGTTGTAAGCTGCACCGCCACACCCTAACATCACCGCAAAAACTGCTGCGTATTTAAGATAGGAATAATTTTTCTTTCTTTCCGGAGTAAAAACGATGGGTGCTTTTTCTTCCAGTTCTGCAATCTGTGCTTTTAAGACCTCGCGTTTAACGGACGGGAAAGCCACGGCGCTTAAACCAAAAGCATCCGCCAAATAATTTACAGAAGTTACCGGCTCAAAAACCCAGTTCCATTCCGAATTTACCGTCATGGTTCCGATGTCTTTTAACGCTACAGTTTCTCTGCGTTGCAAACTTTCAATCCACAACAGGACCTCCTGCTGAATGGCCGTAACCGCTTCATCGTAGGAGATTTTTTCCTGTAAAGCAACATGATTCGCGAGTAAACCGTCATTGTTTTTCAGATGCGGGTTAAACGAAACCACTTTTTTAGGCGGAAAAAAGGTAGTACTGTTTGCATCCAGCTGTGCCGAACGGATTTCCGTCAGAAACGCACCAAAACCGGGCACAGTAACGCACTGATAGCGATAGAGTAAAGCAGAAATGTATTTTTCAATCTTCATAGATACAAATTTAATTATTCAAGGTGCGCAACCAAAAATTATCAACAAATTTTATTAACAATTTTATTTTTTGGACTAAGATTTTGGGAGCGAATGGGTTAGGTTTTTTGGGAATCCATTTTCCCGCTTTCCGTTGCAACTAATGAAAAATTAGTTTCCACTATAATCAGGGCTAGAGGGGATGCTATTTTATTTTTTGTAGTCTTTTTATTTCAAATTAATTTATAATTGCTTTACTTTGAATTTTATTATACGCCATGACCACATCCGATTTATTTTACACCTTAGCCCTGCTCAAGGTAGAAGGGGTTGGTGACATTGTTGCCAAGAAACTCATTAACCACTGTGGTTCTGCCGAAAAAGTATTTTCCAGAACCAAAAAACAACTGCTGACACTCGATGGCGTTGGTGAAGTATTGTTCCGAAACCTTCAGGATAAAAAAGTTTTTGCTTTAGCGCAATCGGAGCTTGATTATATGGAGAGGGAAAATATAAATTATGTTTTTTATCTGGATAATGACTATCCGGATCGTTTAAAACACTGTGTAGACAGTCCAACCGTTTTATTTCAATCAGGTCGAATCTGTCTGGGAAATCAAAAAATTATTTCCATTGTAGGTACAAGGAAAATTACCAGTTACGGTGTAGATTTTACCCGAAAGCTGATTGAAGAATTGGCACCTTTAAATCCCGTAATTGTTAGTGGTTTTGCTTACGGTGTGGATATTGTGGCACACCAAGCGGCTTTAGATCATAAACTTCAAACCATAGGTGTTCTGGCACATGGCCTGAATCAGATCTATCCTAAGGCGCATAAAAAATATGTGGCCAAGATGGAACAAAACGGTGGTTTTTTAACCGAGTTCTGGAGCAACTCTAATCCGGAGCGAGAAAATTTTGTAAAGCGAAACCGTATCGTTGCCGGGATGTCTGAGGCAACAGTGGTGATTGAAAGTGCGGAAAAAGGAGGCTCCCTTATCACTGCGAGCATTGCCAATGACTACAATCGCGATGTCTTTGCTGTGCCAGGAAGAACCAGTGATAAATACAGCCAGGGATGCAATATGCTCATTAAGACACAACGGGCACATTTGTTAACATCCGCCGCCGATCTGATTTACATGCTGAGTTGGGAATTGAACGCGACGGTTCCCAACAAGATGGTACAAAAACAACTTTTTGTGACTTTGGAAGCTGAAGAACAATTGGTTTACGATTTTCTGCAGCAATCCGGAAAGGAAGTACTTGATAGTATTGCATTGGAATGCCAACTTCCGATTTATAAATTAGCAACCATTCTGCTGAGTATGGAATTGAAAGGTGTGGTTCGACCGTTGCCTGGTAAATTGTTTGAAGCGATTTAAAAAAGCCACGAATACAAGCGCAACTCGATATTTGGTTGCGAGTCTTGTATTCGTGGCAAGATATGTGATTGCAGATTTAGTACCCTAATTTTTCGCGTACTTTGGCCAAAACGCCATCCGCTACTTTATGTGCCTTTTCAGCACCCATTTTCAATAAGTGATCGAGCTCCTCTAAATTGTTGATGTAATAATTGTATTTTTCTCTCTCTGTTTTGAATTTTTCAAGAATTACTTCAAACAAGGCTTGTTTGGCATGACCATAGCCGTAGTTTCCTCCTAAATAGTTAGCTCTCATGATCTCGGTTTGCTCCGGGGAAGCCAGTAATTTGTACAAAGCAAAAGCATTGCAAGTGTCCGGATTTTTTGGAGCTTCCAGTGGCGTGCTGTCGGTTACAATGGCCATAACTTGTTTGCGTAATGCTTTGTCGTCCAAAAAGATATTGATGAAATTATTTCTGGACTTACTCATTTTTTCGCCATCCGTTCCGGGAATAATCATGATGTTCTCTTCAATTTTAGCTTCTGGTAACACAAAAGTTTCTCCCATTTGGTGGTTGAAACGCGAAGCTACATCGCGCGTTATTTCCAAATGCTGCAATTGGTCTTTTCCTACGGGAACGAAATTGGCATCGTACAATAAAATGTCAGCTGCCATTAGCATTGGATAGGTAAATAACCCGGCATTCACATCGTCCAAACGGTCGGCTTTATCTTTAAAAGAGTGTGCCAGTGTTAAGCGTTGGAATGGGAAGAAGCAGCTCAAATACCATGACAATTCGGCTGTTTGTGGTACATCACTCTGACGGTAAAAAGTAACTTTGTTTACATCTAAACCACATGCAAGCCAAGCTGCAGCGACACTATAGGTGTTTTCACGCAACGTTTTCCCATCCTTAATCTGGGTTACCGAATGCAAATCGGCAATAAAAAGAAACGATTCGTTTTGGGGATTGGCGGCCATTTCAATAGCCGGTATAATCGCTCCCAAAAGATTTCCTAAGTGTGGTGTTCCCGTACTTTGAACACCGGTTAAGATTTTTGCCATGGTAAAATAATTTTGGCAAAGGTAATCGTTTTGGTAAAATCTTGCATCCGATTTGCTATTTTTGAGGCTATGAAAGTTATGAAAATCATTTTTTGGACGCTTTGGCGTATTTGGTTCTATGTATTGGTAACGGTTCCGATTATTATTATGTTTCCGATATTGTTTCTTTCCATAGTGTCGGAACGAACGTATCCGTTTTTTTTTGTTCTGGCGCGCTTCTGGGCCAGAATTATTCTTTATGGGATGGGCTTTCGTTACGAGGTGGAAAAAGACTATGAACTTGAGAAGCATAAAAGTTATATGCTGGTAGCCAACCACACCTCGATGATGGACGTGATGTTGATGTTACTCCTGGTAAAAGATAATCCGTTTGTGTTTGTAGGTAAAAAAGAATTGGTCAAACTTCCCATTTTTGGGTTTTTCTACAAAAGAACCTGTATTATGGTGGACCGTAATAGTTCCAAAAGCCGTTTTGAAGTGTTTGAAAGAGCACAAAAGCGAATCAATCAGGGATTGAGCATTTGCATTTTTCCGGAAGGCGGTGTACCGGATGAGAGTATTTTACTTGATGAATTTAAAGATGGAGCCTTTCGTATCGCCATCGAGCATCAGCTCCCAATCTTGCCCATGACTTTTGGCGATGTGAAAGAAAGGTTTTCGTTTACTTTTTTTAGCGGAAGTCCGGGTAAGATGCGCATCAAAATCCATAAACCAGTGGAAACGTC
Organism: Flavobacterium enshiense; assembly: GCF_040750275.1. GTDB lineage: Bacteria > Bacteroidota > Bacteroidia > Flavobacteriales > Flavobacteriaceae > Flavobacterium > Flavobacterium enshiense_B. The sequence continues at coordinate 141,915 of NZ_JBDOCV010000005.1, forward strand.
AGGAAAAGGTATGGAACATAAAGGTGAAATTAAGCATCAGATACGGGAAATCATATTGACGCAATTACAACAATTCGAAAACAGCAAATAGTAAAAATAAAAAAGACACTCTAACCCAAAAGAGTGCCTTTTTACGTTTTAACCCACCACAGATTAAAACAACCTAACTAAAACTTAACTTAACTAACTTTTATTATTTATTTTAAAAACGGTAACTAAGTCCGGTGTATAAACCAAAAAAGTAAGGTTTGAAATCTCCGGATTCGTTACTGAATGTATTGAACTGATATTTAAACATTGGTTCGAAATTGGCCTGAAAAGATTTCAGGAACCCATATCGGAAACCAACACCTACGTTACTGCTGAAGTGTACCTTGTTCAGGTTATTTGCCTCGCCAATAGTAGTGTTTGTTGTTGATGATACTAAGGAAACACGATTGTCGTTTAAGAACATTGAGCTGAAGCCTCCGATTACATCTACAGTGAAACGCTTGTTTAGGATTTTATAAGAAACCTCTACTGGAAGTTCTACATATCCAATTTTTTGGTTGAGTTCACCCGAATGTAAAGTGGTAACCACTTGTCCTCCATTCTGAGGAATTCCTTTTGGATTGGTATTGGATACAGTCACCCCAGATCCAAATCCGTTTTCGTTTACATATTGTAATCCGGCACCGTTTTGGGATTCATAAAAAACAATATCATTGGTGTTGTATTCAAAATTTAAAATGTTCAGTCCAGTACGTACCGACCATTTGTTGTTTATCGGGTACATGATACCCACACCATAGCTCACACTTGTACGGTACGATTTTGAATTGTCATTGAATTTTGCATCCAAAGCTGATCCATAACCATTTAAATTCATGTAAACCGGAGAGAACAAAGTAGAAACGATAATTTTATGCTCTTTTTTCTTCTCTTCTCTTGGTTTTTCTTCCGTTTCTTCCGGTGTTACAACTTCCACAATTTCACCGGTTGTTAAGGCAATCGAATCTTTTGCTACGACATCTTCTGATGTTGTAGATATAAAGGTTACTGCATCATTTCGGTTTTGTTCGTTTGTATTTCTTTCCATTCCGTTGCTTACAGTGTTTTTGGAATCGGCTTTGCGTCCTGTATTCGTTTCTTTCCCTGTTGCATTTCGCGGATGGTTATTTCTGGTTTCGTAAGCAATCTTAGACTGTGAATTGTTTTCATACAGCCAATCGGATTCTGTTTCGGTTACAATATCGGCATTGCGTTTGTCAATATCGGTTTTGTTTTTGTCTGTGCCTTTGTTTTCGGCGTTTTTAACAATTTCAGAATTTTGGACTGAACCGGCTTGAACCGCGATCGGCTGTTTTGCACCGGTGTTTCTTTCACTTTCGTTATTGTTGATTCCTGAATTTTTAGAAGCAACCGAATTGTTCTTTTGGTTGTCGTTGCCAGTATTTACAACAGAAGATGTCACCTTTTTATTGTTGTAAGTTGCAGCACTGTTTTTTGAAGAAGTTTGTGTTTCTGCAGGAGACAAATTCGCATCCTGATTTGCATCAGAAGTTGAAACGACAGCAGGGTTTGGATTTGTTGTCTCTAAGTCTAATGCCTCTTCTTTATTAGTGACAGTCTCTGAACCGGAATTAAACGGATTAAATCGGAACGTGTTCGTTACGGATAATCCAATGACCACCACAGCGGCAAAACCACTTAGGATAAGGAACAAAGGAAGTATGTTAAACTTCTTGTCCTTTTTGGACATTTTAGATTGGATGTTACCCCAAACCTTCTCTGGTGGAGCAACTTCGAAATCTTTAAATTTTTCCTGAAAGAGTCTGTCTATGTTATTTCTCTCACTCATTTTGCAGACTTAATTTTATTACTTGCTTGTTGTGACTCGATTTTCTCTTTTAAAATCATTCGCGCTCTTGCTAAATTTGATTTTGATGTACCAATATTAATGTTTAACATTTCAGCAATTTCCTTATGGGAATAATCGTCAATCACATAAAGATTAAAAACCAACCGGTACCGATCCGGTAGTTGCTGGATTAGTGAAACTAAATAATCCATGGATAGAGAATCTTCTTCGACATCAACAACAGGAACATCTGGAACATTCTCGTGTAATATTTCAAAAACACCTTCGGTACGGTATTTTTGAAGAATGTAGTTTATTACTACTCTTTTTGCCCAACCTTCAAATGAGCCTTTAAATTCGAATTTGTGTATCTTTTCAAAAATCAGGATAAAACCATCCTGTAAATTGTCTTCCGCTTCATCGCGACTACGGGAATATTTTAAACAAACTCCAAAAATTTTGGACGCAAGAAGCCTGTACAGTTGTTCCTGAGCAACCGGACTGTTCTTCTGACATTCTATGACAATTTGTTCTAATCCCAAAACTTTACCGCACTATTGGTCGGTTACATCAATTTCGTAAGTTAAAAAAACATCTTCTCCGTTAGCATCTTTACCGTTCCAAAACTGTAAGGTGTAAGGACCGATTGCGTCTGGAGTAAACTTGTAATTATTTGTTACTGTTGCATTTCCGTTAATTGCAGGGCATTCTTTTCCTGCGTTTTCAAAGATCACCGATTCAACTGCTACTTTGTTGCTCGTCGCTTCTTTTTCCGAATAGAATTTATTAAAAGCATGACAGCCTGTAGGTCTTGTAAACTTCACCTGAATATTTGCTGTACGGTTCACCTTAAAGCTTGCGGGCATGGTTACTTCGGTAACGGGAAGTAATTCATAGGTTACAGTTTCTGTTTCTTCCGGCTGACAAGACAGCAATAGTGTAAACAGTAAAAAAAGTAAAAGATTCTTCATATTCAACATGTTCTTTATAAAGAAGATGAGATATTTATAAAAGGGTTGCGTCGCATAATAAAAAAATCCCGAAAATTTTCGGGATTTTTTTATTATGCATTTTGTTCTTTAATATATTCTTTGATTTTTTGTTCCAATTCGTCCATCAATTCGGGGTTGTCTTTAATTAATGCTTTTACGGCATCACGTCCTTGTCCTAATTTGGTATCGCCGTAGCTGAACCACGAACCACTCTTTTTAATGATCTCAAACTCTACAGCCAAATCCAGTACTTCTCCGGTTTTGGAAATCCCTTCCCCGTACATAATGTCAAATTCTGCGGTACGGAACGGAGGTGCTACTTTGTTTTTGACGATTTTCACTTTGGTACGGTTACCTAATACGGTTTCACCATCTTTAATCTGTGTAGATTTACGGATGTCAATACGAACCGATGCGTAAAATTTCAACGCATTACCACCCGTTGTGGTTTCTGGATTTCCGAACATTACGCCAATTTTTTCACGCAACTGGTTGATGAAGAAAACGGTACAATTCGTCTTGTTAATGGTAGCGGTTAATTTTCTAAGTGCCTGCGACATCAAACGCGCGTGCAATCCCATTTTGGAATCGCCCATTTCACCTTCGATTTCACTTTTTGGTGTTAGAGCCGCTACGGAGTCAATGACAACTAAATCAATCGCGCCTGAACGGATTAGGTTTTCCGCGATTTCTAAAGCTTGTTCTCCGTTATCCGGCTGGGATATGATAAGATTGTCGATATCCACTCCTAGTTTTTGGGCATAAAAACGATCGAAAGCGTGTTCTGCATCGATAAAGGCTGCTAGGCCTCCCGCTTTTTGAGCTTCAGCAATGGCGTGTAAGGTTAAAGTTGTTTTACCTGACGATTCCGGTCCGTAGATTTCGATGATTCTTCCGCGCGGATATCCGTTAACCCCAAGGGCTAAATCTACCCCAAGAGAACCTGATGGAATAGCATCCACTTCTTCCACAGCAGCATCTCCTAATTTCATTACGGTACCTTTTCCGTAGGTTTTGTCTAACTTGTCTAATGTTAATTGTAAGGCTTTTAATTTGGCTTCTTTCTCTGAACTCATGGTACTTAAATTTTGCTAAAATTACTGTTTTTTTTTAAGTTACAAATAAGATGTTATTAACAATTGAACTTATTTTCAAGCGTCTGATTGTCAATCTATTTTGAAATTATCGTAAAATGATTATTTTTGCATCCGAATTCTTCCATTTAGAGTTCCCGACATTTTGTAATTTCTCACTTAAACGTTTATAGCATGCAACTGTATAACACCTTAAGCGCAGAAGAAAGAAAAGAGCTTATCGACCAAGCAGGTCAGCAGCGTCTTACTTTGTCTTTCTACCAATATGCGCACATTGAAGACCCTCAACAATTTCGTAACGATTTATTTTTAGCTTGGAATAAGCTAGACGCTCTTGGCCGTACCTATGTGGCTAAAGAAGGTATTAATGCGCAAATGTCTGTTCCGGCAGAAAATTTCGAAGCTTTTCGCGATACCTTGGAGGCTTACGATTTTATGAAAGGGATTCGTTTAAATGTGGCGGTAGAACACGACGATCACTCCTTTTTAAAGTTAACGGTAAAAGTCCGTAATAAAATTGTAGCCGACGGGTTGAATGACGAAACCTTCGACGTAACCAATAAAGGTGTTCATTTGAATGCCCAAGCCTTTAATGATATTTTAGACGATCCGAATACCATCGTTGTTGATTTCCGAAACCATTATGAGAGTGAAGTAGGCCATTTCAGAGGAGCGATTACGCCGGATGTGGAAACCTTCCGTGAATCCTTACCGATCATCAACGAGCAACTGAAAGATTTCAAAGAAGATAAAAACCTAGTGATGTACTGCACCGGAGGCATTCGTTGTGAAAAAGCTTCTGCGTATTTTAAACATCAGGGTTTTAAAAACGTGTATCAGTTGGAAGGCGGTATCATTAATTACGCCAAACAAATCAAAGAAGAAGGGATTGAGAGCAAGTTCATTGGGAAGAATTTCGTATTCGACCACCGTTTGGGCGAGCGCATCACCAACGATATCATTGCACAATGCCACCAATGCGGAAAACCGTGCGACAACCACACCAATTGTTCCAATGATGCCTGTCATTTGTTGTTCATTCAATGTGACGAATGTGCGGAAAAAATGGAAAACTGTTGTTCGACCGATTGTTTGGAAACTACACATTTGACATTAGTGGAGCAAATCAAGAAGCGCAAAGGGCTTCAGGTAGGGAATAAAATCTTCCGTAAAGGAAAATCCGAATCGCTGACCTTTAAAAAATCAGGGGTTTTAGAAGGTATTTCTCTGGCTCAGGCTACAGAAGAAGCACCGAAAAACATCCGTCAGAAAATCAAAACCAAAAAAACGATTTTAGGCGTAGCGGAGCATTACTTTACCAAAGCAGGCGTTGGGCAGTTTTCGCTAACTCATGGTGAAATGAAAGCCGGTGACAAAATCTTAATCTCGGGACCAACAACCGGAAACCAGGAAATAGTCGTGAAAGCGATGCGTGTTAACGGGCAGGAAAATACAACAGCAGCTAAAGGTGATAAAATTACGTTTGCCGTGCCGTTTCGTGTTCGTTTGTCCGATAAAGTATACAAAGTTTTAGACTAATTTTGTTCTAAAATACTAATACTAAACCTGCTGCGTTTTTATAATGGAGCAGGTTTTTTTGTTGGTAAAAATTAAGAAGATTACAACTTTTCAGAGTGTGGCTTTGCAACTAAAAAATACTATCTTTACACACAAAACCTAATTACGAACAAAGTAGTTCGCTGCGGCGGACGACCACTATATATTCAAAACTATGGCATGTACCAACTGTTCCACGGGTTCCAAGGACGGAACACCGCGCGGATGTAAAAATAACGGGACTTGCGGCACCGACAGCTGCAACAAATTAACGGTTTTCGATTGGCTTTCCAACATGAGTTTACCGGGAGGACAGGAACCTTTCGACTGTGTGGAAGTGCGTTTCAAAAACGGAAGAAAAGAATTTTACCGCAACACCGAAAAACTAACCTTATCCATCGGAGACATTATTGCAACCGAAGCTTCTCCGGGTCACGACGTGGGGATTGTAACCTTAACGGGTGAATTGGTAAAGGTTCAAATGAAGAAAAAAGGCGTAAATCCGGATGGAGAAGTGCCGAAAGTATACCGAAAAGCGTCTCAAAAAGACATCGATATCTGGAGTGAATCCCGCGACAGGGAAGAGCCGATGAAGGTGCGTGCCCGCGAAATCGCCATTGCTTTAAAACTGGAGATGAAAATTTCCGACATTGAATTTCAGGGTGATGCTTCGAAAGCGACGTTCTATTATACCGCGAATGATCGTGTGGATTTCCGTCAGTTGATTAAAGATTTCGCCAAAGAATTCAGCATCCGAATCGAGATGAAGCAGGTAGGTTTCCGTCAGGAAGCAGCGCGTTTGGGCGGAATCGGTTCGTGCGGACGCGAATTGTGCTGTTCGACCTGGTTAACCGATTTCCGAAGTGTGAATACTTCCGCGGCGCGTTATCAGCAGTTATCCCTAAATCCGCAGAAACTAGCCGGACAATGCGGTAAACTGAAATGCTGTTTAAACTATGAATTGGATACTTATTTGGATGCCTTGAAAGGTTTTCCGGAAATGGATACCAAATTGTACACGGAAAAAGGCGACGCCATTTGTCAGAAGTTAGATATTTTTAAAGGACTGATGTGGTTTGCCTACACCGATAATTTTGCGCATTGGCATGTGTTAAAAGTTGAGCAGGTAAGAGAAATTGTGGCGCAGAACAAAGAAAAGAAACGTGTTTCGTCTATTGAGGATTATGCCGTGGAAGAAACGCAATCGGTGGAGGAAAACTTCCAGAATGCTGTAGGGCAGGACAGTTTAACCCGTTTCGATCAGCCGAAAAAGAAAAAGCGCCCGAATAAAAAGCGCCCGAATGCCACAGCGGAAAAATCGGATAGACCTCAAGGGGAACGCCAGCCAAGACCGGAAAGACCGCAAGGAGAACGTCAACCAAGACCAGAAAGATCAGAAAGACCCGAACGCGGTGAACGACCGGTAAAACAAGAGCGTCCGGAACAAACCCCTAAGGATAACAATACGAATGCTTCTGAGGAACAGAAAAAGAATAAAAAACGATACAAACCTAACCGAAACAAACCTTCAAACGATAAAAATGCGTCAAAAGAATAACGTACTGCTTGTTGGATTTTTGATGTCGCTGGCCTTTATTTCCTGCGACAAGCAACGAGTTTTCGATGAATACCATGAAATCGACGGTAGCTGGCACACCAAACAGAAGGTGGCTTTTACCTTCGAACAACAGGATACGGTAGCGAAATACAACATGTTTATCAATGTTCGGAACAATAGTGACTATCCGTTCAACAATTTGTTTCTGATTGTTTCGATGCTGCAACCCGACGGCGTAACGAAAGTTGATACGTTGGAATACCAGATGGCAAATCCGGATGGTACTTTAATGGGAGAAGGTTTTTCCGATGTTAAGGAAAGTAAATTGTGGTATAAGGAAAAGGAGAACTTTCCTAAAAAAGGCAAGTATGTTGTAAGTATTGAACAAGCCGTGCGTGAAACCGGAAAAGTGCCGGGATTAGAGCAGTTGCCCGGAATTTCAGAAATAGGTTTTAGAATTGAAAATACAAAATAACAATGGCTCAGATCAACAATAAAAAAGAAGACTTTTCACCTTATGTTAAGAAGTTCTGGAAACTTTTTTTCTACTGCTTTGGCGGGGTGATTTTATTTTTCCTTTTCGCTTCCTGGGGACTTTTCGGAGCGATGCCCTCATTCGACGAGTTGGAAAACCCGAACTCTAATGTGGCTACGGAAATTATTTCTTCGGATGGGGTTACTATCGGGAAATTCTATCTGGAAAACAGAACACCGGTTAAATATGCGGAATTGCCGGATCATTTGGTGAAAGCTTTGGTAGCCACCGAAGACGAACGTTTTTACGAACACTCAGGAATTGACAGTAAGGGAACTTTACGTGCCGTCTTGAGCCTAGCAAGCAGTGGAGGTGCCAGTACCTTAACCCAGCAGTTAGCGAAGAATCTTTTCCACGGAGAAGGATCGAAGTTTTTGCCGTTGCGTATCATCCAGAAGGCTAAAGAATGGATTATTGCTACCAAATTGGAGCGTCAGTATACCAAACAGGAAATTATAGCGCACTACCTTAATACGGTGGATTATGTAAACAATGCGGTAGGAATTCGTTCCGCAGCCAAAATTTACCTGAACAAAGAGCCGAAAGATTTAACCGTGGATGAAGCCGCGATGTTTGTGGGCATGTTGAAAAACCCATCGTTATTTAATCCGCGTAGGCGTTTGGAAAAAGTAACCCAAAGACGTAATGTGGTGTTGCATCAGATGGAGAAAAACGGTTTTTTAACCAAAGAGAAGAAAGAATATTTTCAGAAACAACCGATCGTTTTAAAGTTCACGCCGGAAAGTCATATTGAAGGAACCGCAACCTATTTCAGAGAATATCTGCGTGATTTCATGAAAAAATGGGTAAAAGACAATCCGCGAAAAGACGGGGAAGGCGAATACGATATTTACCGCGACGGCTTAAAAATTTATACGACGATCGATTCCCGAATGCAGCAGTATGCCGAAGAAGCGACAGCAGAGCATTTGGCCAATCTGCAACAGGAATTCAGCAAGCGTCAGAAAGACAATCCAAACGCTCCTTTTATCGGTATTACTCCTGAGGAAACCAAGCTTATCATGAGCCGTGCCATGAAAAATTCCGAACGTTGGCGTATTATGACGGATAAAGGTTTTGATGAAAATAAAATTGTAAAATCTTTTGAGATTCCAACCAAGATGAAGGTTTTTACCTGGAAAGGCGAAAAAGATACCTTGATGAGTCCGCGCGATTCCATTTTATATTACAAGCACTTCCTTCAAACCGGAATGATGGCCATGGAGCCGCAAACCGGTTATGTAAAAGCTTGGGTAGGAGGTATCAATTATAAGCATTTCCAATACGACCACGTAGGGCAAGGAGCGCGACAAGTAGGTTCAACGTTTAAGCCGTTTTTATATGCGACAGCTATTGAGCAGTTAAAAATGTCGCCTTGTGATTCCGTTTACGATTCACCGTTTACGATGCCAAAAGGACGTTATGGAATCGATGCCGATTGGAACCCTAAGAATTCCACCGGAAATTATCGTGGTTTGGTGAATTTAAAATCAGCCCTGGCAAATTCCATCAATACCGTTTCTGCCAAACTGATCGACAAAGTAGGCCCTGAAGCCGTAGTAGACATGACTAAGAAATTAGGGGTTACTTCCGAAATTCCGGTACAGCCATCCATTGCCTTAGGGGCAGTAGACATTACGGTGGAACAGATGGTGGCGGCTTTCAGTACGTTCGCCAATCAAGGGGTATATATGAAGCCTCAGGTAATTCAGAAAATTGTAGATAAAAACGGCGTGGTTTTGTACGAACCTATACCGGAATCCCGCGATGTAATGAGTAAAGATGTCGCTTATACCATGATCAAATTGATGGAAGGAGTAACCGAATACGGAACCGGTTCCCGTTTGCGTTGGGGGAGTGCCCCGGAATCGGCGCGCGTTACAGGAGTTCCATATAATTTGAGAAATCCGATTGCCGGTAAAACAGGAACCTCACAAAACAATTCCGACGGTTGGTTTATTGGAATGGTGCCAAATTTAGCAGCCGGAGTCTGGGTAGGAAACGAAGACCGATCGGCGCATTTCGAGCAGACCAATATGGGGCAAGGTGCTACAATGGCCCTACCGATTTGGGGAATCTTCATGAAGAAATGTTATGAAGATGAAACGCTGAATGTTTCTCAGAAACCGTTTGAAAAACCAGAAAATTTCGCCATAAAAGTAGACTGTTGGACACCTAGAAAAGCTGTCGAGACCGATTCAACCAAAGTGGAAGAACCAACTACCGAAGAATTCGATTTTTAAAACAAAGACGTCCTGTTTTGGGACGTCTTTATACTTATATAATTAAACAAACACAAACTATAACAATGATTACCCGTAAAGTTAATAACGTACAAGAAGCCTTAGAAGGGATTCAGGACGGAATGACCATCATGTTGGGTGGTTTCGGTCTGTCCGGTATTCCGGAAAACAGTATTGCCGAATTGGTTCGCAAGGAAACCACTAATTTAACCTGTATTTCCAACAATGCCGGAGTAGACGATTTCGGCTTGGGCTTATTGCTTCAAAAAAGACAAATTAAAAAAATGATTTCTTCTTATGTAGGGGAAAATGCCGAATTCGAACGCCAGATGTTAAGCGGTGAATTGGAAGTGGAATTAACACCACAGGGAACGTTGGCTGAAAAATGTCGTGCCGCACAAGCCGGTATTCCCGCATTCTTTACACCGGCCGGTTATGGAACCGAAGTGGCGGAAGGAAAAGAGGTACGCGAATTCAACGGAAAAATGCACATCATGGAGTTGGCTTACCAAGCCGATTTTTCGATTGTAAAAGCTTGGAAAGGCGACGAAGCCGGAAACCTTATTTTTAAAGGAACCGCCCGTAACTTTAACGCACCTATGGCCGGAGCGGCAAAAATTACTATCGCTGAGGTTGAGGAATTAGTGCCGGCAGGAACCTTGGATCCAAATGAGATTCACATTCCCGGAATTATGATCAACCGTATTTTCCAAGGTGAAAAATTTGAGAAACGAATTGAGCAAAGAACCGTACGACAAAGAAGTTAATCATGGCATTAGATAAAAATCAGATAGCAAAACGCATTGCACAAGAAGTAAAAGACGGCTACTATGTAAATTTAGGAATTGGAATCCCAACATTAGTTGCCAATTTTGTTCGTGAAGATATCGCAGTAGAATTTCAATCCGAAAACGGCGTATTGGGTATGGGACCCTTTCCGTTTGAAGGTGAAGAGGATGCAGACATCATCAACGCCGGAAAACAAACCATAACCACATTACCGGGCGCGAGTTTCTTTGATTCGGCTTTTAGTTTCGGGATGATTCGCGCTCAAAAAGTCGACTTAACGATTTTAGGAGCGATGGAAGTTTCCGAAAACGGAGATATTGCCAACTGGAAAATTCCGGGGAAAATGGTGAAAGGAATGGGAGGTGCTATGGACTTGGTGGCATCCGCAGAAAATATTATCGTGGCGATGATGCACGTAAACAAAGCCGGTGAATCTAAAATTCTTAAAAAATGTACCTTGCCATTAACGGGTGTAGGTTGTGTGAAAAAAGTAGTGACAGAATTGGCTGTTTTGGAAGTTACACCAAAAGGTTTCAAACTTCTTGAGAGAGCTCCGGGTGTTTCCGTTGAAGATGTCATCAAGGCTACAGAGGCAGAATTAATCATTGAAGGCGATATTCCGGAAATGACCATCAACTAATATTTTTGTAATAAATAATAAAGCATCTTTGGTAAAACTTACTAAAGATGCTTTTTGTTTTTACCTTTGCATCAAAATAAGAAAGCATGAGTTATCCGAAAGTAATTTTAAAAGCAGGGAAAGAAAAATCCATTCAGCGCCGTCATCCATGGGTGTTCAGCGGTGCGGTTTATGGCGTTACGCAAGAAATTAACGACGGCGAAATGGTCGATGTGGTGGATTCCCAAAATAACCATTTAGGAACGGGGTATTTTAGTGACAAAGGAAGCATCGTGGTTCGGATTTTAACTTTCGGAAAAGAAAAATTTGATGCGGATTTCTGGGTAACCAAATTGCAATCCGCCTGGGAACTGCGTTTGAAATTATTGAAGTTAGAGGAAACTAACGCGTTTCGTCTGATTCATGGAGAAGGTGATGGAATCCCGGGTTTAATCATCGATTATTATGATAAAAACTGGGTCTTGCAGGCGCATTCCTCGGGAATCTATTTTCAGATTGAAGCCATTGCAAAAGCCATCAAAGATAATTTCACCGAACATTGTGACACGATTTACTGCAAAAGCTCGGGTACTTTGCCGCATACCGGAAAAGATTTCTTTTTGTTTGGGGACAAACCTGAAGCGGTAGCCAAAGAAAACAATATCCTGTTTGCAGTAAACTGGGTGGAAGGTCAAAAAACAGGATTCTTCTTAGATCAACGCGACAATCGAAAATTGTTAGCTCACTATGCGCATGGCAAAAGGGTTTTAAATACGTTCTGTTATACCGGAGGTTTTTCCGTCTATGCGATGAGCGCCGGAGCCCAATTGGTTACTTCCGTAGATATTTCCGAAAAAGCCGTGGCTTTAGCCGAACGGAACATGGAACTGAATTATGACGATTGTAACCACGAAGCCGTTGCCTCCGATGTTTTTGATTTTCTGAAAGAACACAACCAGCAATACGATTTGATTGTTCTCGATCCGCCGGCCTTTGCCAAAAGTATCAAAAGTAAACATACCGCGACCCAAGCTTACAAGCGTTTGAATATTGCCGGATTAAAATCACTAGCGCCAAAAGGAATTTTATTTACATTTTCGTGTTCTCAGGTGATTGATGATGTGTTGTTTTACAATACGATTGCCGCCGCGGCCATTGAAACCGGACGAAATATTCGTGTGCTGCACAAGCTGTCACAAGGACCGGATCATCCTACCAACATTTACCATCCGGAAGGCCATTACCTGAAAGGATTGGTACTTTATGTGGAATAGTTTACAGTTGCAGTCTCGGTTTTCATTCTAAAATAAGTTATAAAATAAACCCCGAAAATTATTTTCGGGGTTTTCTGTATACTGTGACTGCGACTGAAGACTTATTAAAGGTTTTCAAAAAAGTCATTTCCTTTATCATCCGTAATAATAAAAGCTGGGAAATCTTTGATGGTAATTTTACGAACGGCTTCCATGCCCAATTCCTCAAAATCCACCACTTCTACCGAAAGAATGTTTTCTTTGGCTAAGATTGCAGCAGGCCCACCGATGGAACCTAAGTAGAAACCACCGTATGTTTTACAAGCGTTCATTACGTCTTTGCTTCGGTTTCCTTTGGCCAACATGATCATGCTGCCACCGTGTTTCTGGAATTCGTCCACGTACACGTCCATACGTCCTGCGGTGGTTGGTCCGAAACTTCCCGAAGGCATACCTTCTGGTGTTTTTGCAGGTCCGGCGTAATACACTGGGTGATTTTTGAAATACTCCGGCATCGGTTGTCCGGCATCCAATAATTCTTTGATTTTAGCGTGCGCGATGTCACGGGCCACAATTAAGGTTCCGTTTAGTTTTAATCGGGTTTTAATCGGGTATTTGGTCAATTCCGCTAAAACTTCCGCCATTGGACGGTTCAAGTCGATTTCCACCGGTGCTTCCAAATGCGGAGCGGTTTCCGGTAAGAACTGTTTTGGATTGGTTTCCAATTGCTCTACGAAAATCCCGTCTTTAGTGATTTTTCCTTTTATGTTTCTGTCGGCTGAACACGAAACCCCCATGCCCACCGGACAGGAAGCAGCGTGACGCGGTAAACGGATCACACGAACGTCATGCGTTAAATATTTTCCACCGAATTGCGCTCCGATATGGCTTTCCTGGCAAATTTGTTGTACACGTTTTTCCCATTCCAAATCACGGAAGGCCTGACCCGCCATGTTTCCGGAAGTCGGTAAATTGTCGTAATATCCGGCAGATGCTTTTTTAACGGCTGCCAAATTCGCTTCCGCAGAAGTGCCACCAATTACAATGGCTAAGTGATACGGAGGACAAGCTGAGGTGCCCAAATCCATGATACGTTCGCGAACGAATTCGTCTAAGGATTTTTCGTTTAACAACGATTTTGTTTTTTGGTACAAGAACGTTTTGTTGGCAGATCCACCGCCTTTCGCTAAAAACAAGAACTCATAGGAAGCTCCTTTTTTTGCATAAATATCGATTTGTGCCGGAAGGTTGGAACCCGAGTTCTTCTCTTCGAACATCGAAATCGGTACAATCTGGGAATAACGTAAATTTCTTTTTTGGTAGGTATTGAAAATTCCTTTCGACAACCATTCACCGTCATCAGCACCCGTATAGACGTTTTCTCCTTTTTTTCCCATGACGATAGCGGTTCCGGTATCCTGGCAGGAAGGCAATTGCCCGTCAACAGCCACAACAGCGTTTTGCAATAAGTTATAGGCTACGAAACGGTCATTGTCAGTCGCTTCCGGATCGTCAATGATACTTCTTAATTTTTGTAAATGCGATGAACGCAGCATAAACGATACATCGCTCATCGCCTCTTCCGCTAACAATTCCAACCCTTTTGGATCAACCGTTAGAATTTCACGGTCACCTAATTGTTCAACTTTTACGTAGTCGGAAGTGATTTTTCGGTAGTGCGTATCGTCTTTTAGAATCGGATACGGGTCTTGGTATATAAAGTCCATAGTTTCGTAATTTTTTGGAGCGTAAAGATAAGGAATATTGTGTTTTTAAGGAATACCATTTTTTTAGTAAACGGTCAACTTTTTAAAAATCAAATTATTCGTCTATTTTGTTATACTCGTTAAAAGTAAGTTTCTTGCTTCGGTATGTTTTTCCTTTTTCTGTCAGTTGGGTTTTTATCCATTTCCCATTTTTTAATTGAAAATGAGTAGAATCTGAAAAAGTATTGATACCCCATTCTTCATTTTCATCTGGAGTTTCGTCTGCTGGTAAAAAAGCTTCTGTTCGGAAATAAAAATCATTTGGTGTACCGGAAATGATCTCACTCCAAGAACCCCAACCGCTGTCGCTCATAGATTCCCATTGGTGCACTAAATCTGATTTTTTTCCATCAATGTAAAAGAGAAAATGCGTTTGTGTATAACCACAGGCTTCAACGCCAACATTTACGCTTTTCAGAGGAGAGGCCACAGAATCCAATTCATAGTTGGCATACCAGGCAGCACCGAGGTAAAAACCATTTACTACAACATTACGGGAATACATTCGCTTTTGGTTTTGAACGAAATCCAATCGAAATGTTGCTTTACAAATGCTGTCTTTATCGTACTGTTTTTGCAACACATAAACTAACACATAATCGTTCTGTCTTCTTTTTGAATCGTATGAAAAGAAGGCAGTATCTATTGAAACTCTTGTTGTTGTATGACTCTTAAATTTCGAATGATGACTTTCGGTCACAGTATCCTGAAGTGTATTTTCTTTTTTACAACTTATCAGAGTCAATAATGTGAAAATCAGACATATTTTTTTCATGACTTATTTCAAAAGAAGTTTTTAAAAAAACCAGCTTGCCACGAAAATAGCCGTAATCACACAAATCACATCCACCAAAAGCATCGTTCCCAAAGCATAACGGGTGTTTTTTATGTTCACCGAACCGAAGTACACTGCAATCACGTAAAACGTACTCTCGGCGCTGCATTGGAAAATACTGCTCAATCTTCCGGTCATGGAATCGGCGCCGAAGGTATTCATCGAATCAATTAAAAATCCTCGTGATCCCGCAGAGCTGAAAGGTCTTAGCAATGCCACCGGTAATGCGTCGGTAATTTCTTTGCTTACGCCCATATTGGAGAAAAGAAAGGCAATCCAATTACTGATGATTTCGAACAAGCCGCTGTTCCTGAATAACGAGATGGCTACTAACATTCCCAAAACATAAGGAAAAATAGTAACCCCGGTTTTAATGCCGTTATTGGCCCCCGTTACAAAGGCTTCAAAAACGGTAGTGCCTGCCTCGGTAAATTTCTTTTCCTTACGGAAGGAAAAAAGCAACGTAAAAGCAATGATGCCCACCAATATCAACGCAGAAAGATTGGAGGTGAAATAGTTTTTACCGATTAGATCCAAATGGTTTACGTACATCAACAAGCCAATGATTCCGGCAATTAATGCCATCAAAGTCGCCACCAGAGAAGCGCTTTTGAAATTTATTTTTTGTTTCACGCCAACAATCAGAAAAGCAGCAATTGTTCCGATGAAAGAAGTGATGATACAAGGCAACATTACATCGGCCGGGTTGGTAGCACCCGCAGCAGCCCGATAGCCTATGATAGAGGTAGCAATTAAGGTGAGTCCCGAGGCATGCAAACACATGAACATAATTTGCGCATCACTGGCTTTGTCTTTTTCGGGATTTATTTCCTGTAAGCTTTCCATGGCTTTTAAGCCGAATGGCGTGGCCGCAGAATCCAAACCTAAAAAGTTAGCGGCAAAATTCAAGGTCATATAAGAAATCGACGGATGGTTTTTTGGAACACTGGGAAACACTTTTACAAAAACCGGACTTAAAATTTTCGCTAATTTTCCGGAAGCACCGGAGATGATTAAAAGCTCCATTAATCCGCAGAAAAAGGCCAAATAGGCAATCAACGGAATAATCAGATCGAGTACTGTGCTTTTACAGGTCGGTAATAAACCGTCTGATTTCTGAACTCCGCTGTAAATTTTCACCGTTTGGTTTTTGTACACGTATGTCGTATCCGGATTCGTTTCGACTTTGTTGATGACAATGGTTTTTTCCGGGGATTTTTCGATACTGTCTTTAATGAAAAGAGGTACTTCGTTTAGGTACTTTTCGTTGATTAAAATCGGTTCGTCCTTTTTGCCGTTCAATACGTAATCGATGGAATAACTGCTACCGGAAAATAAACCGATAACAACAAAGGCAATGGAAGAGATAAAAATCGCGAGCCAGAATCTGCTTAATACCATAAAATCTGTTTTTTGGTAAATGTACTATTTAACCGCAACGTTCGCAAAGGTTTTTTACTTCGTATGTTCGAGGTTAGATCACGTGCCGTAAAGATCACCGAAATTTCTTTCTCTTTTCCGTAGGCCTAGCCCCGATTACTTCGTCAGTTCGCTCCGCTCGGGTGCAGCGGCATCCTTTTTTGCACTAGCTGAATTCCACCGGGCGTGACAGCAAAAAAGATTACTTCGTCAGTTCGCTTCGCTCGGGTTAGCGGATAGCGGGAAAAAGCTTCTAAACATGAATGATTTCTTCCTCTATCAGTAAGTCTTCCCGGCGCATTTTTAAAAATATCTGTGCTACGGCAATCACGTCTTTTTCGCAATAGGTAATGATGCGGTCGATGTCTTGGTCGATGTAGAAAACCTTGCCGACTTCGCTGCCGTCAATGTCGTCTTTTGGAGAAGGAATTCCCAAAACGTTGGTGAGTAATTTTAAAGAAGTGAACGTTTTGTAATCGCCGAATTTCCACAATTCCATGGTGTCCAGATGCGGCACTTCCCAAGGTTTTTTGCCGAACAGGTTCAATTTTTGCGGAATTTGAAGCCCGTGAATCAGCATTCTTCTGGCGATAAAAGGAAAATCGAATTCCTTGGCATTGTGGCCACACAACAAATGTTGCGGTTGCGCAAAATGATTGTTCAGCAAATTTGAAAAGTCTTTCAGGATTTTGACTTCGTCCCCAAAAAACGAGGTCACCCGAAAATGACGGATGTCGCTTTTCAACGTAAAATAGCCCACGGAAATACAGATGATTTTCCCGAATTCGGCCCAAATGCCGGCACGTTCGTAAAATTCTTCCGGAGTAAAATCCTCTTTGCGCTGGTATTGTGTTTTGGTGGCGAAAAGTTCCTGTTTTACAGGATCCAATGTGTTGAAATCTTCAATTTCCGGTACGGTTTCAATGTCCAGAAACAGGATGTTGTCTAATTTAATTTTCTCGATCATGCGGGATGGTGTGTAAAAATTTGGTTTGGATTATATATGAATAGTACTACAAATAAAATAATTTATTTTCGCTTTTCCAACATTTTGTAGGCTTCGTTAAAATACACATACAAATCGTTGCTGTGCGGATCTTCTTCGGTTTGAAGCCCTTTAATATGCCCTAAGCGTACAATGATTATGTTGTCTTTCGGAACCACAATTACAAATTGTCCCAAATGACCGCGCATGTAAAACAACTCTTTGCCATTGATTTTATGCAGCCAGAATCCGTAACCGTATTGCGGGCTTTCCGGAAATCTTGGTGTGATTGATTTGGCTACAAAAGTGCTGTCCAAAAGTTGTTTGCCGTTCCATTTTCCGCCTTGGTTGTACAGTTTTCCGAAACGGGCAAAATCTCGGGCATTGCTGGCGATACAACAATACGCTTTTTCAATACCGTCCGGCTCGTGGTCTAACTGCCAAAGCGCGTCGTTTTCTGCACCCATCGGCTGCCAGAAGTTTCTGGAAACATAATCGGATAAATATTCCCCGGTGGCTTTTTCAATACACATGGCCAACAATTGGGTCGATCCGCTTAAATATTTAAAGGATTGTCCCGGTTTTTCCTTTACGTCCAAGCCTAAAATTACTTTCTTCAAATCGTTGTCAAAATAGGCGCGGGTTACGATGGAAAATGGGCTGTAGTATTTCTCGTCCCAACTCAATCCGGAAGCCATGGACGACAAATCACCTACTGTTACTTCTTTGGCAAATTGACCTTTCAGTTCCGGGAAAAAATCGGTGACTTTTTGGTCTAAACTTTTGATTTTACCTTCCATGATGGCTTTTCCTAAAGCGGCCGACACTACACTTTTTGCCATCGAAAACGAATTCGATTTGGAATTTTTATCGTAGCCATCAAAATAACTTTCGTGCCAGATGCTGTCGTTTTTGATGATGAGATAGGCCACGGTGCCCAATTCTTTGTGCTCTTTGTCTAGGGCCTCAGTAGCCGGAACAGAATTGTAATCTTTCGCAATGGCCCAAGGTTGCCCGATTCCTTTTTTGATTTCTCGGTTGGGGAAGTGGGTATAATCGTCTAAAAAGGCGGTAGTGTAGCCTCTGAAGTATATCGTTCGAACGGCACGCAGTAAATAATCCACATCGAAAATGTACATCAGGATAATGATGCCGGTAAAAATGATTAAAAACCATTTCAGGAATTTTTTCAGGAAAGTCATGTTGATTATGTTAGGATGATAAAAGTAACAAAAAATGTAAAATGTATTATAAATTTATTTTTAACGCAACCTTATCTTACAAATTGAGTCTTGTGGTAAAGAAATATCATGAAAAAAGTATCTGTTTTTTTAGGTTTATTTTTAGTACTCGTGAGTTGTTCGGATCAGGATGATGTAACAACTGCAAGACAAACTGTTTGTAATTCCGAAAGCACGGAGTTTCAGCAAATATACAGTCAGATTGCGGGTAATCCATTGTCTTTGGAACAAATCTCAATTGATACTGAGGTACACGGTTATACATTTATGATTTCTTCGGAAAAAACAATTTGCAGGGTTGGTTATCAAAGCAATCATACGGATGCCGCCAGACCTTATACGATTGAGATTGTGAATGAAGCCAACAATACTGTAATTTATTCTGGGAGTCATGTTTTTTCACAAACAGCGATGAGTTATGTGTCTTTAAATGCAACAGTCACCTTACAACCTAATGTCTTCTACACGATTAGAAGAATTCAAACCGATTGGGGTGGAAATGCGTTTAATGTTTGCGGAAAGATTCTGAGACTCGGTGACGGAAATTTTGGCTATGCAAGTTTTTTGCCTTTGAATACTTCTGAAATGACAATAACAGGGGCGGTATTTTACGATAACGGTTCACTTGACCCCACTATAAATTCTTATGTTTTGCCTTGCCTTGATATAGTATTTGAAAGTTAAAACAAACTTTGTTGCTTCAGCGGATTTTCATGTTCCAGCAACCATTTCTTGCGCCACAAACCGCCGGCGTAGCCTGTTAACGAGCCGTCGGAACCAATGACGCGATGACACGGCACTACAATCCAAAGCGGGTTTTTACCATTAGCCGAGGCCACGGCGCGAATCGCTTTTACATCGCCTAATTTCTTGGATAAATCCATATAGGAAGTGGTTTTGCCGTAGGGGATTTCCAAAAGGGCTTTCCAGACTTTCTGCTGAAAATCCGTACCCTTCGGATTGATCGGAAAATTAAATGTGGTGCGTTTGCCTTCAAAATATTCCTGCAACTGTTTTACGGCATCTTTCAACTCCAAAGGGATTGTCTTCGAAATTTCCCCTTCCTGAAGAATCGAAATCACCGAAACGCCCAACTCATCGCCTTTAATTTTAGCGGTGCCTAACGGGGTATTTATAAAGACAGTTTGCATTTGCTAAAGATAGCAAATTAGTCGGTGGCTTCCAATTCGAAAATGTCGTTTACAGGTTTTTCAAACAGTTTGGCAATCTTTAAGGCTAAGACGGTGGAGGGTACATATTTTCCGGCTTCAATTGCGTTGATGGTTTGCCGGCTCACACCGATTTTTTCAGCCAGTTCCGCTTGAGTGAGGTTGAAAATGGCGCGTTGTACTTTAATATTATTCTTCATTTGTATTCGCTTTTCGGAGTTGATACATTTTCCAGTTGAATCGAATTATGAAAAATACTAAATGTGTAAAAACGGCAAACATCAGAACATTTAAAAAGAGTACGCCGTAAACCAACCATACACAAAGTAAAAAAACTATATAATTACAATAAGTTGCCCAGACCAAGCTGTCTAATCGTATTTTTTCGGTCATTTCATCTTCCATTTTTTCTTTACTGAAGGCAAATACCAGTCCTGAAAGAATAAAGAGGGTGAAAATTATTTCGTCAATGATGTTGTTTTCAATAATAGAAAATGATTTTTGTTGTCCCATAATGCCGGTTTCCGCTATTGCAAATACCGTTGTTTTTAATTCGAAAGTTTCAAATAAAAGTAAATCATCGAATAAAGCACTTATAAGTAGGATAGCTGATAGAATAAATAAAATACCACTCAGAAATTTGAAACGATGCGGGAATAAATAAGTGAGTTTCATAAGGATTGATTTTAAATGATTAGATCAAATGTAAAATATAATTTCCAAAAAGACAAGCAAACTTTACATTTTGTAACATAAAAATGTCCTCTGAAGAGGACAAAGTATTATTTAGCGAAACTCAACATATAGATTTCAAGGGCTTTCAGCTCTTCTTCCGGCAGGTTTTTGGTGATGGCGAAATTGGTTTTCATCACACTGTATTGTGTCGGGTCTACAATCGGCCCGCTTTTTTCGGTTAAGAAATCGGTGATGCTGGCACCTTTTTCTTTGTAGATTTTGGCAATATCCGCCACACTCGGGCCAATCACTTTTTGATTGGGTTTGTGACAGGAATAGCACATCCCTTTACCGTCGAAAACTTCTTTTCCCAAAGCCATCGCTATTTCTTCCGGTGACTTTTTTACTTCCGGATACAAGGCTGCTTTTTCTTTTTCTTCATTTTTACAGGCTGTCAGGGCAAGAACAGCAAGCATTAAAATTAATTTTCTCATTATTTCTGATTCAATAAAATAGCGGCTTCTTTGGCAAAATAAGTTGAGATTAAACTCGCACCGGCACGTTTGATGCACATTAATTGCTCCATCATAATTTTATCGTGATCCAGCCAGCCTCTTTCAGCAGCGGCTTTAATCATTGCATATTCTCCCGACACATGGAACACCGTAACCGGAACATTTACCGCATCTTTCACTTCGCGTACGATATCCAAATAGGCAATCCCCGGTTTTACCATGACCATATCGGCACCTTCTTCCACGTCCATTAGCGCTTCTTTCACCGCTTCGATACGGTTGGCGTAGTCCATTTGGTAAGTTTTTTTGTCTTTCGGAACTTCTACATCGGCTTCTTTTGGTGCTGAATCCAAAGCATCACGGAACGGTCCGTAAAACGCCGAAGCATATTTCGCCGAATAACTCATAATCCCCACATTGTGAAAACCTGCTGTGTCCAAACCTTCTCGCAAACGCAACACGCGTCCGTCCATCATGTCGCTCGGGGCTACGAAATCGGCACCGGCCTGCGCATGGGAAACGGCCATTTTTACTAAAGCGGCCACGGTTTTATCGTTTTCCACATCGCCGTTTTCAATGATTCCGTCGTGTCCGTAAATCGAATACGGGTCTAAAGCGACATCCGGCATCACGATCATTTCCGGGCAAGCGGTTTTGATGGCGCGAATGGCTTGTTGCATCAGTCCGTTCGGGTTCCAGGCTTCTTTTCCGGTGTTGTCTTTTAAGTCGTCGTTTGCTTTTACGTAAATGTTCACCGCGCGAATGCCTAAGGCAAACAATTCTTTCACTTCTTCCACCGTTAAATCGATGGAACGACGGTAAATCCCTGGCATCGATGGGATTTCGACTTTTACGTTTTCCCCTTCTGCGATGAACATCGGGAACATAAAATCTGCCGGACTTAAACTGGTTTCACGCACTAACGAGCGGATGCTTTCGTTCACGCGCAATCTTCTGCCTCTGTGTAATGGGAACATAATTTTTATTTTTTAGCTGTCAGCTTTTAGCGATTAGCTTTTCGGCTTCCAGTATTGAAATTAACGTGTTTAACATCTTTTTTATTTCTTCTATTTTTGAAATCAAGGCTGTAGCTTTTTCAGATTCCAAAAAAATAAGGTCTTTGCTTAAAATAAGTTGGTACTCCAATTCATTTGCAGACCCAAAAGCAATGTATAAAAATCGACAAAAGTCTTTATCTGTATTTCTGCCACAACCTTCAACTACGTTGGTTGGGATTGAGGCAGCCGACCTTCTCATTTGGCTAGTCAATCCATAAAGTTCTTCCTTTGGGAAATTACCAGTTACTTTATAAATTTCTAAAACCAACTCATGTGATTTTTACCAAACAGTATTTTTTTATAATCTCTCATGAAAAACAGCTAAAAGCTAAAGGCTGTCAGCTAAAAGCCAATTTTTAGGCTCTTTTAATACTTCAATCAATTTTTCTTCTTCGCTTCCCGTTTCCGGATGATGGTCGTACACCCACTGCACGTGCGGTGGTAAACTCATCAAAATCGATTCGATTCTTCCGTTGGTTTTTAATCCGAACAGCGTGCCTTTGTCGTGCACCAAATTGAATTCGACATAACGGCCGCGACGGATTTCCTGCCACGTTCTGTTTTCTTCGGAATAGGGTAAATCTTTTCTTCTTTCCACAATCGGTAAATAGGCGGATAAGAAACTGTTGCCGACTTCAGTTACGAAATCATACCAGTTTTCCATCGACATGGTTTCGGTCGCTTTGCAATGGTCGAAAAACAAACCGCCAATGCCTCGTGCTTCGTCACGGTGGGCGTTCCAGAAGTACTCGTCGCATTGTTTTTTGAATTTTGGATAGAATTCTGGGTTGTGTTTGTCGCAAGCGGTTTTACAGGTTTGATGGAAGTGTTTTGCATCTTCTTCAAACAGATAATACGGTGTTAAATCCTGCCCGCCGCCAAACCAGCTGTTGATAATATTTCCGTCTTTATCGTACATCTCAAAATAGCGCCAGTTCGCATGCACGGTTGGCACCATTGGGTTTTTAGGATGGATGACCAAACTCAGTCCGCAGGCAAAAAAATCGACTTCGCCTACTTTGAAATAGTCCTGCATCGTTTTCGGCAACGCTCCGTGTACGGCGGAAATGTTCACGCCGCCTTTTTCGAATACGTTTCCGTTTTCAATCACGCGGGTTCTGCCGCCACCGCCTTCGGGACGCTCCCATAAATCCTGACGGAATTTTGCGTTACCGTCCAAGTCTTCCAAACCTTTACAGATTTGGTCTTGCAGATTTTGTATATAAGAATAAAATTGTTCTTTCATTTTTTGAGCCAATGGCGATTAGCTTATTTTTGATATTCCTTCACCGCCTCAATAAACGCTTTGGCATGATCCACCGGAATGTTTGGTAAAATTCCATGACCTAAATTCACGATGTATTTGTCTTTACCGAATTCGTCAATCATCTCATGTACCATTTTTTTGATGGTTGGAATCGGCGACAATAATCTCGAAGGATCAAAATTTCCTTGTAAGGTGATATTGCCACCGGTTAAATAACGTGCGTTTCTTGCCGAACACGTCCAATCTACCCCAAGAGCCGAAGCTTTGGATTTTGACATTTCATTCAGGGCAAACCAACATCCTTTTCCGAATACGATTACTTCTGTGTCTTCCGCTAACGCTTCTACGATTTGATTGATGTATTTCCAAGAGAATTCCTGATAATCAGCTGGGGACAACATACCGCCCCAAGAATCGAAAATCTGTACGGCATTCACCCCTGATTTTACTTTTTCTTTTAAATAGAAGATAGTTGTGTCGGTAATTTTTTGCAATAAAGTATGTGCGGCAACAGGATTGGAGAAGCAGAACCCTTTTGCAGTATCAAAACTTTTCGAACCTTTTCCTTCTACAGCATAGCAGAAGATGGTCCAAGGGGAACCTGCGAAACCGATCAACGGCACTTCGTCGTTCAGCATTTCTTTGGTCAGTTTGATGGCATCCATGACATACCCTAAGCTTTCTTCGATATTCGGGATGAATACTTTTTCCACTTGCTCCGTTGTACGGATCGGGTCGGGAATAATCGGACCTAAATTGTCTTTTAATTCCACGTGGATACCCATCGCTCTCGGCACTACTAAAATATCCGAGAATAAAATCGCTGCATCCGGTTTTACGATACGGATTGGTTGTACGGTGATTTCAGCCGCCAATTCCGGAGTTTCACAACGGGTGAAAAAATCGTATTTGTCGCGCAACGCACGGAATTCCGGTAAATATCTTCCCGCCTGACGCATCATCCACACCGGTGGGCGTTCTACGGTTTTTCCTTTTAAAGCTCTTAGAAATAAGTCGTTCTTGATCATGTTTTCGTGTATAGTGCAGATTTGCTGCCTGGATTATTTAAACTCATTGATGCACTGGATAATCGTGTTCTCAATGGTGGGTTGGTTGGCAATAATTATATTTTTGATTCCGAATTCACTCGCAGCATTTGCAGTAGTTTCCCCAATGCAAAAAGCGATTTCCTTCGAAATTTTATTTTCCTTTAGGTAACTTTCCACGCCGGACGGGCTGAAAAACAAGATGCCGTCGGGTTTGGAGTCAATTTTTTGTGGCGTTAAAAGCGTTTCGTATACGTTGATTTCGTTATAAACCACACCAGCTTCTTTTAAAGCGTTCGGCAGCGTATCACGACGCAAATTGCCACTGAAAAAAGTGAACGTGTGGTTCGGATAGATTAAGGTGATGATTTCCGCCAAATCTTCCGCATAGCCCATGTGCGCGGTTACCGTAAAACCGTTTTCTTCCAATAAAGCTTTGGTTTTTATCCCGACACAGAATACTTCTTTCGCTTTTAACTCGGCAACGTTGGGATGTTGTAAAATGCTTTGCACGCCGTTTTGACTGGTAAAAATCAAAGTGTCGTTAATGTTTTTCAAGTCGAAAGCAACGGGTTTTGTGGTAATGAAATCGGCTTCCACTACAGAAAAACCGGCGTTCAGTAAGTATTGTTTCTGATTGGATAATAACTTCTTTGTAGACAGTATGCGCACCGATTCACTCATTACTTTTTCAGTTTTGATTTGATGTCCGCCATTAATTCGTTGCCGCCATTGTTTAAGATTTCCTGTGCGGAATGAAAGCCTAGTTTCTTCCATTCGGAGATGTCGACTGTTTTGTCGATCTCGATTTTCTGTTGCCCGTCGATGGAAAACAAAACCCCTTGAAAATGGATGGTGTCATTGGCTTCGTCATATTTTGCTAAAGCACCGATTGGAGCCGTACAACCGCCTTCCAGTGTTCGTAAAAACTGACGTTCAATATAGGTGCAAATCTCAGTTTCGATATGGTTCAACTGGCTTAAAGCGTCTAAAGCAAACTCATCGTGCTCCATTGCTACAACTACCATCGCCCCTTGTGCGGGAGCCGGAATCATCCAGTCCAGATCGATATAAGTTTCCGGTTTTAAGTTGATTCGCTCCAAGCCTGCCGCAGCGAAAACCGCTCCGTTCCAGTCGTTCTCCTGCAATTTTTGCATGCGGGTGTTTACGTTGCCGCGTAAATCCACCACGGTATGGTTGGGATATTTATTTAACCATTGCGCCTGACGGCGTAAGCTTCCGGTAGCAATCGTTCCGTTTCCGTTTAGAAAATCCAGATTGCCTTTGTGCACTAAAATATCAACGGTGTTAGCGCGTTCCAAAACAGCAGCTTGCACAATTCCTTGCGGTAAAGTGGTGGGCACATCTTTCATGGAATGAACGGCAATGTCGATTTTTCCCGAAATCATTGCGGCATCCAGCGTTTTGGTGAAAATACCGGTGATGCCTAATTCGTATAACGGCTTGTCTAAAATGATGTCACCGGTTGATTTTACGGCTACTATTTCGGTGGAATACCCTAATTGCTGCAATTGGTGTTGAACGGTGTGTGCCTGCCAAAGTGCCAATTCGCTGTCACGGGTTCCGATGCGTATTTTTTTAGTCATTTTTCACGGTTGGTATCTGGAAGATTTTTTCGATCCACTCAATGCTTTCATCGACCATGGTGTTGTCGTCTTTCAGATGATTGGCAAAATGGTTGGTGATTTTCTGAATAAGACGGTTGCTGATGATTTCCGCCTGTTCTTCATCAAAATTGCTGATTTTCTTGCGCTGTGCCGTCAATTCTTTTTCTTTGATGGTATTCAGCTTTTCTTTTAGTGCGTGAATAGTCGGTGCAAATTTTCGCGCCTTGGTCCAGCTGATGAATTCGTCTTTGATTTCTTCGATAATAGCTTCGGCTGCCGGAATGTGTTTTTTGCGGTTTTCCAAAGTCTCGTCGGTCATTTGTGATAAATGATCCATGTGTACCAGGGTAACGCCTTCCAATTCCTGCACGTTTTCGTTTACGTTTTTCGGAATGGACAAATCTAAAATGAGCAACGGTTTTTTCAGATTTAAAATGGCTTTGTCGATGGTTGGATTTTGCGCTCCGGTAGCAACCACTAAAACATCTGCTTTTTGAATTTCCAATTGTAAATCCGCATAATCTTTTACAATTAAATTGAATTTACCGGCAATTTTTTCGGCTTTGTCTTTGGTGCGGTTGATTAAGGTAATGTGATCGTTTTTGGTATGTTTTACTAAGTTTTCACAAGTGTTTCTTCCAATTTTCCCTGTTCCAAAAAGTAAAATATTTTTATTGGAAATGTCCTCCACATTGCGCATGATGTACTGCACTGCGGCAAAAGACACCGAAGTGGCTCCCGAAGAAATTTCCGTTTCATTCTTGATGCGCTTGCTGGCTTGAATGACAGCGTTGGTTAAACGCTCCAGGTAATTGTTGGCTAAATCGACTTTCTTACTTTCGACAAAGCTGTTCTTGATTTGGCTGATGATTTCAAAATCACCTAATATCTGACTGTCCAGACCGGTCCCCACACGAAACATATGGTGTATGGCTTCGGAATTTTTATGTACGTAAGCGACTTGTTGAAAATCTTCAACGGTTCCTTGTGAATTATCACATAGCAATTTAATCAGCTGAAACGGATGCTGGGCAAAACCGTAAATCTCCGTACGGTTACAAGTTGAGGTAACCAGTAAATTGTCAATCGCATTTTCCTTTGCCTGCTGCAATAAACTTGCTTTGGCTTCAGGATCTAAACTGAATTTTCCTCTAATCTCGGCGTCTGCTTTTTTATAACTCAATCCAACAACATAGAAAGAAGCAGGCTTTGATATCGTATTATTTTCCATTCTTTTCACTTTATACTTAAAGTTCAACAAAAGTAGTGCGTACCTTTTTATAAAAATAACGCTGGAAGTTCTTTTTATGTCGCTCAGGGATATTTTTGAGTGAATTTGACTTTTAAGCGTTATTTCTTTTAAATTTGTATGAAAATCAAGCCTTCAGAACTATTTTATTTAGAGCGATTCTAAATAGTTTTTCGATTTTGATTTAAAAATATATACGAAAAAATACCGCTATGGGTTCTACAGAAGAGATAAAAATTGAAGAAGATTTCATTCTGCTCCGTTTTCAGAATGATTCCGAGGAGGTGGTTCGCTTTGAACGTCAGGTTGCAACGGGGTTGATCCAGTTTCATTTTGGATTGAAGGGTCATGCCAAATTTATATTTAACCAAGGCAATTATGCATTGGAGCTTAATGAAGAAAAATCGCTTTTGTTGTACAATCCGCAGAAAGAATTGCCGCTGCAGATGGAAATTGCCCCCAAATCGTGGCTGATTACCGTTTTGGTTTCGATTAAAAAATTTCACGGCTTGTTTTCGGAGCAGGCAGAGCATATTCCGTTCTTGAGCGATGAGAATAAGGATAAAAAATATTACGGTGAAGAAAACATTAGCCCGTCAATGGCCATTGTGTTGAACCAAATGTTTCATTATTCACTGAATCCGTCGATTAAGAATATGTATTATAAAGGCAAAGGCTATGAATTGCTGAGCTTGTTTTTTAACCGTAACGAAGATCCAAATGCCGAACAATGTCCTTTTCTTATTGACGAGGAAAATGTTCAAAAACTAAAAAAAGCGAAAGAAATCGTTATTGCGCATATGGCAGAACCGCCCGGATTACAGGAATTGGCCGAACAAGTAGGTCTGAATCTTAAAAAGTTAAAAATGGGTTTCAAACAGATTTACGGAGATACGGTGTATGGCTTTTTGTTTGACTATAAAATGGAATATGCCCGACGTCTTTTAGATTCCGGTTCGTATAATGTGAATGAAGTAGGACTGAAAATCGGTTACAGTACGGCAAGTCATTTTATTGCAGCGTTTAAGAAAAAATTCGGCACTACACCCAAAAAATATTTATTAGAAAAGGCTAACTAGGGTGTCCTAATTAGCCTTTGCATTATTTAAAAAGCGTGTTTTTTATTGATAATAATGGGCGATAATTTGAACTTCGTCATTACCGGTTCCTATATACATTTTCATGGCTCCGGAACCACTGGCATCGGAAACGGCTAATTGTGCCGAAAACATAGGACAATAAGTCCCGGGAGGTAATTTAACATAGTCGGATGCCGTGTTGTGGAAGTTTTCAATTTCACCAACAGTTGTGGAGTGATTGCTGTAATATTGCCCCACGATTCCCAAGCCGCCTCCAATTGTTGAGGTTCCGTTGTCTATTTCGAAGGTTCCACCTATTAGATTCCCATCCAAATCTGTTGTTACTACAGGGCCTAGGTAATTATCTCTTCTGAAGTATAAAAGAGTTTGTACGGCACGGGCGTGTCCATCGGACACTTTTATGCCGTTATTTTTTTCAATTTTGTAAGAAACCGAATAATTGATTTCAATAATGGCAGGTCGGGTTATGGTAAAAGTTGAGTTAGGAATGTCTCTCGGAACACCTGCATAGGTGTAACCGTCTCCATATCCGTGCTGTGTAATTAAATTTATACTTGGCGTTGAATTGTCATCCAGATAATTTTCGGCATCAAAAAGAATGGCGATATTGTCCTGGGCAGTTCCCAAAACTAAATCTCCGTCCCCATCAACAAATACTCGGGTGGTGTTTCCAGTCCCCAGATTTAAAGGATTGTTCGCGGCACTTAATCCGTCTATTTTTACTTGGGCGGTACTTCCGGCAACATGTAAACCTTGTTGTGGAGTATTGGTGTTGATTCCTACTTGGCTAAAGGCAGCAATCGGGACTAAAAGGAATATATATTTTTTCATGATCCGGGACTTTTAGTTGTAAATACGAATTCTTATAAAATCTCTGTCGCCACCAAATCCAATGCTGGTAAACTTGCTTTCAGCGTCTACAATTTCTGCAAAGAATTTAAGGGAGTGGTTCCCAACGGGAATAGTGGAATATCCATGTCCGTTGGTGAAGGCATATCCATAAATACCCTGAGTGCTTGAGGCAAATGATTGTGCATTCATCCCATATTTTCGTGACAGTTCGGCAGCATCTAGTCCGTTATTATTTAAATCAATGCAAAAATAGATTCTGTATATTCTTGCAGAAATATCGTTAAACGGGGTTAGTGTAGTGTTTAAGTCTGTGCTCGATAAAATTGAGGAGATGCTAAATTTAACCTCCACTAATGATGTGTGCGTAGTGGTGAACGGATACGTGTGAATTAATCCGGAACTAACGGTTTCTGATAGCGTGTTGTTTATAATAGTGCCATAATTATTTGGCCCATCAGGAATAAAATTTTGACTTAAATTCAAAAAGTTGATTGGATTAATGCTTCCGTCCGGTGAGGTTCCATTGTTGGCTGAAGGGTTGATGGTAACATCACCGTTTGCAGTCACGTAAGAATACGCAGGCTTAGTGCCGTCATTATAAGTCGGATAATTAGCGTTACTTTGACTTTCTATACGAATGGTGGAATTTGTTCCGGCAACATGAAGGGCAGCCGTTGGATTTTGTGTTCCAATCCCTACTTGTGCATTCAGCAGCATAGGGAATACTGTTAAAAGGGTTACAATTGTTTTCATGGTGTGGGGGCTTTTAGTACATTCTCATGAATATAGAATCAGTGTTCATGGCAAGTTTTACGTGGGTAGCCATGGAGGGTAATCCGGACGAAACTTCTGCTTTTAATTTAATGTTGTGTGTCCCGGGCGTTAATTGGATGTAAGAAGAACTTGAATTGTACAAAGGTCCAACTGCTCCCATTCTTTGAGTTGCCGGAAAAGGCGCAGGGTTGTTACCGTTGTTGTTTAAATAACTCTTAGAGGCCTGACCGTATCTTCGGGTTTGGTTGTTCAATACATAATACGTACTGATTCTTCTTGCGGCACCATCTTTAATTATCGTTAAAGGAGAACTGATAAAGTACGTTTCAAAACTTACACTGTACTTGATTTCCAGGATAGTGTTTCTTGTAACGGTTATATCATAAGATAAAATTGTGCCTTCCTGTTTTCCGTCTGCATCTGTGTTTGAAAGGGTAACGGAAGCCTGTGGAATGGTTAAGTGATTGATGGCGTCCAACCCGTCACTGTTTGCAAGTGGGATTAAACCAAGGGTTAAAACACCGTTGTTGTCTACGTACAATGGAAAAGAGCCGGTAGGTACCGCATTTCCGCCATTGTATTCGTTATTGTCTTTGTCCAGATTCTCAACGCGCATCGTACCAATACTGTTGTCTAAATGCAATTTCTGTTGAGGATTCGTGGTTCCTATACCAACACCACTAACTTGGGCTGTAATGGTGTTCATAAGAAGTACTGCGGGGATAATGTAGGCGTTTCTCATACTCTTATTATTTTATAGGGTTAATATTAAGGGGCTTTTATAACTAAGATGTAATATTATTGTAAAGGTTGCGTAGTTTTCAAAAAAAATATTTAAAACATAAGAATATAATAATGATGTATTATAAATGTTATTAAAACATCAGTAAAACGAAGTAAGTGTTAAATTAATGATAATTAAAATGTTTTAAATTTAACAATGCATGCATAATAAGTTATATTGAATTGTTTTTCGCTCTTATTTTTAAAATTGTAAACTTTTTTTCACAATCATAGCATTTTGTATGAATTTTGTTATAAAAGAAAAATTCTGTTGTTTTTGATAGATTCTCTGACGTTTCGGGAGAACTTTGAGAAGAATATTAAATAGAGTTAATTTAATTAGGTATCCTTGGAAAACAAAAAAGGAGCTGTCTTACAAAGACAGCTCCTTTTTGTAGCTTAATTTTTTTATGTTTTAATTGTAGTAATGTGCAATAACTATAATTTCATCATCCCCACCTCCAAGTTGCATTTGTACCGCTCCAGTACCTGTTGTACTGGCTACGAACAAAATTCCTTGAAACATTGGACAATACGTTCCCGGGCCTAATTTTACATAATCATGACCTGTTGCGTAGAATTTTTTATTGAAGGCTTCCAGGCCGCTGGCCCCGGTTGTGTCACCATTGGTGTAGAAATTACCACTATATCCAAGCGCACCAGGGTTTCCAGCAAAGTTGATGGGAGCACCATCATAGTCTGTGGATACTATGGCGCCTGAAGGGCCGCCTTGTCTTAAAAAGACAAAAAACTGAGCCGTACGGGCATGGTGATCTGTAATAGGAACGTTAGACTTATCGATAGAATAGGTAATGGCATAATTAATTTCAACAATAGCCGGTCTTGTTAGTGTAAAGGTAGATAAGCCGGGTCCTGTTTGTCTTGGCCAACCGGCAGGAGAATATCCTGCTCCAACCCCGGTTTGGTTAATAATATTACTGTCGGAACCTCCGGTGTCTAAGGGATCACTTAAATAATTGGCAGGATTAAAGAGAATGTCGATGTTCGTCGGAACATTACTTAGTACCAAATCACCGTCAGCATCAGCAAAAACACGGGTGTTTTCATTTGCGCCCAGATTTAAGGGGTTGTTAACGGTATTCAATCCTTCCACACGGATGGTTGAAGTGGAGCCGGTAATATGTAATTCCTGTTGCGGTGTACTGTTGTTAATACCTACTTGGGCTAATGAAAGCAATGCGGTAAAAAGAGATAGTATAGTAAAAGTCTTTTTCATATGCCAAATTTTAGTTGTAAATACGAATCTTTAAATAATCAGAGGAACCGCCAAAACCAACATACGTTTTTCTGTTGTTTCCGTCTGAAGTTTCTCCGAAAAAGACCAGAGAATGGTTTCCGGCAGGAATGTTTCCGTACCCAACCCCGTGAATAAATGCATATCCAACAGAACCTTGAGCGTAGGAAGTATAAGCTTCCCCATGAAGACCATATACTTTTGATGATTCGGCGGCATCCAAACCGTCACTGTTTAAGTCGATGTAAAAATAACAGCGAACGGTTCTGGCGGAAATATCATTAAATGTGGAAGCTCCTGGTGCCGGAAGAATTTCATCAGAAAGGTCAATTGTCATGGCGTAGCGCACTTCAATCAGAGCATTTTGCGGACTGGTAAAAGGTACCGATACAATCTGTTGCGTAGCATTGGTTACTCCCACGGGATTGGCCACAACTGTACCGTCGCCATAAGGTCCGTTAGGGATAAAGTTTGGAATACTTATCAGGAAATTTAAAGGTTGATTCGTACCTACGCCTCCGCCTGTTGTATACCCGGGAGGATTTAAGGTTAAATCTCCGTTAGGTTTTACATAAACAGGGGCTAATTTGCTTCCGTCGTTAAGAACCGGTTGATTAACACTGTTTAGGCTTTCAATACGAATAGTAGAAGTTGAGCCGGTAATGTGTAAATCTTTCTGCGGATTGCTCGTTCCTATTCCAACCTGTGCAAATGAAAATGAGCTGAATAAGAACAAACTATAGGTGATAATTTTTTTCATACTGATACAACTTTTTAATATAAACGTAAGAATATGGCATCTGGTCCTCCGGCAAATCGTATATGGGTGTTACGGTTTGCTGTACCAGAACTTATGGTTCCGTAAAAGCGAAGCGTATGGGTTCCCGGAGTTAACGGAATATACGTGGTGCCACTATTGTAAATGAATCCGGTAGCGGCATCTGGAGCCGGCATCGGGCTTACAGCAGCGTCATTTCGGTTAAAATAACATCTGGAACTCGGCGCATATCGTCTTGTGGTAGCCGTTAGGGTTGGTGTGTCGATAGTGAAGAAATTAGTGATGTTTCTGGCGTACGGATCTTGAATAATATTATAAGAACTGTTCGAAAAGACTTCAATACTAATAGAGTATTTCACTTCTAATATTGTATTGCGGGCTACGGTAAAAGGGAAAGAAGTAATTTCTACCACTTCATAGCCGTCATTGGGTGATTGAGCAGTTGTAATTGTTACTGTTCCGTTAATAGCAGCAGTAGAAGTGTATGCGTCACCTCCGTCACTATTGTTGTACGCTGAAGTTTTAAGGGTAAAGTCACCGTTGGAATCAACATATAAAGGGTAGGTTTTGTCAACACCGCCACCATTGTATAGGTTGTTAGGAGAATTCAAGCCGTCAACTCGTATAGTGCCTGTTGGAGAAGCCAGGTGAAGTTTTTGTTGTGGGTTGGTTGTGCCTATACCGACACCATTTACCTGAGCGAAAAGACAGGTGCTAAGCAACGTAAAAAAAGTCAAAATGTAATTTTTCATCATAGAATCCTTCATTTATATGGTTTTACAACATTTTCCGTTTGTAGATGCAAAAAAAATAACATGGTTGCGTCATTAATTTGTTAAATTTTAAAAAAAACAATCTGTAAAGCGATGACAGTTAATTTTTTATCGATTATAACCTACATTTTATCTAATTTACAAAAAAAAGTAACAAAAAAAATTTTTTAGGTAAAAAAAAATGCTTATTGTAAGAAAAGACATTTTTTATTGAGATTTTATCGATTAAAGTCTTAAAAAATAACAAATATCTCGATTCTTACTTTTGTGAATTAATCTTATCTTTGAAAAAAATACAAAATGAAAGGAGTTTTATTGGTAAATCTGGGTTCTCCAGATAGTCCGGAACCTAAAGATGTTAAACCATATTTGGATGAATTCTTAATGGACAAATACGTGATTGATGTGCCTTATTTGTTACGCGCATTTCTGGTTCGCGGTATTATTTTAAGAAAACGACCAGAGAATTCGTCCAATGCTTATAAAAGAATATGGACAGATGAAGGTTCGCCTTTAATTGTAATTTCCAATAAAACGCATAAGAAAGTTCAGGAAAGGGTTCAGGTACCTGTTGCCTTGTCTATGCGATATGGGAAGCCAAATATTTTAAGCGGATTGCAGGAATTACATAATAAAGGCGTAACGGAAGTATTGTTATTCCCATTATATCCTCAATATGCGATGGCTTCTACGAAGACAATACTTGTTTTGGCTGAGGAATTACGGAAAAAACATTTTCCTCACATGAAGTTTACCGTTATTCAGTCTTTTTACAACAAGAAAGATTACATTCAAAATCTAGCAGACTCTATAAAAAAACATTTAGAAGGCTTTGAATACGACCATTTATTGTTTTCCTATCACGGCATTCCGGAACGGCATATTCGAAAAGTAGATCCTACGAAGTCGCACTGTAAGATAGACGACAATTGTTGTTCTGTAGCGTCACCCGCACAGGAATTCTGTTACCGTCATCAATGTACGGAAACAACACGTCAGGTGGTTGAAATTTTAGGATTGCCGAAAGAAAAATACAGTCAGACGTATCAGTCCCGATTGGCAGGTGATAAATGGTTAGAACCGTACACCGATATTGAAATCAATAAAATGCCAGGGAAAGGCATTAAAAAATTAGCAGTAGTAACGCCCGCTTTCGTAGCCGATTGTTTGGAAACATTGGAAGAGATTGCAATGGAGGCCAACCATCAGTTCAAAGAACATGGTGGTGATGACTTTAAATTCATACCGTGTCTTAACGATGACGATGC
Source organism: Flavobacterium enshiense (assembly GCF_040750275.1). Taxonomy (GTDB): domain Bacteria; phylum Bacteroidota; class Bacteroidia; order Flavobacteriales; family Flavobacteriaceae; genus Flavobacterium; species Flavobacterium enshiense_B. The sequence goes on from NZ_JBDOCV010000005.1 coordinate 176,831, forward strand.
CTGGATGGATACGATGGCCAATTGGATCAATGATTGGTCAAAAAACTAGTGTATGGATGAGTACTATAACTATATAAAGTCGCTGCATTTAATTTTTGTAATCACTTGGTTCGCAGGACTTTTTTATATTGTACGCCTTTTTGTGTATCATGCCGAAGCGAAGGCCAAACCTGAACCCGAACAAAGCATATTGGTCAAGCAATACCAATTAATGTCCTATCGCCTATGGTATATTATTACGTGGCCTTCGGCAATATTGGCGAGTATTTTTGCCTTTTGGATGCTTTTCGGGACCACTTTGGGCAGCGCCTGGCTGAAAATGCCTTGGATGCATGTGAAACTTGGATTTGTTTTCTTACTATATTTATACCATCTGAAATGCCATCAGATTTTTTTACAGTTACAGCAAGATGAAGTAAAACATTCTTCCTCCTTTTTCCGTTTGTGGAATGAAGGTGCGACAATCATTCTCTTTGCCGTGGTTTTTCTGGTTATATTGAAAGATGCCTTCAACTGGATATATGGAGTAATCGGAATATTTTTGTTTTCCGTCCTTTTGATGTTAGGGTATAAATTCTATAAAAAAATAAGAGAAAAAAATCAGTCGTAAATGACGCAAAACTTTAAAATAACGCAGTTATCCCTTCGCTTACGAATTTTTCTTTCGATGATACTGCTTACTTTGATTGCGTCGGTACTGATTGCTGCGGTTTCCATTTATCAGTTTAAGAAAGAAGCCCGGGATTACCATCAGGACCGTCTGGAACGCAAGGAGGATGCGATTACCGAACACATCAATTACATCCTTTCCACCACAACCTATCCGCTAACTACCGAAAACCTTCCGTTAATATTTAAGGATAAAATTTACGAGCTGGCCAACATTCACAGTTTGGAAATCAACATTTATAATCTGAATGGAAAATTGCTTATTTCTTCCAAAGGAGCTTTTTCCGTAGACAAGGCTGCGAAACCGATTCAGCCGATTATTCTGAAAATCATCCAGTCCTCTACAAGCAAACGCTTCGTGGATTTGCAGATGATTAACGGGCAGAAATACCGCTCGTCCTATAGCTATCTGAAAGACACTAAATTTAAACCCTTAGGGATTTTAAATCTTCCGTATGTGGAAGAAACTACTTTTTATCAGAACGAACTTCGCAATTTCCTGATGCGATTTGGTCAGGTTTACCTTTTTATGTTACTCATTTCGTTCGTGATTGCGTATTTCCTTTCCAGTTATATTACCAAATCCCTGCAAACCATCAGTGATAAAATCCGGGAAACCCAACTGAACAAAAAAAACGAGAAAATACAGTTGGACGCCAGCAGTTTCGAAATTCAATCGTTGGTGGATGCCTACAACGGAATGGTTGATAAGCTGGAAGAAAGTGCGGTGTTGCTGGCACAAAGCGAAAGAGAAGAGGCCTGGCGCGAAATGGCTAAACAAGTTGCCCATGAAATTAAAAACCCGCTTACGCCGATGCGTTTGACGGTACAGAGTTTTCAGCGAAAATTCGATCCGAACGATCCGAATGTGCAACAGAAAATGAGCGATTATTCCAAAACGCTGATTCAGCAGATTGATACCATGAGTTCAGTGGCTTCTGCGTTTTCCAATTTTGCCTCACTGCCGGCACAACAGAACGAAACCCTTAATATAGTGGATGTGGTTAAACTGGCACTCGAAATTTTTAACGAACCGTATGTGCAGTTTTTGGCCGAAGAAGCAGAAATTATTACCAAGATCGACCGAACCCAACTGATTCGGATTATTACCAATTTAGTTAAGAATGCCATTCAGGCCTTAGCAGAGGAACATACGCATCCCCTGGTTTTTGTACGGGTAATCCGGGAAAATGAAACCGCAAAAATTGTGGTAAAAGACAACGGAAAAGGCATCAGTATTGAAAATAAAAATCGTATTTTCGAACCTAAATTCACCACCAAAACCAGTGGCATGGGATTGGGATTGGGAATTATCAAGAACATCGTCGAGAGTTATCACGGCACTATAGATTTTGAAAGTGAATTGGGTGTGGGAACTGAATTTACAGTAACACTGCCCATTATTAATACCTAAATAGAAGTATGAATTACGAAAACATTTTAGTTGAAAAAGAAAACGGAATTTCCGTAATAACAATCAATCGTCCAACCAAGCTGAACGCGTTGAACAAAGCAACCATTGAGGAGCTGCACAATGCTTTTGAAGCTGAAAATAACGACAAAAGCACCAAAGTGATTATCATTACCGGCAGCGGAGAAAAAGCCTTTGTGGCCGGCGCAGATATCTCAGAATTTGCCAATTTTTCGGTAGATCAGGGAGCAGAATTGGCGGCGAAAGGACAGGAGTTATTGTTTGATTTCGTTCAGAACTTATCCACGCCGGTAATTGCCGCAGTAAACGGATTTGCTTTGGGTGGCGGTTTAGAACTGGCCATGGCAGCACATTTCCGAGTGGCCTCCGAAAATGCTAAAATGGGCTTACCAGAAGTGACTTTGGGAGTTATTCCAGGTTATGGCGGAACACAGCGTTTGCCACAATTGATCGGTAAAGGACGTGCCATGGAAATGATTATGACCGCCGGGATGATCGATGCGAAAACGGCACTGAACTACGGTTTGGTCAATCATGTGGTGACACAGGAGGAATTGCTGAATTTTGCCAAAGATATTGCCGCTAAAATCACAAAAAATTCAAGTGTGGCCATAGCCAAAGCGATTAAAGTCATCAACGACAATTATGTGGACGGTGTAAACGGCTTCCAATCGGAAATTAAAGCTTTCGGAGAATCTTTCGGAACAGCCGATTTCAAAGAAGGTACCACTGCCTTTCTGGAAAAAAGAAAAGCAGTATTCCCTGGAGAATAATTTTAAAGCGAGCCTTTTGGGTTCGCTTTTTTTGTATTTTTAACAGTAAACACACTAAACCTTTATAAAATGACACACCCGAAAATTAATACTTTTCTTCAGTTTGTTGAAAAGAAAAATCCTAATGAGCCGGAATTTTTACAAGCGGTAAGAGAAGTGGCTGAAACCGTAATCCCTTTTATTGAGGTTAACGAAAAGTACAAAGATAAAATGTTGCTGGAGCGCATGGCTGAGCCGGAGCGTGTGGTCATGTTCCGCGTGGCCTGGATTGATGATAAAGGACAAACCCAATTAAACCGTGGGTACCGTATTCAGATGAATTCTGCAATCGGGCCATATAAGGGAGGGTTGCGTTTTCACCCGTCTGTAAATTTGAGCATCCTTAAATTTCTGGCCTTCGAACAAGTATTTAAAAACAGTCTGACCACGTTGCCTATGGGCGGAGGGAAAGGAGGTTCCGATTTCGATCCCAAAGGAAAATCGGATACGGAAATCATGCGTTTTTGCCAGGCCTTCATGACCGAATTAGCGCGTCACATAGGTAACGATACGGATGTACCGGCTGGGGATATTGGTGTAGGTGGAAGAGAAGTGGGTTATCTGTTCGGACAATATAAAAAACTGCGTAACGAATTTACCGGGGTTTTAACCGGTAAAGGGATCACTTTTGGAGGTTCGTTAATCCGTCCGGAAGCGACTGGATACGGCGATGTGTATTTTGCACAAAGTATGTTGGCTACCCGAGGCGAGAGTTTTTCTGGGAAAACGGTAGTAGTTTCCGGTTCAGGAAATGTAGCGCAGTATGCCATTGAAAAAGCTACGCAATTGGGGGGAAAAGTGGTTACCGCTTCCGATTCTTCAGGTTACATTTATGATGCGGCTGGTATCGATGCAGAAAAATTAGCGTACATCATGGAAATCAAAAACGTGAACTACGGCAGAATCAGTGATTATGTGTCGAAATACCCAAATGCACAATATGTGGCGGGAGAAAAACCCTGGGGTGTGAAATGTGATATCGCCTTACCCTGTGCGACACAGAATGAGTTGGATGGGAATGATGCTAAGCAATTAGTGGATAACGGTTGTTTTTGTGTAGCCGAAGGAGCGAATATGCCTTGTACGCCGGAAGCCGTTGAGGTTTTCCATGCTAAAAAGATACTATTTGCACCCGGAAAAGCTTCGAATGCTGGTGGTGTGGCAACTTCCGGTTTGGAGATGTCGCAGAATTCCCTGCGTTTGAGCTGGACTTCCGAAGAGGTAGACGAACGCTTAAAACGCATCATGCACGACATCCACGAAGCCTGTGTGAAATATGGTGCGGATGGCAGTGGTTACATCGACTATGTAAAAGGTGCGAATATCGCCGGTTTTGTTAAAGTGGCCGATGCGATGTTGGCGCAGGGTGTGGTGTAGTAGATTTACAGTTACAGGTCGCAGTTTGTAGTCTTCGGATTGAAACTGCGACTTTTTTTGTAAAAAAAGAATCACAAAATTTCTTGATTCGTTTTTTTTTCTTTGAAAGAAATTTAAACGGTTAAGAAATGATTTTGTTGAAAAAAGTTAGTTTACTGATTTTGTCAGTTATTTTGTTTCTTTTGAAAAGGAGGGTTTTAGTTCAGAAGATGTTCGGAAAATTGAAGCTGTAAAAAGCCTAAAGGGAGAGAGTTAGAAAATTGCATTCGCAATGTTGTCAAAGGAAAACAAGTTTTTTATTTGGAAAACTAAATTAAACTCTTTAAAAAACTCTCCAAATTTAAATGCTTCTCAGAAAGAATTTGTTCAAGAATTGATAAGTACCTTAAAAATAGAATATTTTGAAGAAAATGTATTAGTAAATCACCCACATTATTATAATGTTTATCTGAAAGAAATGAAGAGGATTGGTAATGTATTGTTTACCAGTGATCAAATGTTTCTATATTTTTCAAAAATCGAAGATGTAGCCGCAAGATTGCCTGAAAGTGGAGGTGATGGTGGAGGTGAGTTGAAAAGTTGCAATTGTAGTTCCAGTGATGATTGGTGTGTTGGTAGTGCTACTTGTTTTGTGTGGTCATGTGAAAGACATACTGGGTGTGGTTGGTGGCTTAAGCAAGAATGTAACGGATTGTGTGCAACAAACAATTAAAAGAAAGAATTATGAAGAATATATATAAAATCTTAACGGGTTTATTAGTGGTTATAATAGCTATGTTCTATTATTTCAAACGAGATGAGGTAGAATAATTTGCTTGATCCGAGTAATACAACCATTGAGGTTAATAAGGCACATTATAGTTTTGGAAGTATGAAATTAGGAGATACTTTAGTGCATACTTATTTTGTTAAGAATACTACCAATGATGATTTGATCATTAAAAATGTTCAATCCAATTGTGGTTGTACGGTTGCTGATTTTACTAAAACACCTGTAAAAGAGGGAGATAGTGCAAGGGTTAATATTCGGTTTATTCCAAATAAGATTGGAAAAACAAGGAAAGATGTACTTTTGGAAGCTAATATAGCTCCCCCTTTTACTGTTTTGAGTATAAGTGGAGAGGTTGTTAAATAGTAAAAAGGGATTAGTTGGTTAACTAGTCCTTTTTTATACCATCATTTTGAACAGACTACTTATCCCCCTCCCACTCCGCATAAAACTGCGCCAAAAAACCTTCCATATAAACATGGCGCTGTTCGGCAATTTGCTTACCGGTTTCGGTATTCATCTTGTCTTTCAGCAGCAATAGTTTTTCGTAGAAATGGTTTAAAGTTGGGGCTTCACTGTTTTTATAGTCTTCCTTGCTCATGTTGAGGTTCGGCTGAATCGCAGGATTGTACAACGGTCGGTTTTTAAAGCCGCCGTAGTTAAAGGTACGTGCAATTCCAATGGCGCCCAAGGCATCCAAACGATCGGCGTCCTGAACAATATCCAATTCTTTTGAAGAAAATTTCTTTTCAAAATTTCCACCTTTAAACGAAATGTTTTCGATAATGGCAATGACATGAAGAATGGTCTCTTCCGGAACATTTTGGCTTTCCAAAAAAGCACGCGCCGTTGTCGGGCCAATTTGTTCGTCACCATTATGAAACTTACTGTCGGCGATGTCGTGAAGCAAAGTCCCTAGTTTTATTACAGTCAAATCGCAGTCCTCACGCTGTGCAATTAAAAGGGCGTTTTTGTACACGCGTTCAATATGAAACCAATCGTGTCCGCCTTCCGCGTTTTCAAGCTGTTGTTTTACGAATAGGATGGTGTTGTCAATTAAAGTCATTGCTTGTTTTCTTTCAAAATAGTGTTGTATAGATTTTCTATTGCTTCGGTATTGGGCTCTGCCTTCATTAGTGAGGTTCGTTCTTTTGCATTGTCCATCCATCGGTACACCCAAGAGATTCCCCATTTTTTGGTATAATAATCCTTCTGTTGGTAAACCTTGTCTTTTAAGGCTTTTTTCAAGCTGATGAATTTGTAGTTTTTCAAGCGTAAAGCCTCAAGAATGGAGGGTAAATATACAGCGTTTAAAATGTTGTCATGGCACATGTAAATCTGGCGGATATCACGACCATATTTTTCTTGGGACAGTTTTTCAACATACTCGAAATACGCTAAGGTTATAGCCACATATGCCTGCCCTGTTTCCTGAGCTTTTTGACGTTCGTTTTGGCTGAGGTAATACTCGTACACATAATTATACATCCAATCGATGCTTTCGATGGTGAAGGGAGTAAGCTGATAGTTGTTCTGCTTCAGGAAGTCTTTTATAGCTTGATGTTGAAGGCTGTCCTTCCCCAAATCGTTATAGGGAAAACGGAAATACTTTAAGTTTTTTCCGTTCTTACGGGCCAATCCTCTAGAAATGATTTCGCCTTTTTTAACATCCGCGGTAAAAGCGTCAAATCCAACGTCCGAATACCGTAAATGACTGAAAGTGTGATTTCCCAACGTAACATAGTTTCGGTTTGCCCAATTGTCCAAATGGTTTCTTCGGATGAGGGAATCTTCCTGAAACAGTTTTCCTTCGTTGATAAAAATGCCCACCGGAATTTTTAAAGAATCCAAAGTGTTTAAGAGGACAGGTTCGCCTTTGTCTTTGATGAAAAACGTCTTGTTCGGGACATCGTCAACGGTGATGGCAACCCGTAACTGACCTTTTGTAATTAGGGAAGCACAAAGGAAAAGTATTGAAAAAAGAAGTCGTTTTGCCGTTAAATTCATCGGATTTGCTTTCGATAGGTTGGTCATCAGATTAAAAAATCCTTTCGTTTCGGAAAGGATTTATTTATTTTTCTTTTTTTAAAAAACTATTTCACCAATGCAGGCTGTACCCACTTGAATATTTTTTCTTCGGACGGCACAACCATACGTTCGGCAATTCGGGTCATACGGGCCGGCAATTTTAATAAATAATCACGGGCTTTTTCGGCTTCATCCGTTAGGTTGGTGATCTTGTCGATTTCCCATTTCGCATTTAGTTTTTCAAGGATGTCCACATAATCCATAGCCGTATAAACACCGATGCGTTGTGCGGATTCTGAGAATTTCTCAAATGCCGTTCCGATACTTTCGCCCGATTCACGGATCAAATGTGCCGGCATGGTAATTTTTTGTTTCATCATGTATTGGAAGGCCAGCATCATTTCGCTCGGATCGACTTTAAAGATGCGGTCTACAAATTCCGAATAAGCATGATGGTGACGCATTTCATCACCAGCAATCAATTTACAGATTTTCGACAATTTATGATCGCCGAATTTTTTTGCCAGCTGTGCCACACGGTTGTGGGAAATATAGGTGGCCAATTCCTGAAAACTCGTAAATACGAAATTCTTATACGGATCACGGTCGGTTCCCGGATCGAAACCGTCGTTGATTAAATGCTGGGTGGTAATTTCCATTTCACGCATGTTCACACGCCCGGATAAGTATAAATATTTGTTTAAAAGATCACCATGGCGGTTTTCTTCGCCGGTCCAGTGGCGTAACCATTTGGCCCAGCCGTTGTCGCCGCCTTCTCCTTTTTGTCTAACACCTTCTACGTCCATTAGCCAGGTTTCGTAGGTGGGTAGCGCTTCTTCGGTAATGGTATCGCCTACCAAAACTACCCAAAAATCATAAGGTAAATCTTTGGCAATTTCGCGCAATTCGGTTACGTCTTCCAAAAAGGTTTCTTTTTCGGAATTGGGTAACAAATCGCTCGGCTGCCATATTTTTTCGACAGGAATCAGATAGTTTTCTACGAAACTGTCGATGTTTTTTTCTAAAAACTGCATCACTTCCAGACGCACATTTTGTATTGACATAATCTTTAATTTTTTATTCCTTGTACTACTGCATTTTCCGTTTTCGCCATCAATTCTGGGAATGAAAAATCTTTAATTGCTATAGGTTCGTGAATGGTGAATTGTAATCGGTTGCCTAAGCCCATCGGGAATTGGCCGTAACGAACCATTTTCCATGAGTTGTTTATCGATATCGGAACCACATAGGCAGAAGGCGCATATTTGCATAAAATCTTCAGGCCGTTTTCCGAGAAACGTTTCGGTACACCGTTCCTGCTTCGTGTTCCTTCCGGAAATATTACAGCAGAACGCCTGTGCTTTTCTATATATTCGCCTAAACCTTTAATAACCGGTAAGGCTTGTTTCGGATCTTTTCTGTCTATTAGAACGGAACCACCGTGACGTAAATTGTAGGATACGCTCGGAATTCCTTGACCTAATTCTTTCTTACTTACAAATTTAGGGTGAAATTTTCGCAAATACCAGATAATCCCAACAATATCATATAAACTCTGGTGGTTGGCTACGAAAATAATCGGAACGTTTTCAGGAATGCGGTTTACATTTTGAAAATGATACGTCGTTCCTAAAAGATTGGTGCATTTGGTGAGAAAAAAATTAAGGTAATCCACACTTTTTTTATGCGAAGTGTAGCCAAACAGGTTAAAACATATCCACTGAATCGGATGAAACACTATAAGGCACAATGCAAAGGCCGAATAGAATACGATAGAGATGGGATACGAGATAATTTTTTGCATTTTTATCAAATAATAGGCAAATATAAGGCTATAAAATAAAAAACCACCAAGAAAATGGTGGTTTTATAGTATGCTAGCATAGTATTAATTAGCAAAATTCGTTATAAGCATCTTTCAGATTTTCAGCGATTAATTCGGCTGGACGACCTTCAATATGATGACGCTCTAACATGTGTACTAATTCCCCATTTTTGAACAAAGCCATACTAGGCGATGAAGGAGGGAAAGGGAACATGTGTTGACGGGCAGCATCCACAGCGTCTTTATCCACACCGGCAAAAACTGTTACTAAGTTATCCGGTTTTTTACCGCCTTCTAAACTCATTTTTGCTCCCGGACGAGCATTACGCGCCGCACAACCGCAAACCGAGTTAACGACTACCAAAGTAGTACCTTCTTTTGCCAACGCTGCTTCAACAGCATCAGCACTATATAATTCCTGAAAACCGGCATCTGACAACTCAGCACGCATCGGTTTTACCATTTCTTCTGGATACATAAATTTATGATTCTTAGTTATTGTGTTGCAAATTTACAAAGTAAAATCGGAATTTCTGTTAGAATGTTGTTAACGAATATCTGTAGCTTCCTTTAAGAGGGTAATCATGGTTTTGGCGTCGGTAAATTCACTAATCTGCAACACGATACTGTTATTTTTGTCCAAGATGGAAAACGTAGGATAGGTTATGCTTCCATCTACGGTAGCGAGTTCTTCTGCCAGTTCGTGTACGCCGGTATTTTGTCCTTTGGGCTTGAACTTAAAGGTTTTGCTTTTAAAGGTGATAGGCGTTTTTTGTTCGGCATCTAGAGCAACAAAATAGAAATTATCGTTTAACAGTTGCACCACTTCGGGGTTTTTAAACGTCGAATTTTCCATCATTTTGCAGTATTTGCACCACGAGGTGTGTATAAAAACAAAAATCGGTTTTGGGTCGGACTGCTCCAGTTTTTCAGCCTGGGCGAAGGTATAGGTTTTCAGTTGCGCAAATCCGGAGAAGGTGCAAAAGAAAAGGAACGCTATTAAAAGTTTTGTCTTCATTATTTCAAGGTATAGCGAATACCGAAAAAGCTTCGAATGCCCTGATTCGGCCCATACACATAGCCAGGATCAAAGGTCAGCGCATACGGATTGTGGTAGGGACTGTTGGGATCATCTACAGCTATAACGCTACCGTCAGGGTTATATTGTACATTTTCATCGAAAGGATCGTTGGCACGTGCAATGATAAACGGGTTTCCTTTATTTGGTGTCCAATTTAATAAATTTTTAATTCCTCCGTAAAATTCAAAGTTTTTTATCTTGTTAAAAGTCAACTGAATGTTCTGAATGCTCCAGGTTGGGGAATAGTCTTTTCTCGGGTCCGTTTCGCCAAGGGTAGGCAATCGCATCGGACCGTACACATTTCCGGTGTAATCAATGTCCAGAAACCATTTTTTGATACGGTAAGAAATCGCCCAGGTACCAGTGAATTTTTCGGTAAGCATTTGACGGGTTCGCTCCCCGTTTTCGGTTTTGGCTACATCCATAAATGTTCCGCCGATGATTATTTTCAGGCCATTTTGGAAAACGGCATCGGCATTCAGGCTGACACCTTGGGTAACCGAATAACCGTCAAGGTTTTTGTAAATAATTTTGTTAGGATCGGTATCGTAATCCGGAATGATGGAATTCGTAAAATAGGTGTACCAGGCCGTCGCTTCCAGACCAATATAATCGCCATTACTGGTGTAAAATTTCTTTAAAAAATTCAGATTGGCATTGTAGGATTGTTCCGGATCGAGATCTTCCAAAACTTCAACTTTTCGAGATCCCGTCAGCGCGGCATGTTCCTCCGTAAAAAGGTTTACTACCCTAAAGCCTGTGCCGGCATTAAAACGGAAAATAGATGTGTCGTTAATTTTCCATTTGTGCGCCAATCTGGGGGTAAATATATTACCATGACGGTTGTTGTAATCGTATCGCATACCCAAAAGCAGGCTGTGTTTTTCCGTCAGGCGGATTTCGTCCTGCGCAAACAAACTGGGAATCCAGCTTTTGTCCGCATCAGCAGTTGCCGGTGTATTGTCGTTGTAAAACTGATAGCGGACGGCAGTACCGAAAAGAAAATCATGACGGTTTATTTTTTTGTCCCATGTCAATTGACCAAATCCGATTTTTTGTTGGGCCAGATACGGGGTGTTTCCGTACACAGAATTTTGATCGTGGTCGGTATAAGAAAACGTAAAAAGCATTTTCTCAGCAACCGGAAGCTCGTAGGACCCTAAGATTTCGTAGCGTTTGGTGTAGATGCTTTCTCCATATACTTCACTGCCGCCACGGTATTTTTTCTCCCATTGCATTTCACCGCCCCAACGGTCTTCGTAGAAAAAACGTCCGGCCATGGAAAACAGTTTGTTGCTTTTGCGGTTGAAATTCCATTTCTGGAAGACCGAGATGCGATCCTGTAACGTTACATCGGTAAAATTATCATGGTTGTTGTCAATTGGATTGCTGTAATTAAAATAATTAACCCCAGTCAGCAAGGAAGCAAATTGACCTAGGTTAGCTTTGAATCCTAAATCGGTATTCACTTCACCCCAACTGTTGCTGAAAACATCGGCAGAAAACAACGGGGCACTTTTCGGGTTTTTGGTGATGATGTTGATCAAACCGCCTACCGCTTCACTACCGTACAAGGAAGAAGCCGGACCTTTTACCACTTCTATTCTTTCCAAAAGCGAATTTGGAATTCCCGATAAGCCGTACACCGTCGATAATCCACTAACAATGGGCATCCCGTCGATTAATACCAAAGTGTACGGACCTTCCAGACCGTTAATGTGAATGTCTCCGGTATTGCAAATGTTGCAGTTCAACTGAGGACGAACCCCGTTTACATTTTGCAGCGCCTCAAAAATATTGGCTGTCGGGTTTTTTTTGAAGAAGGTCGGTTTGTATACTTCCACCGGAACTGGGCTTTCCAATCGGCTTACCGCTTTTAAGGTTCCGGTTATCACTATTTCGTCCAGGTTGTTGTCGGCTTTTAAATCGAAATCCAAAACCGTTTCCGTGGAGTCGTTTACCGTGATTTTTTTTTGTTGGCTTTTATAACCGGCATAGGATACTTTTATCTGATAGTCGCCTTTGCTAATATCGTTGAAGGTGTAATTGCCAAGGCTGTCGGCAACGGTTCCTGTTTTGGTTTTCAGTAAAGAAATGGTTGCGTACTCCAGCGGTGATCCTTCCGCAGTGATTTTTCCTTTAATGGTGGTTTGAGCCAAAAAAGGGGTAGCAAAGCAAAGGAGCAGGATCGTAATTAGATTTTTCACAATTATATTTTAGCTGTTATTGAAATAAAAATTTAGGCAAATCTAAAAAATTATTTTCAATCAAAAAAATTTGTATTTTTGGAAACGTAAAAAATTCATAATGACGTATTCGGAAGAAAATTATCTGAAAGCAATTTATCATCTCTCCCTGTCGCAGAAGCAAGGGGTAAGTACCAATGCCATAGCAGCATTAATTGAAAGTAAGGCATCGTCGGTGACCGATATGATCAAAAAATTAGCCGATAAGGAACTGGTTATTTACCAGAAGTATCAAGGGGTGATGCTTACCGACAAAGGCTTAATGGCAGCAAAAATGATTGTCCGAAAACACCGCTTATGGGAAGTTTTTTTAGTCGAAAAATTAGATTTTGCCTGGGACGAGGTGCATGATGTAGCCGAAGAACTCGAGCATATTAAATCGGAAAAACTCATTAACAAACTGGATGCCTTTTTGGGTTTTCCAACCGAAGATCCGCACGGCGACCCGATTCCGGATAAAAACGGAAACATCATCAAAGTGGAAAAACAACTGCTTTCGGAAATGGAAATCGGACAAACCGGAATCTGTGTAGGCGTTAAAGATTCGTCCTCTTCTTTTTTACAATATTTAGACAAACAACAAATTGCATTGGGTTCCAAAATAAAAGTGATGGCAAAAGAAAGTTTTGATATGTCGCTCACGATTGAAGTAAACGGAAAAACAATGATCATTTCCAATAAAATAGCCGGCAATTTGTTTGCTAAAACCGTTTTATAACTATGGCTTCAAAAAAAACCAACTCGTTAGAAGAAGTACACCAGTCGGTGGCGATTACGCAGAACACAACGGTCTGGAAGCGTATCTTAGCGTTCTTCGGACCGGCTTATATGGTGAGCGTGGGCTATATGGATCCCGGAAACTGGGCTACCGATTTGGCAGGAGGGAGTCAGTTTGGCTACACGCTAATATGGGTGTTGTTAATGTCCAACATCATGGCTTTACTGTTACAGAGTTTGAGCGCGCGTTTGGGAATTGTCCGTCAGCGTGATTTGGCTCAGGCGTCCCGGGATACTTATTCGCGACCGGTAAACTTTGTGCTGTACTTTTTAGCTGAAATTGCCATTGCCGCTTGTGATTTGGCCGAAGTGTTAGGGATGGCAATCGGTTTGCAACTCCTCTTCGACATTCCATTATTGTGGGGAGTAACCATTACAATGCTGGACACTTTTTTGTTACTTTTTCTGTTGAACAAAGGCATTAAGAAAATGGAAGCTTTCATCATCGCCTTAATTGCGATTATTGGCTTTTCGTTTTTAGTGGAAATGTTTTTAGCCAAACCTGATATGGCTCAGATTGCCACAGGACTTATTCCGTCAATCCCTAACAGTACGGCACTTTATATTGCCATCGGGATTATCGGCGCAACGGTGATGCCACACAATTTATACCTGCATTCCTCTTTGGTGCAAACCCGAAAATTTGACCGTTCCGAAAAAGGTATCAAACAGGCCATTCGGTATAATTTCTTCGATTCGTTAATCGCTTTAAACTTAGCCTTTTTTGTAAATGCAGCGATTTTGATTTTAGCCGCTGCAACCTTCTACAAAAACGGTATGTTTGAAGTGGCAGAGATACAGGATGCACACCGTTTACTGGCACCGCTTTTAGGAACGAAATGGGCCTCGATATTGTTCGCCTTGGCGTTGTTGGCGGCAGGACAAAGTTCCACCATTACCGGAACACTGGCAGGTCAGATTGTAATGGAAGGCTATCTGAATTTGAGAATCCAGCCTTGGGTGCGCCGCATTATTACCCGTTTAATTGCTATTGTACCGGCGTTTATCACCATTGTTTATTTTGGAGAAGAAGCTACGGGAAAATTGCTAATTTTAAGTCAGGTAATTTTGAGTTTGCAATTAGGGTTTGCCATTATTCCACTAATTCACTTTGTGAGCGACAATACGAAAATGAAAGGATTTGCCATTGGAAAATATACGAGAATTGCGTCTTGGCTGATTGCGTTAGTGATTGTTTCGCTGAATGCCCGTTTGGTTTTTGATGAAATCAAAGGATGGATTGAAACTTCTGAAAACCCGATTTATATCTGGATTTTTGTGGTTCCTTTGGCGGTTGCGGCTGTGCTTTTGCTGTTGTACATCATCGTTAAACCGTTTCTGGAAAAAACCATGGCGCATCCTACTTTGGTGCCTCATATTAAGAAAGTTGTGGTTAGGGAAGCCGAAAAACCAATTGTCTATTCCAATATTGCCGTTGCACTTGATTTCTCTACTACCGATGAAAAGAGTATCGAGAGCGCTTTGCAATTAGGGGGCAAAGAAGCCAATTACACGATTATTCACGTGGTGGAAACCGTAGGCGCAATGGTTTACGGTGATGAAATTGAAGATTTTGAAACCTCCAGTGATTCCAATTACCTGCAAGATTACAAAAAGGCATTGGAGGCGAAAGGGTATAAAGTTGCCATTAAACTCGACTTTGGAAGTCCGAAGAAAAGTATCGCGAAAATTGTAAATGAAGGCAATTTTGACATTTTGATTTTAGGGGCACACGGGCACCATTGGTTTAAAGATTTGCTTTTTGGTACGACTGTTGATGCGGTTCGTCACAGCATAAGCATCCCTTTGCTGATCATTAAAAACTAAGAAGATGAAAAAGATATTTGCCGTTATGATCTTTGCTTTTTTAATGAGCCATTGTGCTTCTTTGCCTGAAAGTTTGAATGAAATTAACCAGAAGTTGGATTCAAAAGCGGTTGAGGAAATTGTACTGGTTAAAGTTATCGATGATTCGCGTTGTCCGGAAGGCGTGCAATGTGTCTGGGCAGGGGAGGTAACCGTTGAAGTGGCAGCCTATAAAAACAAAAAACTGGTGGAACAAACCCAATTCACTTTGAATAAAGATCATATCGAGGAAATGAAATACTGGCTTATCAAGTATCTGCCTAAAAGAAGTGAAACCTTAAAAAATATCAGTGTTTTACCTTATCCGAAAGAAGGCATGGTGATCCTACCTCAGGATTATAAAATAGTACTGGAATACTAACTGCAGCCACAGCCGCCGTTACCACAGTTGTTGTCTTTTTTCTTTTTTCCGAAAAACTTTTTCCACAAAAAAGCCAAGGCAATGCCCAGAAGTAAATAAGCGATTATTTCCTGAAAACTAATCATCTCTATTTCAGAATTTGGAAAACTATTAAACAAACCGTGTACGCCAAACCACTCATAAAAGCGAGCTGAATCATCGGCCATTTCCAGGAGTTGGTTTCTTTTTTGGTGATGGCCAGCGTTGAAATACACTGCATCGCAAAAGCGTAAAACAACAACAAAGAGGTGCCAGTAGCAAAGTTAAAAATTTTCTGTCCGGTAACCGGATGTACTTCGGCGGCCATTTTGTGCTTGATGGTACTTTCTTCTTCAGCATGACTTCCCACACTGTAGATGGTTGCCAATGTGCCCACAAAAACCTCACGTGCTGCAAAAGAACTTACCACGGCAATTCCTATTTTCCAATCGTAACCCAAAGGTCTGATTACCGGTTCAATCGTTTTTCCGACAATGCCAATATAGGAGTTTTCTAATTTGTAAGAAGCAACTAAATCGTCTTTTTCTCCCGAAATTTCTTTGTTTTGAAGTTGTGTCGTTACAATTTTTTCAGCATTGTGAAAAGTGTCGTTGGGGCCGTGTGAACCCAAAAACCATAAAATTACCGATAAGGCTAAAATAATTTTTCCGGCCCCAAATACAAATGATTTGGTTTTTTCCACCACATTAATTCCGACATTTTTAAACATCGGCACTTTGTAACTTGGCATTTCCACCACAAAATAGGAACGGGATTTTATATCCAGTACTTTATTTAAAATATAGGCAGATAAAATGGCCATTCCGAAACCGAGCATGTACAAAAACATTAGCGTTAAGCCTTGCAGGTTGAAGATGCCCAAGATTCTTTTATCAGGGATAATCAGCGAAATTAAAATCGCATACACCGGTAAACGCGCGGAACACGTAGTAAAAGGCGTTACCAAAATTGTAATCAAGCGTTCTTTCCAGTTTTCAATGTTTCGGGCAGCCATGATCGCTGGAATAGCACAAGCAGTACCTGAAATTAAAGGCACGACACTCTTGCCGCTCAGTCCGAAACGGCGCATGATTTTGTCCATCAAAAAGACCACACGGCTCATATAGCCACTCTCTTCCAATACGGAAATGAACAGGAACAAAAAGGCAATCTGAGGAATGAAAATGATAATACCGCCTAATCCTGGGATGATACCTTCGGCTATCAGATCGGTTAGAACTCCGGCAGGCAAATGGGTCTTTGCATAGGAGCTTAACGCAGCGAAACTGCTGTCGATAAAATCCATCGGGATGCTTGACCAGTCAAAAATCGATTGAAAAATCAGCATTAAAATTCCGAAGAAAATAAGGTAACCGTATACTTTATGCGTCAAAATCCGGTCTAATTTTTCACGGATGTCGGTTGCTTTTTCTTTGTCGACTTTATACCCGATTTTTAAAGTATCGTTGATGAATTGGTAACGTTTGATAGTTTCTTTTTGCTGCAAACGTTTTAAATCGGCCTTGGGTTTGGCAAAGGAATTTTCCTCGATATGCTTACGGTGTAAATTGGAAAAATTCACATCCTGTGTAATCACCAGCCATAACTTGTACAGTAACTGATTCGGAAAGGCACGGCGCAGACTGTTAAAATAATCCGGATCGATACTTGAGGCATTCAAGCAAGGTTCCGTTGGTAATTCTTTATGATTGATGATGAGTTTTTTTAACTCGGCAATTCCGGATTTTTTTCGGGAGCTTACTAAAGCAATTTTGGTTTTTAGTTGTTCTTCCAGAAAAGGAATATCAAGTGTAATCCCTTTGGCTTCCATGCGGTCGCTCATGTTGATGACCAAAATCGTCGGAATCTCCAAATCCTTGATTTGCGTGAACAACAGTAAATTTCGTTTCAGATTTTCCACTTCTGATACCACCACAGCCACATCCGGAAAATCTTTATCGTTTTTGTTCATCAACAGTTCAATGACGACACTTTCGTCCATCGAGCTGGCGTTTAAGCTGTAAGTTCCGGGTAAATCGAGTATGGTTGCCTTGGTGTATTCGGATAATTTAGCAAAGCCGACTTTCTTCTCTACGGTAATTCCGGGATAATTCCCTACCTGTTGGTTCAATCCGGTCAGTTCGTTAAAAACAGACGTTTTTCCCACGTTGGGATTTCCGATCAGGGCAACTTTTATGGTATTGTGCATCATAAATGGTTTTCTTTTATGATGGAGATGGTAATTTCTTTAGCGGTTTCCAATCGAATGGCCACATGACTGTCGTTTACGGTAATATACAAAGGGTCGCCAAAGGGAGCCACCTGAAGCAGTTCTACTTCGTTTCCGGGTAAGCAGCCCATTTCCAGTAACTTTAACGGAATCAAATCAACGTTAAAATCCTCGATAATGGCTTTTTGTCCGCGTTGTAATTGTGCTAACGTAAGAGTCAAATTTTATTTAGATTGAATTTAGATTGCAAAGCTAAGCATTATTCTTCTTGAAAAGATGACAAAAGTCAATTTTGCAAAATTTTATGATGGTAAATTAGTTTTCTTCCTCAATCAGGAAATTGATGTCTTCCAGTAATTTTTCCATCGCTTCTTTTTTGGTACCATCATAAAAACCGCGTACACGGCGTTTGCTGTCTACCAAAACAAAATTTTCGGTGTGTACCATGTCATACAATTCGGAAGGTTTTCCGGTTTTTACCGCCAGATACGATTTGCGGGCAATATAATAAATGTCTTTTTTGTCGCCGGTAACCAGATTCCATTTGCTGTCAATCACACCTTTTTCTTTGGCATAGGCTTTCAGTACCGAAACACTGTCAATATCCGGCGTTACCGAATGGGACAACAACATTACGTTAGGTTTATCTTTAATTTGCTCCTGAAGCCAGGACATATTATCCGTCATCATTGGACAGATGGTTTGACAGGTGGTGAAGAAAAAATCGGCTACATAAATTTTGCCGTCGTAATCTTTTTGCGTGATGGTTTTTCCGTTTTGGTTAGTGAAGGCGAAATCAGCAATATGATGTTGCGATTTGTTGGCAATATGCTGAATGGTAGAATCCACCAGTTCCGGGTTAACCATCGATGGAGTGTAGACCGGGATTACTTTTTTAGGTTTTAAGGCAGAATAAAACAGCGCCATGATAATTATGGAAAGTATTCCGAGAACAATGAAAAAAGGAATGTATTTTTTGAAAAATGAAAGCATGCTTGAAATTTTTGCAAAGTTACGATTCCAATCTATTAAAAAGACAAAAGCTTTTGTTACAATGTGTTAAAAATTCTTGTTGGTTTACTATAATTTTTATTTTTGACCCCGAAGTGTAACAAAATTAAAAACGGTTATACCAATTTGAGAGTGAGTAAATTAGCGATTATCGATTGCGTTGCTTTCCTCATCAAAACCAAAACAAACTAAAAGCGTATGAAAAAAAACATGGTAGCAGCAGGTTCGCTTGCTGTTTTTTCACTGTTAGCTCTGGATGCTTCGGCGCAACAGGCAAAGCCTAAAAATCCGGGTATCGATTTGAATCTGATGGACAAATCCGTAAAACCGGGTGACGATTTCTTCCGTTACGTTAACGGAAGCTGGTTCGATAAAACCGAAATCCCAGCCGACAAAACCCGTTGGGGAAGTTTTGACGAATTGCGTCAGAATACTGATAAAGATGCCTTAGCTATTTTGAAGGAAGCGGCCGCCAACAAAAAACTGGATCCGAAATCCGATCAGGCCAAAGCGGTTAATGTTTATAAAACCTATATGGATACGATTTCCCGAAATAAACTGGGAATTGCGCCTTTGAAACCGTACTTGGCTAAAATCAACGCGGTGAAAACCGTTGCCGATGTGAACAAATTGTTAATCGAAATGGAGTCGCAAGGCGGTTTAGGTTTTTATGGAGTGGGTATAGGCGCCGATGCCAAAAACAGTAACCGCAATGTGGTATACTTAGGTTTAGGAAGTTTAGGATTGCCGGACCGTGATTATTATGTTTCCGATGATAAAGATTCGAAAGAAAAACGTGAAAAGTATGTACTGCACGTTGCAAGAATGTTACAGTTCTTAGGGGTAAAACCGTCAGAAGCAAAAATTCAGGCGGAAAAAGTATTGGCTTTGGAAACCGAAATGGCACGTCCGCGTTTGGACCGTGTGGAGCGTCGTGACCGTAGAAAAACCTATAACCCGATGAGAGTTGCAGATTTGCAAAAGCTGACGCCATCGGTAAACTGGAACGGATATTTAGAAGGTGTGGGTATCGGGAAAATTGATTCGTTGATTGTATCCCAGCCAAAATATATGACGGCCTTGGAGGGTATTTTCAAAGAAAATAAAGTAGACGACTGGAAAGCATATATGCGTTGGACGTTAATCAATAAGTCGACCGGCGTTTTAACCACTGATATTGAAACCGCAAACTGGGAATTTTACAGCAAAACCTTAACAGGTGCTTTAAAGCAACGTCCACGTGAGGAAAGAGCGTTACAGGTTGTAAACGGAACAGTAGGTGAAGCTTTAGGGAAATTGTACGTAGAAAAGAAATTCCCTGCAGAAGCTAAGGCTAAAGCCAAAGCGATGATTGACAACGTATTCCTTGCGTTTGAAAACCGTATCAACAACTTACCATGGATGACACCGGCAACTCGTAAAGGAGCTATTGATAAATTGAGAAAATCGACGGTAAAAATCGGGTATCCGGACAAATGGAAGGATTATTCGAAACTGGCCATCAAATCCAAAGAAGAAGGCGGAAATTACTACGACAACATGAAAAATGTGGCACGTTGGGGATTTGCAGAAAATATTGCCGAATTGCAAAAGCCGGTAGACAAAACCGAGTGGGGTATGTCGCCGCAAACGGTAAATGCGTATTACAACCCATCGTATAACGAAATCGTTTTCCCTGCGGCAATCTTACAGCCACCATTCTACGATTACAAAGCAGATGATGCCGTAAATTACGGAGGTATCGGTGCGGTAATCGGACATGAAATCTCTCATGGATTTGATGATTCCGGTTCCCGTTACAATGCCGATGGAAACTTAGTGAACTGGTGGACCGAAGACGACTTGAAACAATTCACCGGATTAGGAGGTGCTTTGGCAGCACAATACAGCGCATTAGAGCCGCTGCCGGGAACTTTTGTGGATGGTAAATTTACCTTAGGGGAAAACATCGGCGACTTAGGTGGTGTAAATGCCGCTTACGACGGTTTGCAAATTGCCTTAAAGAAATCCGGAACGAAAGGGTTAATCGATGGGTACACACCAGAGCAACGTTTCTTCATTTCATGGGCGACTATCTGGCGTTCTAAAATGAGAGATGAGGCCGTTAAAAATCAGGTGAAAACCGATCCGCATTCTCCTGGGATGTACAGAGCCTATGTACCGTTACAAAACGTGGAGTCATTCTATCAGGCTTTCGATATTACAGAAGGACAGAAATTATACGTAAAACCGGAAAACCGTGTGAAAATTTGGTAGTCTGTTTTAAATAGAAAATTTTAAAAATCCCGGGTAGTTGCCCGGGATTTTTTTATCCGTTAAAAAGTTTATTTTTTTTGAAAGGGATGTTTTTCCGAATCAGATAGGCATGGTACGAACTGGGGATATCATGCGTCCATTTCGGTAAAATCAGAATAATGAGGATGACATCCATTTGTGAAATAATCCCCAATATAACGGAAGTTTTAAAAGGCAGTCCCGCATAATTGAAGCCGATCAAACAAGTGAAGGAAATCAGTAACGTAATACCCCACATTTTGGATAGAAACGCATGGGTGCACGTTTCCTTTCCGAATTTCAAAAAACTGATCAGATAACATAAAATCTCCATTACAATAATAGCCAATAAACCGATCCGGTTCGTTTTTATCAAGGATGGAGATATAATCCATGTCGCCAAGGCAATGGCTATCCAAAAAACCAAATCAACCTGACTGTCCCAACGTCTTAATTTTTCGGTGGAAATGTTTTGTTTGCGGGCAATAATGCCGTCAAAAATATCGGAAAACAAACCCAGATACATTAGAATTACTATAGCCATTCGGCTTTCATTTTTTAGCAATAAGGCTAACGTAATGATTATGGGGGCTAACACAAGCCGGAATAAAATCAGGTAATGCGGAAGTTTTAAGTGTTTCATAGAGGTTTAGTTTTGAAATTGCATCATTTCTTCCGTATCGAACGATTTACCAGATACAAGCCAAAAATAGTTACAGCGCCGCCAATTCCAATCATTACGGTCAGCGGTTCGTTAAAAATAAAAGAGCCCAACAATACTGCTACAATCGGATTAATATAGGCATAAACACTGCTAACTTCGGCCGGTAAATGCTGCAGCGCATAAATAAAAGCGATAAAGGTAAATACAGAGCCAATCACTACCAAATACGCAATAGACCACCAGGAAGCAGCCGGAATTTCGGCCAAACTTACCGAAGTTCCCGTGGCACCGGTATACGCAAAAAGTAAAATACTGGAAATCAGCATTTGTAGGCCTAGACTGAAATACGGGTTAAAACTCGCGGCCTTCTTCTTGGTATACATGCTCCCGAAAGCCCAGGTTAGCGTAGCCAAGACAGAAAGAAAAATTCCGAATTGGAAATCCGGTTTCAGGAAATCGGCCAGGTAATCATAAAAAACCAAACAGACTCCGCCAAAACTGATGAGCATTCCGATTACGGCCCATTTGGAAAGTTTTTCTCCTTTAAAAAAACTTATAATTACAATCCAAAGCGGGAAAATAGCACCGATAATGGCACCCAAACCACTGGATATGTACTTAACCCCCCAAGTACTCAATCCGTTACTCAACATGAAGTTTAAAAGACTTAGGATGACAATAGTTTTCCATTGCTTTCCTTTTGGCCAAGGTGTTTTTTGAAACAAAAAATAGAGAATGTAAACCGCTGCTCCCAAAAACTGACGAATGGCTGCCAACTGTAAGGCCGGCATATGTTTTACTCCTTCCTTGGAAGCCAGCCAGGTCGTACCCCAAAAGAAACTGACCCAAATTAAGGCCAGCATCGGGAGTCCGATGGCCTGCAGTTTGTTTTTGGTGGCATGATGGAGCTTTTTTATCACGTTTAAAAATCGGTTTTGCGAAACGAATATTTTAGAATCCGCTGTACTTTTTCTGACGAAACAATTTTTCCTACAGAAGGTTTGTTGTTTGCAAAAGTAGGTAAAGGCAGCTTCATTTCCAGTGCTTTTTTGCAGTAATATGTTTCCCGACTCGGATGATTCGGTGCGACGGCGTTAAATGTTTCACCCCAGGTTTCGGTTTCGATAATTTTGTGAAGGATTCCGATACAGTCCTCCAAATGGATCATGTTGATCGGTGCATCCGGATTTTCAATATTTTCCCTGCCTGCCAGATGTTTTACAGGATGACGGTCGTTGCCAATCAATCCGCCAAAACGTACGACGGTTGTTCTAAAATCCGGATTGTTTTGCAATAGTCGTTCCGTTTCCAAAAGTTGTTTACCGTTTTCAGTATTGGGATTGGAAAAATAACCTTCCGTCACCTTGTTGTAAGAAAGTTCATCCGAATAAACAGAAGTAGCGCTCACAAAAATTACTTTTTTTACCGAAAATGATGTTAAATACGGAATCAGAAAGGATATTTTTCTAACAAAATTTTCCGCCGCAACATTTCTTAATTTTGGAGGAATATTGATGATTAACAGGTCTGAAGTGTCTAAAAAACCTTGAATATCACCGGTTATTCCGTTTTCGGTACATACTAGATGGAAAGCTTCAATACCGGAGGCTTTTAAGTGGTCTGTTTTTGAATGCGTTGTTGTACTTCCTTTTACGGAATACCCTTTTGAAATAAGGCTCTCAGCTAAAGGAAGCCCCAGCCATCCGCACCCCAATAGCGCAATTTTTGGTAGTTTAGTTGTCATTTTTTGGTCGAACATGTACCTTAATATGGCCCCAGTTTTCCCCGGATTTGATACGGTACAACTGCATTTCACTTACGCCGAATTGTTTAGCAAGAATCTTCATTCGGGTTTTTCGGTTGGGGTCTAAGAGTATTTTTTTTAGACGTATTACCGTGGTTTCTTTGAGCTTACGACCGTCTGCTTTGATGTTGTGGGAAAGGGTTTTTTTTCTTCCGGCGATAACATGCGGACTTTTTCGGTAATGCTCCATTTTTTCCTCGTAATTTACCCATTTCAGGTTAGCAGCTTTGTCGTTGTCCCGGCTGAAATCCAAATGGATAATATACTCCTGATTTTCATCGGTTTTAGGGACAAAATACTCCGCAACTAATTTGTAAAGAAGGAAGTACTGCGGAATTTTAACACCGTTTTTCCAGTTGTCCAACCGCAGTATCCGGTATCCGTCGGCCAAAGAACCCTTTAGTAAGGTGCCGTTTTTTATGTCATCCGTAAAACTGATAAGTCTTCCCAAATTGGATATGGCGTATCTTTTTGTGCGATTTCCTTCTACTTTAAACTCCCTGAATTCTTCATTTGGATAAAATCGTATCATCTTTCTTTCGTTAAGTTTCCTTTCTTACTAACAAAAACCAGTTGTTTTCAATTGTCTTATACCCTTGATCATAAAGGAAGTAATAAATATCTCCTTTTTGATTGGTATAGGTTGAGGTAAAAAACTCGAAATCAAATCCTTTGGATATTAATTTATTTTTTGTGGTTTTGGATTTTCCTTCCTGGTTCAGTTCAGACAAAATACGGTAATTTTTCCTTAACTTGTTATTAATATTGCGCATAAGATTTGTAGAATCCTTATTTTGTCTGTTGTTGTAAGAATTCCTGCATCCGTCTCCGCAAAATTTTTTATCTTCTCTTCCGACAATGCTATCTTGGCATTCCAAACAGCTTTTCATAACGTCGAATTGAATGTTCCTTTGTGTTGTAAAGCTTGCTGTATATGAGCAAAATGATGCCTGCAATGCCAATCGTACAATCCCAAGAATTCTTTAATTGTAAAAAAGCGCTGATGTTGCGGATGAAAATACATACGGTTCCAATCCTGTGTGGTTGCATTTTTAAGAATTTGACTCCAGCGGCTATGAATGCCTTCAATAATTTTCAGGGAGGCTTCAATGTTGTCGCTTTCAGAGTCGGTTAATTGGGCCCATAGCGCTTCTTCGTATGGGCGAATGACGGGATTTTCTTCCGTAAGTGCCAGTTTAAGACGTATTAAGGCATTCATGTGGCTGTCAGCCAGGTGATGGATAACCTGTTTGATTTTCCATCCATCCGGACGATAACGCCAGTTCAGTTCTGTTTGTGTTAGTGCTCTGGAAATGTTGCCGAGTTGTTGCGGAAAATTCGTGATAGTCTCCCTCCAGACTTCCAGATGCAGCGGAGTAATTTCTTCAGGAGGAACAAACTGTCCGATTGGAAATTGTAAAGATTTGAGATCGGGATGGTGTTTCATGGCTTTTATTTTGTAATAAAAAATCAGATCACAAATATAAGAAAATTCTTGAAAACAAACGACAACAAATAGTTACAAACGAAAGTAAATGTTTAGTAACCGAATATAATTTGTAGGATTTTACAACTTTGCACCGACATAAACCAACAGAGTATTGTGTTCATTAAATTATTTTAACAGCAACAATTTAAATTTTAAACGCCATGAAAAACAAAGTACAATTAATCGGGAATGTGGGGCAGGATCCAGAAGTAAAAACGGTTAACGGAGACCGCAAAGTTGCGAATTTCACCTTAGCAACAAACGACTTCTTTTACAATGATAAAGGAGACAAAGTGGAACAAACGGAATGGCATAAGGTTACCGCTTGGGGAAAAACTGCTGAAATCATTGAAAAATATGTTGAAAAGGGCAAAGAAATAGCTGTTGAAGGAAAATTGACCCACCGTAGCTATGAAGACAAGGAAGGTGTCAAGCGTTATGTTACGGAAGTGGTGGCCAATGAGGTTTTGCTTTTAGGGAAATAATCGGCATGCAGCTTCAGGTATTCAATATTCGAGTTGCGCCAAACCATTATGAAACTGATCAGAAAAAGTTAAACGATTTTTTGGCGGAAGTCAAATTTGTGCAATCATCGGCTCAAATTGTAAATGCAGAGCAAGAGACTGCTTTTTGGTCTGTATTGATTCAGTATGAAACAGATTCCGTACCATGTATAAACGATAAGTCAAAAGCAAAAGAAATTGAGGAATCCGATTTAACGCCAGGAGGCCAATATATATTAGAATGTTTAAAAGAGTGGCGTACTGATAAGGCCAGCACGCTAAACGTTCCAAAATATTTGGTTTGTCATAATTCTGAGTTGATTAACATTGCCTACCATTTGCCACAAAGTATAGAAGCTTTAAGGAAGATAAAAGGCTTTGGGGAAAAGAAAGCAATGAAATACGGTGAGGATATCATTGCTGTATTGAATGCTGTTTAGGTTTGTAAAACCATCGGTGAAGAGCCGGTGGTTTTCTTTTTAAGAATAAAGACTTGCTGCAACCCTATACGTATTTGCATGTGCCTCAATTATGGTTTTGAGCTCCGGGGAGTAGCCTCCTCCCATACTTACCTGAACAGGGATGCCGTGTTGCAAGCAAGCTGAAAGAACGATTTCGTCACGTTTTTTACAACCGTCAAGTGAACAGTCTAGTTTTCCTAACTTATCGGAGCCTAAAATATCGACACCGCTGAGGTAGAAGATAAATTCCGGTTTTTGTTTTTCGATAAGAAAAGGCAGGGTGTTCTGAAGTGTTTGAAGAAATTTGAAATCGTCAGTATGATCGTGCAGCTCGATGTCTAAATCTGAGACCTCTTTTTTAAACGGATAATTTGATTTTCCATGCATAGAAAAGGTAAAAACCGCTTCGTTATGTTGGAAGATTTCTGCTGTTCCGTTGCCTTGGTGTACATCTAAATCTACCATCAGTATTTTTTTTGCTTTTTTGGTATCGAGTAAGTATTGTGCGGCAATAGCTTGGTCATTAAGCAGGCAGAAGGCTTCGCCTCGGTCCGAATAGGCATGATGTGTTCCCCCGGCAATATTAAAAGCGATTCCGGTCTGCAATGCTTTTTCAGCTCCCAAAATGGTTCCCTGTGACAAACGCAATTCGCGTTCCACCAATTCGGCAGAAAGCGGAAAACCGATTTTACGAATTGCCCGAACGTCCAAAGTGAGGTTAAGTAAATCATCAACATATTCCTTTTTATGTACCGCGAGAACATGTTGTAAATCAGGGAATCCGGGTTCAAAAAAAGCATCGGCTGTTACTGTTCCTTCATGCAGAAGTTGTTGGGGCAGCAATTCGTATTTAATCATAGGAAAGCGGTGGCCTTCCGGAAGCGGATGTTTGTAAATCGGGTGATAAGCAATGGGAAACATTTATGAATTCATCAGTTTTTGAAAAGCTTCTGCAAACAATCCAACGTGATAGCCGTCTACTAAACCATGATGCACATGAACGGACATTGGCATGGTTTTTTTGCCGTTTGCTTCCGTCATTTTTCCAAATGAAATTTTAGGACAACTGTCCGGAAAGGTTAAATTTCGGGCGTGTGAAACCGAAGTGAAATCCACCCATGGAATGGACGAGAAATGAATCAGGTTGTGTAAACCACTAAAATCTCGGGAAAGGAGTCCTTCCGTATTTTGGATACGCTCTATTTCCTGAATTGTCTTTTTGTTGAATTCTTCAAGATCCTGGAAAAATTCCATGAAGGAAAAACCAAACGTGGTATCGTTCCTCATTATGGTAGCCGATACATTTATTGTATCATAAACAAATACTTCACCGTCAACAATTCGGTAACGGAAATTTTCTACGGCATTTACAGCCGCTAAGGTTTTGTGCAGGTAATAGATAAAAAATGATATTCCTTTTTCTTTAGCGGTTTCGTAAGCTATGGTACAGTCTATGGTAAAAGTCAGGCCATAAAAAGGTTCTTCAAATTTGCTGAAGAATTCGAAGTGGGTTTTACGGTTCCAGGTTTCTAGGTTTAACTTTTGTTTCATCGTAAAAGAATGGGTAAGACGTCGGTTATTTTTTCAGTGGCATAAAAATTAGGATGCACGATTTCATGGTCGATTCGTTCATGCGCCCAAGTGGTATGAAACGGAACGTGAACGGCATATCCGCCAATATTTAAAACAGGTAATACATCCGATTTCAAGGAATTGCCAATCATGAAAAATTCTTCCGGCTGGATGTCTAAACGCCCTAACAGTTTTTCGTAATTCACTTCCTGTTTGTCCGCCATGACTTCGATGTGGTGGAAATAATGCCCTAAGCCGGAATCGTGCAATTTGCGTTGTTGGTCTTTTAAATCTCCTTTGGTGGCTACCACGAGCTTGTATTTTCCGTGTAAAGCCTGTAGTGTCTCTTCGACACCATCCAGTAATTCGATAGGTTTTTGAATAAGTTCTTTTCCTAAATCGGTAATTTTTTTGATTCCCTTGGAACTGATGGTGCCATCAGATACTTTAACTGCGGTTTCAATCATCGACAGCACATATCCTTTGATACCATAACCGTACAATGGCAAATTGTCCACCTGTGTTTTTAACAATTCCTGCGATAAACTTTGTGCGGAAAGGTAATTGCTCATCAGTCCGCAGAATTTTTTCTCCGTTTCTTCGAAATACGGCTCGTTGATGAACAAAGTGTCGTCCGCATCGAAGGCTATTACTTTTAAATTCATATGCATTTGTATCAAAAAACCCTTTCAGTATTTACTAAAAGGGTTGGGTTGTATTTAACTGATCATGGCGCCGTTAATCACTCCTTCGGCATCCGGATTCACAAAAACCAGTTTGCCTTCGGCGGTATTGGAAAGCAGCAGCATTCCTTCGCTTTCCACACCACGCAAAGCTCTTGGTGCTAAATTAATCAAAACCGTTACGCGTTTTCCGATTACTTCTTCCGGTGTGAAATGTTCTGCAATTCCGGAAACAATGGTACGAACGTCGATTCCGGTGTCTACTTTCAAGACTAAAAGTTTGTTGGCTTTTGGCATTTTTTCGGCTTCGATGATGGTTCCGATGCGCAAATCCACTTTCGCAAAATCTTCAAAAGTGATGGTGTCTTTCTGTGGTTCCGCCTTAGCGTTTTCGGCTTTATTGGCCACTTTGGTTGCTTCCAATTTGTCTATTTGTTTTTGAATTTCGTCGTCTTCAATTTTGGCGAAAAGCAATTCTGCTTCTCCAATCTGATGTCCTGTCGGAAGTAATTCAGAAATCGAAGAAATGCTGTTCCAGTCGAAATTGTTATTTACTTTTAGAATATTTTTTAGTTTGTTAGCGGTAAAGGGTAAAAACGGTTCGGCCAAAACATTCAAAGCAGCAGCGATCTGAAGCGCTACATACATTTGCGTTTGTACACGCTCCGGATTCTCTTTTACGATCTTCCACGGCTCCTCGTCCGCCAAATATTTGTTTCCTAATCGGGCTACATTCATTAGCTCACCTAAGGCTTCTCGGAAACGGTAACGCTCTACAGAGGACGCAATAACCGCCGGATAGGCTTTTAACTCTGCCAATGTTTGCTCGTCGATTTCACTCAGTTCATTTGGTTGCGGAATAACGCCGTTGTAATATTTGTTAGTAAGCACCACCACACGGTTGATGAAATTTCCGAAGATGGCTACCAACTCGTTGTTGTTACGTGCCTGAAAATCTTTCCAGGTGAAATCGTTGTCTTTCGTTTCTGGTGCGTTTGCGGTTAAAGCATAACGCAGAACGTCTTGTTTTTCTGGAAAATCCAATAAATATTCGTGCAGCCAAACCGCCCAGTTTTTCGAAGTGGAAAGCTTGTTGCCTTCTAAATTCAAGAATTCGTTGGCTGGGACATTATCGGGTAAAATGTATGAACCTTCTGCTTTTAACATCGCCGGGAAAATCACACAATGGAACACGATATTGTCTTTTCCGATAAAGTGTACCAATTTGGTGTCGTTGGATTTCCAGTACGGTTCCCAGTCTTTTCCTTCACGGGCTGCCCATTCTTTGGTGGATGATATGTAACCGATTGGTGCATCAAACCACACATATAGTTTTTTACCTTCTGCACCTTCTACCGGTACGTTGATACCCCAGTCCAAATCTCGGGTTACGGCTCTTGGGCGCAATCCGTCTTCCAACCAGGATTTCACTTGTCCGTAAACATTGGGTTTCCAGTCGTTTTTATGTCCTTCCAAAATCCATTCTCTTAGAAAGGCATCGTATTGGTCTAAAGGTAAAAACCAGTGTTTGGTTGACTTTAAAACGGGTTTGGTTCCGGTGATAGTTGATTTCGGATTGATTAAATCCGTAGCATTCAAAGACGAACCGCATTTTTCACACTGGTCACCATATGCTTCCTCATTGCCACACTTAGGGCAAGTCCCGGTTACGAAACGATCGGCTAAGAATTGATCGGCTTTTTCGTCGTACAATTGTTCGGTTACTTCTTCAATGAATTTGCCTTCGTCGTACAGTTTTCTGAAGAATTCCGAAGCGGTTTTATGATGAATTTCCGCTGAAGTCCGAGAATAATTATCAAATGAAATTCCAAAATCTTCAAACGATTTACGAATAATTCCGTCGTATTTGTCGATTACCTGTTGCGGGGTAATGCCTTCTTTTTTGGCTTTCATGGAGATAGCCACTCCGTGTTCGTCGCTTCCGCAGATGAATGCCACATCTTTTCCCTGTAAACGAAGGAATCGGGCATAAATATCGGAAGGGACATAAACACCAGCCAAATGGCCTATGTGAATTGGGCCGTTGGTATAGGGCAAAGCGGCGGTGATTGTATATCGTTTTGGATTTTGTGTCATTGTCATTTTTCAATTTGAGTGCAAAAATACATAACAAATCGCAACCATTTATAAGTTAGCGGAATAATACTTTATTAAAAGGTGTAAAAAAACCACCTTTTTGGGTGGTTTGTGTTTTTTATGGTAATGGATCGCCGACTTTTACATCGCAACGGTGGCCTTCCTGTCCGTGTGCCGGATTTGGTTTTCCCTGCATCCCTGCTAAAGTTGTTTGTGGTTTTGCAGGTGTTGGTGGTGTGTTTGGTTGTAAGATGGCCGGGACTGCGTTGTTGTTTGTTGTTGTGGCTTGACCTTGGTCTGTTGGTTTTGGTATGGTATAACGCGTTGCCTGTGTGCTTGGGGCGTTGGTAGGTTTACTGTTTAAAGGTGCACCTACAGCGATATCACAGCGATGACCGGGTTGTCCGTGCGGGGGGTTCATACCTGGTTTGGTAATTGGTGTTGCGGGAACATTGACCGGATTTGCAGTTGTTACTACCTGCTGATTCTGAACAACAGGTGCCGGTGTGTTTGTGATGTTGGCTTCAGAAGCTTTAACAGCGGCTAAACTGTCAGAAGCCGCAGCGCTAATCTTTTCAGAAGGTTTCCCGTCTTTTTGACAGGAAAAGGATAAAGCTGCAATTACTATTCCAAGAGTGGCTATTTTCATGTTTTGAGTTTTTTCAAAAGTAAGGATTTGTTTCTAATCAAAAATTATACAAAAAGTTAAAAATAAAGTTGTTAAATTTATTCTGTAAAAATAGAATGATGATAAATTGAGTTTGGAAGCTTATGAAAATCGTATTTTTTAAAATATTGTTGGCGACTATTCTATTTATCTTTAGCTTTGAGGGATATTCTCAAAAACGTATGAAAATTCCACCTTATCTTAAAAAAGGCGATACGGTCGCTTTAGTTTGTACCGCAAGAAAATTTTTTCCGGAAGAAGCTCAGCCTGCTATCGATTTGCTGAAATCATGGGGGCTGGAAGTAAAGTTAGGGAAGACCATTGGTTTGGACAGCTGTCAGTTGGGCGGTACCGATGCGGAACGTGCTGCTGATTTACAGGAGATGCTTGACGACGATAATATTAAAGCCATTTGGTGTGCCCGTGGTGGCTACGGAACAGTTCGAATCATCGATCGTCTGGATTTTGCCAAATTTAAAAAGCATCCTAAATGGATTATGGGCTTCAGTGATGTGACGGTACTGCACAGTCATTTGAATACGATGGGCATTGCGTCTTTGCATTCTATCATGCCGTTTACCGTGCCCAAAGCTCCGGAAGAGGTAAAAGAAACTTTGCGCAAGGCTTTGTTTGGTGAAAAACTGAAATACGTTGTGGAAGCCAAAGGATACGAATTGCAGGGAAAAGCCAAAGGGCAGCTTGTTGGGGGTAATCTTTCTATTTTGTACAGTTTGTTGGGTTCCGAATCGTCTTTGGATACGAAAGGTAAGGTGCTGTTTATTGAAGATCTTGATGAATATTTATACCATATCGACCGTATGATGCAAAATCTGAAGCGAAACGGTTATTTTAAAAAGTTGGAAGGCCTAATAGTTGGAAGCATGGCCGATATGCACGATAATGAGATTCCTTTCGGGCAGAATGAGGTGGGCATTATTACTGAAATTGCCAGAGAATATAATATTCCGGTATGTTTTTATTTTCCTTCCGGACACCAGAAAGACAATCGTACCTTGATTTTAGGTCAGGAAGTGGAGTTTGAAGTAAAAGCGGATGAAGTCATTTTAGAGTTCAAATAAATGGCGGAACACAATGATTTAGGGAAGTTGGGGGAAGATATGGCTGCCGATTTTCTCACAAAAGAAGGCTATCAGATTCTTGATCGAAATTGGAGTTTTCAAAAAGCTGAAATAGATATAATTGCTAAAAAAAATGGCATACTGGCAATAGTAGAAGTAAAAACGCGTTCTAATTTAGATTTTGGTAACCCACAGGATTTTGTTAATCCGAAAAAAATTAAATTATTGGTAAAGGCTGTGGATGAGTATGTTAATAGGAAGAACCTTAATTTTAACATACGATTTGACATCATTGCAGTAAAAAAAGACGCAACCAATTTCGAAATTGAACATCTTCAAGATGCATTTTATCATTTTTAACATTGTTATAACTATAACATATTGTTTTTTATTTTAAATTGCCCAAATTTTTAAAACACAACTTAATATTATCAATACGTTCTGCTATGAAAACAATTTCTTCTGTAGTTGAAAATTATATTAAAAACAAGCCTTTCCTGTTAAACGGACTCTCTTTAGGCATTGTGAACCTTACATCGTTGGCCAGAGTAATTCAGGCTGAATTGGAACACGAAATGGACAAAGAGGTTAAGCAAGGAGCAATTGTAATGGCTTTAAAGCGACTTTCGGAAGAATTGGAATTCCGGTTAAACCATAAAGTAGAAAAAATACTTAAGAATTTAGGTGAAATTACGGTTCGTTCTTCTTTAGTGGATTACAATTTTACCATTAATCCGAAAGTGTTGAACAGACAGGCAGAATTTATTTCAGAAATCAGTCATTTTCCGGATGTTTTTTATACGTCTTCCAGAGGGGTTAATGAAACCAATATTATAGTAAGTGATTCAGTAAGTCATTTGATGGATAAGCATTTTGCTGATGAAAGATGGATTCACAAAGTGGAAAATTTAGCGTCGGTAACGGTAAAACTTCCAAAAGACAACGTAAGCGTACCGGGACTTTTCTATTATGTTTTTCAGCGTTTGGCTTGGGAAGGGATTAATATCTGTGAGGTAATTTCCACTAATTTTGAATTCACGGTTATAGTTAGTGAAGAGCAGGTGGATCAGGCATTTAAAGTTATTAAAGACTTGAAAAATACTTAATTGAATTTGGCGGAAAAATTACAATTTTAATAATAAAGGGGTTGGTTTTTTAAAAAAATAGTTAATTTTGGGAAAACTAAAATCTAACTAAAAAATGAAAAAACTAACCCAAATTTTAGCATTTTTTTGTTGTGTTTGCGCCTTTGGTCAGCATAAGATCGGGCATAGAATACAAGAACTGAATGCCGCTAAAACCGAATTTTTTAAGGTTGTCCCATTAGTGGCCAGTTCACAAAATCCTAATGCAAACATTTCAAAAACTGTTGATCATGCACAACTGGCAACCATTGATGTTGCGGCTGTAAATGCATTGGTTTCGAACCCAAAGGAAACCATCAGCGTTGAAATTCCCTATCACAACCAAACTCTCAAGTTATTGTTGTTCAAAGCAAATATTTTTGCGGAAGGCTTTCATGCTGATACGGATAAGCAAAAAAACATTGCCTATACTCCAGGTGTTTATTATAAAGGAATCATTGAAGGGGATAATACTTCGTTGGTGTCCTTTAATTTTTTTAATGGTGAATTAAATGCCATAGTGTCCAGTTCAGAATTAAGTAATCTTGTAATCGGTAAAATCGATGTGACCGGAAATACGTCCGACTATATCATTTATGAAGATCAGAAGATGAAGGTGGTAAATGATGCAGAATGCCACACTTCAGATGAGGTAAGTGCTGATTTTGAAAAACAACTACGCGAGGCACAGTCACCATCAAGTGTGAAATGTGTGGCTACTTATTTCGAAATTGACAACAATCTTTTTGTTTCTAACGGTAGTAGTACAACCAATACTTTGAACTGGATGACTTCCGTTTTTAACAACATGCAAACCCTTTACAATAATGATGGAATCACTCTGTCTTTAAAATCAACATACATTTGGACCACACAGGATCCTTACGAAGGAATTGGCACAAGTTCAGGTGATTACCTTTATAAATTTAAGGAAGTTCGTCCGGTATTCGATGGCGATGTTGGACAGTTGGTAGGGATAGATGCTGGAGGTTTAGGAGGTGTTTCTATGGGAATCGGTGGACTTTGTACAGCGAACAATTATGTGTATTCCGATGTGAATTTGAGTTATGCAACCGTACCAACCTATTCGTGGACAGTTATGGTTGTTACGCACGAATTCGGACATAATGTCGGATCGCGTCATACTCATGCCTGCGCGTGGAATGGTAACAATACCGCTATTGACAATTGTGCTCCCTATGCTTTAGGATCGAGTGCGGAAGGCTATTCTTGCATGACCACCCCGGCGACTATTCCAAGTACATCCGTTAAAGGTTCCATTATGAGCTATTGTCATTTGGTGAGTGGCGTGGGAATTAGTTTTACAAACGGTTTTGGTCCTCAGCCAAGTGCCGCTATTTTGAATTTTGTAAATTCAAGAACTTGTTTGAGCACCGACTGTATTAATTTGTGTGTAAATGGCGTTGCTTCCATCGATGTGAATTATGATGTGGCAGCGACCAATGCTACCATAACCTGGAACGATGTTACAACAGAAAATTCATGGCAGATAGCAGTATTGCCTTTCAGCAGCAATACCCCGGTTTGGAATACCGTAACGACCAATAGTTATGTGGCAACCGGACTTTCGCCAAACACCTATTATAAATTCCGTGTAAAACCGGATTGCGGCAGTTTGACTCCGACAACCAAAGAATACATTTTCCTTACAGCGGCCAACTACTGTAACGGTATTACCCTTTCTGATACAGGAAGAGCATTAGGGAATTATGGTGACAATCAAAGTTTTGTAAGAACGCTAATCCCGAATGTAGCCAACAACAGAATGCAGTTGACTTTTACAAGTTTCGCGTTGGAGCAGGATTATGATTTCCTTTATGTTTATGATGGCTCAAGTACAGCAGCAACACCTTTCAATCCGGCCGGATACACGGGTAATACAATTCCGGGGCCATTTGTGTCAACAGCTGCGGATGGAGCACTAACCATTCGTTTCTTCTCAGACGGAGGGGTAACCGATCAGGGTTGGGTAGCTACAACAGCCTGTCTTCCAACCTTAGGAGTTGATGAACACAGTTATATCGATTATTCATATTATCCGAATCCAACTAATGGTGTTGTAACCATTAAATCCGGTAACAATATTGAAGAAGTGATGGTATATAACGTGGAAGGAAGATTGTTGTATACAAACAAAGTAAACGATTTAAATGCAAACGTTGATCTTTCTTCATTTGCAACAGGAACCTATTTCTTTAAAATGAAAGTTGAGAATCAGGTTGTAAATTTCAAAGTCTTCAAACAGTAAGATTAATTAGATGAAAAAGTAACCCGTTAATTTTGAATTGACGGGTTATTTGTTTTTAATTCTCTATATTTGTTTATCTATCAAAAATAAAAGTATGTACGAAATCATTCAGAAAGCCCATTCCGGCGTAGCTTATTTAGCGTTAACAGTTCTAGTAGTAGCGGTGATCAATGCTTTACTGGGGTATACTTCCAAAAAAGCATTTACAGACAAAGACCGAAAAATAGCCTTATTTGCCTTGATTTTCTGCCATATTCAATTATTGTTGGGGCTTATCCTTTATTTTGTGTCGCCTATGGGTTTTGACGTTTTGGGAGAAATGAGCGATTCGTTGTTGCGAAAAACTTCTTTAGAACACCCGTTAACGAATATTCTGGCCATTGCTTTAATTACAGTTGGATGGTCGACGCATAAAAAACAACAAACGGATCAGGCAAAATTTACTAAAATAGCGCTGTTTTACTTTATAGGTTTAGTCCTTTTGTTGGCGATGATTCCATGGAATCTTTGGTTTAATTAATAAAATCAGATAATAAAAAGATGCCCTTTTAGGGCATTTTTTATCTTGTGGCATATTTCTTGACTGGATACATTCATTTAAAAAGAAAAAAGATGAAAAAAGTTATTGCTCCAATTATACTTCTTTTCCTGTTTGTCTTTTTTGCCAGTAGTTTTACTAGTGAAAAAATTCATGCTAACCTAAAAACACAGACCAAAGTAACCGATACCATTGCGGAGGATTCGTTAGGGTTAAACTTAAAGTTCCGTCCGTATAAAAAAGCGGTACACGCGTCGTATTACCATGATAAATTTAACGGTAGGAAAACCGCCAGTGGCAAACGTTTTGATAATAAGAAATTTACAGCCGCTCATAAAAAGCTGCCTTTTGGTACCAAATTGAAAGTGACCAATCCGGTCAATAAAAAATCGGTAATTGTAACCGTAACCGACAGAGGTCCATTCACCAGAGGACGTGAAATCGATTTAACCAAAAAAGCTTTTATGGAAATCACGCACGGCAAAGGGAGAGGATTCTTAAATGTGGATCTGGAGGTTGTAAAAGAATAACTACCAGTTTTTATAAGGATGTTTGCTTAAATAAGCATTGTAATAACGCTCATCGTTTGTAACTTCCTGTCCTAACCAGTAGGGTTTTTCAAAAGATTCGTTTTCTTCCGAGAGTTCGATTTCCGCCATTACCAAGCCTTCATTATCGCCAAAAAAAACATCAACCTCGTAGGTGTGTTCACCTAAAGGGATTTCATAGCGTATTTTATCAATACTTCCTTTCTCACATAAAGGCAATAATATTTCGGCTTCAGCCACCGTGATTTCTTTCTCCCATTCCAAACGCGAAGTCCCGGAGTGGTTACTTTTTCCTTTAATCGTTAAAAACCCTTGGTTTCCTTTGATTCGGATTCTTACAGTTCGTTCCGGATCGGAATTTAAATAGCCCTGAACAATCCTGTTTTGTTTGTGCGCTTCACGGATAAAATCATCTGAAACGACTAGAAATTTTCGCTCGATTTCCTGCATTTTGTAAAGAAATAGATATAATTTAGGAGCAAGTTAAGAAAAATAAACCGCTCAAATCGTATTTTTAACGTTCGTGTAATGTCAAAGCCATGAGTATGAATTTAGGAAGAAGAAGAAAATCCACACAACATATAGCCGGGTTATTTGAGAACTATTTTGCTAACGGAGTTTATTCCGCATCGGACAATTTGGATTTCCTGATAGATTTAGTTCAATTTTTACGTCCGGTAAACCCAAAAGAAGGTGTCGTTTCCATCGAACAATTGTTGTTGTTCCTTGCTGAAAATCCGATAGAAAAAGGCCTTTTAATCCACTATCTGAAGCATATTTTTTCCGAGAGAAAGTTCAGTCGGATGCTTTCGGATGCCGGTATTTTGAAAGATGCCGATTTTCTGTACGAAGTTAAAAAAAGACTGATTGCTAAACTTTTGCCGTATCAACCGGATAAGGATACGCTGGAATATGTACTGAATCAGGTTTTCTTTCTGGATACCGATACGATTTGGGTAAACAAAATTCCCAAAGAAGAACTTTGCCGTCTTTTTGAAATGCTGCATTTTTCAGATCTGTTTGTTACTACCCGAGATTTATCTCCCATTTCCGAAATTTTAAATGCCATGGCACTGCTTTCCCAACGCATGAGCGGACGCGCCATGGAGAGTGATGTTATAAAAATGGTGCCGGAATACGATGCTTTCGATAGTCCTTTTGTGGCGATGGAAAAAGAATTTCTTCAGATGGAGAAAGAGGTTCGAAAGCATCTTCATCTCGCATCAGATAACTTGCATTACAGGCAGTTCCTGATCCTGCATAAACAATGTGAGGAATATGTGGAAAAAGCTTTTGCCAACAGTTCCAAGTATGGGATTTCACTAAAAGTGAATCAAAGTCTGCTTCGTATTCGGCAACAATTGTACCGATTGAAAGTGATCGCTCCTTTATTGCTTGTTAACAAAGAAGCAGACAAAATGGATAATTCGATTCAATTGGCTTTAAAGCTGATTAAGTACAATTGTTTCAAAAACAACGTTGGAAAACTGATAAATGAAAGCACGCAACTGCTTTCGTATGAGATTACACAACATACGGCAAAAACAGGAGAACATTATATTACTGAAACGGCTAAAGAATACTTTCAGATGCTTAAAGCGGCCATGGGAGCCGGATTGGTGGTTGGCTTTTTGTGTATTTTTAAGGTGCTTTTGGGTAAAATCGATACCAGTTATTTCGGGCATGCCTTTTTGTACAGTATGAATTACGCTTTCGGATTCATTGCCATTTTCCTTTTGGGTTTTGCCTTAGCCACGAAACAGCCTGCCATGACGGCAACTACAATTGCCAAAACCTTAGAAGACGGGATGAAACGGCCTAATAAAAATGGCGAAAAGCACAGTTCATTTGCCCAACTTTTTGCCCGGTTGTTCCGTTCTCAGTTCATTGCTTTTGTAGGGAATGTCTTTGTGGCTTTTCCGGTTTCCCTACTCGGAATCTGGCTTATCGATTTAATCTTTCAGTATAATATAGCCGAATCCAAATGGCATAAATTGATCACAGACATCAGTCCGGTGGATTCACCAGCCATTTTTCATGCTGCTATTGCCGGGGTTTTTCTTTTTTTGTCTGGAATCATATCGGGCAGTGTTTCCAACCGCAACAAGCACCATCAGGTATATTACCGAATTCAGGAACACCCTTTTTTAAAGATGACTTTCGGTGTGGAAAAAACCAAAAGATTAGCCAATTGGATTGAAAATAACTGGCCGGGTGTTATCTCCAATTTCTGGTTTGGGGTTTTCATGGGAAGTACTGCTTCAATTGGTGCTTTTATTGGTTTGGACTTGGATATACGTCACATTACGTTTGTGAGTGGTAACTTGGCTTTGGGATTATACGGGCATGATTTTCAGATTTCAAACTGGATGTTGTTTTGGGGAATAGCAGGCATAGGGGTAATTGGTTTTGTGAATTTTATTGTAAGTTTTTCATTGTCATTGTCTTTGGCACTTCGTTCCCGGAACATTCCTTTTTCAGAAATCCGTTTTTTGAACAAATCCGTTTTAGCCTATTTTAAAAAGCAACCGTCAGCGTTTTTCTTTCCCGTAAAAGAAAAGTAACTTTGAAAGATGGAGTCCGAACCGCAATACCGTAAAATTATTCACGTCGACATGGATGCTTTTTATGCTTCGGTGGAGCAGCTGGACAATCCGTTGCTTAAAGGAAAACCCTTGGCCGTTGGTGGGAATGAAGTCCGCGGTGTGGTTTCGGCGGCGAGTTATGAGGCTCGAAAATTCGGGGTACGCAGTGCTATGAGTGGTTATATGGCAAAGAAACTCTGCCCGGAACTCATTTTTGTCCGACCGCGTTTCGACCGTTACAAAGAAATTTCGAAAAAAATTCGCAAGATATTTCTGGACTACACGGATTTGGTCGAACCGCTTTCCTTGGATGAAGCCTATCTGGATGTCACGGAAAACAAAAAAGGCAATCCAAGTGCCACCTTAATAGCACAGGAAATTCGAAAACGTATTTTTGAAGAAGTCGGGCTTACGGCTTCGGCAGGCATTTCCGTCAATAAATTTGTCGCGAAAATTGCTTCGGATTTCAACAAACCCAACGGACAGAAAACCGTCAATCCCGATGAAATCGAACCGTTTTTGGAGGTGCTTGATGTTAAGAAATTTTACGGCGTGGGGAAAGTAACTGCCGAACGGATGTACCAACTCGGAATTTTTACCGGAGCCGATTTGAAAAATAAATCGCTGGAATATCTGGAACAGCATTTCGGTAACAGCGGCAAATCGTTTTACAATCTGGCCCGAGGGATCAGTTACAGTAAAGTGAAGCCCAATCGTACATTAAAGTCGGTAGGAGCTGAACGGACTTTCAATGTGAATTTGTCCTCCGAGATTTTTATGGAAGAACGTCTGGAAAACATTGCCAAAGAACTGGAACGTCGTCTTCAGAAAAGTAAAATAGCCGGAAAGACCGTCACCTTAAAAATAAAATATTCTGATTTTACGCTGCAAACCCGAAGCAAGACCCTGCCGTATTTTATTTCCGATAAGAGTCTCATCTTTGAAACGGCCAAAGAATTATTATATCAGGAAAAAATGAAAGATTCTGTACGCTTATTGGGTATTTCGTTGCACAATTTGAATACGGAAACCAAAAAAGCGGTGGTGGTACAGTTGAAGTTTGAGTTTTAAAAATGAAAAATCCGTCAGTGTCTTACCAACGGATTTGTCTTATAATCAATATCGAAATTATTCTATTTCAGAAATTCTGAGCGTATTCACCATCCCTTTAGCCGTAACCGGCATGGCAGCAAGGTTTACCAACAAATCGCCAGGTTGTACAAATCCTTTCTCTTTGCAAATAGCGTTGATATCGTCGATGGTATCATCGGTGCTGACAAACTTGTCATATAAAAAGGCGTTTACACCCCAAAGTAAATTTAACTGGGTTAATATCCTTTTGTTCGAGGTAAATACCAAAACATGCGCATGCGGACGCCAAGCCGAAACCTGAAAAGCCGTGTAACCGCTGTTGGTAAGCGTTGTAATGGCTTTAGCATTGATGTCGTTGGCCAAAGTAGCACCGTGATAACAGATGTTTTTGGTGATGTAACGGTTGGTTTTGATTTGTGGTTGGTTTTGCGGTACCTGAATCAGCGGAGAATCCTCTACCGCTTCGATGATTTGTGTCATTTTTTCAATAACCTGTACCGGATAATTTCCAACGGAAGTTTCTCCCGAAAGCATCACGGCGTCGGCACCGTCCATCACGGAATTCGCCACGTCGTTCACCTCCGCGCGGGTGGGCGTTAAACTGGTAATCATGGTTTCCATCATTTGGGTAGCAATAATAACCGGGATTCTTGCGGTTTTGGCACGGTGCACCAGTTTTTTCTGGATTAATGGGACTTCCTGAGCCGGAATTTCCACCCCCAAATCGCCTCGGGCTACCATCAAACCGTCGCAATACGCTACAATTTTATCGATGTTTTCCACGGCTTCCGGTTTTTCAATTTTAGCAACGATTGGAATTTTATGATCGGAATTGGCATTGATCAAATCACGCAAATCCTTCAAGTCTTCCGGAGTTCTAACGAAAGAAAGGGCAATCCAGTCTACATCGGCTTTAATGGCAAAAAGGGCGTCGCGAATGTCTTTTTCGGTTAAGGCCGGTAAGGAAACCCTAGTGTTGGGGAGGTTAACCCCTTTTTTGGATTTCAATGGGCCACCCTGAATGACAACGGCTTCAACCTCTGTTTTTTTATCGGTTTTTACGACTTCGAAAATCAGTTTTCCGTCGTCTAATAGAATGCGTTCCCCGGCTTCAACGTCTTTCGGGAACTCTTTGTAATTCATGTATACTTTTTCGGCAGTGCCTAAAATATCTTCTTTGGTAGTAAAGGTGATAGTGTCTCCCTTGCTTACCACTACATCTTCTTTCATTACGCCTACACGCAATTTCGGACCTTGCAAATCCGCCAAAATAGAGGTAGTGTATCCGAATTCATCGTTCAGGTTTCTGATAATGTCGATGCGCTCCTGCACATCGGTATAATCGGCATGGGAAAAGTTTATTCTAAAAACGTTTACACCTGCATCAATCATGTCTTTTATTACTTCTTTCGTGCTGCATGCAGGGCCAAGTGTCGCTACAATCTTCGTCTTTTTTCTAGTTGGCATTGTATCAGAATATTAAATTATTTTTCGATTTCAGTTTGTTTAGTTCAATTTTATAAGCGGTAGTGATTTGTTTGATACTCAGGAGTTCATCCACGAGTTTGTCGGCATCAAAAAAATCATCCACCTGTTCAATTTTTATCAGGTAATCTACCTTTTTCATCTCGGGAAGCAGGTATATGTTGGTGGCAATGTCCAGTTCCGTTTGCTCAAAAAGAGAAGGCGATTGGGTTTGACGGGTAATGATTTTGGTTTTGTTCGGAATCAGATTCCAGTACAATTCGTGCTCTTCATCGTCAAAAATGAATCGTGTGAAATGGCTTTTTCCTTCGGGGATTTGAATGCCGATGTCCTTTTCGCTTTTTTCAAACGAGACCCCCAACTTCTGATTGATACAATACGCCAAGCGATAATCTTCTAATGAGGAGTGGATGGCGATCAGTTCATAATCGACCGAAATGAAGTCGTCAATCTGTAATTTGATAATGGCCATTTTTTGGTATTGATATGTAAATATACTACATAAAACCTTGAAAAAAACTGCAAATAGTGTTGTTAACGATAATTTAGTAAGCCAATATTGTTTGGAATCAGCTGTTTCGGGTATTCATTTTCTCCTGAAAGGCGAAATAGGCGCGTTGTGAAGCCTTTTCTTCTGCTTTTTTCTTCGAAGTGGCACGGGCGCGGGCAACAATTTTATTGTCTATTTTCAGTTTAACGCCAAAATATTTAACGCCTTCATTCCCGTTGTCTTCAAAAACGTCATAATGAAAAGTTTTTTTCTCTTTCTGACACCATTCAATCACTAAGCTTTTATAACTGATGACTTTACCTTCCAGTTTTGGAATATCCACATAAGGGCCAATTACTTTTTTGTAAATGAATTTTTCACAATAGGCAAATCCTTTGTCCAGATAGATGGCTCCGATTAAAGCTTCAAAAAGATTACCGTGTATGTTTTCCCCGAAATGTTGTGTCGAGACTTTACTTTCCACATGTTTAATTAAGTTTAGGTCTTTTCCCAACTCATTTAAATGATCGCGACTAACAATCTTCGAACGCATTTTGGTGAGATACCCTTCGTCACCGGCAGGCACTTCATTGAATAAATGAGCGGCAATAACCGAACCCAACATGGCGTCACCTAAAAACTCCAAACGCTCATAGTTAAGCGGATTGCCTTTTTCGTCGGTTAGGTTCATGGAACGATGCGTAAAAGCAGTTCTGTAATGAATCAGGTTAAGCGGTTGGAAACCTAATATTTTATGTAGTTCATCAAAAAAAATCCCGTCTTCAGCAGAGCGGGAATTTTGAAATATTTTCTTGATGATTCTTTTCATGATAAAAGAATAGGGCTATGAATCTAATTTTTTGAACAATACACAAGCGTTGTGGCCTCCAAAACCAAAAGTGTTGCTCATGGCTACGTTTACCTCTCTTTTTTGAGGCTGGTTTAAAGTAAGATTCAGGCTTGGATCAATATTTTCATCTACCACGGAATGGTTGATGGTTGGCGGAACAATACCGTGTTGCATCGCTAAAATAGACGCAATCGCTTCAATGGCTCCTGCAGCTCCCAACAAGTGACCGGTCATGGATTTTGTGGAATTGATATTGATGTTTTTAGCATGATCGCCAAACACAGCGCTAATAGCTTTTAATTCCGCTACGTCTCCCAGTGGGGTTGACGTTCCGTGTGTGTTGATGTGATCAACATCTTCAGGGTTCATGCCGGCATCTTTTAAACAGTTTTTCATCACGGCAATTACACCAATTCCTTCCGGATGCGGTGCTGTTAAGTGATACGCATCGGAGGATAAACCACCACCGCCAACTTCACAGTATATTTTAGCACCACGTGCTTTGGCGTGCTCGTATTCTTCTAAAACCAAGGCACCTGCACCTTCGCCTAAAACGAAACCGTCACGAGTTGCGTCAAAAGGTCTTGAAGCAGTTTCCGGGCTGTCGTTTCGGGTAGATAAAGCCTGCATGGAGTTGAATCCGCCCATTCCGGCAATGGTAACGGCTGCTTCCGAACCACCGGAAACAATCACATCACACATACCCAAACGGATGTAATTGAAAGCATCTACCAAAGCATTGGCAGACGAAGCACAAGCTGAAACAGTAGTGTAGTTAGGGCCCATAAAACCATTTCGCATGGAAATGTGACCCGGTGCGATATCGGCAATCATTTTCGGGATAAA
This sequence comes from Flavobacterium enshiense, assembly GCF_040750275.1. Taxonomy (GTDB): domain Bacteria; phylum Bacteroidota; class Bacteroidia; order Flavobacteriales; family Flavobacteriaceae; genus Flavobacterium; species Flavobacterium enshiense_B. The sequence goes on from NZ_JBDOCV010000005.1 coordinate 220,453, forward strand.
GAAAGGATTGAAACGTGGTGTTCCGTCTCCTTTGGCGTAATTGATTACTTCCTCCTGGAAAGTTTCCAAACCGCCGATTCCGGCTCCCCAAATAACGCCAACTCTGTATTTGTCAATATTGTCAGTAGTAATTCCGGCATCTTTGATGGCTTCGTCACTGGCTGCGATGGCATATTGGGCAAATTTGTCCAAACGGCGAGCTTCCTTGCGATCCATATAGTCTTCGATATTGAAGCCTTTTACCTCGCAGGCAAATTTGGTTTTGTGTTTTTCGGTATCGTAATATGTTATTGGGGCAGCGCCGCTTCTCCCATTGATCAAACCATCCCAATATTCCTGGATGTTGTTACCAATCGGGGTTAACGCGCCTAAACCTGTTACTACAACTCGCTTTAATGCCATACTATATTTTTTACAATTGTATTGAAACAAATAATACCCATGTTACTTTCTTATGCTGTAAAGGAAACATGGGTAATTAGTTTTATTGTCTTTGATTGTTCCCAATCAGTATTTTTACTTTTAAATCGAAAAAAGCAGGTGAAAAAATAATAACACCCATGTATTCTTCGAACACATGGGATGTCTATCGGTTATTATTTTTTAGCTTCTTCGATATAAGAGATAGCCTGACCAACAGTAGAGATGTTCTCAGCTTGGTCGTCTGGAATTTGAATGTCGAATTCTTTTTCGAATTCCATGATTAGCTCAACAGTGTCTAAGGAATCAGCTCCTAAATCGTTAGTGAAGCTTGCTTCTGAAACAACTTCGTTTTCGTCAACACCTAATTTGTCTACGATAATCGCCTTTACTCTTGATGCAATGTCTGACATAATTTTTAATTTTTAAATTTAATTTGTTGGCAAAAATAAAAAACTTTATTTTAAAACAACGTTTTTGTTACTAAATGTGACTACGAAAATATAAAAAATAATTTTACAAAGACTTTCATTTCCTATTTATTATCATTTATTATTCTTTCTTTTGCATTGTGAAAACCTTTGTTTTCAGGGTAATTTAAAGTACAGTATAAATGAAAAAAATAGTAATTTTTGCTTCCGGATCGGGTTCGAATGCCGAGAACATCATATTACATTTCAAAAATAAAAGTCAGGCGAACGTAGTCGCGGTATTGACTAACAATCCGCATGCCAAAGTTTTGGAACGGGCTGAAGGTCAGAATGTTTCGACTGTGGTTTTCGATAAAACAGCGCTCAACGACGGAACAGTACTTCAAAAAATAAATGAAATAAAACCGGATCTGATTGTGCTGGCCGGTTTTCTGCTGATGTTTCCCCCCGCGATTATTGCACAGTATCCGGACAAAGTTATTAATGTACATCCGGCACTGCTGCCAAAGTATGGCGGAAAAGGCATGTATGGGATGAATGTTCATAAAGCGGTATTGGAGAATAACGAAAAAGAAACCGGAATCTCTATTCACTATGTAAATGAACACTATGACGAAGGGGCTGTTATTTTTCAGGCCGCTGTAAATATTGAAGACTGTACAACTCCGGAAGAAATTGCTCAAAAAATTCACGAATTGGAATACGAACATTTTCCGGTAATAATTGAGAAACTTATAACTCATAACGCATAACTTTGAATTCCCACGAGGTTCATATTTATACAGACGGCGCAGCTAAAGGGAATCCTGGCCCGGGTGGTTATGGTGTGCTATTGGAGTGGGTGGGAAAACCTTATAAAAAAGAACTCTATGAGGGGTTTCGACTTACAACGAATAACAGAATGGAACTTTTAGCAGTGATTGTAGGACTGGAAAAATTGAAAATTCAGGGAACAAGGGTTTTGGTGGTTTCTGATTCCAAATATGTGGTGGATTCTGTGGTGAAAGGTTGGGTTTTTGGTTGGGAAAAAACCGGTTATAAAGGAAAAAAGAATCCGGATTTATGGATGCGCTTCCTTAAAATTTACCGCAAACATCAGGTGGATTTCAAATGGATTAAAGGTCATAACAATCATCCTCAAAACGAGCGTTGTGATGAATTGGCAGTCATGGCTTCCCAGCAAAAAACACTTTCAATAGACGCTTTTTATGAAAAGGAAGAAGGTCAATTGTTTTGATTTTCATATCTTTAGGGAATGAAAAAGTCCCAAACCCTTTTTTATACGACTTTCTTTTTTTTGTTTGCCATGCTGCAAAGTCATGCGCAAAAGAAGACGAATTTGGCCATGGATAAGGAAGGAATAAAAATCTACCTTACTAAAATGGATACCACGGCATTTAAGGAATACCGCGCTGTTATGACGGTTAAAGCCAATATTGATACCGTGGCCAAACAGATTTTGGACATTAAAAGCCTTAACAAATGGAACTATAAAACCCGAAAGAGCGAACTGATTAAAAAAATTTCAGACAGCAGCTGGGTTTTTTACATGAACCATCATTTGGGCTGGCCGATTCAGGATCGCGACCATGTTTCCAAAGTAACACTTACCAAAAAAACAAACGAACAGATTATTACCATTTTTCCGATGAATAATTTGGTAAAAGAAAAGGAGGGAATTGTTCGACTTACGAACTTCAAAGGGTTCTGGTACCTTAAGAAAATCAGTGAAAAACAAACCTTAGTGGTACAGCAAATCTATGGGAATCCAGGAGGAAGTATTCCGGCTTTTATGGTAAATATGATTGTTACCCGAGGCCCATATGATACGTTTAGGGAGCTTCGGAAGCATGTTGAAAATCTTAACAAAAATTAGGCTTTTCAGAACCAAAACAAAATCGTACATTTGCAGCTTCAAAATTAGAAACCTTTTTATGAATAAATTATTGATTGTAGGCACAGTAGCCTTTGATGCAATTGAAACTCCCTTCGGAAAAACTGATAAAATTTTAGGTGGAGCAGCTACGTATATCGGTCTTTCAGCTTCTCATTTTAACTTAAAATCTGCAATCGTTTCGGTGGTTGGTGATGATTTTCCACAGGAACACATCGATTTATTAAAAAATAAAAACATAGATCTTTCCGGACTTGAAGTAGTTCAGGGCGGAAAAACATTCTTCTGGAGCGGTCGTTACCATAACGATTTAAATTCCAGAGATACGTTAGATACACAATTAAACGTATTGGCAGATTTCCAGCCAAAAGTGCCGACAGCTTATAAAGATGCGGACGTGGTGATGTTAGGAAATCTTCACCCGCTAGTGCAAAGCAGTGTTTTGGATCAGATGGAAGTGAAACCGAAATTAGTGGTTTTGGATACGATGAACTTCTGGATGGATTGTGCGCTTCCTGAGTTATTGGAGGTAATCAAACGTGTGGATGTTATTACGATTAATGATGAAGAAGCCCGTCAGTTATCCGGAGAATATTCATTGGTAAAAGCGGCGGCTAAAATTCATACAATGGGGCCTAAATATGTGGTAATCAAAAAAGGAGAGCACGGGGCGTTATTGTTTAACGAGAAAAATGTATTCTTCGCACCGGCTTTACCGTTAGAGGAAGTTTTCGATCCGACAGGAGCAGGAGATACCTTCGCGGGAGGTTTTGCAGGATTCATTGCACAAAGTGAAAACGTTTCGTTTGACAACATGAAAAACGCGATTATTTACGGTTCAAATTTAGCTTCGTTCTGTGTGGAAAAATTCGGAACAGAAAGAATGGAAAATCTGAAAAAAGAGGAAGTTTCCGCTCGTTTACAGCAATTTAGAGCGTTAACACAATTTGATATCGCGTTAGAAAACTAACAATACAAACATGAGCCTCGGAAACGGGGCTTTTTTACTTAATACAACAACACAACAATTATGAGCGACGCTTTAAAACACGAGTGTGGCATTGCCCTTTTAAGATTAAAAAAACCTTTAGAATACTACAAGGAAAAGTACGGTACGGCTTTTTACGGAGTACAGAAAATGTACTTACTGATGGAAAAGCAACACAACCGTGGTCAGGACGGTGCCGGTCTGGCAAGCATCAAATTGGATGTGGAGCCGGGAGAACGCTACATTAGCAGAATCCGTTCCAATCAGGCGCAGCCGATTCAGGATATCTTTGCGCAAATCAACAGCCGAATTAATGAAGAATTGGAGCAACATCCCGAATATCAGGAGGATGTGGCAATGCAGAAGGCAAATATTCCCTACATTGGCGAATTGTTTTTAGGACATGTTCGTTATGGTACTTTCGGGAAAAACAGCATTGAAAGCGTACACCCGTTTTTACGTCAGAACAACTGGATGCACCGCAATTTGATTGTGGCCGGAAACTTTAACATGACCAATGTGAAGGAGTTGTTTGCTGATTTGGTACGTTTAGGACAGCACCCGAAAGAAATGGCCGATACCGTTACCGTAATGGAAAAAATCGGACATTTTCTGGATGATGAAATTACCGATTTGTATCAGGAATGCAAAAACGACGGTTTAAGCAAAAGAGAAGCATCTCCGGTTATTGCAGAGAAATTAGATATCGGAAGAATTTTAAGAAGAGCTTCTAAAAACTGGGACGGTGGGTATGCGATGGCTGGTTTGCTAGGTCATGGTGATGCGTTTGTAACCCGTGATCCGGCAGGAATTCGTCCGGCATTTTACTATCAGGATGATGAAATTGTGGTAGTAGCTTCGGAACGTCCTGTAATCCAAACCGTTTTCAATGTTCCGTTTGAATCGATTAAGGAAATTACGCCGGGACATGCCATTATCGTTAAAAAAGACGGTCGTGTCATCGACGAACAAATTCGTGAAGCTTTACCGTTGAAAGCTTGTTCCTTCGAGCGTATTTATTTTTCCAGAGGAAGTGATGCTGAAATCTATCAGGAGCGTAAAGATTTGGGAAAATTAATCATGCCGGCAGTTTTGGATGCTGTCGAAAATGACACCGATAATACCGTTTTCTCTTATATCCCCAATACGGCGGAAACTTCGTTCTACGGAATGGTGGAAGCGGCGAATGACTTTTTGAATCAGCGTAAAATCAACGATATTTTGGCTAATGCAGCTTCGCTTTCAGCTGAGAAATTACAGGAGATTTTATCGGTAAAATTGCGATCGGAAAAAATTGCGATTAAAGACGTAAAATTAAGAACCTTCATTACCGAAGACAGCAGTCGTGACGACATGGTGGCACACGTATACGATGTAACGTACGGTGTAGTGAAGCCTACGGATAATCTGGTAATAATTGATGACAGTATCGTTAGAGGAACGACTTTGAAGCAAAGTATCATCAAGATGTTAGATCGTTTACAACCGAAAAAGTTGGTAATTGTGTCTTCCGCACCACAAATCCGTTATCCGGACTGTTACGGAATTGACATGGCGAAACTGGAAGGTTTAGTGGCGTTCCGTGCGGCGATGGCTTTGTTGAAAGAACGCAATTTGTATCATATTGTGGAAGAAGTGTATCAGAAATCGAAAGCACAGGAGAATTTCCACGACAGTGAAGTAGTGAATTACGTAAAAGAAATTTATGCGCCCTTCACCGATCAGGAAATCTCCGATAAGATTGCTGAAATGTTAACCGAAGAATCCGTAAAGGCAGAAGTGAAAATTATTTTCCAAACCGTGGATAATTTACACAAAGCGTGTCCAAAGAATCTTGGGGACTGGTACTTCACCGGGAATTACCCAACAGACGGTGGAAACCGTGTAGTAAACCGCGCTTTTATGAATTTCTACGAAGGGAAAGATGCAAGAGCGTACTAAAATCTGACAATTATGTTTTTCGTCGACTTTATATGCAGTTTATCTGATTTTTTTGAGTCGTGAAAATCCTAGTCATACATTTGAATCACCATAGCATTAGTAGGTTAAGTTTATGGTAGATTTGGGGCAAAAAGGGTGGAAGCAATTCCACCTTTTTATTTTTTAGAAGATCAGTAAATAGTATAAAACAAAAAGCGTTCGCCTAGGCGAACGCTTTTTTATTTTGAAAAATGTCTTTTTATTTCGCAGCAGCATAACGCTTAGCTACTTCTGCCCAATTGATTACATTGAAGAAGGCTTCCATATAATCCGGTCTTCTGTTTTGGTAGTTTAGATAGTACGCGTGTTCCCAAACGTCCATTCCTAAAATTGGTTGACCGCCACAAGGAACACCCGGCATGATTGGTGTGTCCTGGTTTGGTGTAGAACATACTTCCAGTTTTCCGTCTTTCACGCACAACCAAGCCCATCCTGAACCAAAACGCGTTGCACCGGCTTTGGTAAACTGCGCTTTAAACTCGTCGAAAGAGCCAAAAGCAGCATTGATAGCGTCTGCTAATTCTCCGGTTGGTAAACCACCACCGTTTGGCGACATGATTTCCCAAAACAAAGTGTGGTTGTAGTGACCACCACCGTTATTGCGCACGGCCATGTTGTTCATGTCAAGATTTTTAAGGATGTCTTCGATCGATTTTCCTTCCAAATCCGTTCCGGCAATAGCGGCGTTTAAGTTGGTTACGTATGCGTTATGGTGTTTAGAGTGATGGATTTCCATCGTGCGTGCGTCGATATGCGGCTCTAAAGCATCATACGCGTATGGTAATTGTGGTAATTCGAATGCCATGATTTTTTATATTTAAGATTAATAATTAAATGCATTCAAAATTATAAATTTATCTTCGTAAAAGAAAATAGTAATTGGCTATTCTCGTATTGTCAAAATCAATTTAAAGATTTCTAAGCTTTGACTAAAAACGCCTTCACTCTATACGACGCCTCTGCCGGTTCCGGAAAAACGTATACGCTGGTAAAAGAATATTTAAAGATTCTTTTGTTGGCAGATTCCAACGATACCTACAAAAAGATTCTTGCGATTACCTTTACCAACAAGGCGGTAGAGGAAATGAAAACCCGTATCGTTTCATCGTTGTACGAATTTTCGAAAGAAGATCCGAGCGATAAAGCCCTGGATTTCATGAAAGATGTAGCCGGAGAAACCAAACTGTCTTTGGCAACAATTAAAGACAAATCCAAGGCCATTATCAAGAACATCATTCACAATTATGCGGCTTTTGATATTTCCACTATCGATAAATTTACCCACAAAGTTATCCGCGCGTTTGCGCACGATTTGAATTTACCGGTAACGTTCGAAGTGTCATTGGAAACCGATTTGCTGTTGCAGGAAGCTGTCGATGCCATCATTGCCAAGGCAGGAGAAGACGAACTGCTTACCAAAATATTAGTCGATTTTTCCATCGATAAAACCGACAGCGACAAAAGTTGGGATGTCACGCATGAATTGTTAGATGTGAGTAAATTGCTCATCAACGAAAACAACCGTACCGAAATCTCGCAGTTTCACGAAAAGACGATAGATGAATTTTTGGTAATTAAGCAACAATTAAAAGAAACCATTCAGGAGTTGGAAGCGGAAACGATTGCGTTTGCTAACGAAGCGATGCAGCTGCTTGAAAATCACAATGTCGATTTAGCTTCTTTTTCCAGAGGTACGTTCCCGAACCATTTGGGCTATATTCAGCGAAAAGAACTGAAAAGCTCTCATAAAAAGTTTTTCGAAGCAGAAGATATTCAGGTTAACAAAACCGCAAAAGATAAAGCTGTTATCGAAAGCCTTGCACCCGAACTGATTGCGATCCTGGCCAAAGTGTACAAGCACTACGAGAAGATGAATTTCTACACGGCTTTTCAGAAAAATATCACGCCGTTGTCGCTTTTAAATTCGATTGCAAAGGAGTTGGAAACCATACAAAAAGACCAGAATCTGTTGTCGATTTCCGAATTCAATGCCATTATTTACAACGAAATCCAAAACCAGCCGGCGCCTTTTATTTATGAGCGTTTGGGGGAGCGGTATAAACATTTCTTTATTGACGAATTTCAGGATACCTCCGAAATGCAATGGCACAACCTTGTTCCGTTAATCGACAATGCGCTTTCATCTGAAGATTTGTCCGGTACACGCGGTTCTCTTATGATAGTAGGCGATCCGAAGCAGTCGATTTACCGTTGGCGCGGCGGAAAGGCGGAACAGTTTATCAGCTTGAGCAAAGACGAAAATCCGTTTTCCAATCCGAGTAAGGAATTGGTGCGTTTGGGGAAAAATTACAGAAGTTATTCCGAAGTTATTGCATTCAACAATGCTTTTTTTGCGATGTTGGCCGATGAATTCACTAACGAGGACTATCAGGATTTGTACCGCAACAAAAGCCATCAGGAAACCAATGCGAAACAAGGCGGTTATGTCAATATTTCATTTCTTCCAAAAATTGAAAAATCAGAAGAAAGTAACGAGGAAGAGACCGATGATAAAACCCAATTGTATTTAAAAACAACTTTAGCGACCATTGCCAAGGTAAAAGCAGAAGGTTTTCAGTACCGCGACATAGTATTGCTTACCCGTAAAAGAGATTCCGGTGTGGCGCTGGCCAATTATTTAACGGAGAATGATGTGCCGATTCTGTCTTCGGAAACCTTATTGATAGAAAATGCAACCGAAGTAAAACTCATTCTGAATGTTCTGCGCTATCTGAAAAATAATCAGGACAAGGAAGCGAAAGCAGCCGTACTGTATTTCATTGCCAGGAACAAGCAAACCGAATTGCCTATTCATGATTTCATTGAGGCCGGAATGGTAAAATTCCCGGAAGAAGTATTTGAACAATGGCTGAAGGATTTCGACATCAAGATATCGTTTAAAAATTGCCGTAAAAAATCGTTGTATGAAGCGGTGGAGATTATCGTTTCGACGTTCATCAAAGAAAAAAGCACGGTTTCGTATGTGCAGTATTTTATGGATTTGGTGTTGGAACGCGATGTGCGCACTCAGGCTGGTGTTTCGGATTTTCTTGATTATTGGGATAATAACGGTTCAAAATTCAGTATTCCGTCGCCGGAAGGAAACGATGCGGTTCGGATTATGACCATTCACAAATCCAAAGGACTGGAGTTTCCGGTGGTGATTTTTCCGTTTGCCGAAGAAGATTATGCGAAGAAACCCCGCAATAAAATGTGGCTGGACATTGAAGATGACAAACTGGATATGCCGAAAGCCTTGGTCGATACTAAAAAAGAAGTAGCGGAATATGGGGAAAAAGCTTCCGAAATCTACAACGAAAAAAGTCAGGAAGAATTGTTGGATAATATCAACGTGTTGTATGTGGCTTTAACGAGAGCTGAAGAACAGTTGTACATTATCTCCAATAAAAACCTTACCGTTAAAGGGGAATTGACCCATAATATGTCGTCTTATTTTATCAAATATCTCGATTTTAAAGGCGTGTACAATGAAAGTGAAAATACGTTTGCATTCGGGAGCTATGAACGCCTTTCCAAAGCCAGAGCAGCAATGGAAAAACAGCCGACTATAGAAATTGTCAAGGAAGTTTTTAATCCGAAGAAAATTAAAATTGCACAGCGGGAAGCGCTAATGTGGGGTACAGATCAGAGTAAAGCCATCGAATTCGGAAACATAATGCACGAGATTTTATCGTTTGTGAAAACCAGCACGGATGTGGATTTGGCCGTAGTCAAAGCTGTTGAAAACGGATTGATTACGGAGTCACAAAAAACAACGGTGTTGCAAACACTTGAAGCCATCGTCAGTCATCCGGAGTTGGTTGTTTTCTTTGAAGCGGATAAAAAAGTATTCAACGAACAAAATATTATCAAACCCGGGATGGCAACCATTAAACCGGACAGGGTTTCCTTAAAAGGCAATGTGGCTTATTTGTTGGATTATAAAACCGGAGCACATCAGTCTAAATATGAACAGCAATTAGCAACTTATGAAAGTGCATTAGTGGAAATGGGGTTTTCTGTCGAGAAAAAAACACTTGTTTATATAGGAGAAAAATTAGAAGTAGTACATTTGTAACATTCAAAAAATAAACAACAGACTAAAACTATGTACGGTAAAATAAAAGAGCATTTGCAAAAAGAGTTGCAAAGCATTGAAGAAAACGGCTTGTATAAAAAAGAGCGCATCATCACCTCACCGCAAGGAGCTGAAATTACAGTAAACGGTGAAACAGTGTTGAATTTTTGCGCCAATAATTATTTAGGCTTGTCATCACATCCCGAAGTGGTGCAGGCGGCAAAAGACGCTTTGGATTCGCATGGTTTCGGAATGTCTTCAGTGCGTTTCATTTGCGGAACGCAGGATATTCACAAAACCCTTGAAAAGAAAATTGCCGATTTCTACGGAACGGAAGATACTATTTTATATGCCGCGGCTTTCGATGCGAACGGTGGTGTTTTTGAGCCTTTATTGGGAGAAGAAGACTGTATCATCTCCGACAGTTTGAATCACGCTTCGATTATTGATGGGGTGCGTTTGTGCAAAGCTGCCCGTTACCGTTACGAAAATAATAATATGGCGGATTTGGAGGCACAACTAATTAAAGCCAATGCAGAAGGGCGTCGTTTTAAACTCATTGTGACTGATGGCGTTTTTTCCATGGATGGCTTGGTGGCGCCTTTGGATAAGATTTGCGATTTAGCCGATAAATATGATGCTATGGTAATGGTGGACGAATGTCACGCCGCAGGTTTTATCGGAGCAACCGGAAAAGGGACGATGGAAGCTAAAGGGGTGATGGGTCGTGTGGATATTATCACCGGAACTTTAGGAAAAGCATTAGGTGGTGCTATGGGTGGTTATACTACCGCTAAAAAAGAAGTAATTGAAATTTTGCGTCAGCGTTCAAGACCGTATTTGTTTTCGAATTCTTTAGCGCCGTCTATAGTGGGGGCCTCTATTAAAGTATTTGAATTGTTGGAAAAAGATACATCCTTACGTGATAAATTGGAATGGAATACCAATTATTTTAAAGAAGGGATGAAAAAAGCAGGTTTTGATATCATTGATGGTGATTCTGCGATTGTGCCGGTTATGTTATACGATGCTAAGTTGTCTCAAATAATGGCCGATGAGTTGCTTAAAGAAGGGATTTATGTAATCGGATTCTTCTATCCTGTAGTTCCGAAAGACAAAGCCAGAATTCGCGTGCAGTTATCCGCCGCACATACCAAAGAACACTTGGATAAGGCAATATCTTCATTTACAGCGGTTGGAAAGCAATTAAATGTGATTTAATTTTCAGGTTTTTTAGTAAGAAAAAGCGATTTTTTTCCTCAAATCCTTTGTAATTAACAATTAACCTCTTATTTTTGTCGTAATTATAACGTATTGTAATTAAATAAAAAAAGTATGAAACATCTAAACAAGTTATTTGTTGCTGCTCTAATGTTTGCAGGGCTAAGCTCTCAAGCTCAGGATAGCAATAACAAATGGGCTATCTCTTTCGGTGCTAACGCAGTGGATGGTGGTAGAGTAAGTGCTGCTTCTAAAGTAGAAGATCAGTTTTCTCAGTATTTCAATGCAAAAGACTATTGGAATGTTATTCCTTCTGTATCTTACGTAAACGTGTCAAGATATGTTGGGAATAATTTCTCATTCGGAATCACTGGATCAGTAAACAAAATTGACAAGTTTGTTGGTGAAAGAATGTACGATCCTGTTGCAAATACGAATGAGTACCAAGTTTCTAATCCTGGAGACTTAATGTACTACGGTTTTGATGGAGTTATCAAATATAGCTTCATGGACATGTTAAAATCTAAATGGTTAGATCCTTCTGCACACGTTGGTGGAGGTTACACTTTTATGGGTGATGCTTCTGCAGGAACTGTAAACGGAGGTTTAGGTTTAACTTTTTGGTTTACAGAGCAAGTAGGTTTATCTTTACAGTCTACTTACAAACATTCTTTCGACGATACAAGAGTTCCGGATGTTGATGTGGCTTCTCACTTACAACATTTTGCTGGTATTACTTTCAAAATTGGAGGTAAAGATACTGATGGAGACGGAATCTATGATAAAGATGACGCTTGTCCGGAAGAAGCTGGTTTAAAAGAATTCAACGGTTGTCCTGATAAAGATGCTGACGGTATCGCTGACAAAGATGATGAGTGTCCAGAAGTAGCTGGTCCAAAAGAATTGAACGGATGTCCTGATACAGACGGAGACGGAGTTCTTGACAAAAATGACGACTGTGTTGACGTAGCTGGTCCTGCTTCCTTAAACGGATGTCCTGATACAGACGGAGACGGTGTTGCTGATAAAGATGACAAATGTATCGATGTTAAAGGTCCAAAAGAAAACGCTGGTTGTCCTTGGCCTGATACAGATGGTGACGGTGTAGCTGATAAAGATGACAAGTGTCCGGATGTTAAAGGAACTGTTGCTAACAACGGATGTCCTGAAGTGTCAGAAGATGCTATCAAAAAATTAAACGATTACGCTAAAACAATCTTATTCAACTCTGGTAAGTCTAGTTTCAAAAAACAAACTATGCCAGTATTAGAGTCTATCGCGGCTATCTTGAAAGAGTACCCAACTTCTAAGTTCTCTATCGAAGGTCACACAGATTCTGATGGAAAAGATGCTGCTAACTTGAAATTATCTAAAGACAGAGCTGCTGCAGTTAAAAATTATTTAATTGAAAGCGGAATTGCTGCTGACAGATTAACTTCTGAAGGTTACGGTGAGTCTAAACCAATCGATAGCAACAAAACTGCTAAAGGTAAAGCTAACAACAGACGTGTAGAAGTTAAATTGGTTAACTAATCACAGTCTAAATAAATACAGAAAAACGCTCCGAGTTTCGGGGCGTTTTTTTATTTTTATGGTATGACAAATTTTAGTTTTCTCGATAAACTGAGCCAAGAGCTTGTTAAAGATTTCGGTTCCAATCTTTCTGATATTACCCTTGTTTTACCTAATAAAAGAGCAAAAGTCTTTCTTTTGGAAAGTCTTAAAAAACAATTGCAACAAACGGTTTTTGCGCCTGTTATCATAAGTATTGAGGATTTTATTCAGGATGTGGCGGGTATCCGAAGTTGCGATTCCATTGAGTTGTTGTTTGAATTTTATCAGGTGTATTGTTCGCTAACCCCAAAAGAGCGGCAACAGGAATTTGATCTTTTCGCCCATTGGGGGAAAACCCTCCTTCAGGACTTTAACGAGATTGATCGTTATTTGCTTAAGCCCGATCATGTGTTTTCTTATCTGAAAGATATCGAAGTGCTTAAACGTTGGGATTTACAGCCTTCCCAAACGACACAGCTAATTGATAATCATCTTGAATTTTGGAGCAAGTTACCTGAGTATTATGAAACTTTTTATCAGCATCTTAGAAATCAAGGGGTTGGTTATCAGGGTTTGATTTACCGGGAAGCCGTGGCGAATCTTACTTTTTATGCGGATACTTTGGCCGATAAAAAACTCATTTTTGCAGGGTTTAATGCGCTTAATCAGGCGGAAGAGAGAATTATCCAACAATTGCTGTTTAATGAGCAGGCTAAAATTTATTGGGATGTCGATGAGGTGTTTCTGAATGATTACTACCATGATGCCGGTTTGTTCATCCGTCGTTTTAAAAAAGAATGGAAGCAATATACCACCCAGCCTTTCGAATGGATAACCAACGAATTTGAAAAAGATAAAAATATCCATATCATCGGAACGCCTAAAACGATAGGGCAGGCAAAAATTGCGGGTAAAATAGTCGAGCAACTTCAGGAAGAAGGCCATACATTAGACAAAACAGCTTTGGTACTGGGAGAAGAAAATTTGTTGCTTCCTGTACTTTATGCTTTACCCAATTCGGTGGAAAGCCTGAATATAACTATGGGGTTCAACAGTCGAAATAATCCGGCTCAGATTTTAGTGGCTAAGCTTTTCAAACTGCATACCAATGCTTTACAGCGCAGTGAAACCAGTTATACGTTTTATTACAAAGAGGTACTGGATGTATTAACCAATCCTTTGGTGGAGCCATACAGTAACGCATCAAAGGTTATTCGTGCAATAAATCAAAACAATATTACTTTTTTATCCCAGAAGAAGCTTGTGGAACTTAATCCTCAGGCTTCATCCTTATTCCATTTGTTATTCGAACGATGGGATCATAATGTTTTGGCTATTTTAAACCGATTGTCCGATATTCTTCTGATGGTAAAATCTTTTTTAGGTGACGATGTTGAAGAAGAAAAAGTGACCAAGGCGTTTTTGTACTCCATTTATAAAACCGTTATCAAACTAATTAACTACCAGGAACGCTATAGGCAGATAGATTCTGTTGCTATGCTGCAAACCATTTACAAGCAAATCGTAGATCTTGCCGAAGTGTCTTTTGAAGGGGAACCATTATCGGGTTTACAGATTATGGGGGTACTGGAAAGCCGTGTCTTAGATTTTGAGAACGTTATCATTACGTCCATGAACGAAGGCGTGTTTCCGGCCGGTAAATCGATGAATTCTTTTATACCGTATGATGTAAAACGCGAATTGGGATTACCAACGTACAAAGAAAAAGATGCGATTTACTGCTATCACTTTTATCATTTATTGTTGCGTGCCAAAAATATTTACCTACTATACAATACCGAAAGCGAAGGTCTGGATGCCGGAGAAAAAAGCCGTTTCATCACACAGCTAGAGATTGAAAAGCAGCCAAAGCATACCATCACCCATAAAATATACAATGCCTATCTCCCGGACAAAGCATATGAGCCGGTTCTGGTGCCTAAATCGGAAAAAGTAATGGAGCGACTGAAAGAAATCGCAACCGGAAGAGGGTTTTCGCCTTCCGGACTGACCAGTTATATCCGCAATCCGATTCAGTTTTACAACCAGCGGATTTTAAGGATTTCGGAAGTGGATGAAGTGGAGGAAAACATCGCTTTAAATACCTTGGGAACTATTATTCACGGTGCTTTGGAAGAGTTGTACAAACCCTTTCTCAACCGATTTCTGTCGGTAGAAATAATGGCAGAAATGTTATCCAAAGCCAATGGTGAAGTGGAAAATCAATTCCGGGAAGTTTACAAAGAAGGAGAAATCAGAAAAGGAAAAAATTTACTGGCCTTTGAAGTAGCGAAACGCAACGTGTTCAATTTTCTAAATGAAGAGAAAAAACATATCGAGAATGGCGATGCAGTAAAAGTATTGGCATTGGAAACTTCTCTTGAGCGTATGTTGGACGATGTGCGTTTGCCTTATTCTGTAAAGATTGCCGGAAACGTAGACCGAATCGAACAGCGCAACGGAAAAATCCGGATCATTGATTACAAAACCGGAAAAGTGGAACTTCGCAACGTTCAGCTGAAAGATTGGAACGGCTTGACTTCGGACATTAAAAATGATAAAATTATTCAGTTGTTGTGTTATGCTTTCATGTACGAACAGCAAACTAACGGTATGGAGACGGAAGCCGGAATCGTTTCTTTTAAAAACATGCGCTCCGGATTTTTGCCTTTTGGAGTTAAGGAAGATAAAAACGCGGCTACGGTAATTTCTTCAGAAGTTTTAAAAGCATTTCAAAATGAGGTGGTTATCTTGCTTGCTGAAATTTTGAATGCCGAAATTCCGTTTGAAGAAAAGGTTTAACATTCTATTATAATTTTCCTACACTTTTTTTTATTCCTTTACGGACTACAAAATGTAGTAGTATTTATTTACAACAATGTAATCCGTCATGTGTTTATGAAAAACTTTTTCATGTTTCTTGCAGCTTTTCTGGTTGGACCTTTGTTCGCTCAAGATTCCGCTCCGAAATTCAATCTTGATTTTGAAGACTTGTCCGAAGGGAAAAAATTGCCAACCGACTGGTTCCGATGGGGTGATTACCCGCTAGAAAAAGATTCTTTAACAACACAGTCCGGGAAGTATGCTGTACGCATCGAAACGGAAAAAGGCGAATCGTTCGGCTGTGCGGCCTATCAGTTGCCGGCCAATTATAAAGGAGAAAAAATTACCCTGGAAGGTTATCTGAAATATGAAAATGCCCGCGATGGTTTTGTGGGATTATTGCTGCGTTTGGATAAGGATGGGAATTCCATTGCTTTTGACAACATGGAAAAACAAAAACTACAGGGCACGCAGGACTGGAAGAAATATACCATAGATCTGAATTTCAGAGGCAATCCGGACAAGATATATGTTGGCGGTATCATGACCGGAAAAGGAAAAGCCTGGTTTGATAATTTTAAGGTATTTATCGACGGAAAACCAATTGAAAAGCTAAAGCAGGTTGAAATTGAACCGTCCTTGGTAGACAAGGACAAGGAATTTGACAACGGTTCGAATTTCAGTACTACCATTTTGAACGACACCGAAAAAAGAAATCTGTATGTTTTGGGGAAAGTATGGGGATTTGTGAAATACCACCATCCGGCCATTGCCAAAGGAACCATTAGTTGGGATTACGAGTTGTTCCGCATAGTGCCGAAAATTAACCAGAAAAACTTCGACCAGGAATTGGCACAGTGGATCAACAAGCTGGGGACCTTTAAAACCCGAGAATCAAAACTTCCCGATGCTGCCGATGTGAAATTAGTACCGGACACTTCTTGGATTTCTGATACTACTTTGCTTTCTGCTGAATTGTCCGGCCTACTCCAAAAAATAAACAAAGCCGACCGAAGCAGTACCAATTACTATTTGGCTTTTCACCAAGGCGTAAACAACCCGGAATTTAAGAACGAAAAAGTGTATGCTTCCATGAGTTACGAAGACAGTGGTGTGAAGTTACTGGCCTTATTCCGCTACTGGAACATGATCGAGTATTTTTTTCCGAACCGTCATCTGATGGATGAAAACTGGGATGCGGTTTTAAAAGAATTTATACCGAGAATGACCGCTTCGAAAGATCAAAAAGAGTACACTTTGGCACTGTTGGAGGTGATCGGGAAAATACAGGATACCCATGCCAATATTTGGGGTGGCAATAGCGTAGTGAAAGCATTTTTTGGAGAAAATGTGGTTCCGATTACCCTGAGTTTTATTGAAAATAAAGCGATGGTTGTAAAATTATCTACGGATTTTAAAGACACTACGGTTAAGGTAGGCGATATTGTAACGGAAGTTGGCGGGGTGAAAGTAGAAGATTGGATTAAAGGCAATCAAAAATACATGCCGTCCTCCAACCATCCGACCCAGTTGCGCGATATCGCCGGGAAATTGTTGCGCACCAATGAAAAAAGCATGGATGTTACAGTTGATACCGGAACAGCAATCAAAAAAGTAACCCTGACGACCATTCCGTTTAAATATTTCAAGGATGAACCGGCTTCGCACAAAGTGATTCATGACAACATCGGTTATATTTATCCGGGTACGTTGAAAGAAGATGAAATTGACGAAATCATGCCTAAATTTTTGGATAAGAAAGGCTTAATCATCGATTTGCGTTGCTATCCTTCCGAATTTATTGTTTTCAGCTTGTCTAAATACCTTCTGAGCGAGAAAAAAGACTTTGTGAAGTTTACCCAAGGCAGCGCTAAAACACCGGGCTTGTTTACCTTCCGAAAAGGTCCTGCTATAGGAGGGAGCAATAAAAATTCCTTTAAAGGTAAAGTAGTCATTTTGGTCAACGAAGAAACACAAAGCAGCGCCGAATATACGGCTATGGCCTTTCGGGCAACACCCAATTCTGTGGTTTTGGGAAGTACAACAGCCGGAGCCGATGGAAATGTTTCAGGCATTTATTTACCGGGTAATATTTTTACGTTTATTTCCGGAATCGGGGTGTTAACGCCTAATGGTTCTGAAACCCAACGTGTGGGAATTGTTCCGGATGTTCAGGTTTTACCGACAGTTAAAGGTATCCGCGAAGGAAAAGACGAAGTGCTGGAAAAGGCTATGGCTATCATCAACAACTAACGGTTTATAATTTTAGCTATCAGAAAATTAGCCAACCTTCTTACTTTTTATTACAGCACTTTGCCGGTGAATCTGGCACTATCGCTACTTCCTTTGGTTTTTTTAGGCGTTTCCGAAGCGGTTTTGCTTTTTCTTAGCTTCGGATTTGGAATTAGCCTGTTGCTTAAAGAGGTTAAAAATAAAGAAGACTATTTGTTTTATTACAACAATGGATTTTCAAAAGTGCAATTGTGGCTCTATGCCGGAATTGTAAACGTACTGACAGCTTTCTTCTTTTTGTGTGTTTATGTTTTCTTTTTGAGTACGTTATGAAACATGTATTAGAGGTTGACAGCGTTCAGAAATTTTTCGATCACAAAATGGTGGTTTCCGATGTGTATCTGAAATGCGAAACCGGTGATATAATTGGTTTACTTGGAAGAAATGGTTCGGGGAAATCGACCTTATTGAAAATTATTTTTGGAATTGTTCCTGCCGATTATAAATTCGTTCGGGTGAACGGAAAACTAAAACGAAAAACCTCTCAATTGTTGCAGGACATCAGTTATCTGCCACAAGAGAATTTTATTCCGAAGCAATTTTCGGTGAAAAAGGCCATTCAGTTGTCGATTCCTAAAGAAAGCCAAGTTGTATTTTGTGATGATCCGATGATTCAGTCAATATTGAATAAAAAAGTCAGTCACTTATCCGGAGGAGAATTGCGCTATTTGGAGATTAAACTGATATTGTTCAACGATTCGAAATTTGTTTTATTGGATGAGCCCTACAACGGATTAGCGCCGGTCATGGCGGAAAAAGTAAATCAGCAAATCAGGGAAAACGCCAAATATAAAGGGATTGTTATTACGGATCATAATTACCGAAACGTAATTGCTGTTTCCACAAAATTAATCCTGATGGAAGCCGGAAAAACCCATTCGCTGAAAAATGAAGAAGCATTAATCGAACGTGGTTATCTAAAGGAAGGAATGCTTTAAACTGTTTTTAAAAACGCCAACAGTACTTTTTCCAATTGTTTTTTATTTTCGATATGACTCATGTGGCCATCGGGGAACGAAATTAATTGGGTTTCCGTGCCTTCGATTTGTTCAAGGTTGTCCTCATAATTTAGGACAGGGTCTTTTTTGCCTAAAATTAGCAGTATCGGATACGGGGCAAAATGCAGGATGACTTCACGGTCTTTGCGGATTTTCATGCCTTCCAAAGTGGCTACAATCCCTTGAAGCGGTGTTTTTAAAGCTTCCAGTTTTACGGCTTCAATCTCGTCCACTAATTTGTCACGGTTCTCTTCGCTGAATAAATTGGCAATCGACATACGGATAAAAGTAGCATAATCTTTTTTGACACACACGATGGCACGATCGCGGTTCAGTTTGCGTTCGTCGCTGTCGGCTCGGGAAGTGGAATTTAAAAGCACGATGCCTTTGACGTTATCCGGATACAATTCAGCGAAAGCCAACGCAACGTAACCCCCCATCGAATGCCCGACAAAAACGGCTTTTCGGATGCGTAATTCCTGTAAAACGGCGTGTACCACATCTGCCATGTCTTCCATAGTGTGCACATAACCCATGCATTCCGTTTGTCCGTGCCCTAACAAGTCGATGGTAATGACGCGGTATTTTTTAGAAAGGGCTATTTTGTGAAAATCCCACATTGTTGCATTCTCTAAAAAACCATGCAGCAAGACAATAGCAGTGCCTTTTCCGGTTTCGGAATACGCGATTTTGGTGTTTTTAAATTGTAAGGTTTTCAAGACTGTGATTTTCGGTAACAAAAGTAAATTTTAAAATCCAATCGAAAAAGAAACGACCCACAAATCTGTGAGCCGTTTTATGTAATTGTAAATCGCAACTGCGACGGAAAACTAAGAATTCATCAAACTCTCAATTTCGTCCGCTTCAATCGGAATGTTGCGCATTAAATTGAACGGTTCTCCGTTTTCCTGAATCACCACATCGTCTTCCAAACGAATACCAAAGCCTTCCGCCGGAATATAAATGCCCGGTTCTACGGTGAACACCATATTGGCTTGCATTGGTTCATGTAATAAACCATAATCGTGGGTGTCCAAACCTAAATGATGTGACGTTCCGTGCATGAAATATTTTTTGTAAGCCGGCCAGTCTGGGTTTTCGTTTTGTACGTCGGCTTTATCAATTAATCCTAAGCCTAACAATTCGGAAGTCATGATTTTACCAACTTCCACATGGTATTGTTTCCACAGCGTTCCCGGAACTAACATTTTGGTAGCTTCGTTTTTTACGCGTAACACAGCGTTGTAAACTTCGCGTTGTCTGTCGGTATAACGTCCGGAAACCGGAATGGTACGGGTTAAATCACTGGAATAGTTTGCGTATTCTGCTCCTACATCTAGTAATAATAAATCGCTGGCTTTACACTGTTGGTTGTTTTCGATATAGTGTAAAACATTGGCATTGTTTCCGGAGGCAATAATTGGGGTGTAGGCAAAACCTTTGGAACGGTTTCTTAAGAATTCGTGCGCTAATTCTGCTTCAATTTCGTATTCCATTACGTTTGGTTTTACGAACGATAATAAACGACGGATTCCTTTTTCGGTGATGTTACAGGCGTGTTGGATCAAATCGATTTCCTCGCTTTCCTTTATCGAACGCAAACGCTGTAAAATCGGGTTGGATTTTTCCACTTTGTGCGCCGGATAGGTTTCTTTCCACCATTTGATGAAACGTGCTTCACGGGTTTCGGTTTCGATAGTAGCACGGTAATGTTCGTTGGTATTGATGTAGATTGTATCGGCGTACATCATTACCTCTTTTAATGTTTTGTGAAAATCCTGCAACCAAATCACGGTTTTTACACCCGATACTTCAAAAGCACGGTCTTTGGTAAGTTTTTCGCCTTCCCAAACCGCAATGTGCTCGTTGGTTTCTCTTAAGAACAAGATTTCTCTTAAATGTTCGTAAGGCGCATCCGGGAAAAGCAACAAGATACTTTCTTCCTGATCCACACCGGATAAATAAAAGATGTCACGGTGTTGTGCAAAAGGTAAAGTGCTATCGGCAGATACCGGATAAATATCGTTGGAATTGAAAACCGCCACACTGTTCGGTTTCATCTGTGCTGCGAATTTGCTTCGGTTTTTGATGAACAAATCGCGGTCTATCGGATGGTATTTCATAACTGTAAAGTTTTAAGAAAAATTGTGTTACCAAAAGTACGCAACAAAAATCTGATGTGCAGCAGCCAAATGGCGTTATTTTACATTTTGCCGAATCCGGCTCATGTGCCGGGACGAAATACCTAAAAAAGATGCCAGATAATGGAGTGGGATTTCCTGTAAAAGTTTGGGTTCGTTGGCGAGTAGTTTCTGGTAGCGTTCTTCGGGGGTAAGCGTGAGCAAATCGATGCGGTAATCGTCAATCAGGCAGATTTGTTTTTCGATAAGATTGTAATAAAACTGTTTGAATTCCGGATTGGTTTCCAGTAAGTTTTGAAAGGCTTCGAAGGAAAGTATTTTGAGTTTTGTGTCGGCAATCGCTTTAATGCTCTTTTGGGAAGGCGACTGGGTTAAAAAACTTTTCAGCGAAGTGGTGATGGTGTTCGGTAAAGCCAAATAGGTTGTTTTTTCTTCTTTTTCGGTAGTGATGGCGTGTTGTAAGATACCTTCCTCAAGAAAACAGAAATAGCGGCAAACGTCGCCTTCCTTTACCAAATACTCGTTCTTTTTTAGTTGCAAAGAGGAAAACGATTTTTTGAAAGCCTCGATGGAAATTACTTCGGAGCCGTCAAAAAAAGAAGAAAGGGTATGTAAAGCAATATGGGATTCCATCAGCAATTGTTTTTTGTGTTTCAAATGTAAGGACAAACCTTTTGAATCTGACAAGGTTGTTTTTATAATCCTTAGGATGTTAAGTTGATAAAAAAAATACATTGAAAATGAGTGCAATACGATTTTATTTTTATTTTCGTTTACATGAAATAACGGAATTTCAATTTAAAATGTTTGACTATGCGTATAAAATCAATAGTAGGGTTGCTATTCGTGGGAGCTTTCTTTTTTTCTTGTGACGATAAAGATGATGCCGCAACGGTAGACAATTCCGGACCAAAGCTAATTGTAAAATTTAAATTTGATCCGACACAGGAGCGTTTGAATAATTTGGGGCTGCCTTCAACAGTGCCTCCTGGGAATGCGGCGCAATCTCCTGTTTTTAATAAAATAAGCTCGCACTATCTGGAACTTGCCCCGACGGCTTACACAGCATTAGGACAAGGAACGGTTTTGTATCGAAATGCGGAAACTACGGCGGGAGGTGCCAATGCGATTGACTTCAGCAAAGCTATAATTGTGGCGGAAGATGAAGTTTTTATGGCTATTCCACTTAAGGATATTGCAGCTGGAAGTTACGAATGGGTACGTTGTTCGCTTTCGTATCAGGATTATAATATTAAAGTATTAAGCGCCGGAACCGAGTATACCGGAACGTTGGCCAGTTTTGTAGGCTTTAGAAATTACATCACAACTTTTAATTCCGGTGGTTATTCGTATGCCGTTAATGGAAATAGGGATCAAGGATATTGGGCTTTTGGATTGCAAGGGGTTTCGTATTCTACTTCGGGACAGGCACCGGCCGGAGCAACTACGGTTCCAAATCCATTGGCGGCCACTTCGCCAATTCCGACAGGTTCCTGTGTGGTTACGGGGAAATTTGCTAGTAATTTAGTGATTACAGGGAATGAAACGCAGGATGTTACGGTGACGTTGTCACTTTCTATAAACAACAGTTTTGAATGGGAAGAAGTAAATACTGATGGGAAATACGAGCCCGGTGTGGGAGAAAACGTGGTAGACATGGGCTTGCGTGGGTTGATTCCAAGTCATCAATAAAATATAAATCGGAAAAGCCATTCTAAAAACGAATGGCTTTTTTGTGTCTAAAAGGAGTTTTTAAATTCATTATAAATTAGGGGTAAACATTTGCGCGTACCATCAAATACCCTTATTTTTGTTTGATTTTTTAAAAACTATTACACTAAACAAATACTATGGCACAATCTGCACTTTTAAAGTCGTCCATTGCAAAGAAATATTGGATGGCTCTTACAGGTTTATTTTTATGCTTGTTTTTGGCGGGTCACTTGGCTGGAAATCTTCAGTTAATTTTTGGTGATGCTTTACAATTCAACCAGTATGCATTATTCATGACTTCCAATCCGGCAGTAAAATTATTATCCTATTTAACCTACTTCTCTATTTTATTCCATGCGGTTGACGGAATCATGTTAACGATTCAGAACAAAAAAGCAAGACCGATCGGCTATGCAAAAAGCAATCCGTCTGCGAACAGTTCTATGGCTTCCCGAAATATGGCGGTTTTAGGAACGTTGATTTTGGTTTTCATCGTGACGCATATGGTTAATTTCTGGGCTAAAATGCATTTTGACAAAAACATGCCGGTTCAAATGATTACGGTTGATGTAATGGGACAGAAGCAGGATTTTTATATAACAACTTCCGGAGGCTACCAACCAGTGGCTCAGGTTGCTAAAAATGAGAAAGAGGCAGAAGCAACGGGGATGCCTTTGTATATTAAAAATCAGAGAGAGTTTTATTCTTCACAGGCCAAGATTAAAGTTGGGGAGGGGTATAAAGATTTGCATAAAATCACTTTTGCGTTCTTCCGAGATGCAAAAACAGGGTTGATTTTTACAATTTTATACGTGTTGGCAATGGGTGTTTTGGCGTTCCACTTATTACACGGATTCCAAAGTGCATTCCAATCGTTGGGTGTAAACAACAAATTCACTCCGGCTATTAAAACTTTCGGAACTTTATTTGCAATCATTGTTCCTTTATTGTTTGCAATCATTCCACTTTACATTCACTTTGTTAAATAATCAACCTCACTATAGTTATGAAGTTAGATTCTAAAATACCAGAAGGTTCTATTTCCGAGAAATGGACCAATCATAAAAATCATTTAAAATTAGTAGCTCCAAACAACCGTCCTAAAATTGATGTAATTGTTGTAGGGACAGGATTGGCAGGTGCTTCGGCAGCCGCTTCTCTTGGAGAAATGGGGTATAATGTAAAAGCATTCTGTTTTCAGGATTCTCCGCGTCGTGCGCACTCCATTGCGGCACAGGGAGGTATCAATGCAGCGAAAAATTACCAGAACGATGGGGACAGTACCTACCGTTTGTTCTACGATACGATTAAAGGTGGTGACTACCGTGCACGTGAAGCAAACGTTCACCGTTTAGCGGAAGTGTCAGCCAACATCATCGACCAGTGTGTGGCACAGGGAGTTCCGTTCGCTCGTGATTACGGCGGATTGTTGGACAACCGTTCGTTCGGGGGTACTCAGGTACAACGTACGTTCTACGCGGCAGGTCAGACCGGTCAGCAATTATTATTAGGAGCGTATTCGGCTTTATCAAGACAAATCGGTTTAGGACGTGTACAAATGTTCAACCGTCACGAAATGTTAGACTTGGTAAAAGTAGATGGTAAAGCTCGTGGAATCATCGCTCGTAACTTAATTACGGGAGGCATCGAAAGACATTCGGCGCACGCGGTAATCATTGCAACGGGGGGTTACGGAAACGTATATTTCCTTTCTACTAATGCAATGGGATCGAACGTAACGGCAGCATGGAAAATCCACAAACAAGGAGCTTTCTTCGCTAATCCATGTTACGTACAGATTCACCCGACTTGTATTCCGGTACACGGAACCAACCAGTCGAAATTGACGTTGATGTCAGAATCCTTGCGTAATTCAGGACGTATCTGGGTTCCGAAGAAAAAAGAAGATGCAGAAGCAATCCGTGCAGGGAAATTAAAACCGACACAAATTGCTGAAGAAGATAGAGATTACTATTTAGAGAGAAGATATCCTGCGTTCGGTAACTTGGTACCGCGTGATGTAGCATCCCGAGCTGCGAAAGAGCGTTGTGATGCCGGTTTCGGAATCGAGGCTAACGATACGAACGAAGGAGTTTACTTAGATTTCTCTTCAGAAATTATCTCAAAAGGAAAACAAGCGGCGTACGCTAAAGGAAATCACAATCCTTCCGATGCTGAAGTTACCGCTTTAGGGAAACAGTGGTTGGAAGAGAAGTACGGAAACCTGTTTACCATGTACCAGAAAATTACCGACGAAAACCCATACGAAACCCCGATGAAAATTTATCCGGCGGTTCACTATACTATGGGAGGTGTTTGGGTAGATTATAATTTGCAGACGAACATTCCGGGATGTTTCGTAGCGGGAGAGGCTAACTTCTCAGACCACGGAGCAAACCGTTTGGGAGCTTCTGCACTAATGCAAGGTTTGGCGGATGGTTATTTCGTATTGCCTTACACCGTTTCCAATTATTTGGCAGATGAAATCCGTACGGGTAAAATTTCAACTGATTTACCGGAATTCGTGGAAGCTGAAAACCGTGTGAACGAACAAATCAATAGGTTCTTAAACAACAACGGAACCAAATCGGTAGATTATTTCCACAAAGCTTTAGGAAACATCATGTGGAATAAAGTAGGTATGGGACGTAACGAGCAAGGTTTGAAAGAAGCGGTTGCTGAAATCGATGCTTTACGTGCGGAATTCTACAAAGAGGTTTATGTTCCTGGAAGTGCAGACGAATTGAATCCGGAATTGGAAAAAGTAATTCGCGTAGCGGATTTCATGGAATTAGGACAATTGATGGCGATGGACGCGTTACAGCGTAAAGAATCTTGCGGAGGTCACTTCCGTGAAGAGTATCAGGATGCTGAGGGAGAAACCCTTCGTGATGACGAAAACTTCAAATTTGTAGGCGCTTGGGAATACCAGGGAAGCGACATCAATAAAGAAGTACTTCACAAAGAAGAGTTGGTATACGAATACATTAAAATCGCAGCTAGAAATTATAAATAATAGTTGACAAAAAGAAAAGATTATGGCTTCTAAAAAGAACATCAATATAAACCTTAAAATCTGGCGTCAGAAAAACGCTAAGGTTAAAGGAAGTATGGAAACATACAAATTGGACAACGTTTCTACCGACAGTTCATTCTTAGAAATGTTAGACCAATTGAACGAACAATTAGTAAACGAAAGAAAAGAACCGGTTGCCTTCGATCACGACTGTCGTGAGGGAATCTGCGGTATGTGTTCGTTATACATTAACGGACGCGCCCACGGACCAGATACAGGAATTACAACGTGTCAGTTACACATGCGTATGTTCAATGACGGGGATACTATTTTCGTTGAACCGTGGAGAAGTAAAGCCTTCCCGGTAATCAAAGATTTAGTGGTAGACCGTAGTTCGTTCGATAGAATTCAGCAAGCCGGTGGTTTCGTTTCGGTAAATACATCCGGAAGAACTATTGATGCTAACGCGATTCCAGTGCCAAAACCGGATGCTGACAAAGCGTTTGAAGCAGCGGCTTGTATCGGATGTGGTGCTTGTGTGGCTACTTGTAAAAACGGATCGGCTATGTTATTCGTAGGGGCAAAAGTTTCACAATATGCATTGTTACCGCAAGGTCGTGTGGAAGCTACAGAGCGTGTACTGAACATGGTACGTCAGATGGACGAAGAAGGATTCGGAAACTGTACCAACACCGGAGCATGTGAAATCGAATGTCCGAAAGGAATTTCATTAGAGAACATTGCTCGTATGAACAGAGAATATTTAAAAGCAAGTTTGAAATAAGCTTTTGATTGAATTTATAAAAAACGCATCCGGCATTGTTGGATGCGTTTTTTGTTTTTCCTACATTTAACAAAAAGTTTCTTTATGCAAATCTCGATTATCCAAGCCCCGCTTTTTTGGGAAAATCCCGAAGTGAACCGTAATTATTTTGCTGCTAAAATTCAGAATATCCCAGAAGAGACACTGTTGGTTGTATTGCCGGAAATGTTTACTTCCGGGTTTACCATGAATCCGCACGAAGTGGCTGAAGATATGGATGGTGCCACGGTAACCTGGATGAAAGAAACGGCTCAAAATCGCAATTTAGCCATTATGGGTAGCATGGTTATCCGGGAGAAGGACTATTATTATAATCGATTGTTGTTTGTGTTTCCTACGGGTGAAGTTGAATATTACGACAAGCGCCATCTTTTTTCATTGGCTGGGGAAGATAAAGTATACACTAAAGGCAGTGAAAAGAAAATTATTAATTACTTAGGCTGGAGAATTGCCCCGTTTATTTGTTACGATTTGCGCTTTCCGGTTTTTTCCCGTTTTGATGACGATTACGATTTGTTAATTTATGTTGCCAATTGGCCACAACCCAGAATTCAGGCATGGGATACACTTTTAAAAGCCCGTGCCATAGAAAATATGGCGTATGTGGTTGGTGTGAATCGTATTGGTGACGATGAAAACGACAACAATTATCCAGGCCATTCTCAGGTTTTGGATTATTTGGGGAATTACTTGGCTGAACCTTCTGAAAAAGAAATGGTATATTCTGTTCGCTTGGACAAAGAACTCATGCTGGCCAATCGCAATAAATTTGGATTTTTACGGGATAGGGATGCTTTTACTTTGACAGTATAAAACGTTCTTCCCATTCCCAATTGGCGCGAATATCAACATCTTTGGGTGAATAAATGACTTCCTCCGGCTGACGTTTTTCAAGGAAATTACCGGTTGTCCATTCCTTGTTTTTATCGTCATCGTACACAATTCTCAGTGTATAGCGTTGCGGTTCGATTAAATCAAAATTAAGAGTGGTTTCTTTTTCGGAATAGTGTGAAATCACGACATTTTCTTTACTGTCCAGCAATTCAATAATAATAGGGAATCGATTGACATTCTCTAAAACAACCTTCAGGTTTCCGTAATCGGTTAGCTTTTTTGTAGTTGGTGTAAAATGTAACGTATCGTTCTCTTTTTCATAAAAATCCTTCACGGCTCCGGGTAAAAGTGTAACCTTATATTTTTGTTCTTCTTCTTTCTTGAAATCGAATTTTAGTTCCTGTTCAAATGCGTTATAGTCTGTGGTAAAGGCTACGGAAGAAGAATCTTTTTTAGTAATTACAATTCTGGAAGGATCAATTTTAACCAATGGCGTAGAAGCTTTTACGGTGAATGTATCCCTAAAGTTTAATGTGCCGGACTGAACAGGTGTAATGGATAATGTGTCTATTTTTTTCATGTCCTTTATCCTTGTGGTAAACGTTTTGGAAAAGCTGTCGTTGTCCACGCTGATTTGCAGGGAATCAGTTTTTAGTTTCGGAATCCAGATTTGAAGAGAATCTCCTTTAGAGGCTTTAGATAAAATCGATGGGACATCAATTCCGTTGTTTTTTACTGTAATCTTTGTTTTTTTGGGATTACCTTCATAGCCCATAAGCAACTTGGAGTTGTTGGCTTGTCCTGGTTTTTGAACCTTGAAAGGTGAGTTTTCTTTAAAAAGTTCCAGTTGGAATAAAGTATCGTTAGGTATTGAAATGGGCTTGTTTAAAAAAGCAATCTTGTCCTTTTTTGGATCAAATTTATAGTCGTTGTTTTCGTCTTTCAGAGCAATCAAATGGTACTTGCCTTCTTTTAGGTTTTCCAACGCATAAGCTTTCAAACTGTCAAGTGTGTTGGTAACGTATCGCGGTTGTTCCTTGTAAACGGTGGAATCCTTAAAAGTAGCGGCTTCGTACAATTGGATGTTTACAAAATTATCCGTTTTTTTCGATAAAGCATCTTTGATGGTGCCGGCTGTTTTTAATGAGTCGATATAATTACCGGTAGAAAAAACATATTTAAATTGTGAATACGGATTACCTTCGTTATTATCAGTAATACTTTGTCCGAAATTAAAACTATAAGTAGTATTAGGTTGTAATGTGTCGTTGATTTTTATGGTAATGAATTTGCTTGCAGTGCCCGAAGGGACAATATACGGCGCGTTTTTCATCGGAGGAGAAATAATCAGTTGTTTGCTGATGTCCTTTACTTTGATGTATTCGTTAAAATTAATTTTTATGAAATCGTCTTTAAAATTGGTGCTGAAATTATCCGGATTACTGTTTAACAGCACTGGCGGAATGGTGTCTTTTGCTCCACCGGTAATGGTTCCCCTTTTGGCACAACCGGTTAGTAAAGCGATTACTAAGGAAAGAAAAAATACATACTTTGATTTCAGCATCTTGGGTATATTTAACAGCACAAAATAACAATTATATTTACTGGAAATGAAATGTTTTTTTAAAATTATGAATGGGTGTAAGCAATGCTAATAATACTGATTCGTGCCTCCGGAATTTTTAAGAGTGCTTTTCCGCAAGCTTCCAATGTCGATCCGGTTGTGATAACATCATCTACAAGCAGAAAATGTTTACCGTGATCTTTGTTGGTATAGGAGGCTTCAAAAAGGGTTTTGTTGTTCATTTCGGTGCGGCTGAAAATATTTTTCTGTGTTTGCGTTTTGGAATATTGATTTCTTTTTAGGAGCGTTTCGTTATAGTTGATTTTCATTTCTTCTGCTAGCGATTTCCCAAAAGCAGTTACCTGATTGTACCCTCTTTCCCGTAACTTTTTAGGGTGTAGCGGCACAGGGATTACTTCGTCTACGGTACTTAAAATATCATGGTTTGAAATTGCGTTGCCATAGAGCGTTCCGAAAAAGCTCCCAACATCCTGAGTTCCTTTGTATTTGAGATGGTGAATAAGTTGTTGTACCATCCCTTTTTTGTGGTAATAAACTACCGACGAAGCGTGTTCCAAAGGTACCCTTCCGTAAAATCGCTTAAAGACTTCATTCTCGGGATTGCTAAGATGTTGTGTAAACGGAAGTTCGTGTCGGCATTGCAGGCAAATGGTTGTTTCATGGGTTAAAAGCAGTGACTTGCAACCCCTGCAAAATTTTGGAAAAAGTAAGTTCAACAAGTTTTTTATTGCGTTCATCGATTTTTTTTGCCTATAAATAAAGTTAAAGGTACATTGAAAATTATTTATTTTTTTATTAAAATGCCACTAAAAAATTTCCTTACTAGCACCTCTACAAGTGTAGGGTTTTTATTAATAACAATGATCGCAGTTTCGTTTAAATTGTATAAGACTTCAAAAGAAAATGAAATCTTAGAACGAAAGTTAAGCGTTGAAAGCACGTTGCATCATAATCAGATTGCGGAAATTTTAAAGCGGTATGATTCGGTAAATCTTGAGCCCAAAACTCCTGTTTCCAAAGAAATAGTGCAAGTTCAGGAAAGCGTTACGGGCAATAAACATTTGATGGCGGAAACAGTTTTAGTTCGAAAAGGAAAAGCAGGAAAAGCAAACGTAACGGTTTCAAAAGGGCTTAAAGCGATCAATGTAAATGCGCGCGGTGTGCGAATGGTTTCAGACGACGTTCTCGAAACAAATTCCTTTTCCAAAATTGATCAGGTTCGTATCTGTTTTACTCTTGAAGAAAATAAAAACATTGAAATCGGGAAGAAACAGATTCAACTTCAGATTCTGAATCCTAAAAAAAGATATATTGATTTAGACAATAGAGCAGGATCACGATTGGTTAAGGAAATCTATTACGATCGTTTGAAAAAAGATGCCTGTATTTTTGTGGATTTGTATCAACATGAATTAATCGTTGGGGATTACACCATTAATCTGGTTCACAATGAAAAGGTAATCGGATCCACGGTTTTCCATGTGAATTAAAAATCTTCTAAAAAGATAGTTTTACGGCTATTTTTTCCCGACCTATTTTTATACTTTTGCGTCACTATGGCAAAACAAGAAGACTTATTTAAGAATGTAGTTTCGCACGCAAAAGAATACGGATTTATTTTCCAGTCAAGCGAAATTTATGATGGGTTGAGTGCAGTATACGACTATGCTCAAAACGGAGTAGAATTAAAGAAAAACATCAGAGACTATTGGTGGAAATCGATGGTACAGATGCATGAAAATATTGTAGGAATCGATGCTTCCATTTTTATGCACCCGACCACTTGGAAAGCTTCCGGTCACGTCGATGCGTTTAATGATCCATTAATTGACAACAAAGACTCTAAAAAAAGATACCGTGCCGATGTTTTAATCGAGGATTATGCCGAGAAATTAAACCAGAAAGCACAAAAAGAAATTGAAAAAGCCAAAGCGCGTTTTGGGGAGACTTTTGACGAGGCACAATTCGTGTCAACCAATCCGAGAGTTGTGGAATATCTTTCCAAAAAGAATGAGATCCTGCAGCGTATGGCCAAAGGTTTAGATACGGGTGATTTAGCCGATGTAAAAGCCTTAATCGAAGAATTGGAAATTGCCGATCCGGAAACCGGTTCCCGCAACTGGACGGAAGTGCGTCAGTTCAACTTAATGTTCGGAACCAAATTAGGGGCTTCTGCCGATACTGCTATGGATTTGTACCTGCGTCCGGAAACCGCTCAGGGAATTTTCGTAAACTTTTTGAACGTGCAGAAAACCGGTCGTATGAAAATACCGTTTGGTATTGCTCAAACCGGTAAAGCCTTCCGTAATGAGATTGTGGCGCGTCAGTTCATCTTCCGTATGCGTGAGTTTGAACAGATGGAAATGCAGTTTTTCGTGAAGCCGGGCGAAGAAATGAAATACTACGAATATTGGAAAGAAACCCGATTGAACTGGCATTTATCGTTAGGTTTAGGAAAAGAAAATTACCGTTTCCACGATCATGAGAAATTGGCCCATTACGCGAATGCAGCGGCCGATATCGAGTTCAATTTCCCATTCGGATTTAAAGAGTTGGAAGGAATTCATTCCCGTACCGATTTCGACTTGAAAGCGCATGAAGAATATTCTGGAAAAAAATTACAATATTTCGATACCGAAGAAAACCGAAACTACGTGCCCTATGTAGTAGAAACTTCCGTAGGTTTAGATCGTATGTTCTTGGCTGTTTTCTCTAAAGCTTTACAAGAAGAAACGTTGGAAGACGGTTCCACAAGAACGGTTTTGCGTTTGCCATCAGTCTTAGCACCAACCAAAGCAGCGGTTTTGCCATTAGTAAAAAAAGACGGTTTGCCGGAAGTAGCCAGACAAATCATCGAAGATTTGAAATGGGATTTCAATGTGGCGTACGATGAAAAAGATGCGGTAGGACGCCGTTACCGAAGACAAGACGCTTTAGGAACGCCGTTCTGTATCACTGTGGATCATCAAACGTTGGAAGACCAAACGGTTACCATTCGTCACCGCGATTCCATGGCACAAGACCGTGTTAAGATTTCAGAATTAAGAGGAATCATTAACAATGAGGTTTCTGTGCGTAATTGGTTGATGAAGATGTAAGCTTTCATAAATATCAAAATAGAAATCCCAAATTCCAATTCAGGAGTTTGGGATTTTTTTACGATTGAAGTGTAGTAGTTAAAATTATTTTTGATATTCGGTAATCCTTGAACGTTTTTGAAGGTATAGAAATAGCTAAAGCCTTATGATTTCTTTTTTGAAAGAAAATACATCTTATTGCAAACCAGTCACTTGCAAATAAGTACTGTATTTTTCTTACTTTTTTCTTGCAAGGCATTTTTTTTTTTTTTAATCTTCGCTTGCGGTATACCAAAAATTATTTAACAATTAAAATTTTACAAAAAATGAAAAAATTTATGTTTACCGCATTGGCTTTGGTGGCTTTTTCGGGAGCTTCAATGGCAAATACTATTGAAGAGAAAGAAGATTTACTTCTTAAGACTAATAGAGAATGTGCTCAAATTGCTTTAAATTATGTAGATTACTTTGAAGCAGAATATGGATTTGTTAATCCGAGTGATGCAGATTTGTTATTCGACATTGTTTATGATACTTGTGTAGATCAAGGTTAACCGTTATTTGTAAAAGGGAGGTTACTCCCTTTTATTTTTAAATTCAATTTTTATATGAAAAAATTATTCTTATTTTTTTTGATAGTTTCTTTTTCATTGAAGGCTCAGAAGAGCAATGATGAATTGTTTACCGTTGTAACCTACAAAATGGTAAAGGCTGATTTTAATATCTCAGAAGAAAACACTGGTAGGAAGGAACTTAAAGAAATGGCGGAAGATATGTTTAAGGCTTATGATAAAGTAGAATGTGAGCTACTTTATAACAAAGAAAAGAGCTTGTTCAGAAAGATTGACAAAATCGAGATGGATGGAGATAAAGCATATAGAATGGCTTCTGTTTTTGTTAATGGAAATTTCATAAGAGATAATAAAAAGAATGAAAAAATTAAACAAACAAAAATAGATGATGTTACGTATAATGTTATTTACCCGTCCAAAGAATATGATTGGGAGTTGATTAATGAATCAAAAAAGATCAGTGGATATACATGCTACAAAGCAAAAACATCTTATGATGTTGTAAATAGAACGAAAAATACGACCACCAAAGTCGAAGTTATTGCATGGTATTCCCCGGAGATTCCTTGTAACTATGGGCCTAGAGGTTTTGATGGATTACCTGGATTAGTTTTAGAAGTTCAACCTAATAAGACATTCTATTTTCATGCTACTAATATTGCTTTTAATATAAAAAGAAAGGATGCCAATTTCGATAGGCCATTAAAAGGTGAATATGTAACCAAACAAAAATGCGACAGTATTTCCAATGAACAATTTCGTAAAAGGGAAGAGTTCAGAAAATCACTAATGCGATAGTAATGCGTTTTTTAATTTTCGCTTTAATTTTTCCTTTCGCTGTTTTTTCACAATCTCATGTTCTCACCGGCACCGTCCAAGACAGCCTAAACACCCCTTTAGAAAATGCCAATGTAATTGCCAAGCCCTTACAGGAAAAAGCGAACATCAAATTCGCCATAGCCGATAACAAGGGAAGGTATAAGTTGGAGTTGGAAAAAACAGTAGGCTATGAAATCACGGTATCCTATATTGGTTACTCCGATGCGGTTTTCATGTTACCAGCCAACAGCGAGGTAAAAGAACATCATTTTAAACTCAAAAATACAGGTGAACAACTCAAGGAAATCGTCATCAAGCACGAGTACAAGCCTATTGAAATTAAAAAAGACACGCTTACTTATAGCGTAAAAGCGTTCGCTTCGGGCAACGAGCGAAAAATGAAGGAAGTACTCGAAAAACTCCCCGGCGTCGAAGTCGATAAAAACGGAGGGGTTACTGTACAGGGCAAAAAAGTAACCAAAATGCTGGTGGAAGGGAAATCGTTTTTTGGCGGCGGCTCCAAACTGGCGGTGGAAAACATTCCGGCTGATGCGCTCGATAAAATTGAAGTCATCGACAATTTCAACGAAGTCGGATTCCTGAAAAAAGTGTCCGACAGCGAAGACCTTGCCATGAATGTAAAACTCAAGGAAGACAAAAAGAAATTTGTGTTCGGCGATGTGGAAGCCGGTGGGGAAGTGGCTAATGACAACGGATTTTACCTGCTGCACGCGGCATTATTTTATTACAGCCCAAAAACGAATCTTAGTTTTATCGGCGATATGAACACGGTTGGAAAACGCGCTTTTACTTTTCAGGATTTAATGCGCTTTCAGGGTGGCGCTAGCAGCTTCTTAACCGGAAGGAAATCACTAACCAATCTGTATACTTTTGCCGCAGACAATACCGATGTAACGGAAAACAAATCCCAGTTTACCGCTCTGAATTTCAGTCATGAACTGTCTAAAAAGATTGAACTGTCTGGTTTCGGTATTTTTTCAAAAGTAGTAACCGTGGCTAAAACTGAAACCGAAAACCAATACCTGCAAAATGCAGCCATAACCTTTGAAAGCAAAACACAGCAGGACAACAACGCGTCAGTATTGGCGTTGGGAAATGTGAAATTAGATTATTCCCCAAACAATGCCGGGAAGTTGTATTACAATGCGCAGTATCAGGCGTCGACCAACGATTATCAACGCACTATCAACTCTGTAAGTAATCTGAGTTCC
Source organism: Flavobacterium enshiense (assembly GCF_040750275.1). Lineage (GTDB taxonomy): Bacteria > Bacteroidota > Bacteroidia > Flavobacteriales > Flavobacteriaceae > Flavobacterium > Flavobacterium enshiense_B. The sequence goes on from NZ_JBDOCV010000005.1 coordinate 254,944, forward strand.
AGTACTTTTGAAGTGTTGCAAGCGGCCGACAATGCCTCGTTGAAGCAATATCTGGAATGGCACAAATCCATCAATTCGAAACATACGACTACCTTTGTTGTAAATCACGCCTATGAAAAGGCAAAACCACAAAACGACTGGCTAACCGACACGCCTTTTTTAGCGGGTTATATTTCATTGGAAGCCGATGTTCAGTATAAAATTCGTCAGGTGAAAAACATTTCAGGAAACAGTATTGATGCGTTGTTTAAGCATTATTGGATTCTGAATAATTACAACCACCTGTATACCAATATCGGTAATAATTTTGGTCGGACTCATTTTATAACTTCGGAACAACAATTACTCTCGAATGGTTCGGTAAATGATTTTGCAACAGCCGGATTCGGAAACGATTTGCAGTATCAGCTGAACGATTTTTATGTGGGGTTAGAATACAAATTCAAAATCGGCAATTGGATTAACAAACCGGGTGTGTATTGGCATCACTATCTTTTAAAAACCAATCAGACGGTTGGCAATAAGACCATAAAAACTAAAATACTGCCGCAATGGGACAGCGAATACGAGTTCAACAAATCAGAAACCTTAAAATTCAAATACCGTTTAAACACTGCGTTTGCCACACCCGAACAAATGGCCGGACGTTTCACCCTACAAAGTTACAATTCTGTTTTCATGGGGAATACGTTGCTTGAAAATGAGTTGTACCACACCGCTTCTTTGCTGTACTCCAAAATGAGTATGTACAAAGGTTTGATGTTGAATGCTTCAACGAGTTTCAGCAAGAAAACGAAAACCTTGCGCAATCAGATTGTTTTGGACGGAATTAACCAATATACTACGCCAACACTCACCGACAATCCGGAAACCAACTGGCGGATGTATGGCGCCATCACGAAACAACTTTATAAATTTAATGTGCGATTCAATACTGCTTTAAATTGGTTTACCTATGTTCAGAATCTGAATGCCGTTACGACAACAAATGAACGCAACAATCAGAATTTAGGGATTTCCGTGCGAACCACATTCAAGAAATTACCGATATTGTCTCTAGGCTATACTAAAGGATTTAACCAAACCAAGGGAATAGCTGTTAATCGTTTTGAAACCGATGCTTTTACCACGGAATTGGAATACAGTTTTTTCGCGAACTGGACTTTTAAAGGGAATTATGAAAACTTCAGCAACAAAAACAGTTTCGGACACCGCAGCCGTTATGAAATTGCCAATGCGTCATTGGACTATCAAAAGAAAAACAGCCCTTGGGGATTTGAACTCTCGGCACAGAATTTCCTGAACAATGGGATGAAAAATAACAATAGCTTTTCGGATTATATGATTAGTGAGCAAACTACTTATGTTTTACCAAGAGTTGTAATGCTTTCGGTTCGTTACAAAATATAGTTATCAGCTACAGTTTTGGTGTTTTAGACAATAATCGCAATAAGAATCTGTTAAAATTGCGAGATAAACAGTTAAAATTTTAAAACCGTAACACTTTCATTAAAAAACCGTAAAATTTTGTAATGGGAAAAATTACCTTTGAAATGTAGATTTAACAAACAATAGTACAAAGAACTTAAGGGTATTAAAATTCACATTTTTTTGTTCTTAAAATTTAATTAAGGTATTGCTATAAGCCCAGCTCATGTTAGTCTTGCTTGATGCCTAGCCTTAATTTTTTTTATAAAAGCGTTAGCATTTTTAAAATGCTAACGCTTTTTATTTATCTGAATATTTCTTTGTTTCAGTACTGTTTTTTGCAATGCGGAATTAAGCATTGCTTTTGATTTCACGCTTATTTAGCAGACTTTATTCTGATAAGGCATTCCATCCTCTGGCTTTCAATTCAATTTTAGTATTCGCGCGTGTTACCAAATGTATGCCTTCACTTTCTTGAGTCATATGACCGATTACCGTAAAGTTTGGATTTCCTTTAATTTTGTCGTAGTCGTCCATTTTGATGGTAAATAACAATTCGTAATCTTCCCCGCCATTGATGGCTACGGTGGTACTGTCAATCTTGAATTCTTCACACACGTTAATCAATTGCGGATCTAAGGGTAATTTGTCCTCATAGACATTACAACCTACATTTGATTGTTTGCACAAATGCATAATTTCCGAGGACAGACCATCTGAAATATCAATCATTGAAGTTGGTTTTATTTCGAGTTTTTCCAGAAGCTCACGAACGTCCACTCGTGCTTCTGGTTTTAGTTGTCTTTCGATTAAATACGTATAATTGTCCAAATCGGGTTGGTTGTTCGGATTGACCAAGAAAACTTGTTTTTCGCGTTCCAAAACCTGTAAACCCATGTAAGCCGCGCCGATATCTCCGGAAACTACTAACAAATCCGTAGCATTCGCTCCTTTGCGGTAGATGATTTCGTTTTCATCTGCTTCTCCCAAAGCAGTGATGGAAAGTAATAATCCTTTTTGAGACGACGTTGTGTCGCCTCCAATTACATCAATGTTGTAAACTTTTGCCGCCAAAGCGATTCCGGCATATAATTCTTCAAGAGCTTCTAATGGGAAACGATTCGAAACCGCAATAGAAACTGTGATTTGCGTTGGTTTCGCATTCATAGCGCAGATGTCCGATACATTTACGGAAACGGCTTTGTATCCCAAGTGTTTGAGTGGCATGTAGGCCAAATCGAAATGAACGCCTTCTATTAGTAAATCAGTAGAAACTACTATTTTCTTGTTCTTAAAATCTAAAACGGCAGCATCATCTCCAATCCCTTTTAAAGTGGAAGTTTGTGTGATTTCGAATTGTTTCGTTAAATGGTCAATCAAACCGAATTCTCCCAATTGGGCAATGCTGGTTCGCTGTTGGTTTTTATCTTCAATCATATTTTTAAGTTGCTAAGCGACAAAGTTTCAGAGTTACTAAGTTTGAATTTGCAAAGGTACAAAGTAATGTTTCAAACAAAAAACCTAACAACTCTCGTCATTAGGTTTTTTAAGTATTCAATTTTTAAATCGTTTAATCATTTAATTTCAGAACCGCCATAAACGCCGATTGTGGAATCTCTACGTTTCCTACCTGACGCATACGTTTTTTACCGGCTTTTTGTTTTTCCAACAATTTACGTTTACGGGAAATATCCCCACCGTAACATTTTGCGGTAACGTCTTTACGCAAGGCTTTGATGGTTTCACGCGCGATGACTTTTGCTCCGATGGCCGCCTGAATCGGAATGTCAAACTGCTGTCTCGGGATCAGTTCGCGCAATTTCTCACACATTTTTTTACCGATATGATAAGCGTTATCCTCGTGAATTAAGGCCGACAAAGCATCTACGTTTTGTCCGTTCAATAAGACATCCAAACGTACTAATTTCGAGGTACGCATTCCAATTGGATGGTAGTCAAACGACGCATAACCTTTGGAAACCGTTTTCAATCTGTCGTAGAAATCAAATACGATTTCCGCCAACGGCATGTCGAAATTCAATTCTACACGCTCGGTTGTTAAATAGGTTTGGTTGGTAATCTGTCCGCGTTTTTCGATACACAAACTCATTACGTTTCCTACGAAATCTGCTTTGGTAATGATGGTCGCTTTAATGAAAGGCTCTTCTACACGGTCCAATTTCGATGGTTCTGGTAAATCCGAAGGGTTGTTCACCACAAACGCTGTGTCCGGTTCTTTTTTGGAATAAGCCAAATACGAAACGTTGGGAACCGTTGTGATTACCGTCATGTCGAATTCACGCTCCAAACGTTCCTGGATGATTTCCATGTGCAACATTCCCAAGAACCCACATCGGAAACCAAACCCTAACGCCGCTGAACTTTCCGCTGCAAAAACCAATGAAGCGTCATTCAGTTGTAATTTTTCCATGGAAGCACGTAAATCTTCGTAATCTTCCGTATCAACCGGGTAAATTCCCGCGAATACCATTGGTTTTACATCCTCAAAACCGTGAATCATATTGGTGGTAGGAGTCTTAGCATCCGTTAAGGTATCCCCCACTTTTACTTCTTTAGCTTCTTTAATTCCCGAAATCAAGTAGCCTACGTCACCGGCAGAAATTACGTTTTTCGGTACCTGATTCAGTTTTAACGTTCCAATCTCATCGGCAAAATATTCGTTGCCCGTTGCCATGAACTTGATTTTCTGACCTTTTTTAATTTCTCCGTTTTTCACACGGAAAATAACTTCAATTCCGCGGAACGGATTGTATACCGAGTCAAAAATCAACGCCTGAAGCGGTTCGTCCGGATTGCCTTCCGGTGCCGGAATACGCTCGATAATCGCGGCTAAAATATTTTCCACTCCAAACCCGGTTTTCCCCGAAGCGTGGATAATGTCTTCTAATTTACACCCTAACAAATCGATAATATCGTCGCTAACTTCCTCAGGATTAGCACTTGGTAAATCCACTTTATTCAAGACCGGGATAATTTCCAAATCATTCTCCAAGGCCAAATATAAATTCGAAATCGTTTGTGCCTGAATACTTTGCGCCGCATCTACAATCAAAAGCGCCCCTTCACACGCCGCAATGGAACGCGAAACCTCATAGGAGAAATCCACGTGTCCGGGAGTGTCAATTAAATTCAGGATGTATTGTTCGCCTTTGTAGGTGTATTCCATCTGAATCGCGTGACTCTTAATGGTAATCCCACGCTCGCGCTCCAAATCCATGTTGTCCAATAACTGGGCTTTTTCTTCACGCGCGGTTACGGTTTGGGTAGCGCCCAACAAACGGTCCGCTAGTGTGCTTTTCCCGTGGTCAATGTGTGCAATAATGCAAAAATTACGTATTTTCTTCATCGTCATTCTGTGTCTTGTTTTTTGGGCGTTACCACAAGGGTCGGGCTTTTCGCTGTATCTTTTGCGCCGCTTGCGCTCTGCAAAAGGATGCCGCTGCAACCCCTAACGCAAACCACCTCTTAAAGGTAGTGAATTAATCGGCAAATATAGTTAAAGTTTTCATTGCAGAACGTACTTTAATCACCTGAAACGTTAAAGCTTAAACCTAAAGTCATAAAAATTTGTAATTTTGCCGCAAAATGCAGCAGATGGTTAAGATTGGCAACATAGAATTACCGGATTTTCCTTTATTATTAGCACCTATGGAAGACGTGAGCGATCCGCCGTTTCGTCGTTTGTGCAAACAACATGGAGCCGATTTGATGTACTCGGAATTCATTTCTTCCGAAGGACTGATTCGTGATGCCATGAAAAGCCGAAAAAAACTCGACATTTTCGATTACGAGCGTCCGGTAGGTATACAGATTTTCGGAGGAGATGAAGAAGCGATGGAAATGTCGGCTAAAATTGTTGACACCGTACAACCGGATTTAGTAGACATCAACTTTGGTTGCCCGGTAAAAAAAGTAGTCTGTAAAGGAGCCGGTGCCGGTGTTTTGAAAGATGTCGATTTGATGGTGCGTTTGACCAAAGCCGTAATCAAAGGAACCAATCTTCCGGTAACGGTAAAAACCCGTTTGGGCTGGGACGAAAGTTCTATTAATATTGATGAGGTCGCCGAACGCTTGCAGGATGTTGGGGTACGGGCTTTAACGATTCACGCGCGTACCCGTGCCCAGATGTACAAAGGGCATTCCGACTGGTCGCACATTCAGAGGGTAAAAGAAAACCCGAGAATTACCATGCCTATTTTTGGTAACGGCGATATTGATTCTCCTGAAAAAGCATTCGAATACAAAAACAAATACGGTTTGGATGGGATGATGATCGGTCGTGCCGCTATTGGCTATCCATGGATTTTCGACGAAATCAAACATTATTTCAAAACCGGAGAATTATTACCGCCGCCAAACATGGAGGACAGAATTCAAGCCGCCCAAAATCATTTAAACTGGTCGATGGAGTGGAAGGGTGAACATGTAGGTATCGTGGAAATGCGCCGTCATTATACCAATTATTTCAAAGGTATTCACGGTTTTAAAGAATACAAACAGAAGTTGGTCACCACCAACGAAGCGGAAAACTTAGCAAAGATTTTTGAGGAAATCCGAGACGTGTATTCGGATTATCAGATGATTTAGAAAAATGAATATAAGCAAACTTTGGTATTTGTTGTTGGGAATCTCAGTGGCTCTGTTACTTGCTTTTGTATTTGTTTTTCTTGGAGCGCTATTAGATGTTAAGTATACTCTCGAAACTATTAGGGAAGTAGACTATAAGGTTGTTGAATTGTCTTATAATCATATTTATGCGTTATCAGGAATTATAGTTTTTCAGTTTTTTATAATTCTATATTTATTAGTTATATCAAAAAATAAAAGCGCTCAATTGTAGAGCGCTTTTTTATTATACTTGTACTTTCTTCCATTTTCCTCTTCGGTACAAAACAATACTCGCCAAGGTAATCGCCGTTTCCGCAATTGGGATAGCCATAAAAACGCCGGTTGGGCCCATTTTTAAATACTTCGCCAACACATACGCCAACGGAATCTGAAACAGCCAAAACCCGAAAAAGTTCACTTTGGTTGGTGTCCAGGTATCACCGGCACCGTTAAACGTATTGATTAAAACCATACCGATGCCGTAAAAAATATAACCAAGACTCATAATCTGAAGCGCTTCCACGGCAATATTACGAATAAGAGCATCTTCCGTGAAAAATGAAATCACAAAGTTGCCGAACAACAAACAGAAAATCATGATAAACGCCATGAAAATTACATTGTATTTTGCTGTGGTAAATACGGATTTCTCGGCACGTTCAATCTGTTTGGCTCCTAAATTCTGCCCAACCAAAGTGGCTGCGGCATTGCTCAAGCCCCATGCCGGAAGAATGAAAAACATCATAATACGCAACGCCGTCTGATACCCTGCTGAGCCGTGATCGCCTCCGGTAGTTGCTACCAATTGCGCCAAGAAAATCCAACTGCAGGAAGCAATTACGAATTGTAAAACCCCTGGTGCTGCAATTTTTACGATGTGTTTGATTTGTTCCCAATCCGGTACAAAATGCGAAAGGACAATTTTCAAAATTCCTTTTCCGTTGAACAAATGATACAGTTGATATAAAACTCCGATGCTTCGTCCAGTGGTGGTAGCAATTGCTGCACCAATCAGCCCAAAGGCGGGAATTGGCCCTAAACCGTTAATGAATATCGGGCATAAAATGATATTGCAAATATTCGCCAACCATAAGCTGCGCATGGCAATCGCCGCATTTCCGGCTCCACGAAAAATTCCATTGATTAAGAATAACAGCATAATGCACAAACTACCACCCATCATGATGCGAGTAAAGTTGACACCGTAATCGGCAGCCTCTTGGGAAGCACCCATCAGCAGTAGAATTTCTTTCGCATAAATAAAACCAAAAATGCTGATAATTGTGTTAATCACAAAGGCAATAATAATTGCCTGCATCCCTGCTTTAGCGGCGGCTTCCGGATTTTTTTCTCCAATTCTGCGTGCTACGACCGCAGTGGCTGCCATACTGATCCCGATGGCTAGCGAGTAAATTATGGTCAATACCGATTCCGTCAGGCCTACGGTTTGGATGGCAAAACTGCTGTGTTCCAAATGACCAACGAAATACAAATCCACCAAGGCAAATACTGATTCCATCATCATTTCCAACACCATAGGTATGGCTAAGAGGATAACGGCTTTTTTAATGCTTCCTTTTGTGTAATCGAAAGATTCGTCACCTTTAATGGCGGTTTTGATAGTCGAAAAAATTCGTGAAAAGCTGTATTTAGAAGAAGTTGCTTCTGTCATGATAAATTAGGATAAAAATTAATACTGTCGAACAAAGGGTGTTCGAGTGAAAGTGAAATGTCCTAATTATCTTCCCGATAATCTTAGGACGTGACAAAAACAATCATGGGCGTTCTGTTATTAGAAAACAAATATATAAAAAATAGGAAACGGAAGTTTAGTCCAATAAATTTTTACTTACCCGGCTGGAAGCAATCCACGAAGCCAGAAAACCAAGCAAGATGATGGTTCCCATAACTATAATGACATTGAAGATTTCGAATTCAATCGGGTAGGCCATACTTGGCGTAATCATGATTAAGGCAAATTTTTGCTGTAAAACCACAAACAGGATTCCTAAAATCAGCCCTAAAAAACCTCCAAAAAAAGTAAGCAAACTGCCTTGCAGTAAAAATATACGGCGCAAATGGCGGATTTCAGCTCCCAAATTGAAAAGGGTTTTCAAATTCCCTTTCTTGTCTAAAATCATCATAATCAAAGCGCCCACCAAATTAAATAAGGCAATGATGATAACTAAAGTGAAAATCAGGTAAATGGCAATGTTTTCGGTATTGAGCATCTTGTGCAGACTGTCATTCAGTGCTGTTCTGGTTTTTACCGTTATTTTGTTGTTGAAAATTTTCTCAATCTCGGCTACTGCCTCGTTTTCTGATGCATTCGGCTTTAATTTGAACTCCATCGCCGAAACCTGATTGGGTTGGTATTGCAATAATTCCTGAGCTAACGGCAAATCGGCAAACACATATTTTTTGTCCAAATCATCGTTGATGGCATAAATTCCAATTGGCGTAAGATACGATTCGTTGAAGGCTTCTTCCGGATTTTCAATCGGGCCTTTTCCGGGTTTCGGCACAAAAACTTCCAAGGCATTGTTGAAATCGAAAAGCCCCATCGATAATTTATGGGTAATACCGTAGCCTATCACCACTTGCGAGGTTCCGGGTTGCAGCCATTCGCCAGCATAAATTTTCTTTTCAAAAGGATTCACCTTCTGGAAGTTAACATCCACACCTTTTAAAAAAGCCACTTCCTGTTTTTCACTGAAGGAAAAAAGTACGCGTTCTTCAATCACTTTGCTGTAAAGTGCAATGGTTTTGGAAGTTGCAAGTTGTTTTTCCTGCGTTTCAGAAACGAAAAACGATTTGCCCTCCACCGGAAAAGCTTTCAAATCCGGATCGGTATCGTTGGCAAACGAAAGGCTGAAGGTTCGCAAGCCGCTAAACACGGAAAGTACCACAAAAAGCGCCATCGCACTTACCACAATGCCAAGAGCGGCAATGCCGGTAATAATGTTAATCGCAGTACTTTTACTGAAACTAACGGTGTAGCGTCGCGCTATGTAGAAAGGAAAATTCAAGGATTAGGATTTCTTTCTTTTGGCTAGTAAATCGCGGTTTTCAATCGGATTTTCTTCCCCTTTTAAAGCGTTGTCAATTTGTTCGATATAATCTAACGAATCATCAATAAAGAACATTAAGTTCGGTACACGGCGTAATTGTTGTTTCACGCGTTGTGCTAAATCATGTTTGATAAGCGGGGTGTTGGTGCGAATCGCATTTAAAAGTTCCGGACCTTTGTCTACCGGGAAAATGCTTAAATATACTTTTGCGATTGATAAATCAGTCGTCACATTCACTTTTGATACGGAAATAATCAGGTTGCTGATGCCGTTTTTACGCACTTCTCCCTGCAAAATATCCACCAAGTCTTTCTGTAAAACCGTTCCGATTTTTTTCTGTCTGTTTGTCTCCATGCTGCAAAAATACGATTTTTTTAAGTTGCAACGTTTTAAAGGGGTTTAGTTTCAAAGTTTTTGTGTAATTTGTCGGAAGCGAAAGGTTGGGGTTTCTTTGGAATCCATTTTCCTGCTGTACACTATATCTCTCCGCTGCGCTGCGAGGATGCCGCTACCATCAGGGCTAGGAGAAAATCCGTTTTAATTTTGCAGACTTTGTGAAAACTTTGCGAACTTTGCGGTTCAATTCATAAGTATGAGAAAAATAGAACATATTGGTATTGCTGTAAAAGATTTGGAGGCTTCTAATCTTCTTTTTGAAAAATTGTTTGGCGCTCCGGCCTACAAAGAAGAGGAAGTAGCAAGCGAAGGTGTGAAAACCTCTTTTTTTATGAACGGTCCAAATAAGATAGAATTGTTGGAAGCCACAAACCCGGAAAGTCCTATTGCTAAGTTTATTGAAAAGAAGGGTGAAGGTATTCATCATATCGCATTCGATGTGGAAGATATTGTTTCGGAAATCGAACGCTTAAAAAAAGAAGGCTTTACCGTTTTGAATGAAACACCTAAAAAAGGTGCTGATAATAAATTAGTTGCTTTTCTGCATCCGAAAGGCACTAACGGGGTATTGGTGGAACTATGTCAAGAAATCACAAATTAATTTTTGTGTAAACCAAAAATTGTGTTAATATTGCACCTCAATAAAGCGCTGCCTTTATTTGAGATTGGCAAATAAAAGCTGTCAATAACCGGTCCTATAGCTCAGTTGGTTAGAGCACCTGACTCATAATCAGGTGGTCCCTGGTTCGAGCCCAGGTGGGACCACAACTGAAACTCTTGTAAAAGAGCCAAAGTGTAATATTAAGGTTGAAATAATGAATTAAGAAAAAATTAAGATTTTTTTTCAAAAAAGTTGTTTTGTAAAAAAATCTTTTTATTTTCGTGAATGGTGTTCAGATGTTAAATCTGAGTAGAGTTTATATAATATTACTGGCAAAAGTTTAAAGGAATATTAAATTTGTTTGAAAAAACGGTTTTCTTTTTTGTTAGGTAATTAATTTTTATATTTTTACGCCCATGAAAAATAACCTACATAAAATAGTATTGAGTTTTGGAGCATTATTAAATGCGTCACTTGTGTTTTCGCAAAGTGAGCCTCCAACGCCACCACCGCCAACACCGCCTCCGGGTTTGCCAGTTGACGCAGGGGTACTGTTGTTGTTGGCAGGGGCCTTAGGATTAGGATTTTATTATTATAAAAATATAAGTACAAAAAAAGCTTCAAAATAATTGAAGCTTTTTTTTATTTAGTTTCGTAATGCCTGCAATCGGGCAACATATTTGCCAATTACATCAAATTCCAGATTTATTTTTGTGCCAACAGTGAAGTTTTTAAAGTTGGTGTGTTCTAAAGTATACGGAATAATAGCGACACTGAATTCGTTTTCTTTTGAATTCACCACTGTTAAACTTACACCGTTTACAGTAATAGATCCCTTTTCAATGGTAATGTTACTTTGGTTTTTGTCGTATTCAAAAGTGAAATAGATGCTTCCCTGCGCGTCTTCAATTTTTTTGCAGATGCCGGTTTGGTCTACGTGCCCCTGTACGATATGGCCGTCCAATCGGTCCCCTAATTTCATGGCGCGTTCTAAATTTACCGCATCGCCGGCTTTCCATTCACCTAAATTGGTTTTTGCTATGGTTTCTTTAATGGCGGTTACGGTGTATTTGTCATCGTTGATGGCTACTACCGTTAGGCAGATTCCGTTATGGGAAACACTCTGATCGATTTTCAGTTCTTTTGTAATGGATGAAGAAAGTGTCACGTGAAGGTTTTCGTTGTCTTTTCGAATCTCTTGAATCGTACCGAGTGTTTCGATAATTCCTGTAAACATAACTAGATTTATTTTGCTAAATTTGCACTTCAAAAGTAGCAATAAATAACGAATCGGAATGGTTAAAAGAGCAGAGAATATAATTGTCGGAATTTCCGTTGGAGATTTGAATGGTATCGGAGCGGAAGTGATTCTGAAAACCTTCGAGGATACCCGTATGCTTGAAATGTGTACACCGGTTATTTTTGCCAATGTAAAAATTTTGTCGTTTATCAAGAAGAATCTGAACCTTGAATCGAATGTTCAGGGCATTGACAAGCTGGAACAGTTAATTCACGGAAAAATTAATGTGTTGAATGTTTGGCGTGAAGGCGTGAATTTGGAGTTTGGGGTAAACGATGAAAATGTAGGGAAATATGCGATTAAATCTTTTGTGGCGGCCACACAGGCACTCAAAGAGGGGTTGATTGATGTTTTGGTGACAGCACCTATTAATAAGTATAACATACAGTCTGAAGAATTTCATTTCCCGGGCCATACCGATTACTTAAATCAGGAATTGGAAGGCGACGCGTTAATGTTAATGGTTCAGGATAATCTGAGAGTTGGACTTTTAACCGATCATGTGCCGGTGAACGAAGTGTCGAACCATTTGACGGAAGCCTTAATCCGAACTAAAATTCAAACCATTAATAAAAGCTTGGTTCAGGATTTTTCCATCAACAAGCCGAAAATTGCAATGTTGGGCTTAAATCCGCATTGTGGCGATCACGGGGTAATTGGAAAAGAAGATGATGAGGTTATTAAGCCAGCGCTGAAAAAACTTTTTGAGGAAGGGATAATGGTTTTCGGACCGTTCTCGGCAGATAGTTTCTTTGGAAGCGGTCAATATGAAAAGTACGATGCGGTTATTGCGGCCTATCATGATCAAGGGCTTATTCCGTTTAAGACCTTGTCTTTTGGAAAAGGCGTGAATTATACGGCTGGTCTTGCTAAAGTGCGAACGTCTCCGGATCACGGAACAGCCTATGAGATAGCAGGAAAAGGGCAAGCGGATTTCAATTCGTTTAAAGAAGCGGTTTATTTGGCCATCGATGTGTTCAACAACCGAAATGAGCATAACGAACTGATTAAAAATCCCTTAAAAACAAAGCAAAAACAGTTATAAACAAAAAAATGTTTACAACTCGTTTGAATTTACAATAATTTTATATCTTTGCACGCTCAAAACTGTTGTTATGAATATTGAGAAAGATTTTTTAATTCCGTTTGTCGGGTTAAAGCAGGGAAAACACCAGTTTGATTATCAAATAGATAAAAAGTTCTTTGAAGCCTTTGATTTCGATGAATATAATGACGTCGCCATCAAAGTGGATTTGGTTTTAGATAAAAAAAGCACAATGCTTGAGCTTGCCTTCAAGCACAAAGGGACCATAAATGTACCTTGTGACTTAACTGGTGAAGATTTTGATTTACTGATAAAAGGAAAACTGAATTTAATTGTAAAATTCGGTGATGCTTTTAACAATGAGAATGACGAGTGGCTGGTACTGCCTCATGGTGAATTTCAGGTAAACGTAGCGCAATATATCTATGAAATGATAGTGCTTTCGGTACCGTCCAAACGTGTACACCCCGGTGTAAAAGACGGAACGTTACAGTCTGAGGCTATCAATAAACTGAACGAATTGGCTCCTAAAGAACAAGTAGAACAAAAAGAAGAAGAGAATACAGATCCCCGATGGGATAAATTAAAACAACTATTAACGGATAAATAACATAGTAAGATGGCACATCCTAAGAGAAAAACCTCGAAAACAAGAAGAGATAAGAGAAGAACGCACTATAAAGCGACAACTCCTCAAATTGCAACATGTCCTGTAACTGGAGAGGCACATTTATACCACAGAGCTTACTGGCACGAAGGGAAAATGTACTACAGAGGTCAAGTTGTTATTGACAAACAAGTAGCGGAAGCATAATCCGGAAAAAAATAGAGAAAACTCTCACTGTGTGGGAGTTTTTTTTGTTAAAACCCAGTCGAAGTAAATTAGTAGGAATAAAAGAATATGGGTTTGGGAATTTTTTTGTAATTTCCACCACTTTTTGAAATCTTTTTTTCGGAAAGAAAAATACAACTTTTATGAATAAAATAACAGCCGCTATTACAGCCGTGGGCGCCTATGTTCCAGACTTTGTATTATCCAATGCAGTTTTGGAAACGATGGTGGATACCAATGACGAATGGATCACCTCACGCACTGGAATTAAGGAAAGAAGAATGCTGAAAGAAGAAGGGCAAGGAACTTCTTTTATGGCGATACGAGCCGCTCAAAACCTAATCGAAAAATCAGGAATTGATCCAAAAGATATCGATTTGGTTTTAATGGCCACCGCAACACCGGATATGCCGGTTGCCTCTACAGGAGTGTACGTTGCCACTCAAATCGGAGCAGTAAATGCTTTTGCTTACGATCTACATGCAGCGTGTTCCAGTTTCCTTTACGGAATTTCTACCGCTTCAGCTTATATCGAATCAGGACGTTACAAAAAAGTATTGTTAATCGGGTCTGATAAAATGTCTTCCATTATTGATTATACCGACCGCGCCACTTGCATTATCTTCGGAGATGGTGCCGGAGCCGTATTGTTCGAACCAAACCAAGAAGGTTTAGGGTTTCAGGACGAATTCTTAAGAAGTGACGGTGTCGGAAGAGAATTTTTGAAAATTGATGCAGGAGGTTCCATTTTACCGGCATCGGAAGAAACCGTGAAAAACAAACAGCACTATGTATTTCAGGACGGGAAAACCGTATTTAAATATGCTGTTTCCGGAATGGCCGATGTGAGTGAGAAAATCATGGAACGCAACAATTTATCAAAAGACGATGTAAATTGGCTGGTAGCACATCAGGCGAACAAACGTATAATTGATGCGACCGCAAACCGTATGGGTCTTGATGAGGAAAAAGTATTGGTAAATATTCATCGTTACGGAAATACTACTTCAGCAACCTTGCCTTTATTGTTGAGTGATTTCGAGAAGCAACTGAAAAAAGGAGATAATATTATTTTTGCTGCTTTCGGAGGCGGCTTCACATGGGGAGCTGTTTATCTGAAATGGGCTTATAACAAACAATAAAACAACCAAAACCAAATTTAGAATAGTATGGATATCAGAGAAATTCAAAACCTAATCAAATTTGTAGCAAAATCGGGTGCTACAGAAGTGAAATTAGAAATGGATGATTTTAAAATCACCATCAAAACCACTGAAGCTGGCGCAGCTGAAACTACGTATGTACAACATGTTCCGATGCAAGCGATGCCTCAGATGGCCGCACCGGCAGCACCAGCACCGGCAGCAGCAGCTCCAGCGGCTCCGGCAGTACCAGCAGCAGACGACAATTCAAAATATATCACCATCAAATCACCAATGATCGGTACTTTTTACAGAAAACCGGCTCCGGATAAACCAATGTTTGTCGAAGTGGGAAGCTCCATTGGAAAAGGTGATGTGGTGTGTGTAATCGAGGCGATGAAATTATTCAATGAAATCGAATCGGAAATCTCCGGAAAAATCGTTAAAATTTTAGTGGACGATGCGTCTCCAGTAGAATTTGACCAACCATTATTCTTAGTAGACCCATCATAAAAAGTTAGAAGTTAGAAGTTAGAAGTTGGAAATTTTTCAGGCTTCATCTTAATTGTCTAATGGACACATTGTCTAATTATCTAATTGAAAGTTATGTTTAAAAAAATATTAATCGCTAACAGGGGAGAAATTGCACTTCGTGTAATCAGAACTTGTAGAGAAATGGGAATCAAAACCGTTGCAGTATACTCAACGGCGGATGCAGAAAGTTTACACGTAAAGTTTGCCGACGAAGCGGTATGTATCGGACCGGCACCGAGTAATCTTTCCTATTTAAAGATGTCCAATATTATTGCAGCAGCAGAAATCACGAACGCTGATGCCATTCACCCAGGTTACGGATTTTTGTCTGAGAACGCCAAGTTCTCAAAAATCTGCCAGGAACACAACATTAAATTTATTGGTGCGTCTCCGGAGATGATTGACCGTATGGGTGACAAAGCTTCCGCAAAAGCTACTATGAAAGAAGCTGGAGTGCCATGTGTGCCAGGTTCTGAAGGTATTTTGGAGTCTTTCGAAGAAGCGCAAAAAATCGCTAAAGAAATCGGTTATCCGGTAATGATGAAAGCTACTGCCGGTGGTGGTGGTAAAGGGATGCGTGCCATCTGGAAAGAAGAAGAATTGCTAAAAGCATGGGAAAGTGCACGTCAAGAGGCAGCTGCAGCTTTTGGTAATGATGGGATGTACATGGAAAAACTTATCGAAGAACCTCGTCATATCGAGATTCAGGTAGTAGGGGATTCTTATGGAAAAGCGTGTCACCTTTCAGAAAGAGATTGTTCGGTTCAACGTCGTCACCAGAAATTAACAGAAGAAACTCCATCGCCGTTTATGACGGATGAATTGCGTGAGAAAATGGGGGAAGCCGCTGTAAAAGCTGCCGAATTCATTAAATACGAAGGAGCAGGAACAGTTGAGTTCTTAGTGGACAAACACCGTAACTTCTACTTCATGGAGATGAACACCCGTATTCAGGTGGAACACCCAATCACAGAACAGGTTATCGATTACGATTTAATTCGTGAGCAGATTTTAGTGGCAGCTGGTGTGCCGATTTCCGGTAAAAACTATTTGCCGCAATTGCACTCGATCGAATGTCGTATCAATGCGGAAGATCCATACAACGATTTCCGTCCGTCACCGGGTAAAATTACGGTTTTGCATTCACCGGGAGGACATGGGGTTCGTTTGGATACGCACGTATACGCTGGATACACGATTCCGCCAAATTATGATTCGATGATTGCCAAGTTGATTACGACGGCGCAAACACGTGAAGAGGCTATCAATAAAATGAAGCGTGCTTTGGATGAATTCTATATTGAAGGTATCAAAACAACAATTCCTTTCCACAGACAGTTAATGGATGAGCCGGATTATGTTGCCGGAAACTATACGACTAAGTTTATGGAAACTTTCAAAATGAAAGAAGTGTAATAAAAAAAGCCCAGTCTTTCGATTGGGCTTTTTTTTATGATTGATTTTTCTGTTTAATGTTTGTGGCTCATCACGATGCTTAACTTTCCACCTTTCATAATGGTGTCATGATCAATGAAATAGTGTTGTAAAGGTTTGCCGTTTAAACTCATACTTTTTACATAAATGTTTTCATCGGATGCATTGAGTACCTCTATTTCAAATACTTTTCCGTTTTCCAGATTCAATTTTGCATACTGCACACTTGGACTTCCTATAGCATATTCATTAGACCCTGGGGCTACCGGATAAAAACCTAAGGAGGAAAAGATGAACCAGGCACTCATTTGACCGCAATCGTCATTTCCGCCAAGACCATCTGGTGTGGGTTTGTACTGCATTTTTAAAATACGTCTTATTTTTTCTTGAGTTTTCCAGGGCTGATTGGTCCAATTGTAAAGATAAGCTACATGATGGGCAGGTTCGTTTCCGTGTACATAACCGCCAATGATGCCGTCTCGTGTGATGTCTTCTGTTTCTGCAAAAAAACTGTCTGGTAAATCCATTGAAAACAGTTGGTCCAGTTTTTTGATGAATTTTTTCTGGCCTCTCATAAGTGTTATTAAACCGGGAGGATTGTGAGGAACAAAAAAGCTGTAATTCCAGCTGTTTCCTTCTATAAAGCCTTGTTCGTGAGTTTTTAAAGCATCAAAATCTTCTTTAAAAGTTCCGTCGGCTGCTTTAGGACGCATAAAACCGATGCTTTTGTCAAAATTATTTTTCCAGTTTTCGGAACGCTTCATGAATTGTTGATAGATAGCCTGTTGGTTTAATTTTTTAGCCAGTTGTGCAATAACCCAATCATCATATGCGTATTCGAGGGTATTGGAAACTGAAATACTGCTTTTTTCGGTTGGAATATACCCGTAGTCAATGTAGTTTCCGATTCCTTCATAATCTCTTTTGTTTGCGGTTGCCACACAAGCTTCCAATGCTTTTAGAGGGTCTCCAGTATACACATTTTTAAGAATTGCATCGGCTACGACCGAAACACTGTGATAACCACTCATACACCAGTTGTCATTGGCATAATGACTCCAGATAGGAAGCATTTTTTGAGCGCTTTGTTCGTAATGTTTGATCATGGAATGTACCATGTCGTTGTTCCTTTTCGGTTGTAGGATGTTAAAAAGAGGGTGTAAAGCCCGGTAGGTATCCCAAAGAGAAAATGTGGTATAATTGGTAAAACCGTCTGCCTGATGAACTTCCTGATCAAGTCCTTTATATTTTCCGTCCACATCCATATAGGTGGTAGGAGCAAGAAATGTATGGTACATCGCGGTGTAGAAATTTTCTTTTAATTCTTTAGTACCTTCAATGGTTACTTTGCTTAATTCGGTTTCCCACAAATCCTGAGTTTGTTTTTTTATGGCCTCAAAATTCCAATGCGGAATTTCGCTGGAAAGATTTTGCAAAGCTCCATTCATGCTTACGGGGGAGAGTGCCATTTTAATTTTGATTTTTTCCTGTTCTTCGGTTTTAAAATCGAAATGAAGACGGATTTGTTTCCCTGAAATTTCCGGAAAGTTTTTGTTTTGGTTGAATTTGCCCCAAAAGCCCCTGTATGCTTGTTTTTCCTCAAAGTTCTTGCTACCGAAACTGATAAACGGTTTTGAAAACGAAAGCGCAAAATACTGTACTCTGTTTTTGGCCCATCCGTTGGTTTGACGGTATCCGGTAATCAGCGTGTCATTTACCACTCGAACATAAGTCCATACATTTTTTTCGGGGTAATTGTAAATGCCGCTCATCAAATCCAAAATAATGTGCGCTTCTTCTGCCTTGGGGAAAGTGTACTGATGAAAACCGACACGGTTGGAAGCGGTCAGTTCAGCTACAATCGAATGATCGTCTAATTTTACTTTGTAATATCCTGCCTGAGCAATTTCGTTTTCATGGGAAAAAGCCGATCGGAAACCAGTGGCGGTATTTTTGGCCACGCCCGGATTTAATTGCAGTTTTCCGGTTGTTGGCATGATTAAAAAATCGCCCAAATCGGAATGTCCGGTACCACTGAAATGAGTATGGCTAAAACCAACAATGGTTTTGTCATCGTATTGATAACCCGCACAATATTTGTAGACTTCCGGGTTGTATTTTCCGTTGAAGGAATAAGGAATAGTGTCAGTATCAGGACTGAGTTGCACCATACCGAAAGGAGCAGTTGCGCCGGGATAAACATGTCCCATACGCTGTGTGCCGATAATCGGTTTTACAAATGAAATAAGGTTTTTGCTTTTTTCCTGTGAATGAACTAGAGTGGAAAAAAAACACATCAACAGGAGAATCAGTCTTTTCATTTTCTTGAGGATTGGTTGACAGGTAATAATTACAAACACAACGTTTTAGTCGGTTTGTTTTTTATCGTATACTAAAGTACAACTTAAGCGTTTAAATCTGTATGACAAGTAAAAAAAATCCCGAAGTATTAACTCCGGGATCTTAATATGGTTATGTCATCAGTTTGTGCCATTTGGCTCTTGTGATGATTGGGTTATTAGATGTTTAGCTTTTTTGCGATAACAGCAGGTACTCCTTTTTTGTGTAACATGATCGCTGTTGCTTTGTATTTAGCGAACTCTTTGCTCATGTATAAATACCCTTTGTAATCGTTAGTCGTTCCCCAAGAGTTTTTCACGATGTAGTATTCTTTACCGTTTTGGTCTTTTGAAATTCCTACGATGTGCATACCATGATCGTCTGTAGTAGTATAGTTGTCGAATGCTTTCTGACGCATTTCTTCGGTTACCGTCATTTCTTTTTTCGGTCCGTTAAACATATCGGCTTTTTCTTCAGCCGTCATGTCCTCGAATTTTTTCTCAGGAACGAAAGCTACACCGTTTTTCCAAGAGAAGCTTTTCTCGCTAACGTCACCAGCCCAAGCTACAGAATAACCATTTTTCAAAGCATGGTCGATGGTTTCGGTTAATTCGTTCATTTTTACGTTGTACACTTGATCGAACGACCAGTTATCCGGTACCATCAAAGTGAATTTGGTATAATATGGGTATTCCTGTAAGGATGAAATTTCTACATAATCATCGCCGTTGATGCCCACAACTTCTTTAGCAAAAGTTTCCGGGGTATAGGTTTTTCCGTTGTATTGGAACGATTTTGGCGCTTGTCCTAAATACGAATCGATAACAGCGGTATAGGCTTTTTCCCAGTTTGGTGTTAATTCCCCGTTCGGATTGCTAACTACGGCTTTCAAAACACCTTCTGTTAAAGCAGCCATTTCCGCGAATTTATTCTTATCTGTACCATAGTTCAATCCTGTGTAAACCGATTGTGGAACAGCACCGTATTTTTTGTACATGTTGATGACATCGTGAAAAGCACCACCGTCACCTAAAGCAACAGAACCGTGCATCTTTACGTAGTTTCTTCCTTTTTCGATATAAGCGTTACGAGCTGAGAAAATCTGAGACAATTCCACCGGTTTTTTCCCCATACGGATCATTTCAGACTCTAAGAAAGAATTCGCAGAATAACTCCAACAGGTCCCGGAAGAACCCTGGTTTTTTACGGAAGTATTTTCAATGTTGATAACATCAGCGAATTTGTAAAGTTCTTTACTCTTTTCACTCGCATTAATTTTTAACGAGTTTACTAAGTTGTCTTGCGCAAATCCGGAAGCCACACTCACAATCAACGAGGAGGCTACAAGAAAAGGTTTAATGGGTAATGATAACATAGATTTATTTTTTGGTTTATTCAATATGTTTGGTAAAAGTATAAAATGTTACAGCACAATCATGATTTTAACAACATTTTAGGTTTTAATCGGTAAAAAAAATCCCGATGTAAACATCAGGATTTCAGAGTATTATAAGGTTTCTTTTAACCATTTGAAGAATTCACGTTGCCAAACCAAAGCATTTTGTGGTTTTAAAACCCAGTGATTTTCTTCCGGGAACAATACGAAGCGGCTTTTAATGCCTTTTAACTGCGCGGCTTGGAAGGCTTCCTGTCCTTGTCCAATCGGTACGCGGTAATCTTTTCCGCCCTGAATAATCAAAATAGGGGTATTCCAGTTGTTCACCATATTGATGGGGTTAAATTGGGAATACGCTTTCTGTGCATCGGCATTGTTTTTTTCCCAATAAGCCCCGCCATGATCGAAATTGTTGAAGAAAACTTCTTCGGTAGTTCCGTACATGCTTTGTAAGTTGAAAACCCCACAATGTGAAATGAACGTTTTGAAGCGGTTCTTGTGGATTCCGGCCAAGTAGAATACCGAGTAGCCACCGTAGCTTGCTCCTACAGCTCCTAATCGGGTTTTGTCTACGTAGGATTCTTTGGCCACATCGTCAATCGCCGACAAATAATCGTCCATAACCTGTCCGCCCCAGTCTTTACTTATGTCTTCATTCCATTTTACGCCATGACCCGGCATTCCGCGACGGTTTGGTGCTACCACAATATACCCTTGTGCTGCCATTGTTTGGAAATTCCAACGGTAGGAATAATATTGGGTTAAGGCACTTTGAGGACCACCTTGACAGTATAATAAAGCCGGGTATTTTTTGGTTTTGTCGAAATTTGGAGGCAGGATTACCCAAACCACCATTTTTTTACCGTCAGTAGTAGTAACGTAGCGTTTTTCAGTTTTGCTTAGCGCTAATTTGCCGTACGTTTCGGTATTTACATTGGTAATTTGTTTCCAGTCTTTTTTCTTAAAGTCATACGAATAGATTTCGGAAGCGTGGTTCATGTCGTTTCGTGCCACAATTACTTTTCCTTCTGTAAATCCAATGATTTCCGTTACATCAAAATCGCCGTTGGTAATTTGTCTTACGGTAACTGCAATTTTAGTAAGGCCAGGGAAATTTACTTCAAACAATTGTTTGGTTCCGTCAGTAGCAGCAATGAAATAGACTTTTTTACCGTCATCACTCCATTTAAAGCTTTCAACGGTTCCGTCCCAACCACCCGTTAAATTGATGTCCATGCCTTTGAAGCGAACGATGATGTCGTTTTTATCGGCTTCATACCCATCACGTTTCATTTGCAGCCAAGTCAGGTTTCCGGTTGGCGAATATAAAGGATGCGTGTCGTAACCTAAATTGCTTTCGGTAAGGTTTTTGGTAGTTTTGGATTCTATATTGTATTCGTATAAATCGGTGTTGGTACTGATGGCATACTCCGTTCCGGCTTTCTTTTTGCACACGTAAACGATGCTTTTTCCATCCGGTGACCAAATGTAATCTTCGTCGCCACCAAAAGGTTTTTGCGGAGCATCGTAACTTTCACCTTTCATGATATCTACAGGAGTGGTTTTGTCGTTTGCGTTGGCATCAGCATAGAATACGTGATTAAACGTGCCGTCGCGCCAAGTGTCCCAATGACGGTAATCCAATCCGTTGTAAACTTGAGCATCCGCTTTTTTTAGTTCCGGATACAAATCTTTACCTAAGATTTTTTCCACTTTTACTTCTTTGTGGGAAAGTAAGTGTTTACCGTCTGAAGATACGTTTTTGTTTTTTACCAGATCTTTAGTATCGGCAACTTCAACTGCAGTACCGCCACCAATAGGAATGGTGTAAAATTTTGTATTCGATTTGTTTTCCTCCACGGAAGGTGTGGCAACTTTATAAACGATGTTTTTTCCGTCTTTAGAGATCCCAATTGGAGTCAAACGACCTAATTTCCATAAAAGTTCAGGTGTCATGACCTCCTGGGCAGCAGCTGATAATCCCATTATTCCAAGAGTTAAAATAAGTAACTTTTTCATTTTGAATTTTGTGTTTTTGAAAGAACAGCTAAAATAAGGATTTTATCATTAATGAAGATTCGGAATGCTATTTTAACAAAAAAGGCCTTCTGTTGAGAAGACCTTTTAAGTTGAAGAATGTTCATTTATTTTTTAATGAAACGTTTTGTGATTACGTTGTCATTGTCTGAAATTTCCATAATGTAATTTCCGCTTTCCAAGCTTGATACATCCATAGTTCCGTTGTTGAATTTTCCGTTCATAATGGTTTGTCCTATTAAATTGTATACTCTGAAAGTGGCATTCTCCGTAACCTCTGTAACATGCATTGTGGTTGTTGCAGGGTTTGGATATAATTTTACGGCAGCAAGAGGGTTGATTGCAATGCTTTCTTTTGCTGTAGCCGTAATGTTAACCGTGTAATCTTCCACCTGACCGTAAGAGAACGCTTCACATGAAGTTGGTACACCGTTGTATTTCATGGAAACACGCATTCTTACTGCGCCAATTGTAGCCGTTGCAGGGATGGTGAATGTTCCGGAAACCGGAGTTGTTGTAGAAGCCGTTTTGCTCCATACCAATTCTCCAGCGTCTGTGAAAACACCATTGTTGTTGTAGTCAATCCAAACGGCGTAACCCTCAGGGTAAACACTTCCAGTCCAAGTTGGAGTGATCGTAATGGTTTGTGATGCACTACGAGCAGCAGCAGTAGATAAGGAAGTGAAATTTTCATATCCTGCAGTACCTGTGGATGCGTTGTTGATAGTTCCTATTTGAACTCTGCCGATTCTTTCGTCTGCAGTACTGTTTCCTTGTGAAGTACAGTAGGTTACCGTTGAAGATAATGTAGTTACATTCACGGTGTTGCTTGACGCAGATACATTTCCGGCAGCGTCTTTAGCTCTAACTGAGAAGGTGTAAGCAGTTGCAGCCGTTAAACCAGTTACATTATACGTTGTAGAGGTCACAGTTCCTAATAAGGTAGTTCCTCGGTACACGTCATATCCGGTTACACCAACATTGTCTGTTGCTGCAGTCCATGATAAGTTAGTTGAAGTTTGAGTTGTTCCCGAAGCAGTTAAGCTTGTCGGAGCTGTCGGAGCAGTGGTATCGGCTGTTCCGGTTACTAAATTAACTGTATAATCTTCTACCTGACCATAATCGAATGCTTCGCAAGACGTTGGAATAGCGTTGTATTTCATCGAAACACGCATTCTTGTGCTACCTGTAGTTGCTGTTGTTGGTACAGTGAAAGTTCCCGAAACCGGAGTAGTAGTGGAAGCAGCATTGCTCCATACCAATTCCCCTGCGTCTGCGAAATCTTTATCGTTGTTGTAATCAATCCACACCGCATAACCTTCCGAATAAGTACTAGAAGTCCAAGTTGGCGTTATGGTGATTGTAGTGGAAGCACCTTTGGTAAGGTTGGTGGAGATCGAAGTGAAATCTGTATATCCAGTACCTCCAGTTGAAGCATTGTTGATGGTTCCGATTTGGACTCTTCCGATTAACTCATCCGCAACACTATTTCCTTGTGAAGTACAATACACAGCAGTAGCAGCTAAAGTGGTTACATTCACCGTATTGCTTGACGCTGATGCATTTCCGGCAGCATCTTTAG